>DATDGL010000064.1:0-16590 GCA_036522115.1 Candidatus Angelobacter sp.
CTTTCAAATTACCCAATACCAAATTACTCAATTATCAAATGTCTTCACCATGGTTTTCCTCTGCGCGCCTCTGCGCCCTCTGCGGTGAAGGTGTTGGGCTTGCCTTTCAATTTTGGCAATCTCCTCACGGTGCGGTCGCATGGGCTAATTGCCGCTCCGTCACCACGGGCAGCAGCACGTACGACGGGTGCTTGGCATCGTGATAAATCGTCTGCTGCGCCGAAACGTATTTCGTCTCCGTCTCGTTATGCCCGCCGGTATTCAGATTGCGCGAGAACAACGGGAAGATCGCGCTGGCCACCTCCACTCTCAGCCGCGATCCCGCCGGAATGGTAATGCCCGTCTGCCACAGATCCAGCGTGTATTCATACACTTCATTGGGCTTGAGAAATTCCGGCGTCTGCATGGACTTGCGGTACCGCGCGCGAATTCTCCCCTGCACCAGGGGAAAGATTTCTCCGTCTTTATCTACCTCCATCAGGCTCATAAACCAGTCTGTATCGCGGGCGGAAGAAGACGCGGAGAGCACCGCTGAAATCGGCCCCGCAAACGTGAGCGGTTTGGTCAGCACCTCCGTCTGGTACACCAGGATATCTTTGCGCTCTTCGGTGACCTTGTGGTGATAGGCCTTGGCTTCCTTCTTGCGCTCCTCCGCCGTGCGCACCTTCTTTTCGTTTTCCTCTGATTCTTCGTAGAAGCGCGGCTCGGGTGTCGGATCGCCAGGATCATAGGTATAGTGGTCCGCGGACGCATTGTCCGATGGCGCATCAAAGGTAAGCTTGCCATCGCCCTTTTCCGTATTGGCCTGCCCGTTGCTCGTCAGGTAGAGCTTCTGCGCCTGCGTAATCTCCAGCGGATAAGTCTGCCCGTGCAGCCATTTGTTGGAGCCCATCACAAACACGCTGACCAGCGGTTCCTTATCAATGCCGTTGTCCACGCCCTTCAGCCAGTGGTCGAACCAGCGCAGGTAATCGCGTTGCAGGTCGATGATCGCGCTCTCTGTAAAATCGCGCTCTCCAATCATTCTTCCCGCCGTATCGGTGTGGCCCCACGGACCCAGTGTCAGTTTCTGGTAGGAATGCTTGTATTGCTCCATCTTCATGTAGTTCAGCTTGCTGCCGATGCCGTCCCCATCAAACCATCCTGACTGGTGGAATACCGGGATGTTCACGTCTTTCAGGCGATCAAGAAAATCTGCCGGCCGCCAGTAGGGGTCATCCGTCGGATGTTCAATCCACTTGCGCCAATACACGTTCTCTTTGCCCAGCACTGCCTTGTCCAGGTCGATTACCGGAAGCGCCCGCAGCAGCTTGGAATATTTCTTGTCTCCAAGCTTGCTGAGCGCCACGCCGGAGAGGTCTGCCGTTGCCCCGCTCTCCACCAGGTCCGCCCACCAGATGTCGCCCCACAGGAAGAATGCTCCGTATTCGTAAGGAACGTTGTAGAACGGGTCTGGCGGCGACACGTTGGGAATCATCGTGACCAGATGTGGAGGATGCATTCCCGCCGCCCACCACTGCACCCAGCCCAGGTACGAACCGCCAATCATTCCCACCTTGCCATTCGAATAGGGCTCCTTCGCCAGCCACTCGATGCTGTCGTACCCGTCCTTGGATTCATTCACGAACGGCTCCCACACGCCGGATGAACCGAACCGCCCGCGGCAATCCTGCACCACAAAAGCGTATCCACGACGCGCATAGAACTGCGCCTGCAATTCTCCCATCTCTTTCTTATAAGGCGTACGCACCAGGATGATGGGCGCCTTCTCCACGCCTTGCGGACGGTAGATATCTGCCGAGAGCTTCACTCCATCCCGCATGGGCACGCTCACGCCCCGGTCGATCTGAACGTCATACTTCGGAGCGGAAAGCAGCGGGTCGACCGCTTCCGCCTTGCGCAACCCTTCGTAGCCTTCACGCACGAAAGCTGCCTTCTGCGCCGGCACGTCTACCAGATAGATTTTGCCGGTACCGTCGGCATAGGCATAGAGGTCCACCCCAGGCAGCCCAAACAGGAATTTTGTGAGTGAGAGGTCTTTGCCGGCTACGCTGCGGTCCGATGTCTCCTTGGCTTCGAGCGTCAACTCCAACGGCGCTCCGATAGCCAACATCACCGGAAATTTCTGCTCACCGCCTTTCTTGCGGTCATAGGACCGCAGGGCCATGCTTATGAGTGAGGGCGCGTTGTTGTCAAACAACAGCACTCCCTCCCTGGTTTCCCAGGTGGTGGTCTTTTCCTTCATCGTCCGCGTGACCTTGCTGCCCTCGCGAGTCAAGGAAATGGTGCCGGTGGGCGCTTCAATCACGATCTTCGCCCAGCGTCCTTCAGCATCAGGGGCGATCTTCATCGTGCCTTGCACCGTTTGACCGGCGTAGTTAATGGTCGCGGAGTTATCGAAGCTCCCGTCCTTTTTCCACGACGACTTCAGCACTCCCAGCCGCTGGTCATTCAGGATAAGGAAAAAAGTAGCTTCGTCTTCAAAACCGGCCAGGCTTGCTGGGAGGCCCTTGGGCTCTTCCGCCTTGCCCGCCGCTGTTGCGCGTTTCAACACCAGGGGAAACGAGGCTCCACTCTGCTTCCAGTTGCCGCTGATTTCCGATCCCGCGGCATTCATCTTGCCTGCAAACGACGCCCCGATTCCACTCAGCTCCAGTTTGACGTCATCTCCCGTCTGCTCAACCGAGCTGACCGGTATGTCATTTACGTTCTGGTCCGGGCTGTCGATGGTCGCGGTGAGCTTGCCGTCCTTGCCCTTGCTGACCTTCAGCACCAGCCGCAGCTTGTTCCCTCCGGCATCCAATGTGCCGTTCCACTCTCCCACCATGCGGGCGGAGTCTGGCGCCGGCGCGGCGCCAGTTGTCTCTTGGGCGCTTCCCGTTATCATTCTGAGCGGAGCGAGGAATCCGCTGTTGTTTTCAGCCGTTGTCAATCCGAACGGAGAGAGGAATCTGCTGCTGCTTTGTGCTGCGCACAATTGCAACCCGAGCCACGCCAAAACCACGCAAGCACTCACTATTTTCCTGGTCATGGATACACCTTTGTTTGTTTTCTGTTCAGCATTGTGAGGAAACAAGTTATTACTGTCCAGTTCTAAATGGCTGGCGTTCGGCTGTTTAAACCCTTGGCCCCTGCTTTTGGCTTGATTCGCGTTGACCTGTCCCGGCTTGCCGTGGATTCGCGGCTAAAGGCAATACTGTTCACTTAACGAGGACGCGAAAAAAAGTTTCGTCATCCCGCGGGTTTACCCACGCGTTAGCGGGGGTAAATCGGAGGGACCTTGCGCAGCCGTTAACTCAAAAGGTTCCGAAATCTCCTAAGTGAACAGTATTGCGGCTAAAGGGTTTTGGGTTTGATGTTGCTCTTTCCTGTTGCCTTGTTCCTCTGTGCTCTCTGTGGTTCAAGGTGTTGCTGTTGGTGTTGCTTTTCCCTGTTCCCCTATTGCCTGTGGCCTGTTGCCTACTCATTACCAACTGCTAATTACTTTTGTAATGCCCGCCCCCACCCGATGAACAAGTAGACTGAGCCAACTCCCACACCGTGGCCAGTACTTTCATTCAGGAGGCTATATGTTCCTCCCAATCCGGCATGAAAATATGTCGGCCCGCCGCTGGCCGGTCGTCACTCTTGGCCTGATCGCCGTCAATATCGTTGTCTTTCTCTTTACCCATTACGCGGTACAACAGCCATCCATCAAGCTCATAGCGGAGGTGCCTGGTCATATCCTCATCCTTGCCGCCGAGCATCCGGAATTGAACATGTCGCCCGGCACGCAGCACCTGGTCAGCTATTTTCGCGAGCGCGCTCCACAATTCTGGGACATGCTTAAGGATCAAAAGCGTCCGCCGGTAGACGCCTGGGAGGCCGAAATCAGGGAGATCACAAATCCTGACACCCTCCAGGGGGAAATGGATTCTCTCAATCAGCAATATTTGGAATTGCGCGCCTCTGTCCCCGCCCTGCACTACGGCTTCATTCCCTCGGAACGCGCGCCGTTCACTTACCTCACCGCCAACTTCCTGCATGGCAGTTGGTTGCACCTGATTGGGAACATGTGGTTCTTGTGGCTGGCCGGCTTCGTCCTGGAAGATACCTGGGGCCGGATTGTCTACATCGTTTTCTACCTTGTCGCCGGGGCCGCGGCGCTGCAATTCTATGCCTGGACCAATCCTGAGAGCATGAGGCCTTTGATCGGCGCCTCCGGCGCTGTAGCCGGACTCATGGGCGCCTTTTTGGTGCGTTTCCCCAAAATGAAGATCGAGATGTCCTTCCTGTTCTTCGTTCGCTACCGCTTCAAAGCCTCCGCTTACTGGCTGCTCCCGCTATGGCTGCTCACGGAGATGTTTTACGCAAGCCTCTATGGGACCTCCAGCCCCGTTGCTCACTGGGCCCATGTAGGCGGCTTCGTCATGGGTGGACTGGTGGCCTCTGCGCTGCGCTTCTCCCATCTCGAGCACAAAGTGAATAAGGCCATCGAGCAGAAAACCTCATGGACCTGCGATCCCGCCATCGATCAGGCAACCGACCTGATGGAGCAGGGACAGTTGGATGAAGCCAGGGTGCTGTTAGAGGGCTTTGCGGCGTCCCATCCCGATTCAGTGGACGCGTTTAATCTGCTGCAACAGATCTGCTTCCGCAAAGGCGACATGCCCGCCTTCCGTGAAGCCAATTTGGCGCTCTGTGCGCTGCACTTGAAGGCGCGGGAATGGGATTTGGCCTGGCAATGCTTCCAGGAAATACGGAATACCAGTTCAGAAAAGATACCGGCGAATCTCTGGTTTGACCTCTGCCGCGCCGCTGAGAACCTGAAGAATTTTGACCTTGCTCTGAATGAATACCAGCAGCTTGCCGCTGCCTACCCGGCCGATCGCCAGAGTTTCATGTCGCAGGTGGCCGCCGGCAGAATCTGCCTCTCGAATCTGCAACGTCCCCAGGACGCCCTGAAATTCTTCGAAACCGCCGCCAACTCGCCGGTTCCTCACCTGGATTGGGAACAAACCATCCAGGCCGGAATTCGCAACGCCAAAGCGGTGCTGGCTCAATCCGGGGCTCCCGTTTTGGCAAAATAGGAAGGCGCAAGCCCGTAGCTCTTGGCCTTTGGCTCTTGGTTTTTGCGTCTTACGCTCTTCCTCAGCGCCCCTCTGTGACCTCTGTGGTTAAAGCTGTTGGGGTTGATGTTGCTTTTTTATTCTTGTTATTGATTCTTTCTTCTCAGTGGCCCCGTGTCTCCGTGGGAGATTTTGTTCGATAATGTTCGAGTGCGCGATTTACGCGAGCTATTCGCAAGAGCTAATGAAGAAAAATCCGGCGACCAACTCGCCGGCATCGCTGCCCGCTCCGAGCAGGAGCGCGTAGCCGCCAAGTGCGCCTTGGCCAATCTGCCACTCTCCGAGATCGTCGTCAACCCGCTCATCGATCCCGATAAAGACGACGTCACTCGCCTGATCCTCGAGACCCACGACCGGCAGAACTTCGCTTCCATCAAGAGCATGACCGTAGGCGAATTTCGCGACTTCATCCTGCGCGACGAAACGGACGAGCAGGAACTCAAGCGCCTGCACTGGGCCATCACTCCGGAAATCGCCGCCGCCGTAGCCAAGCTCATGAGCAACAAAGGCCTGGTCCTGGCCGCAGCCAAGATTCGCGTCATCACCCGTTGCCGCAACACCATGGGCGAGCATGGCGTCCTGGGCATCCGTCTGCAACCCAATCATCCCGCCGACGATCTTGGCGGAATCCTGCTCTCCTCCCTGGATGGCCGGCTCTTCGGCTGTGGCGACGCTGTGATTGGCGTAAATCCCGCCACCGATTCGGTGGAGACCGTCGGCAACATTCTCAATGCTCTGGATCGCCTGATCACCGCCTACAACATTCCCACGCAAGCCTGCTGCCTGGCGCACATCTCCACCCAACTGGCAGCACTGAACCGTGGAGCCCCCCTGACCTGCTATTCCAATCCATAGCCGGAACCGAAGCCGCCAACCACAGCTTCGGCGTAACCCTGAACATGCTCCGTGAAGGCCGCGAGCGTGTCTTAGAGCACCATGCTCAAAGATTTTGCCATTCCGATCCCGCGCAAACGGGAGAGGGATCTGCTGTTCTTTCCGATGACCCGATAACCGGAGCCCCCGGCGCGCTTGCTGTTGGACGTGCTGGGGTGGTGGTGACCCGACCACCCGATGACCCGATTGCTGCAGCGCCGTATCACTCGACAGCTGTACCATCCAATCGCCCGAACGTAATGTATTTTGAAACAGGCCAAGGCAGCGCTCTCTCCGCCGAGGCCCATCACGGCGTCGACCAGCTAACTCTGGAAGCCCGCGCCTACGGCGTGGCCCGCGTCTTCGAGCCGTTTCTGGTGAACAGTGTTGTCGGGTTTATTGGTCCGGAATATCTCTATGACGAGCGCCAGATCATCCGCGCCGGCCTGGAAGACCACTTCATGGGCAAGCTGCTGGGCCTGCCCATGGGCTGCGACGTCTGCTACAACCCGCGAGATCGCGCTCCATGCCGATGTCACCGAGCCGTCCATCTACCGCCTCTTCCTTACTAAAGACCAGCTCTTCGAACGCTGCCTCGTCGCCGTGAAAGAACAACTGTTGTCTCCCGCCCAGTTCCTGATGGTGCTTGCAGGAGAAGAGGAGAAAGGCGACTTCCCTGAATTGGTCAGTCTGGCCGTGCGCCGCTGGTATTCCACGTTATCGATAAACGCAGCGCGGCTGCTCATGCAGGCCGGTCTCTCGGAAAACAAACAATGGAGCAGGATGGCTTACCAGCCTCTGGATGAGATCATGGGCGTTCTTTCCCGGCGCCTGGAGAAGGAGATGCGAGTGCCCCGCGCCACCGCCGCCGTCGCCTCCCGCACCCTCATCCTGGCGCTCTTCCAATTCAAGGTTGCCCGACCGCTGTTGACTCCATCAGATGGAGAACGCGACGCCGTAGAGAGGACGATTGAGCAGTGGCTCCACGGCCTCTCGCGATCGTAACCGCCATTCGGCTTCTAATTACAAAATGCGTATTCACAGCTTCTTTACCGTTTGCTGGGAAAAAGACAAGCAGTGATTCCCGATGTCTGCTCGAACCGTAGATTAAACCATCTTTCAGCTTGTTGTCGCTTATTGGTGGAAGCCCACTCCTTCAGGAGTGCAAGTGCAGGCTTCAGCCTGTGCGACCCACGGCTCTAATAGAATTTGGCTTTAGCCACGGCTTTCGAACTGACCTGTCAAACGATCCTGCAGAACGGTCCACCTGAGAAAACCCGGAGCGACAAGACGGCGGGCAATGGTCGCAAACTCCGACTATAGGTGGGAGCCCCTGGTCCCGAACCAGAGTCCAGCTCTTATTGAAGTCTATTGAAATTCGCGATTCTTAACTGATTGATATTGAACCTGTTGCGAGCTGCCCGTTGAAGACTGTTGAACTTTGTGGCTCGCTGAAGCTTTGACAGCTACAAATTTACCTACATTCGACCTAACTTAGGGGTTCACTCCCTTGGTTCTCCTCTGCACAAGACGAGCCAAATTATATTGCATTCATTGCCTAAGATTTCCTTGCTTACAACCCTAACGCGTCTTCGAATCGCTTTGGTAGCCACAGACTTTCCATATTCACGGCCGATACAAAAAGCAAAAGGGCAAACTGCAACAAGAATGACTATTTGGGGGGAGTCCTCGCACGCTTAAGCCCGTCGCGTAGAGCTCGATAAACTGCGGACGTTCCGTTTTGGGAAACTCCAAATCCGCGACAGCAAGAAAATTTCATTCAATCTTCACGCGCGCGTAACCTGCGCGGCAGCCTTGTCTTGCTATTCTCTAAGCCAGAAGTCTTGCGGAACCGCCGCTTCGCCTGGAAATCACACCAGAAAGGAAATTTCTTGTGCCCCGTGAGATGTTGCGTCGCAGTTTGGCCCTCACCTTCAAACGACTTTCCGGGTCCAGTCAACCGCCGTTTCTTCACGGTATCGCCCCCTTCGACGACGAAAAACTGCCTGTAAGAAAGGAACTTCTATGAATAGCTGGAAAAATCATCTGTCCACGCGTCTTCTATGCGGAGTTGTTTCCTTGTGCTTGGTTTTCGGCGCACCGGCGCCTAAAATGCAGGCGCAAACGACCTTCCCGCAGTATGACCACGTTTTCCTTCTGGTGATGGAAAGCGAACCTAAAGCAGCGATCCTTGGCAACGCGGATGCGCCCATCCTGAACGCGCTGGCGAACGATTACGGCCTGGCGACGAACTACTCCGGGG
Source organism: Candidatus Angelobacter sp. (assembly GCA_036522115.1). Classification (GTDB taxonomy): domain Bacteria; phylum Acidobacteriota; class Terriglobia; order Terriglobales; family Acidobacteriaceae; genus Angelobacter. Next base: position 8,245 of record DATDGL010000064.1, read on the forward strand.
TTGGCGATCCCAGCGAGCCCAATTACGTCGCTATGCTGGGCGGTGACACCTTTGGCCTCACCACAGACGACCCGTACTGGTTTCCGGGACAAACCATTAACGCCTCGAACCTGATGACTCAGCTCGAAGCCGCGGGTAAGACTTGGCGAGGCTACTTCCAGAACATGCCTTACCCCGGGTATCGCGGCTACTGCTATCCCGATAAATGCCTCGGCATTCCCGATGCCGATACCCAATACGTGGCCAAGCACAACGGGATCGTGAATTTTGCCAACATGCAGAACCCGACGGAGTTCGGCAAGATGTTCCCCTTCTCGCAATTGGCTGAGGATCTTGAGGCGGGAACCGTTTCGAACTTCAGTTACATCGTCCCCGACGAATGCGACGACATGCACGGTGCTCCGCCGTGGTGCGTGGACTCCGGCGCAACCTCGTCTGTGCAGCAGAGCTTTTTGATCGCGCGAGGCGACGCCTTTGTCGGCAGCCTGGTGAACGCGATCACCTCTTCTTCGATGTGGCTGGCCGGGAACAACGCCATCGTCATTACTTTCGACGAAGGCAACACCCCCACCGGTCTGGTCGCGACCATCGTCATCACCAGCCACGGACCGCGCGGAGTGAAGGACAAAACCAGCCTCACTCACTTCTCTCTGCTGGCGTCGCTCCAGCAGACGTTCGGCCTCCCCTGTCTGGCCAACGCCTGCACCGCCAACCTGATGACCGCTCTGTTTACTATCACCGGATCCATGACCGTTCCCACCCTGCCGGCGCCGTTTGACTTCCCGACCAGTAATGACATGATCTCGAAACAGGGAACAGTCAAGAACGGCCCCGCTGTCTCGCTGACTGGTCTCACGGGCTGGACCCAGGTCACGACCCCCAACTTCGGTACGAACGACAATGTACTGGCAGGCGTTTCCGCCGCTTCCACCACAGACGTTTGGGCCGTGGGCGCATTTATTCCCACCGCCAACGGCGTGCTTAACGCGCTGGCGCAACATTTTGACGGAATTCGCTGGGTCGCTATCCCTCTGCCCAACGTGGGCGACCAGCAGAACATCCTGCAAGCCGTCTCCATGCCGGGTCCCGGGAAAGCCTGGGCTGTCGGCGATTTCATCAACGGCAAATTCCACCAGCACACGCTGATCGAGCACTTTGACGGCGCCGAATGGTCGGTGGTGTCGAGCCCCAATCCCGGCGACCAGCAGAACATCCTCTATGGCGTTGCGGCCATTAGCGACACCGACGTCTGGGCCGTAGGCGCTTTCCAGGATGCCAACGATCTCTGGCACACCCTCGCAGAACACTGGGACGGTTCGAAATGGTCGGTGGTCGACACCGTCGATCCGGGCACGCACGGCAATCAGTTGTTTGCCGTCAAAGCGCTGGCTTCGAATAACGTCTACGCCATCGGCCAGCGGGCCAACGCTGGATTCCCCAACCAGGCACTGATCGAGCACTGGGATGGAACAGCTTGGAGCGTCGTCACCGCCCCTGCCCATACGTCGGCTTCGGCGCTGCCGCTCGGACTCACGGCAGCATCGTCGCTAACGATTGTCGGCCAGCAAGAAACTGACACCGCGCCCTACACCAGCTACGTCGCCGTGGGCTCCCCGGCCACTCTCGCTATTCAGCCAACCCCGACGATGGGAACCGGCGAAAACGATCTTTTCGCCGTCACCATCGCCAACGATGGCTCGACCTGGGCCGTCGGTTGGGCCATCAATCCCGCAACCGACCTTCACGACCCGCTTGTAATGCAGGGAGTCAACGGCACGTTTTCCCTGGTCTCTGTGCCCAACCCTTTCAGTGGCGGAGACAGCGGCTTCGCTGCCATCACCACTATTCCTGGCGGTGGCATGTGGGCTGTTGGGGGAGCGACCAGCCCAACCAGCAACGTCCGGTCGTTCATCGAGTTCCATCCGTAAGGGTTGGGTGAAAGTTCTCAAGGTCCAATGGCAGTTACGACGGACTGGAAAACCAAGGCGGTGTTGGCCGGCCGCCTTGGTTTGACCAGCCTCATAAATCCGCATCTTCCGGGTAGCAGCAATGGTCGGTGGCGTAGTACTGGCGCGGGCAGTGAAGAATCCAACACTCTCCGACGAAATCCTCGGGAGCGTCCGGCAAAAGCTCGGCTGATCGTACCCTCGCGAATGCGAATGTCGGAGTCAGCTCTTGTGACCTAAGTTGATGCTCTGACCCCATCACTAATCTTGGTGAGAGTTTGATCCTCACTCCGGCTCAAAGGTGCACGAGTCGTCGAGGGGAGAAGTCTGGCTCCCGTCTGTATCCTCTCGTGTTACTCGGTCGGATTGGCAGCACACACGGCACGTGCGATCGCGGCGATTGCCGACGCCATCGATAAAGCTGGATCGAGAGTCACAGCCTTGTTCAATCCGGCTCTACCGGTGGCGAGGCTGTTCCCTATTCGCGGTGGGTCGACCGTAAATAGTGGATTTTGCAGTATTTGTCCTGGGTTTGTTTTTCTGCTATTCCCTGTAACCTAATTCCCTCGATTGGTGGTTATACCCAGCGAACGTGCTGTCACTCTGACAGCATTGTGACAGCACTTGATTGACTCTCGCCACTCCGGCTGTAATGCTGGTTACAGGCGTAAGAAATACGCCGATCGCCCTCGGGCGACCGGGATTTTATTGGTCCCGGCAATGGTCTTTGACAACTGAATATAAAGAGTGGAGCGCAGCCGCCCTCGGCTGCGGCCCTTAGGCGCCGCCACAGCCCGACGCAACGGGAGACGTGTGTACCGGCACTCGCGATACAAACGCAGTGCTGCGCGAAGAAAACCGCAGCACCATCCGGCTTGTCATTTTGAGTCGAGACCGAAGGTTCGCCCAGCGGAACTAAACTCTGGTCCTTCCTTGGCGTCGTGGGCCACGGGAGAAGTGTGTCGAATTTCCGCCGCCCCTGCTCGTAACGTGCGCAACAAAAAAGGCCTTTGCAACGAATTTTGCAATGCCAACTCCCTTGCTTATCAACAACATGTGACAGCGTTGCAGCCTTTGCCCTCATTTTCGCAAATGTTCACCAGGTAGTTAACACTGCTGGTTTTACCCATCGTTGCCGGCGCTGGCCTTTGCGTCCTCGGCCGTAGAGGTTTCATCCGCGGCAATCAGCGCAAACCACGCTAAGTTGGTTTTGCAATCACCTGGGGCCAAGGGCTTTCCCCAATGTTTATGAGGGTTGTAGCAACGTTTTGCCCGCTGGTTGACCCGGCCCCACTTTCCCGGTTCGCCGGTTTTAACCGGCAATATCCAGCCTGGCCAGTCCTATCTTTTCGGCGCGAAATACCCTTTTCTCGCCCGCACCTTCAGCTTCTTATTGTCTGGAATGATCTGGATGGAGCGGAACTGGCCATTGGCGGAGAAGTCGTCCGGCTTGTAAGAAATAGAGTACTGGCTGCGGAGTTCGCCCTGGATATCGTTGAAATTGTCCGAGAGATCTGAGAGCTTGTAGGGATAAAATGCGCGTCCGCCGGTGGCGTCCGCCAGTGCCTGAAGATTATGGTCTCCCGTATCGTGGATGTTGCTCAGGTTCGTGCTGATGGTGTAGATGATCACCTCAGCCCGCTGCGCCATCTCAATGGCTTCCTGCCGTAAGACCCGGCTCTGGTTGTCGTCGCCATCGGATACCAGGATGATCGCCCGGCGCACGGGCGTCGAGTTCTTTTCCTTCATCATCTTGTCCCGGCAGGCATAGTAAACCGCGTCCCACATGGCGGTGCCGCCCCCGGGGCGTATGACGCGGATTCCGGAATTGAGCTTCGTAATGTCGTTGGTGAAGTCCTGAGTTACCTCGGAGACCTCGTCAAAGGCAAGCACAAAAGCCTTGTCCGTTTGCGCGCGAATGATCTCCTGCAGGAACTGCTCGCTGGCCTGTTGCTCAAACAGGAACCGCTCGCGAATGGAATTGCTGGCGTCGACCAGCAGCCCAACTCGCAAAGGCAGGTCGGTCTGCGATTCAAAGCTGATCACCTCTTTGGGAGGGCGGTTGTTGTCCAGAATCTTGAACTGGCCCTGCTTTAAATCTTTTACAAACTTGCCGTGCTTGTCAGTCACGGTAAAGATGACCGGAACCAGGTCCACGGCTTTGCGATAGGTTTCTACCGGCTGTGGATCATCCGTAGATTCGTCGTTGCTTTTGACCGCGGGCTCGCTGGTCTTGGGATCGCGTGCGTTGGAGGCAACAGGCGGTGCGGCAGTCTGCGGCACGCTGACTTCCGGCGGCAAGGCGCCCGCCGGGGAAGATTGACTTTGCGCCCCCCCGGTGGAACCGAGCAGCGCTCCACACAAAACAAGTACGCAGGGAAATTTCATTAGCACCATTATATTCCCGTTATATTCTGGAAGAGCAGATTACTTTCCGCCAGTTTGCTGTAGAAAAAGGTCAAGCTCAGTTGGCAAAGGCTGTTCGAATCGAAGGGGCGTGTCCGTAACTGGATGTCTAAATTGGATGGCGGCGGCGTGCAGAAAGTTTCTTCCCAGGGTGGCTGATTTCGCTTTTGCCGTGGTCGCGCAGATCTCGCGCGGAGCGCCGTAGAGCGTATCGCCAACCACCGGATGCCCAATGGATGAAAGATGCACGCGTATCTGGTGCGTCCTGCCGGTTTCTATCCTGATCTCCAGCAGCGAGAGCTTCCCGTAAGGACCGTCAATTTGCTTCAACGTTTTCCAGTGCGTTACGGCTTCGCGTCCCTGGCTGCGGCGAGTGGTCATGCGCGCGCGGCGCGCGCTATCGCGGCTGATAGGCGAAGCGACCGTACCGGTAGGCTGCGGCATCCAGCCATGCACCAGGGCAATGTAGGTCTTTTGCGTCTCCCTTCGTGAGAACTGTTGCGCCAGCTTGCGGTGCGCTGTGTCCGTCTTGGCCACAACCAGCAGCCCGCTGGTTTCCTTGTCCAGGCGATGGACAATGCCGGGCCGCAGTTCCCCGCCAAGCTGCGAAAGCCGATTGAAGCGGTGCAGAAGCGCGTTGACCAGCGTTCCCCTGCTGCCGGTCTCGTCTTTGCCGGAGCCCGCGTGCACCGTCATGCCGGCAGCTTTGTTGACCACCACGATGCTGCTGTCCTCGTACACCACATCCAGCGGAATATCTTCCGGGAAGGCCTTGAGCGGTGGCAGCGTGACCGCGCCGGTGATCTCGATGGCCTCTCCTCCGCGCAAGCGGGAGGACGCCTTGGGCAGGTCTCCATTCACCAGGATCTTTTTCTGTTCGATCAATTGCTGGATGCGCACGCGGCTGGCATCCGGCAGTTGCGCGGCCAGCCATTGATCCAGGCGTCGGCCGGAAGCTTCGCTGGGGACGACAAAAACTTGAGATGACTCGCTTTGTGCCACTCAGGCGATTGTAATCTCTGCGGCAAATGAAGCGGTCACTGGGCCTGGGGAAGCGTGTATTCGAAGTCGTACGAATGTTTTCCATTCGCCAGAATGATCGTGAAGGTGCCCGTAATTCCCGCGAGTTGGCCCGTGCCCGAGTCCGGTACCACCGTGATGCTCAGATCGGGTGTGCCCCGCGTCATGATGCCCCTATGCTGGAGGATGAAACTGCCACTGCGGCCTTCCAGCGTCCCGGTGATCCGTTCGATGGCCACATAAGCTCCCGAGCCTGTGCTGTTCCCCGCCGTCAGCATTTGGCCTTTGCCCGCGCCTTCCAGATCACCGTGAAGCTGTTTCTCGATGGTCATTCTGCCCAGGTCTTCGTTGGCTCTGTCGTCAGAAGGTTGGGGCGTCAACTTTACTTCAAAAGTTCCCCGAGCATGCTTGGTCACGCGAGACTCCTTCTGGACGGTAGCGGGAGAAGACGATTGAGTGAAGCCACAGGATGCAAGAACCAGGGTGCCCGTGATGACATTGAGTACCGCGTTTCCGAATGCTCTCATCCTTGGTCCTTTTCTGATTGCTGGTCGGCTGGTTCTAGAAACACGAAACCGACCCGCGTGGCCGTGCTAAGCGGGCCGTTATGAACCCGTCGTAAGACGTGTGGGAGCCCGCCGCGGCTCTTTAGGCATTTCCGTACTGGCGGAACCTTGCACACCGAGCCGTATTTACGAGTCGAGCCCCCGGTTCATTGAATGTTGGTTCAATAAACGGTGACCGCCGTCACCTGCTTTGCAGGCCGGTTATCTGTTCACAGATGCTAAAGAAAAGCAGGGTGGATGGCAAGTGCTCAGTCGCTTTTTTGGGGGCACACTTTAGGATAGTTGGGTCACCCGCCAGATGGAAGTGGCTTGGTTTGCCATCCATGCTTGCCGGGCCGCCAGTCTGGCTTGGTTCCAGTCATCGTTGTCAACCGCAATGTTCTTCGTGATTTCAAATTGGCTTGCTGCATAGATGGGCTTTTTCCGGCTAAAAGGCAGATTGCCGATTCCGCGGTTGCGCGATGCCTCCAGCAACGTCATATTTCCAAGACGATAGACACTGTCTTCGAATTGTTCCTCGGTGAATTGTCCCCAGTTGTCCGCAGGATTTTCCGGTAGAATATGCTCCAACGAGTAGCGCTCGCTTTCGATGTCGTAATCTTTGCCCGAGAGGTGCTTTTCCAGTTGGAAGAGAATGTAGCGGACCACACGCCGGTTCCGGATTGCGGTGGTTGGCAATGACTTCTCTGCGAAGGCGGGCTTAAATTGATTGTCTGGAATGTAAACCGGCGCCAGTGCTTTGATCAGGGCGGCGGGTTGTGCCAATTCTCCAGCCGTGGTTTTCTGCGCAATTCCGTTATAGACCCCCTCCTGTTCATTGGCCCCTAAGCCGCCAATGACGTTGTAGCGAAAGGAAATGATGCTGCATGCGCGCAATATCTCGACAAATACAGCCCGATCATGCGTGCGGAAAGCGGCTAGAAATAGCGGCCACGGCTGCCGCACATAGAACATGCGGAGCTCACGCACATAGGGACGCTCATTCGGCTGCCAAAGTTCGGCCTCAGGATTGAAGAGGGCGGCGTACAGATCGACGTCCTGCTCCATCTGCCGCAGAAGCTCAAATACTGCGGCTTTGTCCGGCGTTTCAGCCCGGATGGTCTTAAACAGGTCCGCTTCACGCACAAACTTGCGCCGGCTATTCCAATGAACGCGCAGGAAGTCCGGGAAGCTTTCTCCGCCAAGACGTCCTACGATCGCTTCCCATCGCCGCTCCAATGTTTCGATCTCATGGGCATGGGAGCTTTCACGATTTACAACGGAGAAGAGGTAGTTCTTTAGAAGATCTGTCGGAGAGAGGCGTACGCCTCTCGCGTTCAAGGTTTCAAAAACCTTGAATGCATTCAGTTCGTCGGTAACCGTAATGATCGTAAAAAAAAGGCGATCAGAAAGATCATCAATGAACTTAGCAAGAACTGTGCCATCGCGCCTCTGCCCATAGGAGTCTCGAAGCTTTTGATAAAACCATTCGAACGATCTGCGCAACAGGCGTTCCGATGCCCTCAGGCCCCTTTGCGGCAGTTTTTGCAAGGGGACGATGTAATCTTTGTAATACGCGTCATCATTCCTGTTGAGAGAGAGCTTAGGCCGGGGAATCAGGGTTACTGGATCGAGATAGCCGATATATGAATTGCGAAGCTGATCGATTCGGCGCTTATTGTTTTCCGGTTCGGCGCCCGCTTCGACAAAGTCTTGGAGCAACTTTAACAAAGCAAGAACGAGCACGCTTACGGTCGTCAACCGCTGTTGTCCGTCAATGACCTCAAAATTCTTGTTGTCTTTTGTTTGCAGTACCAGGTAGCCCATGTAATGGGCAGGCTCGCCATTCGGTACCAGCGTTCCCTGGATGTCTTGCCACAAGTCGTCCCACTCATCCGTGTCCCAACTGTAGTCGCGCTGGAAAGGGGGGACCGTGTAACCTAAGCCGTTTCCGAATAGTTGTCGTAGGGTCTGGTTGCCGGTGTTAAAGTTGATTGCCATGCCTGGTTCGTGGTGTTGTGTTCTTCTTAAGCATGCTGCAATCCTCCAATGGAAAGCAAGCCTCGCGCCGGCAGGTCTGGAATTTGAAGCACGTCTAGCCCGCCCTGCGGGTCTCTTCCAGCGCTTCATCCAGCGCTCCGGCCAACACGTCTGCCCGCTTGCGGTAGTCGGCGGCGATGGAATCGTACTTCTTCTTGAGTAGATGGTATTCGTCGGCAATGTTCAGGGCCGCGAGCACTGCCAGGCGCAGGGAATCCACGGTGGAGGTCTGCTCGGCCACGCTGCGCATCTTGGAGTCCACAAACTCGGCCAGTTTCAGGATGTAATCCGCATCGGTTCCGCGAAGATTGTAGGGCTGATCGTAAATTTCCACGCGCACCGGGGGAGCTGCTGCATGTGTGGTGGCCAAATCTGTACTCCTTCGAGCA
>DATDGL010000065.1:0-89185 GCA_036522115.1 Candidatus Angelobacter sp.
TTCCCGAAGATACTAAGGTTATCATGAACATCCCGGGAAGAAAAGCTTCTTATGCCCGCACCCACTGATAAACAAAGGAGATAAAGTCACGCCTCGCACTCAATTAGATGGTTGGCGGAGCTGGTTGGTTTCGAAAAGCTATATGCCTGCTACAAAGGCGGAAATTGACCCGAAAAAGAGGCCTTTTTTATCTGCCGGAGGCTGCCACTCTGCGTCAACGGTGACATTGCAGCGCTGGCAAAACCAGGGCGGCGCAGGGGAATCAACTTCGTCGAGCGACCAGTGAGGTAAACAAATTGGGCGACAGTTATGCAAACGAGAGTTTGTTAGATCCGCCCTTCCGCTCTCAAAATAGCAGCCATGCAAACGTCTCTGAACGAGCGGGCCCCATCGAACACTGAACCTGCTCCGCTTGTCTTCAGGATGGCGCGAATTTCCCGCCGCATGTAGCCATATACTGACTGCATCTGCATGACAGTTGGCTGACGCTCCTGTCGAATAAAGGCATTTGCCAACTGGCTAAGCACACCACCCACGGTGCCGCCATGGATGTAAACATCGGTTCCGGCGACGTCACTGAGTGATTTCTCGGTCCTTCGGGTAAGCGTCTCAAAGATGTACCAGGAGTGACTTGGGGCAACCAACTTCTCCATGGCAACAGCCAAACCCAGTTCAAACGGCATATTGAACCGCGGAGTACGAGGTTTGTTGCGATCAAGTTGTACGCGCGAGAGATCGTGGATAGAAAAGGAACATTCCTGAATCAGATCGATAATTCGATCAAGCCGTCGATTGCCGGGAATCTCAAGAGTAGCTCTTGGAACCAGCCCGAAACATGCCAATCCACATATGTAAGCCAGACACAGAGGTTCGAAACGTAGATCGTAAGGAATATTAAGAAAAACGGCTTTGCTATCTCGGTTCCTCTTTGGCACAACCGCTTTCCTTGATTTAACGTCGTTCCTTACTTGGCTTTTCTACGGCTGCGTTTACGAGCAAGAGCTTCCTTGATATGGCGCTTCTCCCCAGGCTTAAGATAGTAAGAGTGTCCCTTGACTTCCTTGATGTCCTCTTTATCCGTGAGGGCCCTGCGTAGCGCCGCAACCCGGCTGCGAGACACACCGTAAGCATCAGCGGCATCTTCTGCGGAAGCAAATTCGGTGCGGATTATGGATGGATCCGGCATGTTAGATATTTTACCCGATTGAACTGAAAGACTCACTACCAGTAAACCACGCCTTCTAACCCTGGGACCCTGCCAACCGGCGGTCCAGTTCCAGCTTTTCCTGCTTGAGCCGCACCAGTGTGGTCACGTCATTGCGCCGTTCGGCTTCTGAGATGCCCTGCTTGATGTCGCGCTCGCGTTGTCTTAGCCAATTGCGATGACGCAGAGCTTCCACAGCGCCCTCCAGCAACTCCTGGGAGAGCGGCGTGTCATCGTGCATCACGATCTTCATGAACAGTTGCCGGTCGGAATCGTTCAGCGGAAGCTCCAGGGGATCAGGAACTTTGTCCCTGTTTTCGAGCAGGGTTTCCAGCAGTGTCTCTGTGGCAAGTCCCACGTGCAGATTTTCGCTGGCCAGAACTTCCAATGTGGCTTCACGCAGACCGGCTTCGTCGGGATGCGTTGATGAGGCAGCCCGGATCAACACCTTTTCTGAAGGAGTGACCTGGGAATCCGGAGTGGTCTTCACCGTGCTGGCTGACCGCCGGGTTGCCGCCGTTCGCAATTCCTGCCGCAGGACCGCATCGCTCACTCCCAGCTTCTGTGCAATGTCATTGGCCAGTCCCTCGCGGATGATTCTGCTGGGCACGCGCTGAATGTGCGGCAGCAGGTAGTTCATGGCCTTGACTTTCCCCTCTCCCGACCGCACGGCAAACATGTCCATGGCGCGGCTGATCAAATAGTCAAAATATTTCACCGAATTGCTTAAGGCCTTGCCGTAGGCTGCTGCTCCCTGCCGCTTGAGGAACAAATCAGGATCGAACCCGGTTTCCAGGCGCAGGATCTTGATGTTGAAGTCTTCCTCCACCAGCATGGCCAGTGACCTGTCGGTGGCTGTTGCGCCCGCCGTATCCGGATCGAAATTGACCACTACGTCCTTGCTGAAGCGCGCCAGCAGCCGCACCTGGGCCTCGCTGAACGCAGTGCCGGAACTCGCAATCACGTTATGGAATCCCGCCGAGTAGACGGAGATACAATCCATCTGGCCTTCCACCAGGATGGCGTATTTCAATGCCCGGATTGCCTCCTTGGCCCTCTCCAGGTTGTAGAGCACGCGCGATTTTGAATAAATCGCGGTCTCCGGTGAATTCAGGTACTTGGGGCCGGCCTTCTCATCCGTGGATAGGGTTCTGCCGGTAAACGCGATCACCTTCCCGTTTTCATTGGCAATGGGAAACACGATGCGGTTGCGGAAACGCGAGTACATGGTGGCCGCGTCCGTCTCGCTCTTCCAGGAGAACAGGCCGGAAGCGCGCTGCAGCTCTTCGTTGAATTCTGATTTCAGGCGGTCGCGCAAAACAAAACCCAGCTCCGGCGCATAGCCAATGCGGAAGGCGCGGATGGTATCTTCTTTCACTCCCCGGCCCGCCAGGTAGTCACGCGCATGCGCCGCCTCCGGACGTCGGAGCTGTTCTTCAAAGAAGATGCATGCCCGCTCGTGCATCTCGATCAGCTTCCCCCGCAGCCGCGCCTCTTGCGCCTCTGCCGGAGAGTTGTACTCCGTCTTCGGCAGCTTGATATCCAGTTTCTGCGCCACCAGCCGCACGGCTTCCGGGAAGGTGATGTTCTCCAGCTTCTGCACAAAGGAGAAGACATCGCCGGAGGCGTTACAGCCAAAACAATGAAAAAACTGGCGTGTGGCATGAACAGAGAATGAAGGCGTCTTCTCCTGGTGGAAAGGGCACAGTCCTACGAAATTCTGCCCGCCGGCCTTCTTCAGCTTGACGTAGTCCCCGATGACGCGGACGATGTCCGCCTGCTGTTTGACCGTATCTGCAAGATCACCCGGTTGTGCCATGTAGGAGTATTCAACATTGTGCTTGAAAAATCTTTTTGGTGAAATGCCTACCTTTGGTGCAGTTGAGTTCAGCCAGGTTACAAGAGCGTTGCTGGCCATTTCCCCGCTTTCCCATCAGGGTAAATCGGTCAAATCAGTGTCATGAGTGGTAAGTTTTGCTGTAGCCTAGTAACAATGAAAATTGAAACTCTGGCGGTCCACGCGGGCCGCAAAGCTGAAGCGGGAGCACGCGACGTCACGCCCGCCATTCATCTCTCCACCACCTTCAAGAAGGCCGAGGATGGCGGCACGCCCGGCGGGTACCTCTATGGCCGCACCAACAATCCCAACCGCGAGGGCCTGGAGAAAGCCCTGGCCCTGATGGAAGATGGCGGCGCCGTGGCGCTGGCATTCTCTTCCGGAAGCGCTGCCACACTGGCCGTTCTTCATTCGCTGGCCCCGGGAGATCACGTGATTGCTCCTGAAGACGCCTACTACGGCACCACGGTCTTGCTCAGGAACCATCTTGCTCCCTGGGGCCTCGACGCCTCCTTTCTTGATATGCGGGACCTGGGCGCGGTGGAGCGCGCCGTGACTCCCAGAACCAGGTTGATCTGGACGGAAACGCCCTCCAATCCGCTGTTGAACATTACCGACCTTCGCGGAGTCGCGGCCATCGCCCAAAATGCCGCCGCCCTCCTGGTGTGCGATAACACCTGGGGCACGCCGCTGTTGCAGAGTCCATTGAAGCTGGGCGCTGAAATCGTGATGCACTCGGTCACCAAGTACCTCTCCGGACACAGCGACGTGCTCAGCGGCGCGCTGATCTTCAGGAAGGCAGATGCCTTGTTCGAAAAAGCCCGCAACTTTCAGCACGATGGCGGCGCGGTGCCGTCGCCGTTTGAGTGCTGGCTAACCCTGCGCGGGCTGCAGAGCTTTCCCTATCGCGTTCGCGCGCATTCGGAAAACGCCCGCCGTGTGGCGGAGTTCCTGGATAAGGAACCGAAGATCGAGGCCGTTCACTATCCCGGCCTTCCCAGCCATCCCGGACACAAGATTGCAGCTTCGCAGATGTCAGGCTTCGGCGGTATGCTCTCCATCCAGGTCAAGGGCGGACAGGCAGAAGCTTTCCGGCTGGCTGGCGGAGTCAGGCTCTTCACCCACGCCACCAGCCTGGGAGGTCCCCATAGCCTGATCGAGCACCGCGCTTCCGTAGAAGGCCCTGCCACCAAGAGTCCGGTCAACCTGCTGCGCCTCTCCATTGGCCTCGAACATCCGGACGACCTGATTGAAGACCTGCAGCAGGCGTTGAAGAAAGTGTGAGTGCCGGGGCCCCCCAATACGGTTCACTTAAGGAATTCGAGCCTCCAGAGAGCTTGGAAACTTAAGCCCCACAGGGGCGGAATTACTGAGCCCAGCTTCGTAAGCGCTGGGAAAAAGAGAAGATAGAAATGAGCCCCAGAGGGGCGGCACAGATCCAGACTGTTGACTAAAAGGATTCAACGGACACCTTAAGTGAGCGGTATTGCCCGGTCCCCCGCTTCCGCAGCGAACAGCGTTGCCCGGGAAAATCTCATCGCGCCCGCCACCAGATTGCGCGGAAAGGTAGCGATCACGGTGTTGTACTGCAAGACGGACTCGTTGTAAAACTGGCGGGCAAAGGCGATGCGGTTCTCCGTTGAGGTCAGTTGCTCTTGCAGCAGGCTGAAATTCTGGGCCGCGCGCAGCGTTGGATACCTTTCTGCAACGGCAAAGAGATTTCCCACGGCCCCGGTCAGCGCCAACTCTGCTACAGCACGAGCGCCAATACCCGCGCCGGACGCCATCGCCTGGGCTCGGGCGCTGGTTACCGCCTCCAGCGTCTGCCGTTCGTGCGCCGCATAACCGCGCACACTTTCCACGAGCCCTGGAACCAGGTCATGGCGTCGTTTAAGCTGCACATCCACATCCGACCAGGCATTCTGGACGCGATTGCGCAGCCGCACCAGCCGGTTGTACGTCCAGGCCAGCAGGACCAACACCAGCGCAGCGAGTACGAGAAGCACGATGGTGGAGAAGTTGTCCATAAGTTTTGCAACGCTTGGGAGTAACTGGTTCTTCAACGTTGCCCCAGCCACAAAAAGACCCCATGAATCACCATCAGCCACAGTCCCAGGAAAACCAGGTTGAGCATGATCATCATGGCAATGGCGGCCAGCATGGCTGCTCCGGCCACCAGCAGCAGCGGCCCAAGAATCATCCACAGCACCAGCATCACTACTGTCCCGCCGAAACCCATCTTGCGCGTGGCCACTGCAACGTGGGCGCCCATGCGGTCCAGGCGCTTGATGCGGCGATTGAGCGGTGGATGAAACGAAAGCGCGCTCTGCGCCTGCAGTCCGGCGGTGGCCTTCTGCGGCGGTTGGCATTCGTGCCGCGCCCGCAGGCGTGCCATCGCTGCCCGGTCGCCGTGCTGTGCGGCGATAACATCGGCGGGGTTGGGCATCTCGCCCGCGAACGCGCCCATGGCCTGGCCAACGCTCATCAAACGCGAGATAGCATTGGCATCCCCGTGCATGGCCGCGCGCTGCACCTCTCTAAATTCCGCCATGCCGCGCGCAAAGTCCGCCTCGCTCGGCGGCGTACCCGGCAGCCGCGATGCGCCTTGTGCGGGGTCTCCCGGCCGGGTGCTCTCCCATGCCAGCAGCATGCGTTGCTTCTGGTCCGGCGTTGGCTGCTGCCCTCCGCGCATGCTGGAATCGCCCTTGGGATTCATCACAAACAGGTGTGATGCCCACACGCTGCCGGGAATGGAGGTGTTGTCCTGGCTCAGCCTTTGCAGCGCGGTTGCCAGTCCATCCGGATTGCGCGTGAGTTGCACGGCGCTGGCGTCGGCCAGATAACGCCGCGTCCGCCACACCAGGGCTATGCAGGGTCCAAGCAGCAAATTCAGGAAAAACCATAGCGTCAGCTCAATCGCCATGTTAGTGAACAGGATGGGGAAAAAGACGAAGCTCAGGAACTTCCGCCACCGGGATTTTGCCTGTTCAGCGGAATCGAAAAAGCGGTCAATATCGTCTTTCCCCGTTTCCAGGCATCCGGAGAGCAAAGAAGCCACGGCCTCCGCTTCGGCAGCCTGTCCGGCTTGATCGCGGGAGCGGCGAAACCCGTAGCGCAGAATGCGCCACAGAGTGCTGCGCGATTGGCGTCCGAACGGCGAGTTGATCAAGGTCACCAGCAGCCCGCAAGTCTCAAACACGCTGGTCACCATAAAGGCCACGTGCAGGTCGCCATTGCCGATGGAGCCGATGAGCTGGCCCAGCAGTCCCTGAAGTTGATCGCGGCCCAGGTCATCCAGCAGCCGCCGCGAAATCACCAGTCGCGCATCTGCGGTGGACGTCCCCACCGCGGCTGCATTGGCCCCTTCAGAATCCACCAGCATCACCTTGGGCGAGGTCAGTCCGGCGGCAATGGACATCTCCTCCACCACATCAATGAGTTGCAGCTCTTTCAGGTCATTCCGGTTAGGCTCTCGGGCGTTCAGGCTCATCAGCGTCCCGCCCACGCCTCCTCGGCGAAAGAGCGCCAGGACGCAAATCCACAACAGGAATGCAATCAGAATTCCGGGCAGCAGGAGCAACGCTGCGGCAAGAGCCAGGGTCTGCGGGTCAAGTGTGCCCTTGTGATTGATGAAATAATCTCCCGCCTGTGAGGCGAGGCGGCCCAGGGCATTTACGTTCTGCCAGAATTCCGGCGGCAGAGGAGAAAAATAGTTCCAGATCTCCGCGCCGATCAGCGATACGCCATAGAACAGCGGCGTGAGGACCAATGTAAGCGGAATGCCCATCAGCAACGCGGCGATGAAGCACAAAAAGGACATCCGCCAGGTTGCACGACGGTTGCGTTTTTGCGCCTTATAAAAGGATTCCGGGTCGCGAGGCACAAACGGGCGGGCTGGACTCACGGGATCGGATGGGGCGCCCATGTGCGGTGAGCTTAGCACAGGTACGGATTGATGAAAATCCGGATCGCTGCAATCACGCTCTCTTTTGCGCAGGGGGGAGAAACTCCCACTCCGATGCGCATTGCTTTCTCTTCGTGCCGGTTGGCAAACTCATTGTTGTAATGAAGGCGTTTCGTAATGCGTCGCCTCGCCTTTCAATTCCGGCGATTTTGGCAATTCAATCAACGCCTGGGGTAGGGATCTCTCGCTTCGCTCGAGATAAACTAAAAAGCTAGATTCGTAGCTCTACGACGGTGGCTCCCGCCCCGCCTTCCTTCTGCGTAGGTTCAATCAGCTTCTCCACGTGCGGGTGCTGCTGCAAGAACTGCCGCAGCGCCTTGCGCAGGATTCCCATGCCGCTGCCGTGGACGATCCGCACGCGCGGCATTCCCGCCAGAAAAGCCCGGTCGACAAATTTTTCCACCTCGCGTGTCGCCGTATCCACGTTTTGTCCAATCACGTTGATCTCCGTGGGCACATTCAGGTCATCGCGGACTGAAACCGTGATTCCTTTGCTCCTTGCCGCGGCCAGCGGAGAGCTGCCGCCGTGGGCCACCACTTCCGCCACGTCGTGGCGCGGAATCTTCATCTTCATCGCGCCCATTTCAACTTCAAAATTGTCTTCGTCCAGCTTGCGTTTGATCACCGCCGTGCGCCCCAGGGATTTGAGCTTCACCGTATCGCCTTCAGAGATGCGCTTGACCTCATGCGGGCGCGCATTCGGGTCACCGGTAT
Organism: Candidatus Angelobacter sp.; assembly: GCA_036522115.1. Taxonomy (GTDB): domain Bacteria; phylum Acidobacteriota; class Terriglobia; order Terriglobales; family Acidobacteriaceae; genus Angelobacter. The sequence goes on from DATDGL010000065.1 coordinate 7,720, forward strand.
CCGCGCCGGTCTTGTGCGCCACCACGGAAGCGTCAAACTGCTCCTTGAACTCGCGCCGCAGGCGAGAGATGCGCCGCTCGGCGTCCTTGGAGAGTTTCTGCGCCGCTGCGCGCTCCTGCACCGCGTTGACGGACTCGCGCGCCTGGTATTCGAAGTCGCGCAGCAGAGATTCCACCTTGGCCTCCAGTTCGCGCGTCTTCTGCCTTTGCTCCTTGGCTCCTTCCGCATCCAGGCGCTTCAATTCGCGGTCGAGTTCCTGCTCCCGCCGCCGCAGGCTCTCCCGTTCATGCTCCAACTCTTTGAGGTCGGCGTGGAGCTTGTCCAGAAACTGCGCGACATCCTGCGTCTGCGTGCTCAATTTGGCCCGCGCTGCCTCCACAATCTGCGGATTCATTCCCAGTCGCTGCGCCGTATTGATGCCTGCCGATGCGCCGGGCACGCCCATGCGCAATTCGTAGGTCGGCTGCAGGGTCTTCTCATCGAAGCCCACGGCCGCATTCAGCACTCCGCCAGTGTTCGCGGCATAAACTTTGAGCGCCGTCAGGTGAGTGGAGATGATCGTGAGCGAACCCGTCCGGTGGAAGTATTCGGCAACCGCAACCGCCAGTGCCGCTCCCTCTTCGGGATCGGTGGCGGAACCCAGTTCATCCAGCAGCACCAGGGAATGCGCTGTGGCGGTGCGCGAAACAAAATCAATGTTGGTAGCGTGGGCGGAAAAGGTGGAGAGGTTCTGCTCAATGGACTGGTAGTCGCCGATATCAGCCAGCACGCAATCGAAAATGGGAAGCCGGGCGGTCACCGCCGGCACGGGAATGCCGCACTGCGCCATCAGCGCCAGCAAACCGATGGTCTTCAGGGAGACGGTCTTGCCCCCTGTGTTGGGTCCGCTGATGATGAGCTGCCGGTGTGAGCTGTCCAGTTCAACCGTGAGAGGAATTACTTTGCCTCCGCGCGTGCGCAAATTGCGCTCCAGCAGCGGATGGCAGGCGTCGCGCAGCTCCAGGAAACCTTCGGTCAGCTCCGGACGCGCGCAGTCATAGTCGGCAGCAAAGCGGGCCTTGGCAAATTGCAGCTCCACCTCCTGCATGACCTCAACTGCCTGGCCGATTGCGGCCGCCTCTGCGCCCAGGCGGGAGGTCATCTCCATCAGGATGCGCCTGACCTCCGCCTGCTCTTCTTCCAGCAGACGCACTAGGTCGTTGTTCTGCTCGATGGTCTCCAGCGGCTCGATGAACACGGTCTGCCCGCTGGAGCTGGCGCCATGGATTACGCCGTTTACCTTGCGCCGCTGCTCGGCCTTGACCGGAATCACGAAGCGTTCGCCGCGGATTGTGACCAGCTCGTCCTGCACCGCGCCGCCCTCCGCCAAACGCCGCAGGTAGCCGCGCAGCGAATCCTGGATCAACCGCTTCTGTTTCTCCACCTCGCGGCGGATGCGCGCCAACTCAGGCGAAGCACGGTCGTCCAGCGTGCCGTCCGGGGCGATCTTGTTGCGGAAGAAGCGCAGCAGGCCGGTGAAGTCGGCAATGCTCGTGGCCAGCTCGCGCATCCCCTCCCACTTCACTCGCACCGCGTCCGGCGGGTTCAACGCGATCTCCCGCCACTCGGAGGTTTTGTCCACCAGCAGCAGGACGTCGCGCAGTTCATTGATCTCCAGGGACGCGCCCTGGATCCTGGACTTGGACAGCAGCGAGTGGGCGTCGAACAAAACAGAAAAATCGAAATGCCCTCCAGCCACCACGTACTGCCGGGCCTCTTCTGCCAACTGTTGCTGGTGATTGATCCATTGGCGGTCGGAGGTCGGCGCAAGCTGCGTCACGCGAATCTTGCCCAGAGGCGACGAGATGTAGACCCCGAGAAGTTCGCGGAAAACGTCGAACTCCAGGACGCGTTGCGAGCTATGTTTGAGCGGCTGCGGCATTCCTATTGATGTTAGCGCAAATACGCCACAGGCATTCCTGCTTGACTTCCAATTGCCCAATACCCAAACTATTCAGACCCGTCCGCCGTGGCGGATTACCAAATTCCTTCTTGCTGGTTTTATCCGTTCCTGCAAGGCTCGTATTTTCAGCAGCTTACAAAAAAAGTGCTGTCACTCTGACAGCACTTCATTGACTCCCCGCGCTGAGGGTGCAATTCTGGCCATAGGTGCGGTAAATCGCGCCATCGCCCCAGGGCGATCGGGAACTTTGGTTCCCGAAGTGATCTTTGACAACTGAATATGAAAGGGGAGCGCAGGCGCTTTCGCTTGCCGAATCCCAGCGTCCGAAAGGCGGGCACCGGACGCAACCACAGGCGTGTGCGAATTTTCGCATTGAGCGAGACCGCACACGCGGAGGGAGTAGTGTGTGGCTCGGGCAACAGCACAGCCGCCCGGTGGAGGTGGAGGGTGGAGGAATCAAAGTCCTTCGTCCTCCCATTCGTCCTCCACTTTTGCCCTTTGGATTCAGGAAGGTGGAGGAAGTGGAGGAATAGGACGAATCAGCCTCGTGCTGTAAACTTCTATCCAATGTCCTTTCCAGTCACCCGGCTCCGAAGAATGCGGCAGAGCGAGCTGCTGCGTTCGCTGGTGCGCGAGACCCGTCTTACGCCCCGGAATTTTGTCTATCCGTTGTTTGTCTGTCCCGGCGAGGGTGTGCGGCGGGAGATTTCGTCCATGCCGGGAGTGTTCAATCTCTCCGTGGACGAGGCCATCCTGGAAGCTCGTGAGAGTAAATCCCTGGGCCTGGGAGCCATCATTTTGTTCGGCCTGCCGGAGAAAAAAGACGAAGTGGCGACCGGCGCGTGGACGGACGATGGCATCGTGCAGCGCGCCACGCGGGCCATCAAGCAGGAAGTCCGGGATCTCGTGGTGATTGGCGATGTCTGCCTGTGCGAATACATGTCGCACGGCCACTGCGGGGTGGTAAAGAAAAAAGAAAGCCCGGGCAAAGCCGCATCGTCGCAAAAAGGCGGAGCTGCCGCCCAGCCTGCTGCGGATTGCGAGTACGAGATTCTCAACGACGCCTCGCTGGAAATCCTGGCCAGAACCTCAGTGTCGCTGGCCAGATCAGGCATGGACATCATTGCTCCCTCGGACATGATGGATGGCCGCGTGGGCGCAATCCGCAAGGGGCTGGACGAGGCTGGATTCATCAACACGCCGATCCTCTCTTATGCGGCCAAGTTTGCCTCCGGATTTTACGGCCCCTTCCGCGAAGCCGCAGACTCGGCTCCTCAATTCGGCGACCGCCGCTCTTATCAGATGGATGGCGCCAACCGGCGCGAGGCCATGCGCGAGATTGAACTGGACATTGAAGAAGGCGCGGACATGATTATGGTCAAGCCCGCCATGCCGTACCTGGACGTGCTGGCCGAGGCCCGCCGCCGCTTTGACCTGCCGCTGGCTGCCTATCAGGTCTCGGGCGAGTACTCCATGCTGCAGGCCGCCATCCGCAATGGCTGGCTGGACCGCGAACGCGTGATGCTGGAATCGCTGACTTCCATTCGCCGCGCAGGCGCGGACTTGATTCTGACTTATTTCGCAAAAGATGCTGCAAAATTGCTTTAACCCTTAGCACTGATCGCGCTGATCTGCCCTGATCGAAACCCATAAAAGCAGAAGTTATGAATTTCAGATCACGGCGATTCTTTCACTCTCTGCGATTCATCTAATCAACGGCTGTAATTTACAATCAAATGTTTTGCCTGACCTGAAGGGATGCTCAGATCAAGGGGAGCGCTTATTGTGCCAGAGACTACGTATGACGTTGCTATCATGGGCGCGGGCCCGGGTGGATATACCGCCGCCATTCGCGCCGGCCAGCTTGGCCTGAAGGTTTGCCTGATTGAAAAAGACGAGCGGCTGGGCGGAACCTGCCTGCAGGTGGGCTGCATTCCCACCAAGGCCCTCCTGTTTAACGCCGAGGTGTATGACCACCTGAAGGCCGCCCAGGAATACGGGATTGAGGGCGTTACCGCGCCCAGGCTGAATTGGAAAACCATCCAGGACCGGAAGAACAAAATCGTCACCAAGCACACCAAGGGCCTGGATTTCCTGATGCGTAAGAATAAGGTCACCGTGGTGAACGGCTTCGCCAAGTTGACCGGACCGGCGAAGAACGGCGTTCACAGCATCGAAGTTTCTACGGCCACTGGTTCTTCCCGGATCGAAGCCCGGAATGTGGTCCTGGCCACCGGGTCTTTTGCGCGCATGCTTCCGGGACTCGCGCCGGATGATCGCATCCTCACCAACATCGAGGTGCTGAGCCTGGACGATATTCCCAAATCCATGGTGATCATCGGATGCGGCGCCGTAGGCGTGGAATTTGCCTCCATCTATAAGTCTTTTGGCGTTGACGTTACCCTGGTCGAGGTGCTGCCACGGCTGGTTCCCGTGGAGGACGAGGAGGTATCCAAAGAGCTGCTCCGGTCATTCAAGAAAAAAGGCATCAACTGTTTCTTGAGCGCCAAGGTGGACAAGGTGCAGAAGACCAAGGACGGAGTAGCTGTCTTGATTACGCCTGAAGGAGAAAAACAGCAGCGGCTGGAGGCAGACAAAGTCCTGGTTGCCGTGGGGCGCGGTCCCAACACGGAGAAGATCGGGCTGGATAAAGTTCCCAACGTCAAAACCGAGCGTGGCTACGTCCATGTGAATGAATGGATGGAGACCGGCGAGAAGGGCATCTACGCCATCGGTGACATCGTGGCCGGGCTGCCGCAGCTCGCGCATGTGGCCGGCATGTGCGGCATCGTTGTTGTCACCCGGATTGCCGGCAAGCCTGCCAAAGCAGTCAACAAGAACCACATTCCCGGCTGTACTTACTGTGAACCGCAGATCGGCAGCGTAGGCCTCACGGAGGCCAAGGCCCGGGAGGCCGGCCATCAGGTAAAAGTGGGCAAGTTTCCCTTCACCGCCAACTCCAAGGCCAGCATCATGAACCACCACGAGGGCTTCATCAAAGTGGTGTCCGACGCAAAATTCGGCGAAATCCTGGGCGTGCATATCATTGGGCCGGTAGCGACGGAAATCATTGCCGAAGCCGTAACGGCGATGCAATTGGAAGCAACCGTCGAAGACATGATGTTTACCATCCACGCCCACCCCACGGTGGCCGAGGGCCTGCTGGACGGCTTCAGCGCAGTAGAAGGAAAGGCAATTAATATTTAGCAAGCATTCAGCCAATCAGACATCCTCCTCGAACCTCATTTAGATATCGCTGAGGAGACAGGCGGCAATAGTGGTCCGAGTTCGCTCTTGAATGGATGGGCGGATTAAATTGGTTTCTTCTAACCTAAATCCCTCAAAAGCTCACAACGTCTTCCAGCATGCGTCTTTGGCTGAATGCCGATGGCTGAGTACTGACTGCCTGGTTGTGTTCGGAAACGAACAGATGGTTCCGCTAACGGACACATCAGCGCAATAAATATCCTTCGCTCACGTCTCTTGATGTATATCCGTCAAATACTTAGGCGGGTTTCAGCTAGGCAAGGAAAATGCACCATTCCAGTCCAGCGGGAGCAGGGCAATATGATTTGTGAAGCACGTAATGGTTCAATGGCATCCATGACGCCGGTAAGGAGCGAATTCTCTGAGCGTCCGCGCGTGCTGGTGTCAGAAGACCAGGACGACGTCCTCACGGCGCTGGGATTGCTGCTGAAGAGCAACGGCTATGACACCGAGTTCGTCAAATCGCCGGCAGAGACCATGAAGGCGCTCAAGAACCGCAAATTCGATGCGGTCCTGCTCGATCTCAACTACAGCCGGGACACCACTTCGGGGGCTGAAGGCCTTGAACTGCTGTCGCAAGTCCAGGCCCTGGACAGCACCCTGGCGGTGGTCGTGATGACGGCATGGGGGACCATCGAACTGGCCGTCGACGCCATGCATCGCGGTGCCTGCGAATTTGTGCAGAAGCCCTGGGACAACGCTCATCTGCTGCGTGTCTTGAAAGAGCAGATGCAGCGCTCCCGCGAACTGCGCGAAAAACGCCTGAGCGAGCAATTGGAGCAGCAGGAAGCAGCACAGATCCAGCGGGCCCTTATGCCGGGAGAGATTGCGTCACCGGACGGCCTGGCCATTGTTGCCTCGTCCCAGTCAGCGCGGACCGTGGGTGGCGATTATTACGACGTGATCCGCATCGACGAAAACCGGCTCGCCTTGTGCGTTGCCGATGTGATGGGCAAAGGCCTGGGCGCGGCGCTCCTGATGTCCAACCTGCAGGCTGCGGTGCGCATGCTGGCCCCACAGCTTGCTGATGCCCGGGACCTCTGCAACCGCGTAAACGAGGTGATCTGCGCGAACAGCGTGCCCGGCAAGTTCATCACTTTCTTTTACTGCGTGATTGATGTGAAGCAAAGGCGGATCAGCTACACCAATGCCGGACACAACTGGCCCATCCTGGTGCGTGCCGATGGAAACTGCGAGCGCCTTAATACTGATGACGTAGTGCTGGGCACGCTCCGGCACTGGACCTATCACCAGGAAGAAGCTCACCTGCGCAGCGGCGACCGCCTCGTCCTGTTCACTGACGGAATCACGGAATCAGCCAACTCCGACGGTGCGGAATTTGGCGAAGAGCAGTTGCTCAGCCTGGTATCCCAGAACGTCCTGGTTGCAGCCGATGAGCTCAAAGAGTTGATCCTGCAATCCGTTCAGGCCCATAGCAACAGCGTAATGAATGATGACGCCACGTTGATCGTAGCGGCAGTTCAATAGGCTCATTGTTCTTTGGGCGGCGCTGGGGCGGGAGTTGGATCCTCCAGCTTGTTCCCATGCCACGGACAGTATTTCCAGCTTGCTTCCAGCAGTTCCTTGCCGGCAGGCAAGGCAAGCAAAGCCTCACCAGCGGCAATGGCCTACAATTAGCTCATGCAGCTTCGCGTGATCAACGTCCTCTACCTGGGCCGGCTGGACTACCCGACTGCTCTCCGCCTGCAGCAGACCGTGGTCGGTCTGGTGAAGGAAGGCCGCATTGGAAGCACGCTGCTGCTGCTGGAGCATCCGCCGGTGATCACCCTGGGACGCAATGCTGCCGAGCAGAATATTGTGGCTTCCCGTGATCTTCTGGCGAACAAGGGAGTCGAGTTACATGAAACCGATCGGGGCGGTGACGTAACTTTTCATGGGCCGGGACAGCTTGTGGGATATCCCATTTTTGATCTGCGCGGATTCAATCCAAGAATCGGCGCGGTGGATTTTGTTCGTAAAATCGAAGAGACGCTGGTCCGCTCCTGCGGCGATCTGGGCGTGGTTACCCGCCGTGTTCCAGGCATGACCGGGGTATGGACGGATGAACCGGCCAAGATTGCCGCCATCGGCATACATATCTCGCGGGCAGTGACGTCTCATGGTTTTGCATGGAACGTCAGCACTGACCTGGATTATTTCAAGCTGATTGTCCCTTGCGGCATTGCCGATAAACCAGTCACCTCGCTGGAACGAGAGCTGGCGCTCAGCAATCCACCGCGCAAGGTTCCTTCCCTGGAAGAGGCGGCTGAGTTGGTCTCCCGCAACTTTGGCCGCGTGTTTGAGGCGCAAACCTTGTGGCTGGAATCGCTGGACTCCCTGTTCACATCGCCGCAGGACACCCCCATGCGCGCGCCGGAAGATGTGCGAAAGATCACCGGGGAAGAAGACCTGTTTCTGGCATAGGCGTCATGCGCGAGATGAAAGAGTTTCGGTGCAGGCAATGAGGTGCTCACGCAGAATTTGGTAATCGGGTAATTGAAAATCAATTTTTCGATTTCCTGTAAACTGATACTTTCACATGGCCTCGAAGCTCAAACCCTCCGCAAAAAATACCCGAACTCAGAAATCATCCATCTCTTCCAACGGCCGTCCGGCAAGCAAAGCTCCCGCGCCTCGCACCAACGAATATGGAATCCCTGACTGGCGTTTGGAGAAGCCTGTTTTTGAGGTAGTCGAGATCAGCAAGGGCCCTGAAGTCCACTATGAAATTCGGGGCAAGCTGGATGCTCCGGTCCCTCCGATTCGCGAGTCGCAGCATCTGGACAAAGCGCAGTGTTTGGAACTGTATCGCTGGATGCTGCTCAACCGCCGCATGGAGCAGGCGCTGGAAAATCTCTACAAGCAGGGAAAAGTGGTGGGCGGCGTGTACTTTGGCCTAGGACAGGAGGCTTGTTCTTGCGCTTCGGCCTATGCGCTCGGCCCCGATGACTGGTTTGCTCCCATGATCCGCAACCAGGGCTCGCAACTGGTGCGCGGCTTTCACGCCCGCGACATCATGATGCAGTACATGGCCAAGGCGGATTCCCCCACGAAGGGAAAAGACGGGACCTCCCACTACGGCGATATAGAAAAACGCAACATGGTTTCTCCCATCTCCATGCTGGGCGATCTGCTGCCGGTGATGGCCGGAGTCTCCCTGGGCGGGCGGCTGCAAGGCAAGGAGCTTGCCTGCCTCACCTGGATCGGCGATGGCGGGCAGTCTACTGGCGTCAGTTATGAAGGCATTAACTTTGCCGCAGTGCGCAAGCTGGGACTGGTGTTGGTTGTGGAGAGCAATCTTTGGGCGTACTCAACTCCGACGGAATATCAGGTTGGAGTCAAGGACCTGGCCAACCGCGCCATTGGCTACGGCATTCCCGCAGTGATTGTGGACGGAACTGACGCCTGCCAGGTTTACGATGCGACTCTGGAAGCGGTGGAGCGCGCGCATCGGGGCGAAGGCCCCACGATGATCGAAGCCAAGATGATGCGCATGAAAGGCCATGCCATCCACGATGCCGCCGCCTATGTGCCGAAAGAGATGCTGGAATTCTGGCGCAAGCGCGATCCCATTGACCGTTTTGAAAAATTTCTGCTGGGAAAGAAATGGCTGGCTGCGGAACAGAACCGCAAATTAATTGAGGAAGTGGAAAAGGAGTTGGAGGCGGACAGGGATTTGGCTGTGAACTCTCCCATGCCTGAGCCGCATACGGCGGCTGAGGGAGTGTACTGCGATGAGGGCTGTCATTCGATCAAGCCCAAATACGGAATGCCTAAGGCAGCAAAACGCGGTGCGGGGAAGTTGAAGGAGACAGAGGCAGCAATTCATTTTAAATAGCAATGCAATCCTGTGCACTTAACGAGGACGCGAAAAAAAGTTCGTCATCCCGAGAGTTTACCCACGCGTTAGCGGGGGTAAATCGGAGGGACCTTGCGTTCAGCCGTTAACTCAAAAGGTTCCGAAATCTCCTAAGTGAACAGTATTGCGGTTAGCTGGCAGTTAGCCAAATCTCGACCAGAGCTGATCAGTTAAATCAGTTCCATCAGTGGTAGGGTTTGTGGTCTTCTATGGCGCAATCTACTTATCTCGAAGCAATCCGCCAGGGACTCTGGGAAGAAATGGAAGCCGATCCCACCGTCTTCTGCCTGGGCGAAGACATCGGCGTCTATGGTGGCGCGTTCAAAGTCACGGATGGCTTTATTCATCATTTTGGCCCGCAGCGCGTGATTGATACGCCGATCGCCGAATCGGCCATTGTCGGCGCGGCCTTTGGCGCGTCACTGACCGGCTTGCGCCCGGTTGCCGAGTTTCAATTCATTGACTTTATCGGCTGCGCCTTCAACCAGATCGTGAACATGGTGGCCAAGTCGCATTACCGCTGGAACGCCCCCGCGCCGATGGTGTTGCGCGGCCCGGCCGGAGGCGGAGTTCACGGCGGACCATTCCACTCGCAGAATCCGGAGATGTATTTTGTGCACACGCCGGGGATGAAAGTTGTCGCTCCGGCCACTCCAGCCGATGCTAAGGGGCTGATCAAGTCAGCCATCCGCGACAATAATCCCGTACTCTTTTTGGAGCACAAATTTCTCTATCGCCGCATTAAGGACGAAGTTCCGGAGGACGACTACGCAATCCCCATCGGGAAAGCGCGGCTGCACCGTGAGGGCCATCACCTGAGCATCATTACTTATGCCGCCATGGTGTACACCGCGCAGGAGGCGGCAGACATCCTGGCCAAAGAAGGAATCGAGGTGGAAATTCTTGATCTGCGCACGCTCGCCCCACTGGACCGTGAAGCCATTACCCGGACGGTGAAGAAGACCAACAAGGTGATCCTGCTGCACGAAGATACGCGCACCGGAGGCCTGGCGGGCGAGATTGCAGCCATCATTAATGAAGAGGCCTTCGATGACCTCGATGGTCCCATTGTCCGCATTACGTCACTGGATACGCCGGTGCCGTTCTCGCCGCCGCTGGAACACTACTTTTTGCCCAAAGTGGAGGATGTGGTGAGAGAGGCGAGAAAACTTTATCGTTACTAATTGCGTTCTTCTGAATTTGGTAATTGGGTAATTTGGTAATTGAGTAATTTGAAGATCTTTGGTCCCAACAGTCTTGAAAATTACCCAATTACTAATTTACCCAATTACCCAATCTGAGGTTCCATGTATTACCTGCTCAAAACCGAATCTTCCGTCTACAGCTTTGCTGATCTTCAGCGCGAGAAAACAACCATCTGGGATGGCGTCACCAATCCTGTTGCCGTGAGAAACCTGCGCGAGATGCAGAAGGGCGCAAAGCTGCTCATCTATCACACAGGCGATGAAAAGCGCGCGGTGGGCACGGCTATGGTTGAATCGGTTGACGCCGGCGATCCGAAGGTCCCTAAAATCCGAATCAGCGCGGGCAAACCACTGTCCACGCCGGTGACTCTGGCAGAGATCAAAGCCAACAGACTGTTCGTGACTTCTCCGCTCCTGCGACAGGGCAGGCTCTCTGTAGTCCCTCTCAGCAAAGAGCAGTACGACTGGCTGACCTCGCGATGATGGCGCGGTGGTGGGTTGGCTGGCTGGTGTTCGCCGCAAGCGTTCTGCCTGCGGCTGCGCAGTGCTGCCCGGAAAAGCCCCAGGCTGCCAAGCGCCAGGCGATGTGGCAGAAATTGCAGGAGCAAATCCGCGCCGTGGACCAGCAACTGGATGGGGTACTGGCGGTGGCGGTGAAGGACCTGGCCTCCGGGGAGGAATTCTTCATCAACGCGGACGAGATCATGCCCCAGGCCAGCTCCATCAAAATCACGGTGCTGGCCGAACTCTACCTCCAGGCGCAGCAGGGCAAGCTGAAACTTACGGACGAGTATGTGGTTCGCAAGGAAGACCTGGTTCCGGGAAGCGACATTATGCTGGGGCTTACTCCGGGGGTAACGCGGCTGACTCTGCGAGACCTGGCCACCATGATGGTCGCGGTAAGCGATAACAGCGCCGCCAATGTGCTGATCGATCGCGTTGGCCCGGAGAATGTCAATGCAATGCTGGAGAACCTGGGATTCCATAACACGCGCCTGCGCCGCAAGATGATGGACCTGAAAGCGGCCGGCGAGGGCCGGGAAAATGTGTCCACGCCCAGGGAGATGATGACGCTGCTGGAGAGAATCTATGGCGGCAAGCTTCTCAACAAGGAAATGACCGGGGATTTTCTGAAAGTCCTGGGCACCCACAAAGAAAGCTCGCTGCTGCAAGGGCTGCCTGATGATGCAATCGCGGCCAACAAGCCCGGGGAACTGGAGGCGGTGCGCAACGATTCCGGAATTGTTTTTGTGAAGAACCGTCCATACATCTTGTGCGTGATGACGGCTTACCTGAAAGATGAAAAGGAAGGCTCGGCTGCCATCCGCAAAATCTCGGCGCTGGCGTACAGCTATTTTGATCGCGTGGGACGCGCTTCGGAATATGGCAGAGTCGTGTCGCCAAAATAGCTTCTGAAAACCTGCCACTGATGACACTGATTCAACTGGTCTGCACTGAAAAAATTTCTGCTTTGCCGCGGACAGCAGATCACGCGCGATCACCCAATCACGGCGAGCACGCGCGATGGTTCGATTCCTTTATAATCGAAGGTTGCTGCAAACGTTTCTGGAAGGAACTCATGCCGACTGATGTAATCATGCCCCAGATGGGGGAATCGATTTTTGAAGGCACTATAACGAAATGGCTGAAGAAGCCAGGCGACAACGTCCAGCGTGACGAGCCGCTGTTTGAGATCTCCACGGACAAGGTGGACGCTGAAATCCCGGCTCCGGCCAGCGGGGTTTTGAAAGAAATCAAAGCTGCCGAAGGCGCTACCGTCCAGGTGAATACGGTCGTAGGCGTGATCGATGCCGAGGGCGCGACGGCTGCATCGTCTGCGCCAGCCCCCAAACCGGCCAAGCCTGCTGCCCAGACCCCAAGCGCTGCTTCCAGCGATGGCCCGGCTCAGGTGAAACCTGCCCCGCAGGCCAACGGGACCTCCACTCCGAAACAACCTCCCGCCACAGAGAATGCCCCTGCGGTTCAGAGCAGCGGCAACGGCGGCCCGGGAGTGGATGTAATCATGCCGCAGATGGGCGAATCCATCTTTGAGGGCACCATCACCAAGTGGCTCAAGAAACCCGGCGATAAGGTCCAGCGCGATGAGCCGCTGTTTGAAATCTCTACCGACAAAGTGGATGCCGAGATCCCTGCTCCATCTACAGGGGTCCTGCGCGAGATCAAGGTGCTTGAAGGTTCTACCGTGCAAGTCAACAGCGTGGTCGCGGTCATCGGCGACGGCGCCGGGGCGCCGGCCAAAGCGGCTGCGCGTGCGCCAGAAAAGAGGGCTGAAGCCGCTGCGCCCGTACAAGCTCCGCCGCCCGAACGTCCGCATGAGGTCATCAGCTTTCCTGCCGGCGGCCGCGAGCAACCGGGTGACGGCGAGCGCATCCGCTCGTCTCCGCTGGTGCGCCGTATCGCCCGCGAAAATGATGTTGATCTTTCCGGCGTGCCGGGCACAGGGCTGGGTGGCCGCATCACCAAAGACGACATCCTGAGTTTCGTGCAACAGCACGGAGCGGGAGCGGCAAAACCTGCTCCACGTCCAGCGGCGCCTCAGCCGGTCGCTCGTCCGGCAGCAACTCCCGCAGCACCATCGGCCCCCCAACAGCGGCCCGCGGCCGCTGCTATCCAGCCTGTGCGCTTGCCGGAACTGGCGGGTGAATTGGTTCCCATGACCCCCATGCGCAAAAAGATTGCGGAGCGCATGGTGGAATCCAAGCACACCAGCGCCCACGTCCACACCGTATTCAAGGTGGACATGACGCGCATCGTGAAACTGCGCGACAAAGTGCGCAAGCAGTGGGAGGAGCGTCATGGAGTAAAGCTGACGTTCATGCCCTTCATGGCCAAGGCGCTGATGCACGGCATCCGGCTGAAGCCCATTTTGAATTCATCTGTCGTAGGCGACGGCATCCAGTACCACAAGAACGTCAACATCGGCATTGCCGTGGCCCTGGAGTGGGGCCTGATTGTTCCTGTGGTCAAGGGCGCAGAGAATTTGAGCTTTGTTGGATTGCAACGCGCAATTACCGATTTGGGCGAACGCGCCCGCGCCAAGAAGCTAGTGCCGGATGAGGTTCAGGGTGGGACCATCACCATCACCAATCCGGGAATTTTCGGCCCTCAGTTTGGTACGCCCATCATTCTTCAGCCCCAGGTGGCAATCCTGGGCATGGGCGGTATCTTCAAAGAGCCTGTGGTGATTACGGATGAGCACGGCAACGATTCCATCGCCATCCGGCACATCATCCGCCTGACGCTGGGCTACGACCACCGCATCATTGATGGCGCTGAGGCCGACCAGTTCATGGTGGCCATACGCGATTATCTGGAGAAATTCGACGAAGACATCGGCTAAAAGCGTTAAGCGCCTACTGAACCCACGCTTCGCTATTGCCGGAGCGTGTGGTTTTTTGACAGGCAATAGACCCATTTGTGCATCTCACCAACGTAAGTGCCTGCTGCTCACCGCTGGTGGATTGGCAGGCCGGAACACCTGTAAAATCTTATTTTTAACCGGCTCTCTACGGCAACTTTGCAGAGATTAACCGTGTTTGAGCCAGTTACAGGGGGCATTTTACCTATGCGCGCGTTTGTCACAATGCTCGTCGGCGGTTTGATGGTTGCAAGCCTGACTTCCTGCGGTGGTGGTGGATCTACGCCGCCTCCTCCGCCGCCAACAGTTTCGGTAACTCCGAATGCGGCAACGGTCACTCTTGGAGGCACGCAGCAGTTCATGGCGGTCCTTAGCACCGGCGCCATCACCACGGCTACATGGAGCGTGAATGGAGTGCAGGGCGGAAACTCTACTGTTGGCACGATTGACAGCACCGGCAAGTACACGGGACCAGGTTCGTTTCCATCACCAAACACGCTGACCGTGACTGCAAATGCTGCAGCGGGCACGGCCATGGCTAATCTTACTGTGGCCTTTCCCAACAACAACCACACCGCGCAAACAACCCCGATTCAGCTAGGCACGACTGGTGGGAATTCTACGGACCTGGTAAAAGGCGCTACCAATGTCACGTGCTGCTCCGGCACGCTGGGCAGCCTCGTGATCAAAGGCGGCCTGCCTTTCATACTCAGCAACAACCATGTGCTGTTTAAATCAGATGCCGGGTCCAGCTCGGACCCGGTCCAGCAGCCCGGATTGGTGGACAACAATTGTGATCAAGGAGCTCCGCCCCCACCCTTTACAACTGTCAGCAACCAAATTCAGGCTGCTCCTTTGAAACCAAGTCCTTGCACCGGCACCTGCACCGGCGCCTCACCCAGCAACGTAGATGCGGCCATAGCGCAGGTCATAGCGGGAACGGTAGATCCGAGCGGAGCGATTCTGGATCTGGGGGCAGCGGGTTCCACGAGCATTGCCGCCGCTCCTCCTTCTTCAAACCCGGCGCCTCCCCCTGCAACTGTCCTGGCCACGAATGAAGGTGTCGCCAAGAGTGGAAGGAGCACCGGCCTGACCTGCTCGAACCTGCAGGCGGTCAATGCTTCAGTAAGCGTACAATACAACGCGTCCTGCGGCGGCGCAGTGGCCTTCACCTCGACCTTCAGCAATCAGATTGTCATCAATGGCGCCAACTTCAGCGCCTCCGGTGATTCCGGTTCTCTGGTGGTGACCTCAGACACGGCCCGTCCTCTCGGCCTGCTTTTTGCTGGAAATGCCACCAGCACGACCGCCAACTCAATCCAGGATGTCATCACGGCGCTGGGATTCGCGTTTCCCGTTGGCAACCCCGACCACGCCGTGAGTTGTGCCCCCACCGCCACCGCGAGTTCGGCCAGCACCACGATGGGAGCCAGCGCGGCAAAACTATCCACGCAGGAGAATGATCGCGTGACCGCAGTGAAGGAGAAACATGCGAACCGGTTGCTGGCAAATCCGGAGATCAGTGATGTGAGTGTGGGCGCAAGTGCAGACAGTCCTGAGGAAGGCGCCCTGGTCATTACAGTCCGCGGCGCAACTGGTGTGCCGGCTGTGATTGATGGCGTCCGCACCCGCGTGGTCTACGCTGGATCAACTGCGCCTCGCGCTTCCATGGCCGACATCAGCCGCGCCACCGCCGTCAAGGAAGTACACGCTTCAGGGCTGATGAATCAACCGGGAATCCAAGGCGTGGGAGTGGGAGTCAGCGACGACAACGCCGCGGAACCAGCCATGGTCATTTATGTGATATCCGGCACGCAACGTCCGCAGATTCCCGCTGTGATGGACGGCCTGCGCACCAAGATCGTTGAAGGTGACCGCTTCAGGGCATTCGGCTGGGGCAAGGACACGAAACCATCGTGTTCAAAGAAGCCGCAATCCAACCTCAGCACGACGGCCGGGAGATTACCAAAACTGCCATGACTGCCGGAATCCACGGCGCGCCGAAACAGGTTGCCATAATTCATTTGCGGGCAGGCAGCATCAGCAGACCTTGCAGGTTTCAAAATCGCGAACCGATGCGATCATCGGGCGGCAAGGCCTCTCGCTGCGCTTCGAGGTAAATTAAAAAAAGGCGTATCAATTATTGAATTCCCAGTTCTCTCGCCGCTGTTCGGGCCAAACCTGAAAGGCTGGAGACGGTTGCGATTTGGATCCCGTAGCGCTCCAGCGTTTCCAGCGCGAATCCCACCTGGTCCTCTCTCTCGAGATCGTCTTCCACAATCGCCGTCAGTTCTGCGTGCATCCCCTGGGCCTTCTTGATGCCTGCCGCCAGCTCCGGATAGCTGAAAGCAAGGACCTTGGCCGCATTGACATCGGTTCTGAGAGCCGTGGCGTGAAACATCTTGACCAGGGTTTTCACTCCATACCCGCAGTCAATTCTTAAGGGGTCTCCGGAGCGGGTAAATGGGGAAATGGGGATGTCTTTGTTCATTCCCTGCCACACTCCCTCCCGCTGAAACTCCTGTTCCATTTTCTGGCGGATCACTTCGCGAGCGCTTTTTCCTCTGGGCGCCGGCCTGCGGGGGGCTTCCAAGTACATCCTGGCCAGTTGGTCCGCTTCCTCCGCCGGCGAGGAAGTCAGGCATCCCCTGGCTTCCGATGCCTGGAGCACGTTGGAAAATGAGTCTTCAATTCTTTTCAAGATCCACTCTTGATCGCCTTCTCCATTGAGCTGATTGCGAAAGGCCTCCAGCAATTCGGTATCGGCCTGCGGATCCAGGGCCTGCACCCGTGACCAGTCTCTGGCGAAGCGCAATTCCGGGCGGCCCTTGGGTGGCAGAAGCACCAGCCCAATGTTCACGAATTCGTTTTTGATCGCATCGGGCACATAGCGCAGTAGAAAGAATCTGCACTGTTGTTTTGTTTCCATATCAGACATCAGCATTTCTCACCATCCTGTTTCACATCACGCGATCGCCAGCCGATCCAATCACCAGGTGGTCCGATTTCCCGGAGATGCGGCCATCCTGTCGCCAGGCAGGAAAGGGGTTGCGCGATGAATCGCGAAAGGCCGCAATCAACCCCCTGACTTTGGTCCGGCGCTGGATGATGGCATCGATCAACCCTTTCAAGGCTTCCCAGTCATCGCACCACTCCGGAGGAATGTCTTCGCCTGTTTTGCGAATGACCTTCGGGTCAAGTTTCTCAATGGCGGAGAGCCACGGCTCGAAAGACTTCCAGCCGGTAACGTGGGAATAAACGTAGTTGCGGTAGTAGACACCGTGAAGAGCGAGATCCGGAAAGGTCCATTCACCCGCGTTGAAGCAATAACCCTGGTCAATGAAGCTCACGTTGTAGTTCCTTTCGCGGGCGTTACGCCAGTAGACCGCCTGCCGTCCGTCGGCGTTGCCCAGCCATTTGTCCAAGGCCAGCATGCCGGCAAAAGCCTCAGGGTTCTTCACTCGGGCAAACATGCTTTCCGGCAGGTAATCAAAGACCTGTCCCTGGAAGGGATCACAAACGTAGCGCGCGCCAAATTGCAGGCCGGCCTTGCAGGGAACCGAATGCCCCACGCTCTCCATGCGCATTTCCGGAGTGTTTTGCACCAGCCAGTCGCTTACAAAGATGATCTCTGCATCTGGAACCGGCAAACCAACAGCCTGGGCCAGTCGCGTAGCCAGAAACTCATTGGTCAGCACTTTCAGGTGTTGAGGATTGTTCTGGAATTTGACTACGTAGTAGCGTCCATCCTCGGCCAGCATGAGATGGGATTGAGCGCCCCCGCGCATCCTCCTGACATGCTGCTCCGCGTGAATGGGCATAGGCCTCTCGCCACCGGCTTGGCCGGATTGAGCAATCTGTGACTCTCGATAAAGTGGATCGTTGGTGTCAACCATCGGGTGATCGCGCGTGATCGGGTGACCTACACCCCACCGCGCCAAAACCGGGCGCGTCGGGGACCCCGGTGATCGCCGTGATCTAGAGAGTCACAAAGCAGTCATTGTAGCAATTGACACAATAACCGACGACAGCTAAGCCCAACACTGCTTCAACACTGCTCGCTTAAGGCCTGCAGAACCTTTGTGGTTAAAGGCTAATCACAAGGTCCCTTCCATCTCAATCAGACCTTTTTGATTGGATGACGAACTTTTCTTCAATATTAAGTGAACAGTATTGCGGTTAACTTTGGGATTTGCTCATGAGCGGCTGATCGCGCTCATAAACCATCATGAAGTTCTCTACGCTTTCAACGTAGACATCGGCAAAGTCCACCACGTAGCGTCGCCGCTGGATCAAGCTCATGGCGTCTCCCAGCGTCCAGCCCATGGCGCGCAGCACCGCCAGCGTCATCATGGGTGCGCGGTGCACTCCGGCAGCGCAGTGGATATAAAGTTTGCTGTTGGGTTCATCCATCGCCTTCAGCGCAAAAGTGACTCCGTGCCGGAAGAGTTCCGGAGGCTTGGGCTGAAAATCGTCATCGGTCGGACTGTAAAGCACTTTTACAGCATAAGGCGCGGCAATGGGGCGGTCATCAAACTCGATCTGCATGTCGATGATATGGGTTACTCCCAGGGTTACCAACTCCTCCATGTTCTGGTCGTTCCATATCCCACCTCCCACCGCGATGCGGTCCGTGAGCCACGTCATGTCCATAACTGCATTTTAGATGCTGGAGCGGCTGATGTCGTAACCAGAGCAAACAAAATCGCTATTTCTTTGTAGTGAAATTCTTTACACATTTATTGCAGAAAGTTATGCTTTCTTTCGATGAAATTTCGCCAATTGCAGGAAAATCTCCGCCGCAGGTTGCTGGAAAAGATCGATCGCAAAGAACTGACTGCATTGGGACTGGCGAGGCAAACCGGGTTCCAGCAGCCGCACATCACCAACTTTCTCAATCGCAAGCGCTTCCTGAGCCTGGAGGCCATGGACCGCGTCCTCTCAGTGCAGAAAGTGTCTGTGCTTGATCTGATTGACCCGGGCGAGATCAACAAGCGGGCCAGCATTGTGCCGCCCAGTGAGAATGACTTCGAAAACGTCCTGCTGGTGGAAGGGACGATTGCCGCGGGCGAACCCATCATTACCAGCGAACGGGTCAAGGACATCCTTAAGTTCAAGAAGAGCTTTCTTCGCCGACTGCGCCCGTCGCCGGAATCGTCGCGCGACGACTGGCTGCGTTTTGTGTTGATCAAAGTAGACGCCCATGACGGCATGAGCATGTATCCGCGCCTGTTGCCCGGAGCCACCGTGCTGATTGACCGGCACTACAACTCGCTGGAGCCTTATCGCCGGCAGGAGCAAAACATGTATGCGGTCCGCCACAACGGCGGTTCCACCGTCAAATACGTGGAACTCTCAGGGCGCAACCTGGTCCTGCGCCCGCACAACCAGTCCTATCCGGTTTCCATCGTGGCCATCGAAGCGGGCAAGACTTTTGCCGACTACATCGTCGGCCGCGTGTGCCATGTGGCCATTGAAGTGTGAAGGAATTGCGGCTTGGGGCCGCCGATAATTTTCCTGCCAGGTGCTTCCAAAGTTCTACAATAAGCGCGCATCTTAAATTTTTTGGGAGGGCAGCACGTATGGACCCGCTTACGGGACTCATAGGCACACGACGCAATGAGGATATCGCTCTGGACATGATGAAATTCATCGCTTCCACCACCGGGTACGGCAAAATCGGCTCTCCCGGAACAGGGTTTCAGGGAGGCAACGTCGCCAAACCTGAGGACTACGCCGCGCACCTGCTGGAGCTGTATTCCAGGTGCTTCCAGGCCGTCAACAGTCCCAAGTAATTGCAAGAAAGGTTTGCGCTAATATGGGCTTCTTAGGGATAATCGGGAGCAGCCGCAAACGCGGCCTCCCGGCCCTGTGAATCTACCGAATTACATTACGCTCTCGCGTATCGCAACGATCCCGCTGCTCATCTGGATCCTTACCACTCCGTATTTCAACCATCCGCATTTCAGCCACTACAGCGGCGAGCGGGTAATCCTGGCATCAGCCCTGTTTATCCTGGCCTCCATCACGGATGGCCTGGATGGATACCTGGCGCGGCGCCGCGGACAGATTACAACCATGGGAATATTGCTCGATCCCCTGGCGGATAAATTGCTCATTACGGCGGCCTACATCACCCTGGTGCAGATCAGTCCGGAGATGGTCAACGTGTGGGTCGCGGTCATCATCATCGGCAGGGAGTTCCTGGTTTCCGGACTGCGCTCGATTGCCTCATCGGCCGGCTTCACTATTGAAGCCAGTGATCTGGGCAAGTTCAAAATGGTAGTGCAGATCGTCTCCGTGGTGGCGGCGATTCTGGCGCTCCATTGGGAAACGTGGGATTTCCGCTTTTTCTTCCTTCCTGTCCGCGTAATCGCCCATACGGCCATCTGGTTTATGGTGGCGGTTTCCGTAATATCGGCGGTGGACTACTTCGTGGCTTTCTGGAAAAAGATCGATCAGCGCGTGGAACGCCGCCGGAGACGGCTCTTCGTCCTTAGCCGGCGGAAGAAAAAGCCGGTGCAGCCTGCCGAAGCCGACCATCCAGCCAAGGCACACTGACTCTCAAAGACGGCCCGCCCTGGTTGCGCTCTTCTAATATCTATAGTTCCATTATGGAACAATTCCCTGAACTTCTCTTGCTTTTTCATTCTTATTTGAATCATCTAAGATGATTTTCATGAAACAATGGTCATCATCAAATTAGCAGCATGGACGCTACACCTTTTCAGGAGGTAACAACCCGTGGAGGCGAAACCTAAGAAACTAGTTTTAAACCAGGAAACTTTGCGCAACCTGATTACCGAAACACCACGAAACCAGCCAAACATGCCTGGCACGCACACCTGTCCCAATGGAGTTTGTCCCAGCCATCATCCGCCGCATTGCACGGGCCTGGCCAGAGGAGCGCAACAGCACTAAATTCCAGGGTGCAAATTTGTGTCCGTTTTTAAGCCTATCCGGGGCTGATTTTCGCCTTGCACAAGGTTCCTGCGACCCAGTGAGATTTACAAAACCGCAGACTGTGTTCTCCATGACAGTGCCGCGCTGGAATGTGTTGTATTCTGAAAGCATTACCATCACCGGCAACGGGCGGCCTGACAGAGCGGCATCCACTGCTTTCTTGCTGCGGACTTTTTTCCACCGTTCCTGAAGAGCCAAGCCCTGTGGTTACGCAGAATAATTTTGATGTCCACTCCTGCAAAGGCGGTCCCATGGAATCCCCTGTTGGATAGCGACCTGGCCAGGACTGCATTGGCGTCCGTAGGTGAAATAGCTGCAGATCTAAAGAGTCATCTTGAAGACTGGCAGCACTCATCAGAACAAAGCCCCTATCTCGGCGAAGGCGCCGCAGGCATCGCAGTCTTTTTCACCTATTTAAACGCCGCTGGTCTATCGCTGGATCGAAATCCTGCCCTGGAATACCTCAATCTCAGCAAGAATGCATTGACCGGGCAAGTCATGGAGCCTTCATTGTTTGCCGGCTTCACTGGCATCACCTGGGCTGCGCAACATATTTCCGGTTTCTTTGTTTCTCCCGATGATCCTGGCGAAGACATCGATCTTGCGCTGGAAACCTATTTGAGCCGTTCACCATGGAAGCAAGACTACGACTTGATCAATGGCCTGGCAGGTCTGGGTGTTTACTGTTTGGAACGGAGCTGCTCGCCACCTGCTGCGCGATGTCTGGAATTGATTGTCAAACGGCTGGGAGAACTCGCTCAATCTTCCTGGGAAGATCTCTGCTGGTTCACTGCGGCCAGTCTGCTGTCTCCGCCACAGCGTGAGATGTATCCTGGCGGTTACTACAACCTTGGCCTGGCCCACGGCGTGCCAGGCATCATGGCGCTGCTGGGCAGAATCCACGCAACAGGAATCGCGCGGCAGGAAGCCGGCAGGTTGCTGGAAGGCGCGGTACATTGGCTTTTGCGACAGCAACTTCCAGAGGACGCCAACTCCAGCTTTGCCGCATTTTTGGTTCCCGGCGGCCTGCCCGAAGACTGTCGACTGGCCTGGTGCTATGGTGACGCCGGAATTGCCGCCGCAATCCTGCTGGCCGCCCGCTACACCGGAATGAAGACCTGGGAAAGCGCCGCGCTCAAGATTGCCCGCCGGGCCGCTACGCGCAATCCGCAAAGCTGCGGTGTTATGGACGCTTGCTTCTGCCATGGCTCTTCAGGGCTGGCGCACATTTTCAATCGAATCCATCATGCAACTCACGACGAGGTGTTTGCTGAGGCAGCACGCTTCTGGGTGCAAAGGACCCTTGAATTCAGGACTCCTGGGACCGGTGCAGCCGGTTATTCCATCCTGTCCCCGAGCGAAACCGGCAAGATGGAGTTTCAGAAGAAGTTCGGCCTGATTGACGGGATTGCCGGCATCGGGTTGAGCCTGCTGGCTGCCATCAGCAATGTTGAGCCCCTGTGGGACCGCGTTTTCATGGTGGATATTCCGCCAGTGGTTCGGCCATGAAAGAATTCGTCTCATCCGGTTTTTTTGTTCTGCGCACCCCACTCCTGCCCGTGGAGGATTTTTTTGCACTCTCACAGGGGACCGGCTTTCTTCAGGCGCTTCACCATGGTGGCGACCTTGTTTCCGCGGCTGCTTCCGACCGCAAACTGGTTCGCCGGCGTCTTGAGAAATTGGCCGATCGTCCCGAAGTAAAGGAAGCTCTCTGGCTTGCTTCGCCGGAATTCCTTGCCGCCCTGGCCCTCTGGCGCAAAGATCCGGAGAGCGAGAAGGGAAAACGGCTGGAGCACTCCCTCTACCGCTACGTGGCACGCATGACCAGCCGCCCTACACCCTTTGGCTTGTTCGCCGGATGCACTCTGGGAAGCATCGGCGCGCGGACGCGGCTGGAGATTGGCCCCCGGGCCAGCTATTACCGGCGCAGCCGGCTGGACATGGAATATCTGTGCAACCTGGCGGACAAGATCAGCTCTGATCCGGCTCGGCATGCTCACCTTTCTTTTCGCCCAAACACCAGCCTCTACCTGGCAGCGGGCAGGTACCACCATACCGAGGGCTATGTTGACGGTGGTCAACGCGCTTATCGCCTGGTTGCGACTGGTCCCAGCTCCTACCTGGCGGCCACGTTGCAACGTGCTTCTTCCGGCGCCACTCCAAGCGAGTTGACCTCGGCACTGGTGAGAGACGATCCGGAAATAAGCATTGAGGACGCACAGCAGTACATCCGCCGACTGATTGAGTCGCAAGTCCTGGTCTCTGACCTCACACCTCCCATCACCGGGCTCGAACCGATTGAGGACATGGTTGCTCAACTCGGCCCGGTGGAAGATCCATCGCTGAAGGCGGCCCTGTATTCCGTCTCTGAGCGTCTGCGCAAACTCGATGAAGGGAAGTTAGGAAACGATGTGCAAGCCTACCAGGCAATTGTTGAAGCTATCACTGCGCTACCCGCCGAGTTCAAAGTCGATCACCTGGTCCAGGTGGACATGATGAAGCCTGCCGGGGAGGTATCGTTGGATCAGCGGCTGATCCGCTCCATCCTGCATGCAGTGGAGACCCTTCATTCTCTGGCGTCCGCGCCCAGGGAGGACCCCTTGGAGCAATTCAGGAAAGAGTTTCGTGAACGCTACCAGGACCAGGAAATTCCTCTCCTGCACGCGCTGGACGAAGAGATCGGAATAGGATTTGAGCGCAAAGAGGGGCCCGGTGCGGTCCCGGAACCCCTCATTCAGGACCTTGATTTCTCCCCTGCCGGCGATGAGGCCCTTTTCACCGCGAGAGAAGCAGAATTCATCCTGCTGCGCAAGCTGGAAGAATTGGCGCAAGAGAAGAAAACCACATTAGATCTGGATGCTGCACTTCTGAAATCGCTACAGAAAAAAAATCCTTTGCCGCTTCCGGATGCCTTCGCAGTCCTGGGTAGCCTGATCGCGGCGCCTGACGGAAAGGAAAATAAACCTTCGTTTTACCTGCAAAGCGCTCTCGGTCCCTCCGGCGCCTTGCTCCTGGGCCGGTTCTGTCATGCGGATGGCGAACTGGCAAACTGCGTCCACGGGCATTTGCGGGCTGAAGAAGAGGTCCGCGCTTCCGACGACGTGGTCTTTGCCGAGGTGGCGCATCTGCCCGAAGGACGGATTGGAAATGTGGTTTACCGGCCGCGTCTGCGCCACTATGAGATTCCCTTCCTGGCCAGTTCGCGCGCCTCCGCCGACCGGCAGATCGCGGTTCGTGACTTGATGGTTTCGATCGAGAACGACCGCATCACCCTCCGCTCCCAGCGATTGGGATGTGAAGTAATCCCCAGGCTGACGTCGGCCCATAGTTATACACACGACCGCAACCTGAAGCTGTATAAGTTCCTGTGCCTCCTGCAAAACCAGGGAGTCTCCAGCAATTTATCCTGGAGTTGGGGCATTCTCGATCAAGCTTTGTTCCTGCCCAGAGTGGTGCTCGGTGATGTGATTCTTGCTCCAGCCCGCTGGCGCATGACGCACGAGATGATCGAGAAGCTTGCGAGTGAACGTGGTGTCGATCGCTTGCTGCAAATCGAGAAATGGCGCACCAGCATGGGAGTACCCCGGTTTGTGCTGCTGGCTGAGGCCGATCACCAGCTTCTGATTGATTTTGAAAATGTCCTGAGCGTGGAGACGTTCATGGATCACATCAGCCAACGTGACAGCGCACGCCTGGTGGAGATGGTTCCCGGTCCGGACCGATTGTGCGTCCGGGGGCCGGAAGGAAGTTTTACGCATGAACTGGTGGTCCCTCTTGTCCGGGAGACCCATGTCAAAACATCCGCTCCCCATCGCGAAAAAAAAACACAGCACCCTCCCGCACCGGCATTCCACGTTCAGCCCGCGAACATGGAACGCACCTTCTTGCCGGGCTCCGAGTGGCTGTTCGCAAAAATCTATGCCAGCCCCTCGCAGATGGACCACTTGCTGCTCGATCATATGGCTCCGCTGGTCGGGAAGATTATGGCTTCAGGAGAAGCCGATGGCTGGTTCTTTGTTCGCTATGCCGATCCACGCTGGCATCTGCGATTGCGTTTCCATGGCGAGCCCCGAAAGTTGAGCTCGCTGGTGCTTCCACAATTGTGGGATTGCCTTGAGCGGCAAAGGGCGCAAGGCGGGGCATGGCGATCTGAACTCGACACCTATGAGCGAGAAGTCGAGCGCTACGGCGGCCCTGCCGGCATGCGGACCGCTGAGCGCATCTTCCAATTCGACAGCGATCTTGCGCTCGAATTACTGGCCGCGATTTCAGGCAATCTGGGGGACAAGATCCGCTGGCGGCTGGCGTTTTGCAGCGTGAACCTGTTGCTGGCAGGCCTGGGTTTCGACTTGGGCGCCCGTCGTCAACTGGCCGTTCGTTTGGGAAGATCGCAGGAAAAGGAATTCCGTGTCGATCAGAGATATAGGAAGCAGCTTTCCGCAAAGTTTCGCGATGAACGTCCGCTCCTGGAAAGGTTGTTAGAGTCATGCGCGAACGAATTTCCGCCAGCCGTGCAAACGGCCTTGCAGCGTTTTGCCGGGCGCGTCACGACAATTCGCGCTGAACTGGAATCTTTGCAGCCAACGGGCGTACTTACAAAAACTCTCCCGGAACTGGCCGGAAGCTACGTGCACATGCACCTGAACCGCATGTTTCGCTCCGCCACCAATGCCCAGGAGTCGGTGCTCTGCCACTTCCTGGCGCGCGTTTACGAGTCAAAGTTGGCGCGAGAGCAGCAATCCTGAAGTACAGAAGTTTTCTGGCGGCTCGGCTCTTCACGGCGGGAGATCTGGAATTCTCTTTCATTCCAGGTTGACCCTCCAATACAATTCCTACAGCGCGTTTTATGGTTTGGCGCGTCTGAATGTAAGTAGTAGCATGGCCAAAGTCTTCACCATCCCGGTGCTGCCCGATCCCGCACGGCGGCGGCGCAGCCGCAAAGGGATGGAAAATGACGATCCCCGCTACATTGAGGGGCAGCGGGTGCTGGTAGAAGCTATGAAATATCTGGTCCGCCAGGATCCGGAGCAGAATAAAGACGCCGTAATGCTCCTCTCAGAACACTTCCGTACGCGGTTTCGCATGACCGACCGTCCGGAGGAATTCACCGTGCCCACCCCCAGTTAGGGAAGTTAATCTTGATGTGGATATGGCTCTACCTCTTAAAAATGGGAAATGGCGTCTGTCTTGAGAATCGACACCCCGACCATACTGAAATTTGAATTTTCCTTCACTTTAATATCCGCTATTTGGAATTTAATCTCCCATCATCCGCGTAACATACTGATTCTAAAAAGAGAAATTAGGTACGCTAGTTGCAGATGTAGGTCTACACGGAACGCCGAAGAGTATGGCTGTTTATGGGTACTCTTAAATTTAAAGAAAAACAAAAAATGGAGATAGAGGATGAATTCTAAACTGCGCGACATAGTAGTCCTGGTCGCTCTTAGCTTGGCGCTCGTATGGTGCATTCCCGCGATGGGGCAGGTCCTGAAGGGCTCGATTTCGGGCACAGTGACTGATCCTCAGAACGCGGTTGTATCGGGAGCCACAGTTAAGGCGACACACGTCGATACCGGGGCGGTGTACACCACCACGAGTGACAGCTCCGGCCTTTTCCGGTTTAACTTAATACCGGCAGGAAGTTACAAGGTAGAAATCAGCTCGCAAGGGTTCAAGACTGCGGTCGAGAACAACATTCTGGTGAGTGTTGGCGCTGAGCGGACTTTGGGAGCGACTAAACTCGCCGTCGGGGAAACCAATGCCACAGTAGAAGTAGCGGCGGCGGCGCCGCTCATTGACACCACCCAATCGCAGGTGACTAATACCTTCTCCGGCGTGCAGCTACAGACCTTTACGGGTATTCAGGAGAACGAAGGCCTGGACAGCTTGGCGCTGTTTGTGCCCGGCATCACCAACACCCGCGATCAGAACTTTTCCAACACGAACGGACCCGGTTTTTCGGTGGACGGCCTGCGTGGACGCAATAACGACCAGGAAATTGACGGTCAGAACAACAATGACAATAGCGTTGGTGGCCCTGGACTGTTTGTCAGCGATCCCGAGTTTGTGCAGCAGTACGTCCTGATCACGAACCAGTTCGGTCCTGAATACGGCCGTAACGCCGGCTCGGTGGTCAACATCATCACCAAATCAGGCACCAATGCATGGCACGGCAGCCTCTTTGGCTATGAAAACAACTCAGTTCTGAATACGTTGACCAACAATGAAAAGCAGTTTGAAGGCCTGACGCAGCCGCCCCGCGCTAACAACGAATTTGGCGGGTTTACTGTCGGCGGACCGATGGTGAAGAACAAGATGTTCCTCTTTGGCGGATTTGATGAGCAAATCATTTCCCAGAACACTGTCTACAGCGCCACCACCGTGACGCCAACGCCCGCCGGCATCGCTCAACTGAATGGCTGCTTCCCTGGTAGCGCCAGCTTGCAGGCTTTCAACAAGTTCGGCCCTTATGCCGTCTCTGCGGGTAATCCAACGCCGCTGGCAGGCACTGCTACCACCGTGAACGTGGGGGCTTGCGCCAATGTGCCCTTCGCCGGTGTATCTCGAACTCTGTCAACGCCATTCCATGGCTTTGATTGGGTGCTGAAGAATGACATTCAACTCGGGGGGGACACTATTACCTCGCGTTACATCTTCAATCGCGGGAACAGCTTCAACACCGATCCCGGTGGAGATGGCGCCGTTCTGGGGTATCCGATCAACGTTACCGGGTTGAGCCAGGCTGTGCTGGAAAGCTGGACCCATAACTTCGGCGCCCACATGGTGAACGAGGCGCGTGTTTCGTTTGGCCGCCTGAACCTGGACTTCGGCGGCAACCAGATCGGCAACACCGTGCCTACGGCTGGGGGAATTGCAAATGCCTTAGCAGAAGGTACGATCCAGGCGCCAGGGTTCCTTGAGCTTTTTGGCGCACCCAGCAACATTCCCCAGGCGAGAATTGTGGATAGCTGGCAGGCCCAGGATAACTGGAACTACGTTTGGGGCAAACACCAGTTCAAGGCGGGTGTAAATTGGACCTATCAGCGGTCACCCAATACCTTCCTTCCTAACATTGACGGAACCTACCGCTTCAGCACCTGGAACTCCATGGTCAACAACACGCCCAACCGTGTGCGCGTGGGAGAAGGAACTCCGACGCTGGATTTCCGCGAGTATGACACCTTTGTTTACGGCGGTGATGACTGGAAGATCAGCCAGAACCTGACCTTAAACCTGGGCTTGACCTGGACCTACTATGGCCAGCCGGAAAACCTGTTTAACACGTTGAGCACGGCGCAGCAGACCGGCTCCAATCCATTCTGGAACCCGGCCCTGCCGCTATCCGTCACCACCGCGCCTGTTATTCCGGCGGTCAAAAACAGCTTTGGCCCGAGCATCGGGTTTGCCTATTCTCCACAGTGGGGAGGGTTCCTGACCGGCCATGGCAAAACCACCTTCCGCGGCGGATACCGCATCCTGTACGATCCGCCGTACTACAACATTTACATCAACGAATCCAGTTCCGCGCCTAACGTCTTCCTGGATAGCTTTACCGGCGCAAATGCGGCCACCAAACCCTTGCCACTTGTTCCTACCGGACCCAACGTGCGTGCGTCGCTGGCTGCGTTCCTGACGCCAGGCGTTCTGGATCCGCGCACCCAGGCCGAGACCAATGTCACGCCTAATTTTGGGCCAGACAAGGTAAATGCCTGGAGCGCTGGCTTCGAACGCGAACTCACCAAGAACTCTGCATTTGAAGCCCGCTACGCCGGCAACCATGCGTACGATCTGTTCCAAACCTTCAACGGCAATCCTTTGATTGCTCCATTGCAGGCTGCGTTTCCCAACCTGGTGCCTGCGGGCTTGACGCCCTGTCCGGCTACCCAACAAGTTGGAGTCGGTGCAGGGTCAGATGTGGGCCGCGTCAACTGCGGCACTGGCATTCTGCGCAGCCGCGGTAACGGCGGTTTCTCCTACTACAATGGTTTGCAGTTGGAGTTCCGGGCGACTAACCTGTTCAAGCAGTTGACTATGCGGACCGGGTACACCTGGAGCAAGACGCTGGACAACGTGAGCGAGATCTTCGCCACGGCTGGAGGCGGCAACACCAATACGATCGCGCAAAACCCATTGAGTATCGGATCAGCCGAGAAGTCATTCTCCGGGTTGGATTTCCCCAGAGCCTGGACGGTGATCTTCACCGAGCAGTTGCCGTTCTTTAAAGAGCAGCATGGCTTCATGGGACATCTGCTTGGCGGCTGGTCGTTTTCCGGCAGCTACCTGCTGGAATCCGGACAGCGTTACACGCCAAGTCAAGTCCAACTGGCAACGGCTACCGCAGGAGATTTATACGATATCAACTTCTGGGCCAACTTTGTTGGGTTCGAGCCTGCTCGGCCGTTCCTGGGTAACTTGAGTGCTCCAGCCACAGCCGTCGGTATCTTTGCCGGTGATGCCTGTGCGTTCTTCTCCTCTACCGGGACAGATCCTCTGTGTACCGGTAATCCAAATCAGTTGGTCAGTTTGACGGCTGTAGGGAAATCCGGATGCGAGGTCAGCGCCGCCATTGGCTGTCCCTTTGTTCCGGTAACCAAAGACCAGGTGCGTTTCATCGCCAATACCGGCCAGGCACAAACGGTGTTTGGAACCCCATTTGGCAACACTCCACGCAACGCCGTGCAGGACGCCATATCCAACATCGCCAACGTGTCCGTATACAAAACAATCAAGCTCGGTGAGCGGGTCAACTTTGAATTCCGCACCAGCTTCCTGAATGCCTTTAACCACCCCAACTTCTCCAGCATCGATCCTTTCCTGGAGGATTCGGGAAATAGTGGGTTCTTCAATGGCTTCGGGAATCCGAGTCTTACAAACAGCACGCCACGACAAATTCTGTTCGGAGGCAGGATCAGCTTCTAAACTTGAAAGACTTTCCTTACCGCCCGCCAGACTAAGTCTGGCGGGCTTTTTTCATACTCCCAGAAATCTATGCCAGAAAATCTATGCATGCTAATCATGTATATATGCATAGCTGTCGGAGAAACCCTTAAATTTAAAGAGGGGCTTTCTTTGCTCAAATTTAACAATAACCTCCCAAAATCAGAATATTTGCGAAGGCGGAATCCATAAACAAAGATTCCCGGAGCGGCGTTGTTCACCTAAACCCTTGATTACATTAGTCATTTCTTGTGGAACTCTGATTGCTTTACAAATCCTTAACGTGTGGGGGAATCTCAAGAAAAGCTCAGATTTCAATCGAGTGGAAAGACCCTGTACGTTGTCGTTTTCAGTTTCACCAACCAAAAAATGAGAATAACGGAGAATTGAGGATGAACATAAGGCTGCGCGACAGAATCGTTCTCGTCGCAGTTACCTTGGCTCTGCTGTGGTGCATCCCTTCTGTTGGCCAGGTGCTGAAAGGCTCGATTTCCGGCACGGTAACTGACCCACAGGGTGCGGTTGTATCCAGCGCCCAGGTAAAAGCGACAAATATTGAGACCGGGGTGGTTTATACAACCACTACTGACAGTTCTGGTCTCTTCAGGCTGAATCTAATCCCTACTGGTACCTATAACATCAGCCTCACCGCTCAAGGCTTCAAGACAGCCGAAATCAAGGGCAAGACAGTGGGCGCGGGTGAGGATGCCGGTTTGGGCACCATGCACATGGCAGTGGGCGAAACCAGTACGACGCTGGAAATCGTCGGCACTGCTCCTCTGGTCGATACCACACAGGCCCAGGTTACCAATACCTTTACGGGCACCACGCTGGCTACGTTTGCCGGTGTCCAGGAAAACGAAGGGTTGGATCGCCTGGCGCTGTTCGTGCCCGGTATCACCTCCAGCCGCAGCAACAACTTTTCTAATACCAACGGCGCCAGCATTTCCAGTAACGGGCTGCGCGGCCGCAACAACGACCAGGAAATCGACGGCCAAAACAACAATGACAACAGCGTTGGCGGCCCTGGTTTGTTCTTGAGCGATCCGGAATTCGTGCAGCAATACGTGATTGTGACGAACCAGTTCGGTCCCGAATACGGCCGCAACTCTGGATCCGTGGTCAACATCATCACCAAGCAGGGAACCAACCTCTGGCATGGAAGCTTGTATGGAACGGAAAACAACTCCTTCCTGAACGCTCTGAGCAACACGCAACGGAATACCAACAAGCCAGGCAGTCCTCCTTGCGCCGCAGGAGTCCTTATTTGCAATGGATTCACCGGCCCTCCGCGCAGCAATGACGAGTTTGGTGGCGGCACCATCGGCGGCCCGGTCCTGAAGAACAAGGTGTTCATCTTCGGTGGTTTTGATCAGGAAATCTTTGCTGGAAACGCTGTTGACACCACTTCCTCGCTGACTCCAACTCCTGCTGGGTTGGTGACTTTGGCTGGTTGCCCTGGAATTAAGCCCGGAGCCCTGGCCCTCCTGCAAAACTTTGGACCTTACGCAATAAGCGCCGGCGGTCCCAGTCCCCGGAACCCCCAAACTGTTACTCTCGCCGGTTGTCCCAACGTACAAGAAGGCGGGGTGACCCGCATTGTCCCGACCCCTGGTCACGCATTCAACTGGGTCACAAGAAGCGACGCGCAGTTGAGCAATAGTGACACTTTGACGGGCCGTTACATCTTCAACCGCAACAACAACTTCAACGGCAATGACAATGGCGCAGCCGGCTGGTTCGATGACGTTCTCGCATTGAGCCAATCTGCTCTGATGAGTGAAACCCACAACTTTACTCCGCGCATGGTGAATGAAGCTCGTGTTTCTTTCAGCCGGCTCGGTGTGGAATTCGGCGGCGGCCTCAATCCCCTGGAGCCCCCGGCTGGCAGTCTGTCCAATGCCTTTACTAATATCACCATCACAGGTGCACTGGGCTTTGGTCCGGCTACAAACCTGCCGCAATCGCGTCTGGTGAACACCTGGCAGGCACAGGACAACTGGAACTACGTTCTGGGCAAGCACTCGTTCAAAGCGGGAGTGAACTGGAGCTACCAGCGGTCACCGAACATTTTCCTTCCGTTGATCAATGGATCATACCGGTTTAGCAGCCTGAGCAGCTATCTGACCACCTTCGCGCCGAACCGTGTACAGATCGCGCAAGGCGCCCCGAACCTGGACTTCCGGGAATACGACACTTTCTTGTACTTTGGCGATGATTGGAAGATTGGCCAGAACCTGACCTTGAATCTCGGCTTGACGTGGACCTACTACGGACAGCCGGCCAACCTGTTCAACCAGATCACCACTGCCCGTGAAAGCAATGCAAGTACCGCATTGTGGCTGCAATCACTGCCACTTGCGCAACGCACGGATCCTGCGATCCCGGCCGTCAAGAACAGCTTCGGTCCGAGCATAGGTTTTGCCTACTCTCCGCAGTGGGGAGGCTTCCTCACCGGCCACGGCAAGACCACCTTCCGCGGTGGATATCGTATGTTGTATGATCCGCCGTTCTACAACATCTTCGTCAACATCTCGTCTGCTGCGCCTGAGACTTTCCTCCAGACCATCACTGGAGCAGCCGCAGCCGCACTCCCACCGCCAGGCGTTCCCATCGGTCCTAATGTGCGCACGCAACTCGCGGCCAGCATTACACCCAATGTGTTTGATCCACGGACACAAAACGAAACCACGGTTTCCCCGAACTTCGGCCCAGACAAAGTTAACGCTTGGACCTTTGGGGTTGAGCGCGAGGTTACCAAGAACGCCGCGCTTGAAGCCCGCTACAGCGGAAACCATGGATATAACCTGTTCCAGACCGTGGATGGCAACCCTTACGCTGGTACTGCGGCGAAGCCGGGTCTGCTGCAGACATTCCCGCAGTTCGTTCCCAATGCTTCGTCAATCACTCCGTGTGCAGCCACAACACAATCCGGGCCCGGGGCCGGCACAGACATAGGCCGCGAGGCTTGCGGTCTGGGCGTTTCCCGCACCCGAAACAATGGCGCTTTCTCAAACTACAACGCAGTACAGGTCGAGTTCCGCGCCAACAATATCTTTAAACAGTTGACCATGAGGACCGGCTACACCTGGAGCAAGGCTTCGGATAACGTTAGCGAGATCTTTGCTACAAACAGCGCCGGCAACACTACTTTCGCAGCTCAGAATCCGTTCCAGACGGGAGCTGCAGAGTACGCCACTTCCGGTCTCAGCTTCCCCAATGTTTGGACCATTCTGCTTACCGAGCAGATCCCGTTCTTCAAGCAGCAACATGGCGCCATCGGCCATCTGCTTGGTGGCTGGGCCATCTCGGCTGATTACATCCTGGCTTCAGGCCAGCCTTACACACCAGCACAGGGTCTGTTCGAAGCTCTTGCAACATCCCCGGCTAACTTCTATGACTCAGCATTCGTGGGGGCGTTCCTGGCTGCGGATGCTGCCCATCCGTTCTTCGGAAGTCTAAGTGCTCCGGCGAACGCGGTTGGCATCTACGCATCTGATTTCTGCAAGGGAGTTTTTGGTATCACCCCTGCACCCAACAACGCATTTCCGGGCGCGTGCAATACCAACCTGACCAGTCCAACCCAGTTGATCAGCTATAACGCCATGAATGGCAATGGCAGCATAGCCTCATCAGGTGCGGCGTTGCCTGGGACTCCAGGAGTGGCAGTCACGGCCAGTCAGGTTCGGTTCATCATCAACGGAGCCGTAGCTCAGTCCGTGTTCGGAACACCGTTCGGTAATGTTCCTCGTAACGCGCTTCGCGATGCGATCTCCAACATTGCCAATGTCTCGGTGTTCAAGAACATCAAGCTGGGTGAGCGGGCGAACTTTGAGATGCACATAACTGCGCTCAACGCCTTGAATCACTTCAACTTCGGCAGTGTCGATCCGTTCCTGGAAGACGCGGGCGTCGGCCGCTTTGGCGCTGACTTTGCCAATCCGGCTGTTACCGGCGCCAACGGTCGCACCTTCTATGTAGGAGGAAAGATTACCTTCTAGAAGATCCACAACCTATCACTTGACCCGCCGGCGCAAGCTGGCGGGTTTTTTTTGGATCAACCCTGGGGCTTTGCCGCATTGTGGACAGTTGTTTGCACTTTGATGTAGTGGCGGCGCCAGGCACGGCAACTTCTCTGGAATCGCGAAGTACAATGGCTAATGTATTCAATAACTTAGAGACTCGTCCTCAGACTGCCTATACGGCGCTGGAAGGCGCTCCGCCAGCGGAATGCAAAACTTTGCACATTGCTGAATCCCGTCCTGGCTCGCGAGTTCACGTGCTTTTCATTATCGATGAGCTTTGCGAGATGGGCGGAGCTGAACGAGTGTTGCTGAAGATGGTTCGCCTGTTGCCATCAGACCGGTTTCGCTGCTCGATTCTGACTTTCAAGCTCAACCGGAATGCAGAGGCGCTGAAAGATATCTCATGCCCACTCCATGTGCTGCCATTGAGAAAAACCTACGACTGGAATGCGCTGAGGGTGGCGAGGCAGATTCGCAGGTTCATCAAGCAGGAAAAGGTTTCGATCGTCCATACTTTCTTTGAAACTTCCGATCTTTGGGCTGGTCCCATTGCAAGGTTGAGCGGGTGTCCGGTGCTCATCTCCAGCAGGCGCGATCTGGGGATCCTTCGTTCCCGCAAACATCGCATGGGCTACAAGCTGTTGGGCCGTCTTTACGATGGTGTGCTGGCTGTCTCGCCGCAGGTGCGGGAGTTCTGCATCGAGCACGATGGCTTGAATCCTGCCAAGGTGCGCACTCTGTTCAACGGCATGGATATCGAGCAGGCGTTGCCATCCGGCAACCGGGTTGCAATGCGGCAAGAGATGGGCATTGCAGATGATATTCCGGTGATTACAACCGTTGGCAACATTCGGCGAGTCAAGGGAATTGACGTGCTGATTCAAGCTGCTGCCCTGGTGTGCCGCAAGCACCCGAAGGCGTTGTTCCTGGTGGTGGGCAGAAAGTCGGAACAAGAATACTGCCGGGAATTGGAGAACGAGATTTCTTCTCTGGGTCTGGCCGGAAATTTTCGATTTCTGGGAAGCAGAGAAGATGTGCTTGCAATCCTGCGCATGAGCGACGCATTCTGTCTTCCCTCGCGAAGCGAAGGCTTCTCCAATGCGCTGATTGAGGCCATGGCCGCCAGACTTCCCTGTGTGGTCACAAATGTTGGCGGAAACTCTGAGGTGGTCAAACAGGGAGAGACCGGATTCCTCGTTACCAGTGAAGACTTTCAGGATCTGGCTGCGCGCTTGACTCATTTGCTCGATGATCCCAGTCTGGCGACGGAAATGGGAGTGCGTGGAGAAGAGGTAGTTCATTCGCGTTTCACGGTCCAGGCAATGATGGAAGAACTGGTGCAGGTGTATCAGGACCTGCTGGAGCAGAAGAGGAATTGATGGGCCATTGGGTGCAGATCATGTTCTGGGCAGCGGCAATAGCGCTTTTCTACGTTTACGTGGGTTATCCTGTGCTGCTCTGCCTGATCGCCTCCTTGTTTCGGCCGCGCAAGCCTGAGCCTGGGTACACGCCCGATATCTCGATCCTGATCGCCGCTTGCAACGAAGAAGCCAACATCCGGCAGAAACTGGAGCAGACGCTCAAACTGGATTACCCTCCAGATAAAGTGGAAGTGCTGGTGCTGTCAGACGGATCACAAGACGCCACGGACGAGATCGTCACCTCCTTTGCTGATCCGCGCGTGCGACTGGTCCGGATTCCGGAACGGCGGGGGAAGACCAACGCCCAGAACGAAGGAGTAAAGCAGGCCCGCGGGGAAATCCTGGTTTTCTCGGATGCGACCACCATCTACCACTCTCAGGCCCTCAAATATCTGGCCGCAAATTACCAGGATCCTTCGGTAGGCGCGGCCAGTGGGCGCTATCAATATTTTGATCGCAGTGAAAATTCTCCAACCGGCCTGGGCACAATTGCCTTCTGGAATTATGAGAACACCATCAAGACAAAGCAGTCGCGAATCAGTACTCTAACCGGCTGCTGCGGGTGCATTTATTCGGTGAGAAAGAGCGCTTATACTGCGCTCGCGCCAGAAGTGATCAGCGACCTGGTGCAACCGCTCCGGGTAATTCAAAAAGGTTACAGGGTCGTGTTTGAAGATCGTGCACTGGCTTACGAGGAAACCACCGAATCTACCGCAGAGGAGTTCGCGATGCGGGTCAGGGTTATCACCCGTGGAATGCGCGGGTTGCTCAGCGTGCCGGAGCTGCTCAAGCCTTGGAAATATCCGTGGATCGCATTCCAACTGTTCTCCCACAAGATCCTGCGCTGGACGGTGCCCCTCCTCCTGCTGCTGCTCCTGGCCGGCAACCTGGCATTGATGAGCCAGCCCTATTTCCGTGCTTTGCTGGTTCTGCAATTCGGCTTCTATGCTTTGGCGCTGCTGCAAGGATTAGTCCCGATTCACCGCCGCTGGAAGCCGCTGGGGATACCGCTTTATTTCTGCACATTGAATGCTGCTGCCATGCTGGGTGCGATTGATCTCTTGCGCGGAAAGAAGCATGTGATCTGGCAGCCGGTACGCAACAAGGGATAACGAATGAGAATAGTATTCCTCACCATGGACGATCCGCTTTATATTCTTCCCTTTTTCGATGAATTCTTCCGTCAGGAACTGGGAGAGATTGAGGTGCTGGGCATCTTGAGTTGCAAGACGATGGGCGATCGTGGGCGAATGAAAATGCTGCGCGAACTGTATTGTCTTTATGGCGCCGGCGGCCTGGCGCGTCTTATCTTCATGGCTTTTGCTTCGAAAATCATGGCGACGATGCCCGCGCGAAAAACTGCGGCACGGTTCCACTCCATTGCCCAGATCTGCCACGCGCTCAATATTCCCCACAAGCTCATCGGCAATCCAAACAAAGATGAATACAGAAATGAGATTGCAACTCTGGCCCCTGATCTCCTCGTTTCCGTGGCCTGTCCCTACATTTTGAAAGAAAAACTTCTGGAATTGCCTCCACTGGGCTGTATCAACGTGCACCACGCGCCACTTCCCCGCTATAAGGGCATGATGCCCACCTTCTGGCAGATGTATCACGGGGAAAAAGAGGTTGGAGTAACCATTCACTACATGGCGGCGCGCGTCGATGAAGGCGAGGCTTTGCTCCAGGAACAACTGCCAATTCGGGATGGCGAGTCTCTGGATTCACTGATTCGCCGCACAAAGCGCCACGCCGCCCATTGTATGCTGGATGTGTTGCGCCAAATTGCCCGTCAAACGCAAAAGACCCTGTCTTTGAAGGACCGGCCAGGAAGTTATTTCACGTTCCCTACTTACACCGAGATAAAAGAATTTCGCCGGCGCGGTTTTCGTGCAATGTAAGATGTCCGGCCTGTACGATCTGATGAATCACTTTTTGCAAACTGCGCAACGAATGGGAAGAGCACTGAAGATTGGCTTAAGACTCCTGCCATTATTCGCCGTGCTCTCAGGGGCGCAGACGCCGCCCCATATCTTCTACTCCGATCTCGACAGCGGACCGGGCTCTGGTGGGCAGGACAACAAGGGCGCTTTTGTCACCATTTATGGCAAAGGCTTTGGGGCCGCCCGCGGTTCCTCGACCGTTTCTGTCGGAGGCGGAGCAGCCGATCGTTATCCGCTCTGGTCAGACACAAAAATCGCCTTTCAGCTTGGCGGCGCCAGCCGTTCAGGCGACATCGTGGTCCATATTGGCACTGCGTCCTCGAATGGTGTTCCCTTCTCTGTCCGTTCCGGCAATATCTACTTTGTTTCCACATCGGGGAATGACGGAAACAACGGGAGCTTCAAATCGCCGTGGCGAACCATTTCCAAAGCGGCCAATGCCCTCGCCGCGGGCGACATTGTGTACGTGATGAACGGAGTGAATCAAACGGGGATGGATGATTTCGGCGCATCGCTGGCTATTGCCTCCGCTGGCGCCGCAGGACGTCCCAAAGCGCTGCTCGCCTATCCCGAGGCAACGGTGGTGATCGGATCTGTAGCCGGTCCGGAATTTGGAATACGTACACCCGCCATCGGCCAGCGATTCAATTACTGGACCATTGCCGGTTTCACCATACGCGGCGGAAATGAAGGCCTAAAACTTGTGCTGGCATCAGGCTGGCGGGTGGTTGCGAATGATATGTCGTGTCCCAACGGTGATGGTCAGGCTGCATGCTTTGAGGCTGCCGGCAGCGAACACCTGAAGATATACGGAAATCACATTCACGACTCAGGCAGAGCAAACGCCGGCAAGCAATATCACTCTCTCTATTTCACCACGGACAGCAATCACATCGAAGTGGGCTGGAACGTAATTGCAAACAATCATTCCTGCCGCGGAATTCAATTTCACTCTTCGCCTCTGGACGATAATTCAGGCTTCAACCAGTACGACCTGGTCGTACATGACAACGTTGTTCATGGTCAGGTTTGCGACGGCATTAACTTTGCCACGATTGATCCTTCCAAGGGACCGGTCCAGGCCTACAACAACTTGATTTACAACGTGGGCGCTGGGCCCGACCCGCAGGGGGAGATCTCCAATTACGCCTGTATCAGTTCCCCAGGTATCACCAATCGCGGAGCACCGGGTTCCGGGACGGCAGAATGGTTCAACAACACTCTCTACGATTGTGGGCGGCGCGGCGGTACCAACTCCGGCGCATTCAACGCCGGCAGAAGTTCACCCTCAGTTCGTCTGCGCAACAATATTGTCTATGCCAGGACAGGAGAAAACTACCTGGAGCCGGCAGGCGACATTTCGCGGATTACCGGCAGCAACAATTTATGGTTTGGGATAGGAAATGGGCCGTCGCGCACATCTGCGAACGTAAATGCTGATCCCAGGTTCTCCAGCCTGGCGGATTTCGATTTTCATTTACAGCCAGGGAGTCCGGCAAGTCATGCGGGCGTCGGCGTGGAGCTTCCGGCGGACTTCGATGGTGTTCCACGCTCCCAGAACAGTCCTGGGTTAGGAGCATTTGAAGTTTCTGTTTCTCGCGGGGCCACGGGCAGTTCGCTGCCGCACTCCGTTTCAATTTCCTGGAAGGCCAGTTCGTCTGAAGATGTGGGGACTTATAACATATACCGCGCGACCGCGTCCGGCGGTCCGTACACTCGTGTTGCCTGGCGCGTGCCTGGGAGCAGTTTTACAGATAGCGGTGTCCAGCCGGGCGCAACTTATTTTTACGTGGTTACCTCTGTGACCACTTCAAACGTGGAAAGCGTAGTTTCCAGTGAGGTGCGCGCCACCGTCCCGGCGCCGTAGACCCGTTATCTTCCGGGTACAGCCGCAGCACGCACATGCTGGTGTGTAGCGGTGTAAGCAATGCCGAGCGCCGGGATTGAGGCCGCAATCCAATTGGTAAAACGTTCTAACTTATGGTGCCCCATTCTGTGTAGCAGGTAGCTCCCGCCAATTCCGGCGCCGGTGAAAGCCGAGTTCATCAGTACCACTCCATGACAACTATTGACAGTCATGAAATCCTCGCGGCGAACGGTGATGCTGCCATCAGCATTATGGGTCGTGGTGCCCACCCCGACCGCGCAGGTGTACGCCGAATCGGCGCTGCGCAACGCTGCCGCCGCTGAGAAGGCGATCTTGTTCTGATGGTCAAAGAACTCATGGGGAACAGTGCGCTTCCGCTGGATCAATATGGGAGACGCCGTGGAAGCTGAGCTCGCTGAGTCGACCATCAACTTCGGTTCGGGTGCATCAACGAACTGTTGAGCGAAGGCTGGGCGTTGAAAGAGCACTGCACCCGCGAAAACCATGGCCAGCAAAGAGAATTTCTTGATTCTTGGCAGCTTCTGACTACCAGTGGTTGTTGACCTTGAAATGTTGTGCATGATGTCCTTAAGTAATGCAGGTAGCCTGCCATGAGACCTCCTCTGATTACTGAAGTGCGCCACGGACGTGCATTATGTTGTTTATTTTCTTTTGGATACCAAGGTCTTTCTATATAGCTGGCATAAGCTATCAAACCCCTTCAAAAGTGTGCAGGATCTTGCACATCAGACCATTACCGTTCTTCGTTGCAGTGACATTTTTTGTCTCTTTTGCTTGCCCAAATGTGTCATGAACTGAACGCGGCCCCGTCTTGCAGGTTGCTCCCAGGCCCGATTCCGTATATGACCCAAAATGCCGCGCGCAACGAGGGACCTGAACTACGCTCTCGGCGCATTGATTCCTCTGATTGCCGATTCCTGAATGCTCACTCCAAACGGAATCACTGCCACCAGTGCACATACCAATGGCACTGCGGCCTGGTTGTATTCAAACCGATACCTTCATTGCAATCGAAAGCGGCCCTCGCGGGGTTGTATGCACAGAAACAATCTCGTGTACATGTCCTCCTAGTTGTTCACGTACCTGCGCTACTTGCTGGGTTCACAACGCGACGCTGACACTGGTCTTCATAGAAATAGAAGAGTTGCGCTGACTGATTGCAGTAACTAATTTTTGCGCGCGTACGAATAACGCCCTGGTATTTTGCACGACTCAATTTTCATGCAAGGACCGCAGCGGTTCGGAGAACGTAGCGCGGAGGTGGGTTTTGAAAGTTACGATAGGCCGCTGCATCGCTGTTCTGTGCCTTGGCTTCCTTTGCTTTTCGATGACCGGCTGCGGTGGCGGAGCATCCGCCACTACCACACCGCCGAATAATACACCGTCTGCCGGAGTCTTTCAGTTTTCCTCGTCGAGCCTGGACTTTGGAAGCGTGAACGTAGGCAGCAGCAAGGCAATGACGATTTCCATGTCCAATACCGGCGGCTCCAGCCTGACGGTCACGCAATTTTCCATGAACACTCAAGTTTTTTCAATGAGTGGTGTCACCCTGCCGTTGACACTCAATCCAGGACAGAGCACGAATGGCTCCATCACATTTACGCCGGCAGCGGCGGGATCGGCCAGCGGCACCGTGAGGGCCATTGTTAACTCATCTGCCGCAGGGACGTTGAATCTTACTGGCAGCGGCGCCGCATCAGGCCCCCCTCCCCCTCCCCCTCCCCCTCCCGGAAGTCATACGGTTGATCTTTCCTGGTCGCCGAGTTCCACGGTGGGCGTGGTGAGCTACAACATTTATCGCGCCGGCGCGGCTGCCGGACCCTATTCCAAGATTGGCAATGCCACTACCAATACCTTCACTGACTCCACGGTGCAGGCAGGTCAAACGTACTTTTACACCTTAACTGCTGTTGATGGTTCGAACGTGGAGAGTGCGACCTCAACTCCGGTGTCCGCAACCGTACCCACGCCTTGAGTCAGGAAAGACATGCCGCAGAAGACGAACGAGAAAGATGGACAGGAGCTTCTAATGAGAAAGTTGAACGTGAGAACGGCAGCAGGACCGGAAGTTCAAACAGAGCGCAAGCGGTCCGCAATGGGAGTGGCGATTCTTCTCCTGATGATCGCAGTATTGGCAGGCGCAGGGCGTGTGAATGCACAAACTCAACCTCCACAGATATTCTTCACCGACATGGATAGTGGTCCGAACTCCGGCGGCGAGAGCATCAGCGGATTTGCAGGCGCTTACGTCACACTTTATGGAAACTTCTTGGGCGCGAGCCAGGGCAGTTCCACCATCACATGGAACGGGCAAAACTGCCTGCGCGTGGTCGGGCCTACAGGTTCGTACAACGGTTGGGGAAGTTCCTACTTCTGGTATCAAAGGATCATTGTGCAGTTGGGTTCCGGCTGCACGGCGGGAAGCGGCAACTTTGTGGTGACTATAAATGGCAAAGCGTCCAACGGCTATCCTTTCACGGTCAGGTCAACG
This sequence comes from Candidatus Angelobacter sp., assembly GCA_036522115.1. Taxonomy (GTDB): domain Bacteria; phylum Acidobacteriota; class Terriglobia; order Terriglobales; family Acidobacteriaceae; genus Angelobacter. The sequence continues at coordinate 49,043 of DATDGL010000065.1, forward strand.
GGAAAGATATTCTTCGTGGCCACTGCCGGTAAGGACACCAATGCAGGCACCGCGGCCAGCCCGTTCCTTACTGTCCCTCGCTGCAAGAGCATGCTCAATGCGGGCGATACCTGCTACATCGAAAACGGGGTTGTCGCTAACACGGTGGACAATTTCGACGCCACCCTGGAACTCGAAAAGGGCGGATCAGCGGGCAGTCCGATTGCGTTCGTGGCTTATCCCGGCGCCACCGCCACTCTTGGCAGCGCCAGCATTACCTACGGCATCCGTGTTCCCAACATTAGTGTTTCCGCTAATTATGTCACTGTAGCCGGGCTCTTCTTCAGTCCCAGCCAGCAAGGCATGAACCCCACCAACTCCACCAACTGGAGGGTTGTGGGCAACAACTTCCAGTGCCCCACTGCCAACGGCCAGGACGGCTGCTTTACTACGAATGAAATCAGCACTATTAAGTATCTGGGCAATGAAGTCACGAATGTCGGCGTGGTGGCGGCCAGTAAACAGCAGCATGCGGTTTATTTTTCCAGTGACACCAATCACGTGGAAGCGGCCTGGAACTATATCCATAACAACCGGAGCTGTCGTGCCATGCAGTTCCATTCTTCACCGCTGGGCGGAGGAGGAGCCAATGATCCTACCGGCCACAACATGTTCGATCTTTCCGTTCACGATAACCTGATCCACGACGACCCTTGTGACGGAATCAACTTTGCCACGGTTGACCCCTCGCAGGGTAAGGTCGAGGCTTACAACAATGTGATCTATCACGTGGGGATCGGACCTTCTCCGCAAGACGGTGATTCGGGCGATTACAGCTGCATTTACATGGCTTATATAACCAACACCGGTCCGGTAGGCGGGGGAACGGTGGAAATCTACAACAATACCCTGTCCGATTGCGGACCGCATGTTGCCAGCTTCGCCAATAATGGCGCCTTCATGATCAACGGCGGAGCGCCGAGCCTGATGGCAAAAATACGCAACAACGTGGCGTACCAGCTAGGCAGCGAACCGTTTGGCAGCGGTGGCGGATGGAACGCCAGCTTGGTAAGCGGCTCCAATAATATCTTCCACAGCACCGGGAGCGTGACTGCTCCAACATTCACAACAGGCAATCTGACATCCGATCCGTTGTTCATGAATTTGTCAATCAACAACTATCAATTGCAGTCCGGCAGCCCGGCAATTGATGCTGGAATCACGATCAACTCCGGCAATACGTATCTGAATTTCATGCCATGGAATGGAAATCCATCAGATAACAATGGAGTAAGCCGGCCGCAGGGCACGTCTTATGACATTGGAGCGTTTGAGTTCTTCACCGGCAGTGGCTCGCGGCCCAATCCGCCGACGAACATTTCCGCCGTGCCGCACTAAGAACAAATTATGGCCGCTGAGGAGATGAGCGCGGCTGGGCCAAGGTGGCCTCGTAGACTTCACGAGTCTTCTTTGCAATCGTGTGCCAGCTTGTTCCCTGCCCAGACCGCGCAACCAGGGCCTTTGCGATTCTGGCGCGCTCTTGGGGTTGTTGAATGAGCGTCTGCAGAGACGAAGCCAGCGATGCCACGTCGCCATAGTCAACCAGTAAAGCCGTTTCCTTGTCCTTGAGGTACTCCTCGAAGAATGGCAGCTTGGTGGCCACAATGGCTTTTCCGTAATTCAATCCCGTCAGGAGCGCTCCGCTAGTGGTGCCGGCTTTATATGGGTAGACCAGTATGTCAGCAGCTTGATAGAAATGCGGGAGCTGATCTACCGGGATGAATTCCAGGCGGAGATCAACGGAGCTTGCAAGCCCCTCCGTGGCGATCTTCTCCCGAATTTCCGCCATTACGTCTACATCGCCGGTACCGGCAATCAGAAGCCTGCCCTTTGCGTCCGATTTCCGGGTTTGTTTCCAGGCATCCAGGAGAAACAGAATTCCTTTGTAAGGGCTGATCACACCCAACCAGAGCACCAGGGTTTCATCACCGCGAAGGCCCAGTGCCGCACGTGCTACCTCGGGTGACAGAGTGGGCTTCTCCTCAAACAAAGGGCCGTGAGGGATGATCCGGATTTTTTCTGCTGGCACGCCGAGATCGCGCACCAGTTCAGCGCGAGCGCCTTCTCCATGGCAGATCAGGACGTCAGCCGCGCGGTACGCGCGGCAAAATAGCGGGATCCCCTGCTGAGGATCATCTTGCCTGGTCACGTTGTGGACGGTATAAACCACACGGATGCCACGACGGCGAATCCACTTCAGAAACCAGATTTCGAAGGGCAAGCGCCTTTCGAGAAAAGGCAGATATTGAACGTGCAGAATGTCCGTCCGGGATTTTGACAGACGCAGCCCCAGCACCAGCAGGTTGGTGACATACTCAAAGGATTTGATGGTCCTGCGCAGCGAGCCGCTGCGAATGCGGCCTCCGCTATCCAGAAGGAAGCGATCAGGAGTGAGTCCGGCTTTCTGATAGTAGTTGCGATCAAGATGATAGCGGACCGACCCCAAAGTTACGTCCACAGATTCATCCCGCAGGGAAGCGCACAGGCGGCCCACATAATAGGGAATGAAAGACCACATCTCCATCATGTAGACGCGGATGATAATCGGTTCATCGGGTTGCTCGGTCATCAGGTGGTCGGCATAAACTAAGACTCGTGGCTGGAAGTTCTCGTTCCGGCGACGACTGGCACAGGTGAGTGGCCCTCATCCACTCGCCCATTCTTCTTGTCGAGCAGTTGTGCGTATAGCTTGCAATACTTTTGTGTCATCACCTGCGACGAGAACTGCTTACGCACCTCTGTTTGTCCATTGCGGGCCAGGCGGTCGCAAAGCTCGGGGTGGCGCAGCAGATTGGCAAGAGCATCAGCCAATCCGGCAGCATCTCGGGCACGCACCAACATTCCCGTCCTTCCCACAACAACAACCTGGGGCACGGCCCCCACTGCCGTGGCCACTACGGGACGACCTGAAGCCATCGCCTCCAACAGCGCCATCGGCATTCCTTCTGCAACGGAAGCCAGCACGAAGATATCCAGCGAGGCGTAGATGGCGGGCATATCGCTGCGGGCGCCGGTGAAATGAATGCTCTTTTCGATGTTCAGGTCCTTTGCCATCTGTTCCAGCTTTTCACGGTCAGGCCCATCTCCCACAATGGCAAACAGCATTTGCGGAAAGTCCTTCAGCAGTTGCCGGGCCGCCGTGAGAAAGTATTCCATGCCCTTTTGGGCAGTGAGGCGGCCCACCGTCCCGATCAACAGCCGGTCACCGGCTTTCAATTCGGACTTCAGTACAGGAACCGCAGACTGGAAAGGTCTCAGGTCGATTCCGTTGTCAATGACAGTGATCTTTTCAGCGGAAACACCTGACTGCCGAAGCTGACCGGCAATTCGCGCTGAGACTGCTGCTACGGCGTCAAACCGGCGAAGCACCAGGCCATCGAGGAACTCGTAGAAACGAACCGCCGCAGTCTGTCGCGTCCAGAGGTGTGAAGTCGCCATCAGGGGCATTTGCAGGCGCCGCACGGCAAGCCATGCATAAATGTCTGACTTGTATCCGTGCGAATGCACCAGATCAATCTCCTGGATCCGGATGATCTCCCGGATTCGGCGCACCGCTGCCCGATCGACCCTGCGGCGGCAAGGGATGCGAATCACCTGGAGGCCACGAGACTCGAACTGGCCGGCTACAGAATTTGGGGATGCGTGAGCATTTTCGAAAATACCAATGCAGGCCGAATTTCCGCTCTCCTGGAGGTCATGGGCAAGCGCGGCCACAACATTTTCCGCGCCATAGAAACCTTCGCTGCTGATCAGGTGCATAATCTTCATTGGCCACCGTTCAGCATGGCGTCATCCGGGCCGTTCCATCCGGAAAGCCGAGACCACACTTGATAATAGAGTTTGTCGCCCAAAAGAAAGCGAGCGAAGCGCTTCACCGCCTGCTGCGCCCGGCGAACACCAGCCTCGGAGCGGCCCATGGTCAACCAGTGAAGAAGACGGGCAGAGTCCAGGGACTGAACTGCAATCAATCTTCCTGCCACTTCTATTTGCTCCAGCTTGTGCCGCGCAGACCAGGGATTGGAATCAAATAGCTGATGATAGCCGGCTACGGCGCAGGCCCTCAGGACCCGCCGGTCCCAGCGGCCGTGCGGGGCCGACAGCGCAGTGACAGGAGAGCCCAAACGGTCTTCCAGCACCTGGCGGGAACGCACCAATTCGGTGCGAAGTTCAGCGTCTGAGCAGCGAGTCAGGAATGTGTGCGACCAACCATGCGCTTCCACGCGATGACCCAGGGCAACAAGTTGCTGCAAATGCGCCCAGGTCATGAAATCTTTATGCTCGCCTATGCGGCTGACGATCACGAAGAAGATAGCTTTGCGGGAGTACTTCTGAAGCAGAGGCAGAGCTGCCGTGTAGTTTGAAATGTGGCCGTCGTCAAAAGACAAAACAAGTGGCGACCGGCCATCACCGGAATTTCCAGTGAGTTCATTTGCAAGTCGCAGATGCTCTTCAAAATTGCGGCAAGTCAGAGCATAACTGTAATTCGTCGCTTCCGATGAAAGTTCGTGATAGCCGAGCACCGTGGGGCGCAATGCGCGTCCAGCGGCCGGCAGGGCCGGTTTGTGCGCCACGGCAAGCGGCGGCGGCAAACTCGAAATGGGCGCCTTCGACATACCGATTCAAGCAGGGTTGAGTTGCGGTCCCTCTTGACCGGGCAACTGCTCTGCATTCTCGACAGCTTCAGCGTTCGCCGATTCTTCCCCGGTTGCACGCATGCCGCTTATCACGCAGCCCAGGACCACCCACAGATAGCCATCAACCTGTTGATAAGACCACCGGTCTCCAAACAGATTCAAGACAACCGTGCTGGCCAGCAGCGCTATGAAGCCGAGGCTTAGACCGCGCCAGAACGGATCTTCAGTGATAAAGAACAGGCGCATCCCAGAACCGAAAAGTTTCCACAGCAGCACCAGGAACAAGAAGAATCCGATGATCCCGGTTTCTGCCAGGACCTTCAGGTAATAGTTGTGGGTATCTGCATATCCAAGTCTTCCCATCGATTCATAGGTCTGGAATCCAGTGCCGGTGATCGGATTCCGCTTGAACAGGCCCATGGCATCCTCCCACAGATTGATCCGATCTTGCGCTGAAGGCTCAAATTGCTGGCCTTCACCCGCATTCTCAGTTGTCATGGCAATTCTTTCCTGAACAGCCACGGGCAGCAGAGTCTGCCAGCCAATCACAAGCAATGCCGCCACGCCCAACAACCAGCGGGACTTGAACAGACCTACGGTCATGATTCCGATCAGTAATCCCAGGTATCCGCCGCGAGAGAAGGAAAAGAGCAGACAATAGCAACAGGTGGCGATAATCAGATAGATCCCCACCTTGGGAAGCGTCCTGCGAGTGAAAACTGCAATGCCTAATAACATCGAAGCGAGCATCGCTTCGAAAGCAGCCAGTCCATTGACGCCTGCATACCCAAGCGGACCGGCATCGCGGACTTCATAGGAAAAGTGAGACAGGTCACGACCGCTCAAAGTGGAGAAATAGCTTCGATTCACCACCAGAAGCGAGACTGTCATGACAGCCAAAAGAAGCCGGATTTCGTTTTTCGATTTGATTGAACTGGCCACCACCAAGGCCAGCAGAAACATCTCTACATAATTTTTCCAATCGGAAAATCTGGCATCGCTGATCCAGAGCGGGAGCGGAGCACGAAGAAAGTAGGAGCCTTCCCAGAGCGAGAGATAACAGAACAGCGCATAAAACAGCAGGAAACGCGTCCATTGTCCCCGAGGAACAAAAGACTTGCCTTGAATCACAAGGCCGAGGATCGTGCCGAGCAGCAGGATGTCAATAAACTCAGATCCGAGAGGAAAATCATGGAGCCGGTATCTTCCGGTTTGCAGTGGCAGGGTCAGGACAAGCAGGTAAATACCCAGATTGGGTCGCCAGAAGACGGACGCCAGGAACGCGACATACATTCCAGCATAGAGCAGGATCGGCGCCAGGCCTTCAAGTCCGAAATGTGGCATACGCGTCTATCGTCTTTCTGCAAACTGCAAATTCAAATTCTGGGCCTGCAAACCGTCCATCGGTGCATCCCACTTCCGGTCGATATACATCTGGAACCATAATTCAAGCATAAGCAGGCCCCAGATTTTAAGGGCATTGTCCCGTTTCTGCTCAAAGTGGTCCTGAAGCATCTCTGCCACGGCCGGCGGACGGAAAATGCCTCGTTGTTCCACCGCGCGCGAAGAAAGCAACTCGGAGATCAAGGGCCGCAACTCGCGATTGATCCATTGCGGGACCGGCGGATTAAATCCGATTTTCTTTCCCTGCAGGATGGCCTGGGGAAGAATTCCCTTCATGGCCTCGCGCAAGATCCATTTGGCTTTTCCATGACGATACTTCCAGGCAAACGGCAGAGAGAGCCCGAACTCCTGGATGCGGTGATCTGCGAACGGGCAACGGAGTTCCAAAGAGTTTGCCATCGACATGCGATCGGCGTATTCAAGGCAGTTGCCCGCCAGAAACGACGCCATGTCCACATAGCCAAGCCGCGCCATCGGATCGAGAGAGGCGCCACGGCGGAAGAGCTCGCGTAAAAAATTCCCCGAATCCCGAGGGCCGGTCTCGCGCGAAAACTCTGAGGTGTACATGGAGCGCTTTTCAGTCTCAGAAAAATATCCCACCCATTGGAGATACATCTCTTCCTGCGGCATCCACGCGGATTCAAGAAACTCCCGCACCCTGCGATAACCATGGCGTCCGCGAGTATCGTCGTGCAGCAGGCGTGAGAGGCGAGGCATGAAACCGCTGGTGAAAGCGGCGGGGAGCCGGCGGTATTTTTGCGCCATCCATGCGCCGGCATAGCGGACGTAGCCGCCAAAAGCTTCGTCGCCGCCATCCCCGGAAAGCGCCACAGTCACGCTCTTGCGCATCTCCCGGGTAAGCAGGTATTGCAGCACGGCGGTTGGATTCCCAAACGGCTCATCGAAGTGCCGGACCACCGTGGCCATGTGCTCTGCGCACTGCGCATCAACATGGACCACATGATGATCGGTGGCAAACTTTTGTGCTACCAGCGCGGCGTTCCCGGTCTCGTCAAAAGCCTTGCTATCGTGAAACCCGACGGTAAAGGTGCTGGCCGGATGCGAGCTGTTTCTTGCGGCAAAGGCAGTAATGGCCCCGGAATCCAGGCCGCCGCTCAAGAAAACGCCCAGAGGCACATCGCTGATCAGCCGGGTGCGAACTGCATGGTTGATCAATTCACGTGCCTGCTCAACCGCCTCCGGCCGGGAAAGATGCCGGGCAGATCCCGCAGCCTCAACCGGGTCCCAGAATCTCTTTTGCTGCTGCGTGAGTCTTCCGTCAGTCCCTACTTGCAGCACCAGCGTAGTCGCGGGCGGAAGCTTGCAAATGCCGGCGAACGCTGTACGCGGCGCGGGGAAATACAAATAAGTCAGGTAGTCGTGCAGTGCCTCGGCATCGGGGCGCACCGGCACAACTCCGGAGGCCAGGAGAGATTTGATCTCCGAGCCAAACAGGAACTTGAAACCATCGCTATAGTAAAAGAGCGGCTTCTTGCCGACGCGGTCCCGAGCCACCAGCAGCCGCTTTTGTCGCCCGTCCCAGATGGCCAGAGCAAACATGCCGTGAAGACGTGGAATTACCTCCTCGCCCCATTGTTCATAGCCGTGAATGATGGTCTCAGTATCAGTCCTGGACTGGAAGCGGTGACCGGCGGCAATGAGTTGTTCCCGCAGTTCCTGGAAGTTGTAAATCTCGCCATTGAATACAGCCCAAACCGTTCCATCTTCGTTGCTCATCGGCTGATGGCCGGCCGGAGACAGATCAATAATGGAAAGCCGCCGATGCAGCAAGGAAACATAGAGCCTGGGTTCGCGCAGGGCAAACACCTGCTCACCCGCATCGTCAGGTCCGCGATGGCGGATCACCTCTCCGCATTCAGCGGGAGCGGGACGGTCCGAGATTTCTCCGTATATGCCGCACATAAGATCTGGCTAATCAGCCATGCGCCTCCTGGGTTGCGGCCAGATTTGCATGATCGTTTTTCCGCACAGGACAGCAATCGTCGGCAAGATAACTTCTGAAGGGCACAAAACGATAGCGCTGCAAGAGAAACTCCAGCCGCTCCTGCATGCGATGCAGATTGGTGTAGTGCCGAAACCTGGATTTGAGTGGCCCCGTGAGCCGGGGCTGTTCCGGATCAATTTCCCAGGGATGCAGGTAAAGGACCAGGGACTTGCCTGCCTTTTCGAACTGGCGGAAAACCCAGGAGGTATAGGCCCGCGGAAAAATGCGCAAGTATCCGCCTCCGGCTGCGGGAAAAGTCATGCCTGCAATCTTGGCTGTGGCCGGAGGAAACTCCAGCAAGCTTTGCCCGTCGCTGCAACGCTGCACATAAGGGTAGCGATTCGCGCCGGGTATGCCGTATAGATCGTGATGAATGGGATAAATGCTGGAATCGTATTCAAATCCCTCTTCGGCCAGCACATCAAAGGCCCAGAGTGATCGCCGGGTGATCGACCAGGTGGGAGCACGATATCCCGACACCCGGACGGAAGCGGCGTTTTCAATGGCGTCGCAGGCCTCCCGCGTATCCGAGCGAAACTGCGTTGGAGTAAGTGAATCCACCTTGCGATGCCAGTAGCTATGGCAAGCCAGCTCATGCCCGCGCTCATGGATTTCGCGAACAATTGCCGGAAAGCGCTCCGCAACCCATCCCAAAACGAAGAAGGTGGCTTTCACCTCATAACGGTCGAAGATGTCTAACAAGCGCCGGCTGTTGTCCACCACCCGCGGTGAATACTCATCCCAGGTTGTCCTCGATACCGTGCCCGCAAATGCCTCCACGTGGAAATAGTCCTCCACATCCACGGTGAGGATGTGGGCTGGAGCGTCCGAAGAGGCAGCCTTGTTGGTCATATTCGCTTCGTGTGGCACGCTACCTGCGCCTGCTGTGCATAGAGCGCCGCACCAGCCATGAAAGCCCGATCAGGGCCACTCCCAGAAGCACCAGGCCTACCGGCTCGGTGATGGCGGAAGAGATTCTTGTCAATGCGTGAACGCCGGTTTGTAACAAGCCGGACATCATAGCCGCGCCGATACTAAACGGCGCAGCCCACGCGGCGGATACTACAACACTGAGGGTCTTAAACATCAACACCAACCTGGGCTCCCTGCTTACTGCTTATTGATACAACTCTACTGGCTGCTCCACGGCCTGCCTACCAGTCAGGTTGCGCGCTTTCTGCAGCACCAGTTCTACTGCCTTGCCTGAAATCCTTACCATCTCATTGTTGTTCAACGTTGAGTTCACGATCTGCGTCGTGTTCGCCAGCAGCAAACCCGGAATGCTCGTCTGCATAGGCGGAACAAGAGTTGAATAATCGAGCACGGGAATGGGCTGTACCAGGCGCTCACGAAATACAAAACGGCGCTCAACGTCTTCTTCCTTCAAATCCGGGACCACTCGTTTGAGGTTGGGATAAAACAGGTTCCAAACCTCCTCTTCACTGGCTTCAAACAAAGGGTCGCCAGGAGAGGTGTATTTCGGCAGATAAACCAGGTGGCGCCCCCGGGTTTCCTCAAGCGAAATCAGGTTCGTCATCTCGATGATCCCTGTGAACGGCAGATCGTCTGTGAGATTGGTGCAATAGTATGGAGTCAGCCTGCGCTTCAGTAGCATGACTCCGCAGACCATACCCATGTATTGCATCTTGCCCAGTCGGGCGCGATATTCCGTCTCGAGTCCGGGCACTAATTGAGCAAAGGCGCTGCTGGGCATTGTTGCCACCACGGAATCGAAATCGAGATTGCCGGCCGCGGTGGCCACTTGCACGCGGCCTGAAGCACCTGCCGATACCTGGTGTACTCGCGCTCCCGTGATAATCTTTCCACTCTGCGCCTCGATTTGCTCAGCCAGGCGGGTGAAAACGGTGTGATAACCGCCGCGCACGTAACCCAGGCGCTCTTTCTTGCTGGCATTCTTCTCCCGCGTGGAATAGAGCCTCTTAATGGTGGCCCAGATAAAGCTGGCCGAGGCCTGATGACGAGCTGCGCCCAGCTTGCACTTGAGCAGCGGTTCCCACAGCTTGTGATAGTTGCCGCTGCCAAATTTTCGCGTCAGCCAGGGGCCAATCAGTTCCTGCTCCAACGCAAGACCGTCCTGGATTCGTGCGACAGAAAGGATTCCCATCCCCAGGCGAAACTTTTCCCACAATGAGATGGCGGGAAAGCGGAGCATGTCCATGCTTGTGGTCATGGAGTGGAGCCGTCCATTGGTATAGAACCCCACCTTGGTTTCGGTCCACCGCATCTCGTCGCTCAACCCCAGGTCCGCAACCAGTTGAAGCAACGGCGCATCCGAAGTCAGAATGCAGTGATAAAATTTGTCCCAGTAAAACGGTCCAAAATCGAAGTAGGTAGCCAGTCCGCCAAGTTGTGGACGGGCCTCCAGCACAGTCACCTGGCATCCGGCCCGCAAAAGATAGAACGCGGCCGTCAGCCCGGTAATGCCGCCGCCCAGAATCCCTACGTGAATTTTGCGCTTTCCTTCCATGGTCCTTTCGAAGTTTCTTGCTTGGCTCAAGGCTTTAGCCTTGATATTCACTTTCACAGTGAGCGCTGGTTTTAATTTTCACTTACCAAATTACCCAATTACCAAATTCTCGGCGAAGACCAAACTACCTGCTTCTTGCAGTTGCATATAAGCGCGTTACGAACTACGAAAGATGAGTGCCACTCCCAACGCAATCACCCCAATCGCTGCCCATCGCGAAACCGGTATGCGTTCCTTCAAAAACACGATGGAGAGCACCGCCACCACCAGATAGCCGATGCTCAATAAAGGAAACGCATACGACACCTGCATGGTGGAGATTGCCGTCATCCACAATGCCGTCGCGAACACAAAACAAATCCCCCAGGCCCACACCCAACCCGAGCGAACCAAGGCCAGGTACCCTCGAGACCCTCCTGCGACCTGCGGATGGCCAACTCCGCGCTTCAGGAAAACCTGCGCGCAAGCGCCCAGAACGATGCTCAACCACAAAGCGGCCAAAGGACTCATGCTTTTTGCTCCCGCGCCGATAGTTGCATCATGGCCACACCCAACATGACCACGCCAATCCCCAGCCAGCGCTGGGGAGAAATCATCTCTCCGAAAATAAACTTGCCGCCCAGGGCCACGATCACATAAGTGAGGGCAGTAAGCGGATACAGGAAGCTGATGTTCCGCTGCGATACCGCATAAATCCATAGCAGCGTCCCTACGCCGTAGATGAGCAGGCCGGTCATGGCTGCAGGTTGCAGAAGGTAGTGGCTGAGTCGCCCCAAAAGACTGCTGTTGATAGTTTGACGGGCCGCGGCAGTCACTCCTGTCTTGATCAGCAGGTGCCCCAACGATCCCAGCACAATTGCGCCCAATGCAGCCCATTTCCAGAGTGCGGAAGGCGTCGCAAGCTGGGTCCGCTCCATCAGCAATTCGGGTTCTTCAACCATGGATCTTGTGCTCATCCGGCCACCACCGCGCGCTCTGCGCTGCGCACCGCTCGTTGCCAGGCTATGGTGCGCTTGAGGCCTTCCTCCAGAGAAACGTTTGCTTTGAATCCCAGCAGTTGTTCCGCCTTGGCCACATCAGGAATACGTCTGCGGACATCTTCATAATCCTGTCCGCTGATTTTTTTGTAAGGCACAAACTCCAGGCGTAACGGCTCGGCGCCACCGGAAAGCCGGTGAATGAGCGTTGCCAGATCAACGATGGAAATTTCATGTGTGCTGCCAACATTGATGATCTGATTGTTGGCCGCGCTGCTCTCCAGGGCTGCCAGAATTCCCGCTACCGTGTCCGCGACAAAGGTGAAGCTGCGGGTCTGCTGTCCGTCCCCGTGAATGGGAATGTTTTCGCCGTTCAGGATGCTGTCAATAAAAACCGATTGCGGGCCTCCCCACCAGCTCAGGTGCTGGCGTGGACCGTAAGAACCAAAAATGCGCAGAATCGTTACCGGAACACCGTGGGCTTCGCTGAATCCCCAGGCCAGGTGCTCGTCAAAAAGTTTGGAAGCCGCATACGCCCAGCGGGCCACTGTGGAAGGGCCCAGAACGCTCTCGCTGGTTTCGCTGAACGGCACTGCCGGATTCCGGCCATAGACATCAGAAGTGGAGGTAAATACAAACTTCGCCTTCTGCTCGGCAGCTATCTCAAGAATGTTGAAAGTGCCCTCAGAATTCACCATGAGCGTCTGCAGCCGGTTCCCGTAACGCGGAATCTTGAACGCCGCCAGATGAGCGAACACCTCAACACCCTGGCTCACTGCCCGCAGCTTGGCGGCGTCAGCAATGTCCAGAACATGGAACGTAAAATCAAGGTTCTTGCCGGCTTCCGCCAGGTTATCGCGGTTGCCGTGGGAGAGATCGTCTACGCCAATCACCCGGCGCCCATGAGACAGCAGCGCATCACACAGGTGTGAGCCCAGGAAGCCCGCGGCCCCGGTTACCAAAACAGTCTTCGTATTCTTCACAACATCATGCATTCGCAGTTAGCTCCTTGGTCGCAAGGACCTGGATTATGTTGTCAGCAGCGCGTCCATTTCCAAACGCGGAGAGAACCGGCAAGCCCTTGGGTGAAGCCCCGTTTTGCGACCACAGGCTCCTCACCAGCGGCAGAATTTTTGTGGGGGAGGTCCCTACCACCTGGTTCCAACCGTCTTTCAATGTCTCTGTCCACTCGGTCTCATCGCGCAGCGTGAGGCAAGGAGTGGCCGCAAAGTAAGCTTCCTTTTGCACTCCGCCGGAGTCCGTCATGATTAATTGCGCGTTGGCTTCCAGGTGAAGCATGTCCAAATAGGGGAGCGGCTGGGTAATCTTGATGTGTGAGGCTTGATGCAAGCGCCTTCCCAGTGGCTGGTATTCCGGTTCCTGGTCCAGTTTGGAGCGCAGACGCGGATGCATGGCGAAAATCGTCGGCCGGTCAAGACCGCACAGAGTTTCCACCAGTTCTCCCGTCCGTTCCACCGAATCCGTGTTTTCAGCGCGATGAATGGTTACCAGGATGAAATTCTTTGTTGTCACCCCCAAATCGCTCAGCGCGGTGGAACATTGATTGGCTACTGCGGCAAAGATGCGGACCGCATCCAGCATCACATCGCCGGTGAAGAAAACATTTTCGGTAATGCCTTCATGCCGCAACTGCTCTATGGCCGCTTCCGTCGGGCAGAGCAGAATTGAAGAAAGATGATCGGCAACGATGCGATTGATCTCTTCCGGCATCCGCCGGTTGAAGCTGCGCAGGCCGGATTCCACGTGCGCCACCGGAATGTGCAGCTTGGCCGCGGCCAGTGCGCCGGCCAGCGTGGAGTTGGTATCGCCATAGACAATCACGCAATCTGGTTTTTCCGCCAGCAGGACACACTCGATTTTTTCCAGCATGGCGGCAGTCTGCGCGCCATGGCTTCCGGATCCCACTCCCAGGCTGTAGTCGGGCTGGGGCAGAGGCAGTTGCTGAAAGAAAACATCTGCCATGTCAAAGTCGTAATGCTGGCCGGTATTCAACAGCAAATGCTTGACCTGTTCCTCGCGCGGACGGGTGCTGTTGTAGCGATCGGCCGCCGCACACACCATGGCCGCTTTCACAAACTGCGGTCGCACACCGGCAATGGACAAAAATGTTTTCATGCTGACTAATTAGCTAAGGGCTTCCGCCCTTGATATCCCTATTCGTGATGGGTTTTTGGTTTTGACTTTAAATTACCAACTTACCAAATTACCCAATTACCAAATTCTCGGCCAGAATTACGCTGCTTGTAGTGCAATGAGAACAGAATTCTCGTAATCGTCTGCATAACGGCCTTATTGGTTTTCCAGCAATTGTTCCGGGGGGACGTCGCGCCAGACTTTTGCCGGGGCGCCCAGCACCACCTTGCGCGCAGGAACATCTCTGGTAACGATGGATCCGGCAGCCACCAACGCGTCCTCACCCAGCGTGAGGCCGGGCAGGACCGTCACATTAGCGCCAATCCGGGCGCCGCGCTTCATGGTGACGCCTTTATGAAACTTGAAACGCTCGCGCGTCCGCCCCAGAAAATTGTCGTTGGTAAACGTGACTTCAGGGGCGATGAAGCAACCATCACCGATCTCGGAGAGAGCGGTAATGTAGGCCTCCGTCTCCAGCTTGCAGCGACTGCCCACGCGAACTTTGTTTTCCACGGTCACGCCGCGCCCGATGATGGTAAGCTCGCCAATCTCCACGTTCTCTCGCAGCGAAGCCAGGTCCGCCACCATCACCTTGTTGCCAAGAATGCAGCCGCGATAGATCACCGTCATGGCGCCGATCAGGCAGTCATCGCCAATCACGCATGGATCAAGGGCCTGTTCGCTGGTTACAGCGCTGAGGGCGGCTTTCATCGGCAGCTTGCCGACAACCGTGTTGTCGTCAATGCGCACGTTGCCTCCGATGATGGTCCCGGGATGAATGACAACTCCGCTGCCAATCCGGCAGTTGTCCCCGATCCGCACGCCTTCATGGATGACGCTGTTATATCCGAGCTGCGAACCAGCGCCGATCTGTGCTGATGGGTGAACGAAGTTTGTCATTCCTCTCCTCTAGTGCAACCGGCACGCCGTCCTGTTCCATGGACCGCTGGGCCGCATCAATAACTCGGATCACGCGTAGTCCGTCCTGGGCATCCGAAATGGGAGTGGAGCGGTCGCGCACGCACTCCACAAAATGTTTGCACTCCAGCCGCAAGGGCTCAGTCATCTCCACGCGCGGAATCAAAATGTCGCCAAACCGCACCTGAATGGCTTCGCCGTAGCTCTTGGCCGGGGCCATCTCTGCATGGTTGTCATAGATGCGCAGCTTCTCTGTGGTCTCGGCGTCATCGAACACCGCCATTTTCTTCTGTCCCACAATGGTGGTGCGGCGGACCTTGTGCGGATCCAGCCAGCTCAAATGAATGTGCGCCATGATCCGGTTGTCAAAGAAGAGGCTCAGGAAGACCACGTCCTCAATTCCTTCCTGGATATAGCTCTGTCCGCGGGCACTGACGTTCGTGGGATCCATGCCCAGGAGAAAGATGATCTGTGAAATATCGTGCGGAGCAAAGCTCCACAATGCGTTCTCGTCCCCGCGAATGCGGCCCAGATTGACCCGTTGCGAATAGATGTAGTAGATGGGGCCGAGTTCACCGGAATTGATGAGCGTCTTGAGGCGGAGAACGACCGGATGGTACTCGAGCAAATGGCCTACCATCAGCACCCGATTGTGCTTCTCTGCCAGTTCGCCCAACTCTTCCGCGTGCCGGACGTTCAGCGTAAATGGCTTTTCCACAAAGACATCCCGGCCGGAAAGCAGCGCCATCTTAGTGAACTCGTAATGGGTGTTGGCCGGAGAGGCGATTGCCACGGCATCGATATCATGACGAAGCAATTTCTCGAATGAATCCACGGCGTGTATGCCGGGCCAGTTGGATGTTGCCGCATCCCGTTTCTGCGCGTCCAGGTCAAAACAAGCCGATACCCGGCAGCCCTTCAGTTCGGCAAAATTCCTGGTTACGTTCCAGCCCCAGGCCCCCAGGCCTACTGTTCCCATCCTTACCATCTATGTCTCTCCTATTTGCTCGGCTTGCGAAAGTTGTGCGTCTGCTTGTTCCTGCTTCCGGGGGGGGCCGGATTTGCCTGTGGTGCTGGTGCCTGCTGCAAACCTGCTGAGCGTCCGCAGGTGCGAAACAATCGTGCGCAGGACCTTCATTTTGCTGCGGCCAATCGAGCGCGCCCGCAAAATCATGGGCACCTCGATAACTCTGTAACCCTGCCGTCCTGCGGCTAGTAATATTTCCGCTGCGGAGACAAAGCCATCCGAGGCGAAACTCACATTCCTGATCACTTCACTGCGATAAGCCCGAAAGATGCTGGTGTAGGTGTAAAGCTTCAGCGGAGAAGCCCACCGGTACAGCGCCGAACATCGGCGGCTCAGCGCCAATCGCCACCAGGGAACACCTTCGACGCCTCCATCCGGATGGTACGGAGAGGCCACAGCGATATCAGCTCCGCTGGATTCGAGTGCGGCCAGAAGCCCCTGCAGGCCTTCCGGCGAATACGTGCAATCGGCATCAATGGTGCAGATGAGCTTTCCTGTGCAAACCTGGAAGCCGCTGCGGAATGCCGCGCCCACGCCCCTGTTTCGCCCATGCTCAACCACCTGAAACGGCGCCTGGATCTCCGCAAATTGCTCCTTGATCCGCTCCACCGTGTGATCGCTGCTTCCGTCGTCCACGAAAATGAGCTCCAGTCGGCAGGTGTTTTCGAGCAGACCCTTCAGCTTGAAGAGCTTTTCGCGGAGGAGCCTTATCCCATCCTCTTCATTAAAGATGGGGACCACCACGGAAACGAGTTGTTGTTGTAGCGTTGACATATGAACTAGATTTTGCTCAGCTCGGTATGTGCTTCAGCCGGCGGCGTCTCCAGCAGCAGCTTCTTTGCCTGCGCTTTCCTGCGTTCTGAAGGGACTCCAGCTTCCTTTAACTTGTAGAGCAGCGCCCGATAGCTGATGTTCAGGCGCTTGGCCGCCCGCTTGCGGTTCCAGTTGCTCGCCTCCACCATCTTGAGGATCACTTTGCGCTCTACCTGGCGCACGGCCTGCCTCGTAATCTGCTTCAGTGATACCTCTCCTTGAGGAGGAATAATGAATTTGAAAACGTCGGCCTCGCGGTCGCGTAACTCGGAGAGAATGGCGTCTTCCGATCCCAGAATCACGTACCTCTTGGTCAGGTTCTCCAGTTGGCGGATGTTGCCCGGCCAGTGGTAATCCTGGAGAGAACGAATGCAATCGTCGGAAAGAGGCGTTGCCCGGCAATTGAACTTCTCGTTGTGCCGGCCAATAAAGTATTCGCATAGATCTGGAATGTCTTCGAGTCGCTCACGCAGGGGAGGCAAATGAAGATTCACGACATTGATTCGATAAAACAGGTCTTCCCTGAAATTGCCGATCGCTATCTCTTCTTCTAAATCGCGATTCGTGGCGAAGATGAAGCGGACGTTTACCCGCTTGTCCTCCTGGCCACCGAGGCGGCTGAACTGCCCGTCTTGCAGGACTTGCAAAAGCTTGGCCTGTATACCCGGATCCAGTTCCCCGATTTCGTCCAGAAAGAGAGTGCCTGAATGGGCAAGTTCAACTCGACCTGGCTTGGAACCGACAGCGCCGGTGAAGGACCCTTTTTCGTACCCAAACAACTCGCTTTCCAGCAGAGTTGCCGGTATCGCTGCACAGTTGACCTGCACGAACGGCTTTGTGGAAACCAGGGAATGATGGTGCAGCAGCCGGGCGATCACTTCCTTGCCGGTTCCGCTTTCGCCTGTCATCAGCACCGGGATGCTGGTTTCAGCCACCTTGGAGAGGGTCTTGCGCACTGCCGCCATGTCCGGCGACTTCCCGAAGATTACATCTTCTGGAGGGAAATTACCCTTTTCCACTATGGAGTGGGATCCGTTGTAACCGGCACTGCCGTTTTTGGTTCGGCTTTCAAACACTTTTTTGATTCTCGGTAGTCGCAGCAAACAAATGCACTCTTAGAGCCAACCGGCTCAAGGCCGGGTCAGTCCCGCAAGAGCACGCCAGAATTGGCGTAAGGTGCTCATTCTAAAAAGCTAAGGCGAAATGTGAGGAAAAGTTGACCGCTGGCGGAAGCAGATCCGGAACCCCCAGGAAATAGGAAAACATTTTCACACTGTGAAGATCTTTTCCCTGTTCTGTTTTTGGAACAACCCAAGGCGAGAATTTCCGGTTTTTGGTAAAGTTGCAATCTCATTCACCTGAAAGGAACCTAAATACATATAATGTGTCGGGAAATGCTAAGCTGTCGATTTGTTTTCAATAAGATACGAGGCCATCCTTACAGGTCGCATAAATGCAAGTAATGTGCAATCAGGTAGGGAGGGCTTCCCCCCGGTTTGATCTGCCCCCGATATGGAGAAGCGGTTCCGAGGTTGGCTAATCACAGGAGGAACTGGAGCTTTGATTCAAGACCGGCGCATCTCCCATCGGTTCTGTTTGCAGGTGCCGATTACACTCGTGCTGCCAGACACGGGCCTGAAAGTTACCGGAAAGACCCGCGACATCAGCGCTAACGGCGTCTTCTTCTACGCCAATCTTCCCTTGATCGAGCACCAGGAGATCGAGCTGCTCATGACCCTTCCTTATGAATTCGCAGTTACGCCGGTAAGGGTCGCGTGCCAGGCCCGGGTTCTCCGGGTGGAGCACGATAGCCTCAGCGGACAACAGGGAATGGCGGCAGCCATTCAGCGATTCGATTTCCTCGAAGGTGAACTCCCTTCGGAGAGCAATCTGCAACACCTTTTGGACCCCATATAAATCCACAGTGGTCCTAAATCTTCCCTTTTCCCGCCTTTTCAAGTAGGTGAATCCCAACGTGTCAAAACAAGTCAGACGTAACTGTGGAAATGTGGAAAATGTTAGTTGAAATTGGCCAAACTGCTGCCTTTTATTAAGGTTAGAGAATTATAATAATTTATCCATTTGTTACTGGCTGGACAGATGATTCAGACAGCGGAAATCCGGCAGACGATGAGCTTTTCATCCAATTTTTACAATCACTTAACACTTTTTAAGTGCCGCGGGAGTTAGATCAAACAACCCTGGCTTTGGCACAAAAATATCTCGACATGAGCCCAGAAAAGGTGTAACTTTGTGATCAACGTAACACACAGGTTAAGAAAGCACTCCCCCTTAGGAGCGCCGTTTTATCGGGCGACACCAGGGCTTCCAGGCGATGTCTCAACGGGGCATCGCTCCAGGCTCAGGATGATGTACCGGGTTTCAAAATAAAGAATCAGACCGGTTCCCCCGGGTTTGATACAAATTACCAGGATGTAAGGAACGATCATGGTCAATGGTCTGGCCGACTGATGGTGTGACCGTGTTTCGTCAGGACGGGTGCCACTTTGGAAAAAATAGTGTCAGGAACCATGCCTGAGCTGCCTCAGGCAAATACGGAAGCTATCCCTCGTCTCCTTGACGACTGGTTCAAAAGAGAAGTCTTCCGCCGCACTCTGGCGCTGGCTTCCGCCGCGCATGAGCTTAAGACTCCTCTTTCTGTGATGAGCGGCTACACCGACTTACTTCTTGGTGAAAGTCTTGGCCCATTGAATGAGGCACAGAAAACTGTGCTGGCGGAAATGCAGGAGAACGCCAGCCGCCTGCAGAAGTTTATTCACATGTTCCTGACCTTCAGCTCGCTGGAATCAGGAAAGTTTCAATTGACCAGCGAACTGGGGAATGTGAATGAATGCGTCGCCGAGGTGCTGGAACACTGGGCAGTCCCGTTTGAGCAGCGCAACATGGTCTCCCGCTTTTTGCCGGACACCACGCTGCCGCCCTTCCAGTTTGACCCTTTGAAGCTTCAGCACATCATTTCCAACCTTCTCGAGAATGCTCTCAAGTTCTCGTCCAAAGGTGGCTGTGTTGTGGTGAAAACTGAAGCGCACTTGTGGGAGCGCCGTAGTCCGGTGCAAGACGCATCTTTTCCCCAGGACCGGCGGCAGCGGAAGGCCTGCAAGTACAACTCGGTGAAAATCTCTGTCACTGATAACGGCCCGGGAATTCCGCCTGAATACCACTTTGAGATCTTCAACGAATTTTTGCGGGTGCAGCCGGAAAAAACCAGTGGAATGGGCCTGGGACTGGCCATTGCCCGCCGCCTGGTGGAAGCCCATGGCGGAAAGATTTGGGTAGAGAGCGAAGTTGGACGGGGCAGCACTTTTTCCGTGCTGCTTCCTATTAAAGGAACACAGGAACACCTATGAACACTCAGTCTGTGGTTGCGCGACGCCCGAGCATCCTTGTGGTTGACGATGAACCCAGCATGCTCCAGTACACCAGGACCCTCCTGGAGATGGACCAGTATTCGGTGGAAACCGCCACCAGCGGTGAAGAAGCGGTAAGGCGGCTTGAGTCCCATCCGCCCATCGATCTTATTCTTCTCGACATGGCCATGCCGCGCATGGATGGACTGCAGACCATTCAGGCGTGCAAGAAACTTCGTCCCGACCAGAGAATTGTGGTTTGCTCCTGCATGAGCGAAACCAGCACCGTCGTCCAGGCCATCAAGATGGGCGCTCTGGACTACATGACCAAGCCTTTTTATAAGTCAGAATTGGATGCCATCTTAAAGCGCTCCTTGGCCGCAGAGCAGTCTTCAGTGGCCCCGGAAGAAAGTAATCAACTGCCGGCTGCGGAAGGTGCGGAGCATTTCGAGAGCCTGGAGAATGATCTGTTTTTCCTGGCCGCGAGTCCGGCCATGCGGCAGATCCGCTCTCAGATTTCTCTGGTTGCCAAGGTAGATGTGCCCGTCCTCCTGCTCGGTGAAAGTGGCGTAGGCAAAGAGATTCTGGCGCGCCTGATTCATAAACTTTCTAACCGGTCGCGCAACCCTCTGCTCAAGGTGAACTGCGCTGCGCTGCCCGCCGATCTGCTGGAAAGCGAGCTTTTTGGATACGAGCAGGGTGCGTTCACCGGCGCTACGCGCCCCAAGCCGGGCAAATTCGAGTTGTGCAACAAAGGCACCATCCTGCTGGATGAAATTGGCGAGATGAGTCCGGTGCTGCAGGCCAAACTGCTGCACGTCCTCCAGGATGGGCAGTTCTCCCGCCTGGGCAGCCGCTCCAGCATCTCCGCTGATTTCCGCGTGCTTGCCGCCACCAACGTGGATGTGCAAAAGGCAATCGCCGATAAGAGTTTCCGCGAAGACCTTTACTATCGCCTGAATGCCTTCACCGTCACCATTCCGCCATTGCGCGAGCGGCGAGAAGAGATTCCGCTCCTCTTCAAACACTTCATGAACCAGTTCTCGCAGAAATATGCTCATCCCTGCATCGGTTACTCGGAGAAGCTGATCAATGCCTGCTTGCAATATCGCTGGCCCGGAAACCTGCGCGAGTTGGGCAACTTTGTGAAGCGCTACATGGTGCTTCAGAATGAAAGCCTGGCCATCTCTGAATTGGACTCCAAGGCCAAAGGCATGAACGGCATGAATGGCGGCGACGGAATGAACGGGAATGGGTCTGAATTTGGCCTGAAATCGCTGGTGCGCAATTTGAAAGACAAGACAGAGCTCAAGGCCATCGAGGAAGCGCTCATCGCCACCAACTGGAACCGCAAGCTGGCAGCCATCCGCCTGAGCATCAGCTACAAGGCCCTTCTCTATAAAATCAAGCAATATGAAATCGTACAGCCCCGCTCAGCCGAATCCGAGGTCAGGACCGGATTGAGATAAAACAATCCGCAAAAGTTGACCCTCAAGGCACGGCCCATGGCCGTGCCTTTTCATTCGGCAACAACTGAACGGGTTCCGGCTTTTGGTTTTCAAATTCCCCAGTTACCAAATTGCTTAATTACGAAACTCCGGAAAGGCGCTGCATCACGCGCATAGTAATGAAAACAAACCCTCGTAATTGCCGGCACAGCCACACAACCGTTTCCACTTGGCTTACATCTCACCTTCCGACCCGCATCGCCACTTTTGCGTGCATCCCAGGGGACCCTCTGTAAACATTTGCCTTTCATTCAACCGACGTTGCCGGAAAAAGAAAGGAAAGTTATCGGCGCCAAGCGTGATGCATATTCCAACCCAACATTTAAGTAAGCTGCATCCAGCCTGCCAGGGGCCTCTATGCGCCTGAGTTTTCGGCTGATTTTTGCGCTGGTCGCCGTCATTGTGCTGGTCTCTGTTCTGTTCTCTTACTTCCAGTTCAGGACGCAAAAGCGAGGCTTGCAGCAGGATTTGCAGAGGCGCGCGCAGATTCTGGGGGAGAGCCTGCAGGAGAGCATTGAGCCGTTGCTGGAAAAGCGCTCTTATCGCAACCTGCAGCATCTGGTTGAACGCTTTGGCAATCGCGAACACCTGGCCGGAATCGCCATTTACGACCAGCATGAAACTCCCATCGCCATTACCCCCGGCCTGGCCAATCGTTTTCTTCCCGCATCCTTTGCTCCTTCCAGGATTGACGGCAACAGCACCGGCGAGTTCCGCTGGATCAACAATAGCTACGTGGAGGTCTATGCCGTCGTATTGAATGTCGACGACAGCTTTGCCGGCACGCTGGTGGTATTGCATGACGCCGATTACATCAATGTGCAGAGCTCCTCCTTTTGGTACCGGACTTTTCTGCGCATGCTGGTGGAAATTCTTCTGATTGCCATCACCACGCTGCTGATCATCCGTTGGAGCCTGGAAGGTCCCATCACCCGCACGGTGCAATGGATGCGGGCGCTCCGGACAGGCAAAGTTTCCGTGGGCCGCGAAGCTCCGGAGCCTGACCTATTCACGCCGCTGAAACACGAGGTGACAACTTTAGTAGAGAGCCTGGCGGCGGCGCGCGAATCGGCGGAATTGGAAGCGCGGCTGCGCCAGGCGGCAGAGTCCACCTGGACGGCCGAGAGACTGAGCGTTCATGTGCGCAGCAAGCTGGATTCAAGCCGCTTGTTTGTTGTCTCCAACCGCGAACCCTATATGCATGCCAAGGCGGGCAAGACGCTCAAGCTGCAGATTCCGGCCAGCGGCCTGGTAACCGCCCTGGAGCCTATCCTGCGCGCCTGTGACGGGACCTGGATCGCCCATGGCAGTGGCGACGGCGATCGCGAAGCCGTGGACCGCAATGACCGGTTGCCCGTCCCACCCGACGACCCCAGGTACACCCTGCGCCGCGTGTGGCTCAGCAAAGGCGAAGAGGAAGGCTACTATTACGGCTTTGCCAACGAGGGCCTGTGGCCCCTTTGCCATATTGCCCATACCCGGCCCATTTTCCGCGTTTCAGATTGGGAGTACTACCAGCAGGTAAACCGGAAATTCGCTGACGCCGTGCTCCAGGAGATGGCGCACACGGAAAAACCGGTCCTGCTGGTGCAGGACTACCACTTTGCCTTGCTGCCCAAGCTGATCAAGAATGAGCGCCCGGATGCGCGCGTGGCCATCTTCTGGCATATTCCCTGGCCCAATCCGGAGGCATTCGGCATTTGTCCCTGGCAGCGTGATCTGCTGGACGGCCTGCTGGCCGCCGACCTGGTTGGTTTTCACATTCAGTCCCATTGCGATAATTTTCTTCAGACCGTCAACCGCGCAGTGGAATCGCGAGTGGAATGGGAGCATTTCTCGGTCAACCGGGATGGCCATCTGACGGCGGTCCGTCCCTTCCCTATCAGCGTGGCGGTGCCTGCGGAAGACCCGGCGCAATGGGACGACCGGTCATCCAGCGTGGCCAGACGCCACGCGTTGCTCCGGGAGCTCGGCGTAGATGCTCTTTGCCTGGGTGTGGGAGTGGACCGCGTGGACTACACCAAGGGCATCCTGGAACGTTTTCTGGCCATTGAAAGATTTCTTCAGCGGTATCCCGCCTACCAGGGCAAATTCACTTTTGTGCAAATAGGCGCGCCCAGCCGCACCCATATCCGGCGCTACCAGGAGTTCATGGATCAGGTGGAGGTCGAGGCCGAACGAATCAACCGCAACTTCCAGACCGATCGCTGGAGGCCGATCATCTTTCTCAATCGCCATCACAGCCACGCGGAGATCACGCAGTTCTATCGCACCGCCGACCTCTGCCTGGTTACCTCATTGCACGATGGCATGAACCTGGTGGCTAAGGAATTTGTTGCCTCCCGCGATGATGAGGATGGAGTCCTCATCCTGAGCCGCTTTACCGGCGCCAGCCGCGAACTGCGGGACGCGCTGGTGGTGAATCCGTACGATATCGAAGAGATGGCGGAAGCCCTCCACCTGGCGCTGGAGATGGATCCCAAAGACCGGCGTGCTCGTATGCAGCATATGCGGCAGACGGTGAAGGAACAGAATATCTATCGCTGGGCGGGCAATCTGATCGCGGAGCTCTGCCAGGTGCGGCTGGAGAAGCCGCAAGAACCCAGGAAGCAGGAGAAGGCCAACACGCCCAGCGCCGCATGATTCCTGCTGTCTCCATTGTTGCCTTGGCAACCGACTACGATGAAACCCTCGCCTCCGGCGGTGAGGTCGCGCCGCAGACTCTGAACGCCCTGAAGCAACTGAAAGCCTCCGGACGAAAACTGCTGCTGATCACCGGAAGAGAGCTCGATGATCTGCTCCATGTTTGTCCTGATGTAGAGTTTTTCGATTGCGTAATAGCCGAGAATGGCGCGTTGCTCTACACGCCCGCCAACCGTGACACCAGATTCCTTGCGCCTCCACCCTCGGAGCGATTGGTGCAAGTCTTGAAGGAACGAGGCGTTCGCCCTCTCTCGGTAGGCCGCTCCATCGTGGCCACGCTTCATCGCAATGAGGACGCCGTGCTCGATGCGATTGCTGAAACCGGATTGGCGGTGGAGATAATTTTCAATCGAGATGCTTTGATGATTCTTCCCGCCGGGATCAACAAAGGCTCCGGCCTGGAAGCGACGCTAAAAGAATTAGGATTGCCACGCCAGGCAGTGGTGGGATTAGGCGACGCCGAGAACGACGAGCCATTCCTCAAGCAGTGTGGAATCTCCGTAGCCGTCGCCAATGCCACGCCAGAAATCAAAGACCTTGCCGACGTGGTCACCAAGGGCGAGCGTGGCGCGGGCGTGATTGAGGTGATTGAGGGCATCCTCGCCGGCACGCTCGAAACCCTTGCAGGCCGGGAAGCTTGCCCGAGGGAATGACCACCGAGGTGCACTTTCCTTCAAATGTACGTGAAAAAGAGGCAATTCTTAAAAATCATAAATTTGCCTCGTTGCCGCAAAGGTTATTGAAACAGAGCAGATATTCATTGCGGCAATGAGACAGCACTTTATTGCAAAAAACCCAATGTTTTTGCATTTTTTGAAGATTGTGGCGGCATTACCGCTCACGCTCCTGCACCGGTAGATCTTCGATACCTTCCATGAAGGACTGAGAAGCGACCGGACCCGCAGCAAGGTAGGAGGACCAATCCAGCGGTCGGGGTGTCAGCACTACCTCGGTTCCCTCTTTCCGTATGAATACTTCCTGCACATCAAACTGAAACTCCTTGGGCAAGCGAACGGCTTGACTGCGGTTATTCATGAAGATCTTGGCTTTTCGTTGCATGGCCCACCTCCTTGGACATTATTTATTCACTGGCATATACATAAGTATATGCCAACAGGAAGATAGACAATGACGACTGGAAATGCAAACGGTCGTGCTGGGAACTTGCTCAAATCGCCGCTGCCGCAGCATTCAAACCGGCGGAACGTGGATGCTCCAAAAGCGAAGATAAACCCTGCCCCGGCCGCTGCTGGCGCTCTTTCTTACTTGAGCTGGTTGCGCTTTCCCATCTCTAGTAGCTCAGCCTGTAATCGAGATTCACCGTGTCGAAGCCCTTGCCCCCGATTCTGCTGTTGGCCTCTGCGGCCAGGGCCGCAGTACACGCGCCGCCCGGTGCGAAGATGGGAAAAATATTGGCGTGTCCGCGAAGGGCCAGGGCCCCCGTCAGGCCCGGAGATTGGCCGGGAGTGTTGCAGGACTTTCCGTTGATGTGGGGCCATCCGCCCAGCGCCGGCCCGGCAAACTGGTATTCGCCGGACGCGCCGACCACCTTCGAACACACAGCGTGTGTAGTTACGTCCGTGATCATCATCAGATAGTGGCCGGTGAGCTCCCAGTTCGCCGATGAAGCGCTCAGGTTTCCCTGGTTCGCGCCTCCCTGAAACTTGAACACGATCTCCCATGGATGGCCGCCTACGGTGGTGGTTCCATGAATCACAAAAGGAGTGGAGCCGGCCAGCGTGACTGCCTTTGCAGTTCCACAAGGCGCCGGTCCTGATTTGGCCATGCCCTGGGCGCCGGGAGAATTAGGAGCAACCGTAATATCCAAAGGAGCTGCGCCAAACTTGACTGCGCCCCCATTAAATATCAGATTGAAGTTCTGTGAGAAAGCCGGAACGGATGCCAGGAACAAAACTGCCACCATGAGCCGTGATTTCATTGCGATCTCCTCCTTCAGATACGGCAGTGTGTTGAAGCCTTAGAGCTGAAGGCAGCAGTGTAGTCCATTTCTTCAAAATAGGGCATAGGAAACAGTCGACAGCCGCACCTCCAGTGAGATCGGATAAACTCCAAAAAGCACTACTCAAAAAATCACCAATCCGTAATAAGAAAAATCACAGATAATCTGCTTAAGAGGCGCAGAATGGCAGGAAACGCGCAGTCCGCCGTTGATCGGGAGCAAGTTAAAGATAGTGGAGTCCAGATCAAGCGTTATCTCCACAAGATAGCGTCGACCAAAACCTCGCCATGGAGTCACGGCGCGGCAAGCCGCAACCAAACAAATCGGGAGCGCAGCCGCCCCCGGCTGCGTCTTTCACGGGTAGCCCTCGAAAAATCGTTGCGAAACACAAAGAATTCAGCGAATAGTACTACGGAGAAAAGCAAGATCGAGGATTTGAAAACCCAAAAACAAAATCAAAACTTACCACAAAGGTCACGAAGGAAAAGCGAGGACACGGAGGGAATACTCAACAGCGAGGGGAGCGCTGCGCAGAGTACGGCTGCCATTGCAGATTGCAATTTCTTCCCTTCCTGCGATTTGCCTATTCGATTGACATTGATGTCAGGACTTCCATACGATTCAATCAAGCGCCCAGCCTCTCCCCCGCAGGGACAACGGATTTGAAGGATGGTGAATGATCTATGAGCCTACGCTCTTTTATCGGCAAGCAATTCATTGATGTAATCGACTGGACGGAGCCGGGAGACGGAATTCTGGCCTACCGGTATCCCATGCAGGACCGCGAGATCCAGAATGGCGGCCAGCTTACGGTGCGCGATTCACAGCTCGCGCTGTTTGTGAATGAAGGCAAGATTGCCGACCAGTTTGCCCCCGGCCTCTACCGGTTGACCACCAATACGCTGCCTATCCTGACCTACCTGCAGAACTGGGACAAGGCGTTCCAGTCGCCGTTCAAGTCAGACGTTTATTACTTCTCCACGCGCATGCAGACGGACCAGCACTGGGGCACGCCGAACCCCATTACCGTGCGCGACAAGGAGTTTGGCGCGGTGCGGCTGCGCGCCTTCGGCATTTATTCCTACCATGTGGCTGATCCCAAAGTCTTCTACCAGAAGATCAGCGGCACGCGCGAGCAATACATGGTGAGCGACCTGGAAGGCCAGTTGCGTGAAACCATTCTGGGAATCCTGTCCAACACTTTTGCCCAAAGCAATGTGCCCTTCCTGGACATGGCTGCCAACCAGACGCAGTTGGGGCAGCAGGCCAGCGAGTTGCTCAAGCCGGTATTTGTAAACCTGGGACTGGCGCTGGACACCTTTGTGGTGGAGAACCTCTCCCTGCCGGATGAGTTGCAGAAGATTCTGGACCAGCGAATCAGCATGAACATGATTGGCGACATGAACAAGTACACCCAATTCCAGGTAGCGCAATCCATGCCGATCGCCGCCGCCAACGAGGGTGGCGGAGGCGCGGGACTGGGCGCCGGATTGGGCGTTGGCATGGGCATGGCGCAGACCATGATGAACAGCATGAAGCCGGCAACTGCCGGCCCGGAAGCCGCACCGGCATCTGCGGCGACGGCTGCCGCGCCTGCAGGCGCAAGCAAGTTTTGCATGGAGTGCGGCAAGCCGATGCCGTCAGCGGGAAAGTTCTGCCCAACTTGCGGTAAAGCGCAACCATAACAGCTTGCGGACAACCCGCAACAAAACATAGCTTGCGGGGAACCCGCAACAAACATAATGACGACTGGAACAGAATGGATTGTTGAGGCTTACGGCTGCGACCCCGGCCTGCTGAGCAGCCTTGACGCAGTCAAGGCGCTTTTCGCCTGCATCGTTCGGGACCTCAACCTGCACCCCTGCGGGGAAACCCAATGGCAACAGTTTCCCCGGTCGTCCGGCATCACCGGCCTTTGCCTGCTTTCTGAGTCCCACCTGGCTTGCCACACCTTTCCGGAATATGGCTCCCTGTGCCTGAATCTTTTCTGTTGCCGTTTGCGTCCGGAGTGGGACTTCAGCGGCCATCTGCAGCGGCTTTTTAGCGCCCAAAAAATGAACATCCGCAGGCTGGAACGGCCTTACAGCGACTCCGCCAGTGAATCAGAGGTCGCCTGTGCCGTGCCGGGGAGAGGAAGGCGCCATGACGCAGCGCACCTCAAACTGCCCTAATTGCGGCGCTCCAGTTGTATTCCTATGGTCCAGCAGCGTGCAGACCGTGTGTCCCTACTGCAAGTCAGTCCTGGTGCGAACGGATGTGGACCTGAAAAAAGTTGGCCAGGTTGCCGACCTGCCACCGGATGCCTCGCCGCTCCAGATCATGACTGAGGGAAAATATGGCAACCGGTCGTTTGTAGTCACAGGCCGGATCATCTACCAATACGACCAGGGCAACTGGAACGAATGGCACATCGTATTCAATGACGGCGGCGACGGATGGGTTTCCGACGCGCAGGATGAATACGCCATCTCCTTTCGCAAAGAGATTTCCAACCTGCCTTCCCAGCCCAATGCCGGGCTGGGGCAAACTTTTCAATGGAACGGGATTGCCTTTGAGGTAACTTCACGCACCCTGGCCCACTATGCGGGCGTCGAGGGCGAGCTGCCCTTTGAATACTGGGACAAGACGGACGTGGTGTTCATTGATCTCCGTTCCCACGGTGGAGACTTCGCCACTTTGGATTACAGTGACCCGCAGCCCGCTCTTTACCTTGGCAAAGCGGTGGACTTTGAAGAGCTGCGCCTCGCGAATATACGCAAGTTCGAGGGATGGTAGATGCCTGACAACGCGCCCGGCAAGGAGGTTGCGGCGGTCAATGTCCGCTCATTGACCTGTCCTGGCTGCGGCTCCACGGTGACGGTGCGTTCCTTCGGTCAAGCGGTCAATGTGGTTTGCGGAAGCTGCCACTCCATCCTGGACGCCCAGGACCCCAAAGTCCAGGTCCTGCAGAAATTCAAAGCTGCCATCAAGTATCAACCACTGATACCTCTGGGAACGCGAGGCAAGCTGCGCGGCGTTCTTTATGAGCTGGTGGGATGCCAGCGGCGGGCCATTGAAGTTGACGGCATCAGCTACTCCTGGGGCGAGTACGTCTTTTTCAATCCCTACAAGGGCTTCCGTTATCTGACCGAGTTTGACGGTCATTGGAACTTTGTTTCCCTGTTGCGCTCTCTTCCTGATTGTCCCGGCGGCCCGGGCAGCGAAGCGCCGGTGACCTACCTGGGCGAGAGGTACCGCCATTTTCAAAGCGCGCAGGCGAAGACCAGCTTTGTGATCGGCGAATTTCCCTGGCAGGTAAGAGTGGATGAAGCCGTGGAGGTTGCCGACTATGTTTCGCCGCCGCGCGTGCTTTCCTCCGAGACCACAAAAGACAAAGAGGTTACCTGGTCTCTGGGCGAATACATGACGGGCACGGATGTGTGGAAGACGTTCTCGCTGCCGGGCGAGCCGCCGCCCCCGTCCGGCGTATACGAAAACCAGCCGGCGCCGTTTGCCGGCACGGCCAGAACAATCTGGAAGTACTGTGGGCTTTTGCTGATCGCGGCGCTCGTTCTGCTGATCGTTCACAGCGCGACCGCGAAGGAGAAACAAGTTTTCAGCAGCAGCTACCTGTTTGATCCCACAGCCACCGGGGAACACTCCTTTGTGACGGAGGTGTTCGAGTTGAGCGGACGCACGGCCCCGGTGAAGGTGGAGACGCATGCGAGCGTGGACAATGCATGGATTGCCTTAGATTACGCGCTGATCAACCAGGACACGGGGCAGGCATATGACTTTGCACGTGAAATCAGCTACTACCACGGCAGCGACGAAGACGGAACGTGGAGTGAAGGTTCCAGGGATGATTCAGTGGTGCTGCCGGCCGTGCCTCCCGGGCGCTACTACCTGCGCATCGAGCCGGAAAGCGGTCCGGGCGAGCCCATTTCCTATGGCGTGACGGTCACGCACGATGTTCCGGTTTACTCGTGGTTTCTGGTGGCTGCCGGACTGCTGGTGCTGCCGGCCTTGTTCGTTACCTGGCGCTCCATGAATTTTGAGCACCGGCGCTGGCAGGAAAGCGACCACGCCGGCAGCGGATTCAGCTTAAGCAGCATTACCAGTTCGATTGAGAGCGACGATTAGTTCTGGAGAGAACGATGATTCGCAGATTCTATCTGATTTATGGGCTGGGAGTCCTGGGACTTTTTGCCACGGCGCAGTATCAGGGCTGGAGTTTTGCTTCCGTCGATAGAACCAGCAACGTGCCTAACTCCATCCGCGACAACCCCGGATCTTACCGCTCGATCTACGGCTCCTACCATCACTACACTGGAGGAAAATAATGGATTTCTCAGGCCTGTTGCACAACCTGGTCAATGCGGCAGTGTTCGCCGCAATCGGCATCATTCTTTTCGTGGTGGCGTTCGTGGTCATGGACAAGGTGACGCCCTACCATTTGTGGAAAGAGATTGTGCAGGAGCACAACATGGCGCTGGCGATCCTGGTGGGCGCCATGTCCATTGGAATCTGCATTATCATTGCCGCGGCAGTGCACTAAGCAGTGCCAGTCCTTCTTTTCATCTCGATCCTGCTGATTGCAGCCTGCGGGCTGATCTATGAACTCATCGCAGGCACGGTAGCCAGCTACCTGGTAGGCGACAGCGTCTTCCAGTTCTCCACTGTGATCGGCAGCTACCTCTTCGCCATGGGAATCGGCAGCTTTCTTTCCCGCTTCATCCACCGCGGACTGGCCTATCGCTTTGTCTGGATCGAGCTCATCGTGGCCCTGGTGGGCGGTTTCTCCTCCGGATTGTTGTTTCTGGCTTTCGCCTTCACCCAGGGCTTCCAGATCTTCCTGTATCTCATCGTGATTGTGCTGGGCGTGCTGGTCGGCCTGGAGATTCCGCTGCTGATGCGCATCATACGCGGGCGCTACCACTTTCATGAGGTAGTCTCGCACGTGCTGACGTTTGACTACATCGGAGCGCTCTTTGCTTCCATCCTTTTTCCGGTGGTCCTGGTTCCGCAGTTGGGACTGGTGCGCTCCGCGCTGTTTTTCGGGATCGTCAATGCAGTGGTGGCGCTGTGGAGCACCTTCCTGTTCAAAGGGCAGCTTGCCTCGCCCCGCCGGTTGCAAGTGATGTGCGTGCTGGTGATGGGCCTGCTCGTGGCCGGACTGGTGAACGGCAAACGCATTACCGGCCTGGCTGAGGACAATATCTATGCCGATGAGATCATCTTTTCCCGCGACACGCACTATCAGCATATTGTGCTGACGAAATGGAAAGATGATCTCAGGCTGTTTCTGAACTCCCATCTCCAGTTCAGCTCGCGCGATGAATACCGTTATCACGAAGCATTGGTTCATCCCGGCCTTTCGGTCCTTCCAACTCCGCGCCGCGTCCTGGTGCTGGGCGGAGGCGACGGCCTGGCGGTGCGCGAAGTCCTGAAGTATCCGCAGATCGAAAGCGTGACCCTGGTTGACCTTGATCCGGAAATGACGCATCTTTTCTCGACTCACCCGTTTCTCACGGCGTTGAACCGGAAGTCGTTTCTATCGCCCAAAGTCCACGTCATCAATGCGGACGCATTCCTGTGGCTGGACACGGCGCAGGATGTCTTTGACTTTGTGATTGTGGACTTCCCCGATCCTACAAACTATTCCCTGGGCAAGCTGTATACCACCGTGTTCTATTCCGCGTTGAGCCGCCATTTGAGCCGGCAAGGATTGTTTGTAGTGCAGAGCACCTCTCCCATGTTTGCCCGTAAATCATTCTGGTGCATTGTGGAGACGGTAAAGCAGGCTGGCTTCAAGGCATATCCTTATCACGTGTATGTGCCCTCGTTCGGGGAATGGGGCTTCGTTCTGGCCGGGCATGGCGAATACACGCCACCGGCCACGCTTCCGCCCAACATGCGGTTTCTGACTTTGGCCGGACTGTCAGGAATGTTTGAATTTCCGCCGGACATGGCGCCGGTCACCATGCCGGCCAACCGGCTCAACGATCAGGTGCTGGTGCGGACCTACGACCGCGAGTGGCGGGAGGTCAGCCATTGAAAACCACGCGCCGCGAGTTCTGCGCTCTGGGCGCGGCTGCGCTGGTTGGACTTTCAGTCAAGTCAGAGCGCGCGATCGCCGGTGAGTTCGTCAATGATTCCTTCCAGTTGGGGCACCTGCTGCGCGACCGGGCGCAGTTTCCAACTCCGCGCCAGACGGTCCGCGTGCCGCTGGTGATTGTGGGCGGAGGCATGGCCGGCCTGAACGCGGCATGGCGTCTGCAGAAACGCGGCTTCGCCGATTTTGTGCTGCTGGAGATGAACCAGCAGCCCGGCGGCAATTCACGATGGGGAGAGAACCAGATCACCCGCTATCCCTGGGCCGCACACTATGTCCCGGTACCGGGCAAGCAGGCTGAATATGTGCGCGAACTGTTCACCGACCTGGGCGTGCTGCAGGACGGCAAGTGGGACGAGCGGCATCTTTGCTTTGATCCCCAGGAGCGCTTGTTTCTGCACGGACGGTGGCAGGAAGGCATAGAGCCTCTGGCCGACCTGAATGCTTCTGACCGCGAACAGTTTCGGCGGTTTGCCGCCCTCGTGCAATCCTTTCGCGCTTCCGGCGGCTTCACCATTCCTATGGAACTCGGACTCTCCGGCAAGCACGCTGCTCTGGACCAAAATTCTTTTGCCGATTGGCTGGCAAAGAACGGCTTCAACTCCCGGCCTCTGCTCTGGTACATGAACTATGCCTGCCGCGATGACTACGGCGCACTGGCGGCAGATACCTCCGCGTGGGCCGGCATTCATTATTTTTCCTCGCGCGAACCGGACGAAAAAGGGCCGCTGACATGGCCGGAGGGCAATGGCTGGATCGCCCGCCAATTGCTGGCCCGTGTAGGAAAATTTGTCCGCCCGGAGCAGATGGTCTATCGCATACAACGTGACCGCACAGGGTTTCACGTCTATGCGGGTGAGACGGATTATCGCTGTGAGTGCGTGCTGTTTGCCGCACCCACATTTCTTGCGCCTTACCTGATTGGGGGCATGCCGCGCCTGCATGACTTCCAATATTCGCCCTGGCTTACCGCGAACCTCACGCTGGACTGCATTCCGGAATCACGCGGGTTCCCGCTGGCCTGGGACAATGTAGTGATGGATTCGCCCACGCTCGGCTATGTGGACGCCATGCACCAGTCACTGCGGACTTTTTCCGATCGCACAGTCTGGACCTTCTATTGGGCGCTGGCTGAAGGAACGCCCGCCGCCAACCGGCAGATGCTGTTGCAAAAAGATTGGGCGTACTGGAAAGAAGCAATTCTTACCGACCTGGAGCGCGTACATAAGGACATACGCAAGTGCGTCTCGCGGATCGACGTGATGAGGATGGGGCATGCCATGGTGCGTCCGGCGGCGGGGACGATTTTTTCTGCCGAACGGAGCAGGCTGAAGAAGTCCAAAGACAGACTGTACTTTGCCAATTCCGACTTGAGTGGCATCTCAATTTTTGAAGAGGCCCAGTTTCGCGGAGTTACGGCGGCTGAGAGAGCCCTGCATTTTCTGGGACATGGCTAGCCCCAATACTGTTCACTTAACGAGGACGCGAAAAAAAATTCGTCATCCCGAGGGTTTACCCACGCGTTAGCGGGGGTAAATCGGAGGGACCTTGCGTTCAGCCGTTAACTCAAAAGGTTCCGAAATCTCCTAAGTGAACAGTATTGTGGCTAGCCCACATTTCTCACACTAATATTTGGAGAAGCAGATTTTGCGCGGTAGCGAAGGGCTAGGTCGCCATGAGAGCTTTTTCTGCTGTGGCGGCCTGGGCCCATCCGGGAAGTTGGTAAGTTGGTAATTATAAAATCAAAACCAAAACCGGTTAGTGGTTGTTGTATAGAACCAGAAACAGGACGATGATGGCCAGGATCATCAATGTGAAGAGGGTGATCTTCACCGTGCTGAAGGGCCGCTCGCCTTCCACATCGCCGGTGCGTGCGTTGACCACCACGTGGTAGACCTTGCCCTGGAACTGGTAGGCGCCAATCCATACCGGCAGCAGCAGATGGAGAAAAAAGATATTGGAGTAGACGGTGCTGATGGTAGTGACGCGCTGCTCGTCGCCGCCGATGTCTCGCCGAACCTGCCGGTCAATTTCGTTTGCCACCATGGCTTTGGCATCCTCAAAACCCTGGTCGAGCTCGACCTGGTAACGCTGAGCGCGGAAGCCGGCGAGATATCCGGGTTCGTATCCGCAAAGAGCATTCAGGTCCCAGGGCTGGAGCTTGTTCAGTCTTGGCTCGGGCACCGCCTTGGTGGCCGGGACCAGCACATTGTTGAAATCCTCGCTCACGGTGCCGGAGGCTGAATACCAGCGGGTATGCTGGACCTCGCGCGTGTGCTCAACACCATTCTCTGTGTATGTCTCCGTGGTGTAGTAATGCTCGCCTCGTTCGCCCACGTAGTCGCTGCGGGTGTGGAAGTAATAATCCCAGAAGGGAAGGTAAACGCCGTTGATGCCTTCGGGCCGCGCCAGCCGTTGCAGCGCATTGGGGGCAAACCAGCGCGAGCCCAGCCACGCCTGTAGCTGCGTGAGCGCGCCTTGCTTGTTCACCTTGACCGGCAAAACGCCGTCCGGCGCGATCAGTGGATCAGCAGCCTTGGGCTGGGCGACAATTGCCGTGCCGCAGAATGAGCAGATGCCAGCCACCTCAGGAGGCTCGAAGGCGACAACGCTGCCGCATCCGGAGCAGGTGACCTGGAGCGCTTTGGCGGTGATGGGCTGGAGCTCATGCCCAGCCACTGCGCCGGTGAATTCATGCGCCTTGACGGCGGAGCCGGCAATCAGCGCCTGGGTATTTCCGCAGTGCGGGCATTTCAGTTGTCCGGTCTCCGGACTGAACTGCATTCCTGCTCCACAACCAGAACAGGCAAATTGTTCTTTCGCTGCTGCTTCAGGCATGATTCAGGGCTTCTCTTAAATGGTTTGGAAGGTACTTAATCTTACCATCAGCGGGCTTTAAGCTTGCAGACACTTCACGGTCTTGCCCGTTCGATGTTGACGGCGATGTTCCGCCACTTTCCCTGGCGGAAGCGCAGGACGCTCAATGCGGCTCGGGTCACGTGGCCGAGAACGATGGCAAGCCAGATATCGCCCGGCTGCAGGCCGCGCTGCGCCTGGAAAAAAGCGCATAAACCAATGGGAATGGCGATCTGCGACACCAGCGAGATCAAGAGCGGACTGCGCGTATCGCCTGTACCCTGCAAGCCACCTGTATAGCTCAGCGCCACCGTAATGAAGAAACCCGACACGCTCAGATAGCGGAGCAATTGTTGTCCAATGTGCGCTACCAGCGGCTCAGTCATGCCGAAGATCCCGAGTAGATATTGCGGGATGAGCAGAAACAAGGCGCCTATGATTGCCGCCACCACAAGGCCGATCCGCGAGGCAACTGCTACGCCGTGGATGGCCCGCTCCGGATTGCCGGCGCCCAGGTTCTGTCCCGCGACCGTGGCGGAAGCCCCCATCAATCCCACGGACGTCCATGTGATCAACGAAAACAACTCTGTATAACCCACGGCGTACGCAGCCTGGGCGGCTGCGCTGTGTTGCAACGAGCCCACGAACCGCAGCAGCAGCACGCCTGCGATGTTCATGGCAATGCCCTGAACGCCCGTTGGCAAACCAAACTGAAACAATGACCGGACAATGGTCCAGTCAGGGCGCAGATCCATGCCGCGGTGAAACTGAATCACGGATCGCGGCGCAAAAAGCAAGCGCACGCCGTAGATAGCGACAATCGTACTGCTGGTAATGGTGCCCAGAGCGGCGCCCAAGACGCCGAGCCTGGGGATGAGGATGACGTTGAACACGATGGTCAGGACGGTCATGGTGACGCCGAGCCGCAGCGGAGTGCGGGGATCGCCCGCGGCGCGAAACGCGCCGCTCAGCATGAAGAACATCATGAGGCCGAAGATGCCGACAAACATGGCGCGGAGAAACGGAAGAGCCAGTTTCTGGACTTCGGGCGAGGCATTGACCAGGTGCAGCAGCGCCGGAGAAACAAAGAACCCGATAGCTGCCAGGATGGCCGACAGCACAAAGGCGGTGAGGAAGGACTGATAGACGACGCGATTTACCTTCTCAGGCTGGTTTGCGCCCGCAAACCGCGCGACCAGGACTGCCATTCCGGTGAACAGCGAGCTGATGAAAACGATCACAACCAGGATGATCTGCCAACTGGCTCCGATGGCCGCATTCGCAGCATAGCCCACAAAATGGCCCACCATGACGTGGTCGATGATGCCCTGCAGCCCCGCGATGACGTTTTGCAGCATGGTCGGCCACGCCAGGCGCCACACGGCCGGACCGATCGCCCCTTCGACGATCGATCGATCGAACCGCTGCCCTGGTATTGGCCGGGCGCCGGGCCGGGCCACCTCGCCGGTAACGCTCATGAACTATCTCCCGGCTCCCATAGTGTAATTTGCTTCAGGAACACGCATGCCTTTCTCCGAATGGCGCAGTCTTCAGATTATCTGATCGTCTTAAAGATGCAAAAACTGCATGATTTGGCCACAGCGGGGTTGGCCGCAAGCGCATTGCTATTCCCAGCCGTCAGCACCAATGGGGTCTCCGGCGGGAGGCGGCTCCGGGACGGTGACGTGGACTTCAGCCGGGTTCTTCTCAAAGCGATCGATCTGATTTGCCGCAAAGAAAAACTGCGCGCGGGTCGGCGCATCCTTCACCAGGGCCTGGCGAGGTGCAATCCACTTTTTCAATTCGTCCAACTTGAGCAGGGAGATTGCGCGCACCTGGCTGGATGCATGCTGGTCCGCTGCCAGCGTCATCAGGTGGCTCAGCACAACCGCGTTGACTGTGCGCTGAATGGCCCCGGAATATCCCGGCATGGGGCGGGCTTTCCAGGTGGCGGCGAACAGTTCTTCGAGCAGCTCATCAAAGCCGGGATTGTTGGCATCGCGGGCGTGATACTCAATCATGCGCTCATTCCGCTCGGGTTGAAGCAGGAGCCTGACTACGATCTCCGCAGCCGCCTCAGCGGGCGCAAGAGAGTCAAATGCCGGCGATGTCCGGTGAGCGAAGTTTTCCTGCGATTTGCCGTAATACGGAGGCCGGGGCGGAATGATGTCCAAGAGCCGTTCAGGAACAGCCAGCACCTGCGGTGAAAGCGTTTGCAGGACTGCGCGAATGGCCTGGCGCTGCAGCGCGGCGGCCACGATCTCCGGGGGTTTTCGAACTGCACCACGGAGATCAAAGGAGTAGTTCAGCCCGCCGATGGATTTTGTCACGGCGCTCACCTGGTAGCGATGGTACAGATAGACGGGAACCAGCACATCCTCAAGCGTGGCCATGGGAGTGTGCTCGCGAATGGCGTTCTCAGAAAGATTTTTCAGGGCAGCCTGGCGCACTGCCATCACCTGCCGCAAACCATCCAGGGTATTGCTGCCTGTGTCCCAGAGGTGGGCAATGGGGCTGGCTGAGCCCGGTGGACGAGCATCTTGATCGGTAAGATAGAGAAGACCGCCGGCAAAGGCATCATCTAACACCTTGTCGAGCGCCTGGAGTTCGTTGGTTCCGTCAGCGAATTCACTGTACCCGTAAGTGATTGCCACCTTGTCCCATGCGCCTATCCCGACAGCGTAGGCGTCGGAAACATCCGGCAGGCCGTTTGCATCCACAGTGACCGTTGGCGGCGGGTAGTCCATGACAGAAGCGCGGTTGACGATGCTGGCGGCATAGTTGTGCAACAATCCCAGCGTGTGTCCGGTCTCATGTGCTGCGAGCTGGCGAATGCGCGCCAGCGCCATGGCATTGGCCCTGGCAAGCGCCGCGGGATCTTTGCCGAATGGACCAAGCAGCCCCTGGGCAATCAGGAATACCTGGCGAATGCGCAGCGCGTCCAGAGTCACATGGCCGTTGATGATTTCTCCGGTGCGGGGATCGACGGTGGCATCGCCAATCGACCAGCCTCGCGTGGAGCGCGGCACCCATTCGATCACGTTGTAGCGGACGTCCATTGTGTCCGCGTCTTCAGGCAATAACTTGACCTGGAAGGCATCCTTATAACCAGCCGCCGTGAAGGCCTGGTTCCACCAGCCGGCGCCCTCCAGCACCGCAGAGCGAATAGGCTCGGGAATGGCGCGATCGACGTAGTAGACGATGGGTTTCACCGGCTCGCTGACTGGAGCAGATGGATCTTTTTTGGCGAGCCGGTGGTGCGCGATGAAGCGTTGCACGATGGGCTCGTCTACAGGAGAGGCAAAATCCATATAGCTGATGCCAAAATAACCGGCGCGGGGATCGAAGGCGCGGCGATGAAACCCGGCCGGCGGCGCCTGAATGAAAGAAAAGTGCTCGTGTACAGTGATGGCGCGGGGATCAGGCGTGACTTGCTTTACCCACTCGCCGGGACCTTCCTCCGCGAAAATAAAGGTGAGTATTGACTCGACGTCAGTGTTCTCAGGAAAATTCTTTGTGCGTGGCAGGTAGATGGCGGACCGCGATGCCTCGACCTTGTATTTGCCCTGCTTGCTTGCAGCCAATGTGGCCGCCACCTGGTGGGCGTCGCTCAAAAAGAAGTCTGTGGCATCGATCAGAACGGCATCGCCATCCGCAGCCTCGACCTTAAAACCCCAAAGCACGGATTGCGCGAAGGCTTCCCGCACGGCGCGTTGCTGCTCCGGGTCATCCGTGTCGGCGCGAAACTCCTGGTTTTCAGCAACCAAAAGCGCACGCGGGCCGCTGCGCTCGAAGTGGACCAGGAAGGTCCGGCCAGGCTGCCCGCGGTCGAGGCCGATATCATTCGAGCCTACGCCGTTGGGCAGCGATTCATGGAAAAGGAACGGCGTGTTCCATTGAGCACGATCAATGCGCAGCCAGATTTTTCCGTCGCGCGCGTCCCAGTAGTCCGCGAGGAACCCGGAGCGGCCCTGCATTCCCGCAGTCTTCTGAGCAATGGTGGGAAGCGGCTTCGGCTGGCTCTCACCTGGGGGATTCTGGGCAGTTGAGAGCGAAGCGAGTGCAACCAGCGCCAGGACTAACAAAAGATTGTGCTTCATTTGCAAATAGTTCCTTCCCTGCGGTTCGCGCAAAGATAATCTCAGGAAAACGCCCGCAAGCCTCAAGATCGCGGCACACCCTTATCATAATGCGGAATGTTCGTAGCCCATCGCTCTAGCTGGTCTAGCGTTTTTTGGCGGGCGCGAACCGCGTGTAGCCCTCGGCGCAGGCCGGGAGACTTTGCTGCATCTTCCGCAGCGTGGCGATGGCGGCATCGTACTCTGCCCGGTTCCGTGTGTCTTGCCCGGTGGCCGAAACGCTGCTACAACCCGCGTCGTTATTGATGTTTGCTGCGGCTGCGGGATTGGCGCCGGAGCCGGTGGAGGCCGCCTGTGCGGCTTGCAATCTGGCCGCCTGTTCACGCTTGCGGCCCAGGGCATAACCGAGCATGACGAAGGGGATGCGACCGACACTGAATGCCGGGGAGCTATCGTCGTCGAGGTCCTGGGGCACGTAGCCCCGTCCTTTGAAATGCTCGATGGCCCGCTTCTCGTCCTGAGTGTATTGAGCCTGCGGAGCGGGTGCTACGTTGCTACAAGGCTCATGTTTACCGGCTTTTTCGACCGACTGGCGCGGGCTGCCATCGGCGTTGAAGATGGGTTCGGGAGGCAGCAGGCGCATCCATTTGGCCACGAAGTCCTGCAGCAGGTAGCCACGGGCGGGAGAGGC
Organism: Candidatus Angelobacter sp.; assembly: GCA_036522115.1. GTDB lineage: Bacteria > Acidobacteriota > Terriglobia > Terriglobales > Acidobacteriaceae > Angelobacter. The sequence goes on from DATDGL010000065.1 coordinate 88,761, forward strand.
TTGGCCGATGCGCTGGGTGCGGCTGCGGATATCGAAGGGCTGGAGCAGGCCGGCCAGGGCCTGGGCGGTGATGGGCGCCTCGCGGTTCCAGGACCGGCCGGGCTGGGTGTGCAGCCAGTCGAGCAGAGCGGCGGTGGAGATGCGCTCAGGATTACCGTGGTGGGCAAAGACTTCGCGCAGGTCAGAGAGGAGCTTGAGGCCGTCCTTGCGCTCCTGAGCAAGCTCCTGGGCCAACAGAGCGGGCAGGGCTTCCCGGGATTGGGCCGGCCAAGGTCCGCCGATCAGGTCAGCGATGTGGAGGAGAGGCTCGATCATGTCCTGACGGCGGGGAGAGAGGCCGGAAGGAAAATCGTCGTAGCTGTATGGGGGAGCTTCTTGCAGGCGTTGGGCATTTTCTTCCGACCATCGTTTTAAATCCTGGAACA
>DATDGL010000066.1:0-32145 GCA_036522115.1 Candidatus Angelobacter sp.
ACCAGACCTGGGAGCCCGTCACCGACGATAGCATCGCGGTTCTGGGCCAAACCGATACCGGCATCACCGACGTCCATAGCGGCTCCAAGCTGGTGGGTTCAGATGGAACTGCATATAACACTTGGTAGCTGTTTTGCGGGGCCCCAGTCGAACTCAAAACTTCGTAAAAAAATCGCAAGCTGCTGCTGGAAGTGTTCCAACCTCTGGCTGAGTTGCGCAATCACACTAGTTGTGAGGACCGTCTGATTTTTCGAGGCTTGGGGCAAACAATATGAAAAACATTCTGCTGGGTTTTCTGCTTCTCTCTCTGTCTGTTTTCGCGTTTCCGAAAGAAGATCGTTCGGACGCTACAAACCGGTTAAACGATTCGGCCAAGGTGCTGGACGAGCTTATGGGCGCCGCCGACAATAGCATTCCGGACACCGTTCTGGCCAAGGCGAAGTGTGTCGCCGTCATTCCATCCATGGTGAAAGGCGGTTTCATCGTCGGTGGCCGTCACGGACGCGGCGAAGTGACCTGCCGCACTGCGAACGGCTGGAGTTCTCCGGCGTTCATCTCGCTGACAGGCGGAAGCTGGGGCGCGCAAATTGGCGTGGAGAAGGTGGATTTAGTGCTGGTGTTCATGAATGACAAGGGCGTCAACAGCCTGCTGAAAGATAATTTCAAGATGGGCGCGGATGCCTCCGTGGCAGCCGGGCCTCTTGGGCGGCACGCGGAAGCGGCCACGGACGCCAACCTGGATGCCGAGATCCTGGCTTACTCGCGCGCCAAAGGGCTCTTTGCCGGAGTAGAGTTGAACGGCGCCGCGGTTAAACCGGACAACGATTCCAACAATGCGTTCTACGGCTCGTCTGTCAACTGGCATGACTTGGTGACGGGCAACGTGAAAGCACCGGCGGCTGCGGATCCGTTTGTTGATGCTGTCCATAAATACTTTGTCGAGTCACGGGCGGATAAAGACAAGTAATCTGCAAGGAAACTCCGTTAAACAATTAACGCAGGGCCGGCCATTGGCCGGCCCGCGCTTTTGCCGGCACTGACTCGTGGCGAGCAGCTTTGCCTGAACATTCTCGGTACCATGGGCAGCCTGACCCCGGTGCAGCGGTTCAATAACGCTAAGATGCCGGCTCCCGGAATCACAAAGACGCCGGTTACCGGTATTGGCGACGATGGGTTCTACATGGTGTCGCAATTACGCGTGTCCCTTCATGTTAAGAAGGGGAATTCAGTCTCTGAAATGATGGTGAGCGGCTTCTCCAGGCAGCAGGTCGAGCAGGTCAAGACGATGGAGAAGATGTTGGCCCAGGATGTTGCCGCAAAGCTCTGAAGGGGCAGGCGGAATGCTATGATTAACGAGTGAAATACCTCCGCAGCCCCCACAAATATTCCATTGCAGTTCTCGTCCTTTTCCTGGCCAGTTTGGCAGCAGGACTGCCGCCGGCAAATCTGGCGGCTGTGCCCACTACATCCGTGGACTCGATTACACCCACGGAGTTGCGCATGCATCTGGCGTTTTTGAGCTCGGAAGAACTGGGCGGACGTTATACGCTGTCTCCGAGTTTCGCCATCGTCGCACGCTATCTGGCGGCGCAATTGGAATCCTATGGTTTTCAAGGTGGCGGAGACCACGGCGATTTCCTCCAGCATTTCGTGGTCATATCTTCCAAGCCGGACATGGAGAAGACCTCTCTTTCCATCACCGACCAGGGGCAGACCACGAACTACAGTTTCGGCGATTTTTATGCGTCGTCCGGCGGAAGCGACGGCAAAGCGGAAGGCCAGGTGGTATTTGTGGGCGGCGGTGTTTCCTCGCCGTCCCAGCATCATGATGATTATGCCAACCTGGAGGTGAAAGGGAAGATCGTCCTGGTGGCAAATATCATTCCGGAGGGAATTGATCCATCCCGCTTGCAGCGAAATGAATCCGGCGAGAGGGCGGCATTCGCCCATGGGGCTGTTGGAGTGCTGCGCATTCCTCAGCAACGCTTTCTCGAACTGATGAAAGCGCCGGGTTTCAAAGAGCGGTTTGGGGGCCGTGAAGACGTTCATCTGGCCCAGGAGGCTGATAATCACGCGCCGGTCCTGGTGCTGTCACCGGCCCTTGCAGAAAAAATGCTTTCATCGATGGGACTGAGCCTCAAGAAGGTGCAGGACGCTGAGAGGGACCATATGGCTCTGGCGGCCAAGGTCACAAACATCACGGTTAGCATGAACGTGGTTTATCACCAGCGCCAGGTCACGACACAAAATGTAATTGGAAGACTGGAAGGCACTGACCCGCAACTGAAGAAAGAGTACGTAATTTTCAGCGCCCACTACGATCATCTGCAAACCAACGACAAGGGCGAGATTTATCCGGGCGCTGACGATGACGGTTCAGGAACGACCTCCGTACTGGCCATTGCGCGTGCGATGGCGCTGGATCCGCCGAAACGCTCGGTCCTGGTGGTTTTCCATGCGGGAGAGGAGCTTGGGTTGCTGGGTTCGGAATACAACACTGATTTTTCACCGGCCGTCCCGCTGGACTCAGTGCTGGCAGACCTCAATATTGACATGATCGGCCGATCCAAGCCGCCGGGAGATGAAGACCGGCTGGATGCTCACCTGACCGATGCCAACACCATTTACCTGGTCGGATCGAACCGCATCAGCAAGGAACTGCATAAGATCAGCGAACAGACGAATTCCGACTACCAAAAGCTGAAGTTGGATTACTACTACAACGATCCCACCAATCCGGAGCGCATTTACTTCCGTTCCGACCATTGGAATTACGCCAAGCATGGCATCCCTGTGATTTTCTATTTTGACGGCACCCACGCGGACTACCACAAGACCACAGATACCATCGACAAAATCGATTTCAATAAGATGACTCGGGTGGCACGGCTGGTGTTTGAGACGGGTTGGCGCCTGGCCAATCTGGACCATCGTCTGGCGAGAGACAGCAATTAAATTAAAAAGTACTCATGCGCAGGTGGGTGTTTTCCCACCCGCGCTGGAACGCTTTTCCTGACGAGTTCAACGCCGGCTTTCCGAAGGGCCCGCAATCTTTCGACCTGCAGAGTCCGGCTTGGCCACCGCATCAGGGGGGCTTTCCATGAGTTTGATCAGTCGTTCAACAAAAGAAGCTCCACTTGCTCCGGGTTCCGCCTTGGGCAAGGGAGGCCGCGCGGAGAGGGCACACACAATGTCTGATGCTCGCGACAAGAGTTTGCCTGGCGAAGGCGTATGGCGCGCGCCACGTGCCGTTGCCGTCTCCGTGTAAAGCCACACAACATGCTGAAGATCGTCAATCGCTGCGTCCAATTCCGCGACCGTTTGCGAATTTTCGATCTCAAACAAGTTGTTGGCGCTGAGCGACTTTTCCACTGGCCCTATCTTGCTGGCATATCCTTTCCGGATTTTTTCTAAGTCGCCCGTAAGCTGTTTGATTCTTGTTAGTACCTCTTCTACAACTAGGGTCTCGACCATGACACCCCGACTCCTTATACCTGGACAACAAACTGCAACTACCTGGACGTACATTAAAGTTTTTTAAGTTTCGGGCAGAGCTATGGAATACAGCAAGGGTACTAAAATAACGTATTGATAAATATGGTATTAGCTGGCTTGTGGCTAAATTTGTTAGGAAGATTTTCAGGATCTGGGACTTTCATAAAGGTCGATGCAATTTTTTGTCATCTCATGATCGCGGACGGGCCAGCACCACAGTGATGTCGTCGGGCTGTTCGGCTGATCCTATCCAGTCCTGGATTGCGGCGATCACATTGTCCGTAATCCGGTCCAGCGGAAGATGACGATTGGTTTGAATAGTTTCAATCAGGCGCTCTTCGCCAAACTCACCAAATTCATTTTCGGGTTCGGTGATGCCGTCGCTGAATGCAACGAAGATGTCGCCGGGACAGAGTTGGACAGTGCTCTCGTCGTATTCCGTGTTTTCGAATAGTCCCACTACGGTACCGCCCGTTTCCAGACGCCGGACGGAACCATTGGCGCCCAGAATGAGCGGAGGCAGATGACCGGCGTTGGAATAGGTGAGCTGCCGCGTCTGACCATCGTAAAAACCGAGGAAGAGAGTTGCGTATTTTTCCGGCTGGGTCGTTTTATATAGCTGCCGGTTCAATAACCAGAGCACCTGGGAGGGAGACTGGGGCGGCGAGTGGCGGATGGCAATGCCCACCGAACCCGATGGCTGCGGGTCCCGGGGATAAGGGCGCGCGCTAACTGCGATCAACTGTTCCTGTTCATAGGCCCGTACGGCGGAATGAATGGTGGCCATGAGAAGGGCCGCAGAGATGCCTTTGCCGCTGATGTCGCCTACCGCAATTCCGATCTGCTCACTGCCATAAGGCAGAAAATCATAGTAATCGCCGCTTACAATGCGGGCTGGACGGCAGACCCCGTGCAGTTCCAGGGTCTGGGTTCCGGACAGCAACTTGGGAAAGAGTTGCGCCTGGACCTCTTGAGCAATCGCCAATTCGCTCTGCAGGCGTTCCTTTTCCTTCTGGTCGGCAATCAGCTTTTCCAGCGATTCGGTCATCGAGTTGAACGCTACCTGGAGCGTGGCCAACTGGTCGTGTTCCTTGACTGCAATGCGATGGCTGAAATCTCCGCGGTTGACGTGCTCCGTGGCTTCGTAGAGATTCGCTACAGAACGCGTGACCGTCCTGGTAAGCCGGATTCCGATCAGCAGCGCAATCAAAACGATGACTGCGAAGGTGATGGCCAGGGCCGTGAGCAGGATTCTTACGATGTCCGCCCACTGGTTCAGGGAAACGGAGAGCCTGGAATAGAGAGTGGAGAGCCTTGCAGAACCAACCAGCAAAGTATTGGATACTTGACCGCTATCCCAGGCTGTCGTTGGCTGGATCAGCGCGTAATAACTCAGGGCGCGGTCGCCATGGAAGCGCGGCTCAGGAAGCAACCCAGCGGAAATGCCGCGGCCGGTGTTGCCATGGATCACAACTCCTTCGCTGGGCGTCACCTGCACGTCAATGTCATTGCCGGAGCCGCTGCCCAAAACATACAAAGTTACGGGACCCAAACCCGCGGCAATTTTGCCAAGGAACCCGGTGTCCACGGGAACACTGGAAACAACCGCCAACTGCCTGTCGCCGGCGCGCACCATGTTTACCGCCCGAATGTAAACCTGTCCCTGGTCCTGCACCAGGCCATTGAACCCATCTTTCAGCCACTTTGGACGCAAACCTTCAGGCAGAACCAGGACAGTACGGTTGGGAAAAACGGCGTCAGTGATTTTGACCTGTTGTTGTGGTGCTGCTCCACTTTTTGCAGGTTTGGAGCGGACAACTTGCTGCGACGTTTCAACATTGGCTGCCTGCAATTCCTGCATCTGCGACTGGATCTCAGAGACCGTCAAGTAAGTGGCGAATTCACCGGTAAGGAAATACCCGGCAATCAGCGCCATCATCACGACCAAGAAAATCGGCACGCCACCGATAAAGAGATAAGTGACAATCAGGCGGTTGCGCACGCGCCACATGAGGTGACTGCGAAACCAGCGCAAGGCGAGAAAGAGCAAGAGGGCGCAGATGGCCAGGAAGAGCCCTCGGATCCAGCCGACAAGAGTTGCTGCTGCCTGCTGCGCGCCGCCGAATCGCAATCCATACATCAAGGCGAGCAGGAACAATTCCACACCAGCCAGATAAAACGTAAAGAGCGCGGTACGGGTGCCAGGCTTGAGCCGCCGGAAGGCGATGCGGAGCGCAATTTTGAAGGGGGTACGCACGCTTGTCCACGATTATAACGAGTGAGACCGGCGCGCCGGGATTGAGTTTACTTCTCCGGAATCGGTAGAGGAGGTTCGATGGGTTGATTTGGATCAGGGTTGGGAATGGCCGAGAGGTGGGCGCCCGCAAGCACTAACAGCGCGGAAATATAGGCCCAGACCATGAGCGTAACAACGATGCTGAACGGCCCGTATACGTCATGAAAGTTGAGCCAGGGCAAAACCAGGATGTAGATGTACTTAGCTGCTTCCCACACAATTCCCACGGCCACAGCCGCCGGCAGCAATTTCGGGGCGGGAACCTTGCCGTTCGGAAGCAGCCAATAAATCAGGAAGAAAATGCCCACGGTGGCCGCCATGGCGAAGACTTTCAGCACAACAAAGGTGATTCCCTTGAACAGGAAGTTCTCCTCATGGCCTCCCATGATGAATGACAGCAAGAGCTTGTTTCCGGTAGCCAGGCCGACGGAAAACAGCCCCAGAATGCTGCAGGCGCAAGACAGCAGGAATGAGATCAGTTGATTTCCCAGGTAGGATCGGTTCTTGGGAAATCCCCAGACGCGGTTGAAGGCCACTTCCAATGGCAGGAAAACTCCACTGGCGCTGATCAGCAGGATGATCACGGAGACAATCTGAGCTCTATGCCGGGCAGCGACCATTACGGTCAGGTTTCGCACCACAAAATCCTGTCCCGCAGGCAGTTGGTTTTTCAGAAGGTCCGCGATCACCTGAAACATTGCCGGAGAATGCAGCACATTGCGCACCAGACCTGTGATCAGAAGTATAAAAGGGAAGAACGAGAGGATGGCGCTGGCTCCTACCGAGAAGGCGAAGGTATGGACCTCAGTGTGCATGAGGTAGCGCAGGGTAGGCAGCCCACGCTGGCGGAGCATGTCCTGCCACGGACCTAGAAGCGCGCTAACGCCCTGACGCGCAGGCAGGCGCGCGGACTCCGCTGTCGTGGTAGTCGCCGGGGATTCATTCATGAGGGTGAACTGATGGTATCAAAAATACGAAAACGTCGCCGGTCAGTCGAGGAGGGTTCATAAGGTACACGAAACGGGAAAGTTTGACAACGTCAAAAATGAAAATTTCTAAAGGGCAATAAACTGCTTTACAAATTCGCGAGCACCTGAATATCATGCGTAGCTTCCCTGAGGATGTTCCAAGGGAAGGCCGGTGCAAACCGGTCCATTAAGGTTGATGTTTTTGAGCAGTGCAGTCAAACTTCGCGCCAGCAAACCGGTCGCCGAGCCGCAGATGAACCACGTTGCGCGCCGCCGGCCTTTTTTGTTGCACGAGCAGACGGCGCCGCAGAGCAGCAACCTCTTCTCTCATCCTGTTCCGGCAGGAGAGAATTACTTTTGAAGATGAGGCGAAAGGAGTTGTGCTTGTGAAAGAGAAGGGTACAGTCAAGTGGTTTAACGGCGCCAAGGGGTACGGATTTATTCAACGTACCACCGGCGAAGACGTTTTCGTCCATTTTTCCGCCATTCAGGAAAACGGCTATCGCACGTTGAATGAAGGCGAAACCGTGGAGTTTGAGCTTCTGAAAGGCCCCAAAGGCTTTCTGGCGGCCAACGTTATGCGCGGAGCGGCCAGCTAAAGCTGATCTCCCGGATTCTGGTTTCCCCTTGCTGCGGCAAGGGGATTTTTATGTGTGCCGAGCATGTGCGACAGCTTGGAGGTGTAAGTCCTCTACCCAACCTGATGGAGCGGTGTGGGAGGGGAGAGCGGGTGACCGCTTCCCCTATCCCGATATCCCCGATTACCTCATTCGCCTTTGAGCCTGGGGGAAGCCATGAGATCCAGATGGCTGCGTGCCGCCATGGCGATCATCTCGTTCGAGCTGTTCTGCAAATAGGCGAACAGCGCTTTGGCCTCGTCGAGCCTGCCTTGGAGGGTATAGAGTTCAGCCAGATTGAGCGCGTAAACATCGCTCTGAGGTTTGAGACGGAGCGCGGTTTGGTAGGCGGCAATGGCGTCTACGTTTCTGTGCTCAACCATGAAAGCAAAACCCAGCAAACCATAGCCATCGGGAAACTCGGGATTGAGCTCGATCACCAGCCTTGCTTCTTTTTCAATTTGCGGCGCTAACTTGTCGTCATTTTTCGCAGCCGCCAGCTCAGCCCAAAAGAAGTGGACGCGCCAATCTGTAGGGGCCTTTTCGGCCGCTTTTTGCAGATGCGGCAGGGCCGCCTCAGAATCGTGCTGATAGTAGTAGAGATAACCCAGGTCGCGGTGGGCGGCTGCATTATCAGGATCTTGTTGAAGGATTTCCTGGAACTCCCTAATGGCCTGCTGCAAATAGCCGCTCTGGTGGGCGTGGACGCCGGCCAGAGATGTCATAGCGGTCAGCGACGATACTGAGGTGACGGAAAACGAGATTTTCTCCAATCCTTCCGGCAGTGGAACGGTCAGTGCCTCCAGGGCCGACCGCGAATATTTCTTGAGGGCCTGGTCAAACTGATCCGGCGTCACGTCAAAGGCCTGCTTGATGGCTTCGGCAATCGGCACGCGCTGGCGCAGAAGCTCAAAATATCTTTGCGCCTGCTCCATCCGGTTGTGGTCCCACAAGTAGTGCACTACCAACCAGGACTCGGCATAAAAAATGGAACGGGGATCACTATCTTCGTTATAAACCGGGGAATTGTGATCGACGGCAAACAGGGTGGCAACCGGCATTAACGATTCCTGGCGCAAAACCTGAACCACAGCTTCTGGCGGGCGCCCGATGGTGGCATGTTTGCTGTCAATTACGATGGTGGAGTAGAACTCGGCGAAACCTTCAGTAAACCAGGACGGCAAATCAGGGAGGTTCGCCGCCAGAAGCAAGTGGGCGTATTCATGGAACACAGTTTCCCACCGGTTAGGAGCGTCCACTTCCAGAACGATGTAATCCCTGTCTTGGGAGCGCAGATAGAAGCCAACGGTCTTAACCGGCTTGCTTTGATACAACGGAGCGTATTCGTTGAATTGTTTGGAACTCCTGAGCGCAATGATCTCCAGAGGAACCAACTGCCTGACTTGTCGGGAGAAGAGCTGTGCGAATACCGAGCGCATTTGCTCAAACTGACGGCCAAGGTCGCGGCCGGGTTTCTCTCCTCCGTCAGTAAGCACAGTGAAATGAGGGGACTGCACCTCAATCCACTGTTCGTCAGCTCTGGCGGGGGAAGCCGCCAAAGCCAGCAAAACCATCGCAGTGAGCAACGCGGGGAAACGAGACTTCATAAATGCGGCTCCAGGGAATTGTAAACCGTGCAAGCCCTGAAATTCAGGCGATTAAGGTCCCAACTGCTGGTACCTGATACGTCGTACAGGGGCGCGTGGTTTCAAGTTTTACTATCCCCCGATTAGACACCAGGGCTCCCGCTCCAGTTCCATCAGCCCGGTTCGGTAATATTGTGCCCAGGTACAAACACAACTTGTTCTGCGCCTTCGGTCAGCCCGAGGCTTCTTCAAGTAGTGGAGAGACCGAGGGTTTTGCTCTCAATTTCGGTGGACCGCTCACTGCTCAATGGGCAGATTGCGGACGGTCGCGCGGATGAGTTCAAGCTGTTCTTCCGTGGGTTGAAGGAACTTGAAGCCGTACTGAAAACCCTGGCGATATCTGACTTCAGCACGGATCAGCAACGGCTCGGCCGCCTGGGGCACCTGAAATTGGACCTCGACCAGTTCGCCCAGGCGGATGTCTCCGGCTATGGTCGCGCCCATGCCGCCTTCACCAAGGTTCTTGGTGCGTCCATGTAGCGTCGCCGTTTTGTCTTTGACGACCAGCCGCAGATCGATGGGAGATCTTCCAAATCTGCGACTGGCGGATTTGGAAGCGGATTTCCGGTTTTGCATGCCTGAGAAGACATTACCACAGGTGTAATCAAGGCTGAGAAGCCAATTGGTGCAACGCCCATCGTGCATGCTCAGCAATCGTGGGATCGGGGTCGGAGGCCATCTGTTTCAATTCGGGAAGGAAATCTTTGTTCCCGCTGTTGCCCATGGCGATGGCCACATTGCGTCTTAAGCCTGCATATTTTGTCCGCTTAACAGGAGAGCCGCTGAAGGTGGCGCGAAACCCTTCTTCGTTCATCCTGGCCAGCCATTGCAGGTCCGGGTGAATGAGCTTTTCCTGCGGCTGGAATTCAGGCGAGTTGGTGGCCGGGGCATTTCCGGGCTTGGTGTTCCACGGACAAACATCCTGGCATATGTCGCAGCCGAAGACATGATGGCCCACCGCCGGCCGAAACTCGGTTGGTATTTCTCCCCGCTTCTCTATGGTGAGATAAGCGATGCAGCGGCGCGCATCCATCTTGCCGGGAGCGATGAGCGCCTCTGTGGGGCAGGCGTCCAGGCAACGGGTGCAGCTTCCGCAACGGTCAGCCGCCGGGACATCCGGCGCGAGTTCCAGGGAGGTGAGCACTACGCCCAGGAAGATCCATGAACCCAGTTTTTGGTTAATGATGCAGGTGTTTTTGCCAATCCAGCCGATGCCAGCGTACTTGGCATAGACGCGCTCCACCACGGGACCGGTATCTACGTAGCGGCGCGTCTCCAGCGGAAGATCATATTCTGCGGCACAGGCGCGCACTACAGCCTCCACTCGTTCCAGGCGATGGAGCAGTAAGTCGTGATAATCGCGTGGCGTCCAGGCATAGCGCGAGATCCATCCACGGGCTGGATCATGGACCTGTGTGGAGTATGGCGCGTCCGCGTTGTAGTTCAAAGCACAGACAATAACTGACTTGGCCCAGGGCACCGCATTCTTCAGGGAAGCGCGCCGCAGGCTGCCGGACTCGGTGCGTTTTTCCAAATACTTCATCTCGCCCGCGTGGCCGGATTCAATCCATTCGGTAAACGCAGACAGTTCAGGGAAATCCTCTGTCCGCACGGATGCGATGCCGGCGAGGTCAAAGCCGGCTTCGGTTGCCGCCTGCCTTGCCCGGCGCGAGAGTTCATCGTGCGAAATCATCTATTCCTATTATCGCTTGTCCGGCTCTTTCTCACCGGCGCACGCATGGAGGTATTCTTCCTGCGCCCGCACCGATGACCTGATTTGCGCCAAGTCTTTGATGCAAAATGACTTACTCTAAAAAACCTTAAGCCTAGCAGCGCCTGGACCGGAACTGTCATCTGAGTCTAAGAGAGCTGCTGTTCATTTTGAGCTTACGTGTGTTTTCAACAAAGGAGTCTTTGGCATCATGATTTGTACTTTCTGCGGCACTGAAAATCGGGAGGGAAACCGTTTCTGCGGGATGTGCGGTGTCCGGCTCGAGCGTCGCAAGGTGGAAAGACGAGCCACAAGTGACGGAGCCAGCACAGAGTGCGGTTCCTGCGGACATGAGAATGAGCCCGACTACAAGTTCTGCGGGATGTGCGGCAACCGCATTGACCGCCGGATACTCGACCGACGGGGCGCTCCGGAAAAGAAGCGGGCCAGCGCCATGGCCAATGTGCAACTGCCTACTCCGGAATCGCGCCGGTCTGCTGCTGGCTCTGAGTCTCGGGGCGCTCAGACGCAGTCTGCAACCATGGTTGCGCCACCTTTGCCGGAGTCCCAGAATTCGCCTCCTCGTGTTGTCCATGAAACTGCGGCGCCGCATTCCGTGGCCGGCCCCTCATTTCTGGGGCTCAACGACGCACCCACGGAGGGAGAGTATTTGCTGGAAGACGAACAATCTTCTGGTCGAGGCCTGCGTATGCTGGTTTTGCTGCTTGTCCTGGTGGCCATTGCAGGGTTGATTTTTGTGCAATACCACGCCAACCTCAAGGGGGCGCCGAAATCGCCGGAGATGCCCAAACCCGAACCTGCTGGACTTCCACGGCCCAGCGGAGACAATCGGATGCCCCAGAGCCTGAAAGACCTCACAACTGCTGTGGGCGCCAATACCCTGCAATCTGCGATGGCGGCAGTAAGCCGGGCTTCACCTGCGGATACAGATGAGAAAACCGCGACTGCCAGCAACAAACCGGCTCGCCCGGAAGCTTCTGTGAAGCGGCAAGTTGATGATGCCGGAGACGCTGATCACCTTGCTCCAAACCGCGGTAAGCCCAGTGTGGCCCTGGTGCGAGCCCAGCAATACTTGCATGGCCAGGGCGTGCGCCAGAACTGCGAACAGGGCTTGGTTTATCTAAGGGCCGCCACCGGGCAGAATGATCCCGCTGCTGCCGTGCAAATGGGGACGCTCTATGCCAGCGGTTTTTGCGTGCAACAGGACCGGGTGAAGGCTTACCAGTGGTTTACGACAGCACGCGAGATGGAGCCTGATAATCGTTGGATTGCCAAAGACCTTGACCACCTCCGGGCGCAGATGACCCCACAAGAGCGCCGTCAAATCCACTGAAGAATTTTTGAATTGGCATTATGATCTTCGGATTTTGGGTTGTTTCTTCCTACGGCCCGATGCACCGATTTTGTGGGGCACTATAACAAATCAGACACCCACAAATTCAGATACCCACAAGTAAGGTTTACCAGGAAGATGTGCTAGATCCCCAACTTCTTGACTTCTTCGTTGTAATACTTCCGATACAAAATGTCCCACTCCTGCGTGCCTTCAAGAATGGTCCTTCGCTGGCTTTCAATTTTCTGCCGGGCGGCAGCATCAATTTTGGCTTCCTCTTTGAGAAGCTCTTCCAGCAAGCGGCGAATCTCCATGCGAATGCTGTTGCGGTCTTCAAGGAATTCTACCTGCGGGATCTCGGCCAGGGTATCGGCCACAGTGTGGGCCAGCTTATTCATCTTGTCGCGCGAGAGCCTCACAGTACCGCCTTGTATTTGCGCACGAGTTCGCCCTTCACTTTCGTGAACATCTCCTGATAGCTGGCGCCGGCACGACGCATCTCGTCCTGGTATTGCTCCAGGATCAGGCGAACTTCCTCATTAATGCGGTCCTCAAGCTGGAGTTCCTCCAGCATGGCGATATTCACCGCATCCGAGACAGCGCGCAGGTCTTTGGTCTCGATGAAATCACCCACCGCAAGTTTTTGAGTTAGTTGCCGGGCCAGGTACCCGACATATTCTCTCGAAAGGAGCATCGTTGTTTTGTGGTATGTGCTTGAAAAGAATAGTGTAACACACTGCTATTCCCAGCCTTCAGCGGGCGCCTGCCACTGGATCACGAAAATTCTGTGTTCGCGCCGCTATGGGCCGGAAACACGCGATTGAAAAGGACTTTGCTGGTCCCGGCACTCGGGAGTCTTTTGAGGTGCGCTCGCTCATTTTGTAGACTACTTCCTTCCGTGGATGTGAACTCTAAAATCAATTGAAAAATTTTGGATGCAGAAAGGAAATTTATGGGTCGCGATTCAGCCAATGATTCCGGAACCACTTTCAAATTCGATCTTGCCGCCAGCAAGCCGACCATCAGCGAGCATGGCAACACCATTCGTGAGGCCAATCAGGATGATTTTCCTGTTCTGGCCGGGAATGCAGTTGCATTTTTCACGATTGACATGAAGCCGGGAGCTCTCCGCGTTCCGCACTGGCACCCGAACTGTTGGGAACTGGATTATTGCCTGCAGGGAGAAGCCAGGTTCTGGATCACCGGGCCCGACAATGCGAGGAACATTGTGAAGCAGGTAATTGACCTCAAGCCCGGCCAGATCATTTTTATCCCGCAAGGCTGGTTTCACGCCATCAAGTGCATCAGCAGTGCCGACCTGAAGCTCCTGCTCACATTCAACAACGGCATGCCGGCAGATATCGGAATCCCCGTGGGCTTGAACGGAATCGGCAACGACCAGTTCGCGCAAACATTCGAAGTCTCACCGGATGTGTTCAACAATTTCAACGAAAGCAATAAGTTCTTTGCGCCTGCGACTCCAGTAAAGAAGGGAAAGAAGTGATGGCGGCTATAATTGACTAGAGCGAGTTTCAAAAAAAAGGCTTTTGAAAGGGCACGGCTTTAGCCGTGCCGCCGAGAGCTAAAAAATGTGGGCTTTATTGATGGGTGCACAATTAATGTCCTATGGCGTTCCTCTCACGAGCACTGAAATGGTCCGTTCTTCAACCAAGCATTAGGACATTATTAATGCAGCCGTCAATAGCCTCTGGGGAAACCGTCGTGGAAAGTGTTGTTGAAAGACGCTCCAGAAAGCCAAATCTCTAAGGGAAGCGATTCGGTCATGGAAAGAATCATTGTGAAAGATCCAAAAATCCTGAGCGGCGAGCCGGTTTTCCGCGGCACTCGGGTGCCATTCAAAATATTGACAGACTACCTCGAGGGTGGGGATTCCTTGGATGATTTCCTTGAACAGTATCCGAGCGTTACGCGCGAAGACGCGGTTGCTGCCATCGAAGAGGCAAGAGCGAGTCTTGTTTCGCAGCTCTAATGAATATTCTCCTGGATGAGTGTGCCCCAAGGAAACTGAAGACATTTCTTGCCAGTTGCGGCCACAGCTGCCGCACTGTTCAGGAAGCAGGATGGTCTGGTGTGGCGAACGGCGAACTGCTGGCTCTTGCCGAGCCACTTTTCGACGTGCTGGTTAGCATTGATAAGGGGCTTCAGTATCAACAGAATCTTGCCGGTAGAAAGATTGCCATTGTGATCTTGCGCCCGTTCCAATCGGCTGGTAGATCTCGAACCGCATTTCCCTTCTTGTGCACGGGCAATTGCAACCATCCAGTCAGGACACGTTGTCGAGATCGCGGTCAAATGATATAGATCCGCCGCTGTCAATGATGTGCTGTAAATTCCCATTTTGAACTATACTTAACGCGTTCACATTTGAGGGAGGCTGCACCATGAAATACAAAACTCTCCGTTGCCTGCGTTCCGTTTTCCTGGCCGCGCTTTTTGTGTTGAGCGTGGCTGCGCCATCGTTAGCTCAAGAAACCCGATCCGGCCACGAGTTCGACTACTACAGCGACGACACCTACACCTGCCTTGTCGGTGTCTACATCTACTGTAGCGACGGCGCATTGACCAACTGGGGCAGTAGGACTCCGTACAGCATCGTCAGCGACTCGGGCTGCTAAGCAGGAATTTACTTCAAGAACCGGCGAACAGCTTCCGGCCGAAATTTGCCCGGGTGCAAATCCAACTGGTAGAGACGGTGCTCGGCACCGTCTCTGTTCATGAGCATCAATTCAGGGAGGTTACACCATGAAACATACAACTCTCCGTTGCCTGCGCTCCATTTTTCTGGTCGGGCTTTTTGTTCTGGGCGCGGCCGCACCTTCGTTCATGGAGCGTGCAGAAGCTCAAATAACCAAGTCTGGCCACGAGATTGACTACTACAGTGACGCCAACTTCACCAACCTGGTAGGCTTCATCATTTTCTGCAAAAGCGGCCAGACAATCCGCTGGGGCCAGGTCACTCAGTTCAGAAAAATCATTCCGTCCGACTGTTAAAAGCGAGAATTTGCGCCCAGGGCGGAATAACTCTATCGCTTTTCAGCATCGAAGCTGATCGTTGCACACCGCTTCGGCGGCTTCGATCCGGGCTGGATGGCATGGGAATTGTTCGTCTGGCGGGTCCGGATCTGACCCAAAATTTACCCACTCACTGAGTTCTTATGCACTTTTCCATCCTTCATGATCACGGCAATGCGCTTTCCGCCATCGCCAAGAACGGAAATATCTTCCAGGGGATTGCCGTCCAGAACCAGCAGGTCCGCCATCGCGCCCTGACGAACGCAGCCCAAGCGACCCGATTGTCCCAGAAGTTCGGCATTGATCACGCAAGCCGAGCGCAATACATCAATGGCGGGCAGCACGGAGGCGCGCAGGGTAAATTCTGTGCTCTGGCGCACATGAAGCGCTCCTAAAAGGTCTGTGCCAAACCCCATTTTTACTCCGGCTTTCTTCATGATCTCCAGGCTGGAAAGGGCGGCATCGGCCACGCGACGCAGTTTTTCCATGCTGACCGGCGGAAATCCCAGGTTCTCCCCTTCGTCTCTCAGCGCCATGATGGTGGCCATGGTGGGCACGGCGAACGATCCACGTTCGGCGACAAAGTCTGCCGTAGCACGATCAATCAATGTCGCGTGCTCAATCGACCTGACGCCCAGCGCCGCCGCCCGCCGGACTGCCTCCGTGGGATGGCAGTGCGCGGCCACGTATGCACCGGCCCGTTCCGCCTCTTCGACCGCGGCTTGAATTTCGCCATCAGAGTACTGGCAGCGGTCCAGCGGATCAGTTGGGGAAGCCACGCCGCCTGATCCCATGATCTTGATGTGGGACGCTCCGCGCCGGAGTTCTTCCCGCACCGCCCGCCGGACTGCATCTGCGCCGTCGGCAATTACGGCCAGATGGTCAGCATGAAACGAGCAGCCACAAAAATGCGGCGAGTCGAGCGCATGATCTCCGGGACGGAAGTCGCCGTGACCGCCGGTTTGTGATAGAGCGCGACCGCCATAGAACAACCGGGGCACGCGATCCAGCAGGCCGTCCTTGATGGCCAGCGCCAGGCCCACATCTGCGCCTCCGACGTCGCGGACCGTGGTAAAGCCACGGTCCAGGCTGGTTTGCAGGAACTGTGTGGCAAAATGCGCCAGGTAGGACATGGGGCTCTGCACGGTGCGGGTAATGTTGAGTCCGGCAGCATAGACATGTACATGCGCGTCAATCAGTCCCGGCATCAGCACGCGCCCGCCGCATTCAATAATCTCGGTTGAGCTGTCTGTCTCTACGCGCTGCTCGGAAATTTCATGGATCACACCGTTAGCGACCACCACATCCAATCCGTCGCGCAAGACTTCACTTTCACCGTCAAACACCCGCGCTGAGCGAAACACCGTGCTATTGATCATGGTTCCTCAAAAATCTGTAGAGATGAGAATAATCACTGACAGGATCTGTCAGTGTAGGAGCCGCACTTAATTTCCGTTTTGCAGCATTGTAATTCGGCTGTTTCAGCCCAGCAACCAGACATTGGGATGAATTCAGGGCAGCACAAAACGAGATTAGATCATTGCGAAGGCAGAGGCTTGCGAGGGAGCTTTTCATCACGCATAGCGAGATTGTAGATCAGGAAGGCGGCGACCGCGGCAGACTGCTTGAGGTCGCCCTCGATCACGTGGTCGTAGGTATCCATGTTGGTGTGCGCAGCACGTGTGTTGTTGCCTTCCATGTAATCCCTGATCCACTGGAAGGCCGGCAGGCCAATTTCATCAAAGGGAACGTGATCTGTGGCGCCAACCCCTGAAATAGATAGCGTGGAAGCGCCGAGATCTTTGAATGGCTCCAGCAGAGAGCGGAAAATCGGCCGGGCAGACTCATTGCCTTGCAGGAAGATTCCGCGAATACGTCCTGTGCCATAGTCAAAATTGAAATAGGCGTCGAACTTGGCATACTCGGGCTTGAACTCGAATCGGGCGCCACCTGTCTGGCCATCCGCTGCGTTTATTTTCCGCCCGAAGTGGGCGGCCACATAAGCGTGAGAACCGAGCGTCCCCTGCTCTTCGGCGCTCCAAAGCCCTATGCGGATGGTGCGGCGCGGCTTGACCTTTAAGGACTGCAGGATGCGAACGACTTCGAGTGCGCTGGCAGCACCTGCAGCGTTGTCTGTGGCGCCGGTTGCCGCGTGCCAGGAGTCAATGGAGCCACCGACCATCACAACTTCGTCTTTCAAATCCGTACCCGGAATTTCTGCAATCACGTTGTAACTCATGGGGTCATCATCGTAGAAATGCACGGCAATGTTTACTTCGAGCTGCACAGGAATTCCACGCGCCACAAGACGGACGATACGGTTGTATTGCTCGGTCGCAACATTGACCTGCGGAGTGATAACCGGTTTGCTGATGTCCCAGGCTTTGGCGCGCTGCTCTGGAGTCCATTGGAACGGCCTGGAGTCGGGCGAGGGCGGAGCGTTTGCCAGTTGTAGCAATTCTTCGTCTGTCTGGCGGTGCGCAGGTGGATCGAAAAGTGCATCGACACTCCGCGCAGGCGCAAAAAGGACGATCTTGCCTTTCAGCTTACCGTTGAACCTATCGAGATCAGCAACAGTCTTGGCGTCGAGAAAAACAACCTCGCCTCGGACAGCGCCCTTGGTGCCTGGACTCCATGCTTTGGGATACGCGATGAGAGGGCTGAAGCCGGGCGAGAGCATGCTGGCTGTGAACCCTTCCAACGACCAGCCTCGGCCAAAAGGTCCCCAAGCCTCGAGGTGCGCGTTACCAAGGCCCCACTGGCGAAGTTTGTCCAAGGCATATTCTTCAGCCTTTTTGAGGTTAGGCGAGCCGGTCAGACGCGGGCCGGTGACGTCAGTGAGGTAGCCAACCATCTCCATAATTTGAGAGTGGTTCATGGCAGCGTCGCGAATGCGGTTGGCGGCGTCGAGGTCTGCTTTTTCCTGTGATGTAGCCAAGCCGGAGCCAAAGAGGAGAACGGCGAGCAGGGCCAGAGTTCTGTTGCGATGGCGTCGAGGATGATCCGTGATCGCTGACTTTGACACGAATGCTTCCTTTCGTGAAGCGTTTCTGATTCTTAAGAGACGGGATTGCCACGTGAACTGTTAACAACCAAAGTTGGTCGATGCGACTTACCGGCGCGGACCGCCGAAGGCCAGGGATGTTTTACAGCTCCAGACTTAAGCTCTGCCGCTCCGTGTACTGGAATGGTCTCTTCTTTTGTACACGACTGGACGAAATCTTGCCCCGCCTGACGCGCCGCCTTTTACTTGAGATCCGTAATGATGGCGTGTTGTTTCCCATTGATCAGCGTTTCGGTGTGCGTGCGGTTGCGCTGGTTGAACTTGGCCATGCCGGACTTGTACTGATTCACCACTGCTTGCCCATCTGGAGTGGTTGATTTCAGGTCGCCATCCTCCAGGAAAACCACTACGACGTCTTTATCGTGGAAGTGCATTGGGGTGGCTACGCCCGGCGTCCAGGTGTATTCCCACACGATCACGCGATCATTTTCCAGAATCTTCTTCGAGCCCGGACGGGGAAACGCCAGCGGATAGCCGCTGGTATTTGCGATCGGATCCACCGCATGGTCCTTGAGATCGATCACGTACGACCGCCCGGCAATCTTCGGCACTTTGCCCTTAGGCAAGAACGCCGCTTTGCCAGACAAGGACACAACCACAGCATCCAACGGCTGCGCGCCTGCGGAGTCGGCCACATCCAACACGGCAACGCGCTCGTTGTCAATCACGGGTTTCAACGCTGTTTGTGAATTGCCCTGGAACAGCATTGCGCACAGCAGCAGGACATGAATCATGGCAGCACCCTTTCCGGTCGAGATGATCTTTGGACGACCGCCCGGCGGATTTTACATCAAAAGGCATCGCAGGATCGTTTTGATCGCTGGCTGAAACGAATCCGTGCTGGCGATACCACTATAATAGGCAAACCCAAACTGTCCAGAGGTACCGCTGCGGGAGACGCGGAGCGGCCACATTCGAAACGAGATGATTAAGGAGTGGAATATGGAATTGAAATCTGCGCGTGCCCTTGAGCTTCGAATGTTGAGGCAGTCTCGCTGGGCTTTAGTTTGCTTGAGCGTCTTCATGGTGGCGTGTGCCTCATTGGCGCAGGGTGAGGATGACAACGAAAACAGCACACCCACAGCGTGGTGGATGTACACAGGACAGACCTCGAATGATATAAGCAACACAATCAGGACGAAAAATGCGCGCATCGTTGACATCAAAACCGACAACTCCTCCGGCAATTCCTTTACCGTTACCTACGTGCAGAATACCGGATCGTATGCCAAGCAGTGGTGGTGGTACGCAGGTATCGATGCACCGACCCTGGCACGGAATCTTTCAGCCAACAATGCCCGATTGATCTCGTTGAAGGCCTACGACGCCGGCGGCGGGAATATCCGTTTTGCCGTGGCCATGATCGCGAACACCGGTGCTGATGCCAAAGCCTGGTGGTGGTATGACGGGAAATCGACCGCGGACATCGCCAACTTGACCAGGGCCCATAACGCGCGGCTCACGGCGATCGAGTCCTACACTTCGAATGGGCAGACTCTCTATGCGGTCATTATGATCGCCAACACCGGGGCGGATAACAGGGGCTGGTGGTGGTACACCAATGAGAGCCCGCAGACCATCAGCAACGCCGTCTCTGCGAACAACGCCCGGCTTCTGGATTTGACCTCCGCAGGCAACGGAAAGTTCAATGCGGTGATGGAATCCTGCCCCGGCGGCTGCCCCGCGTGGTGGTGGTACACGGGACTGGACGCCAATGGGATTCTTTCGCAAGCGCAGAACAATGGCGCCCGTGTGCTGGCGACAGACTCCTATCCAGGCTGCAATGGCCGATGTTTTGCCACGGTGATGATCGGCGATACTCAATCCGACATAACCGCATGCGACTCCCAGGGATGCATCTCAGAAGCCAGGCTCTCCGCTAATATCTGCAATACTCTGGCAAACCATGTCGTCGGTTACTCTTGCCTGGTCGGAGGGATGCGTCCGGCTTCTGGCGGGCAAGCGCGCACCAACTCGAATCCGCCCAACAGGGCAATGTCGTCTGACCTGGTCACGAACATCGCCAGCGTCAGCAAGACCATGACCGCCATCGCTATCTTGCAGTTGCTGGCCAAAAACGGACTGACCATTGACACCAAAATCTCGTCCTATATCTATTCCGATTGGAGCCAGGGCTCAAATATCAATCAGCTTACCTTCAAGCACCTGCTGACTCATACCTCGGGCTTCGGCCAGTTGGCGCAGAACGCCTGCGGCAACGATCTTACGTACTCCGCGCTGAAGACCATCGTCGCCAACGGGGTTTCAAAAACTAACATCGGCTCGCCGCAATATGGCAACTGCAACTTCGCGCTTTTGCGCGAGCTGATGCCGGCTCTGTTAGGACAGCCGCTTAAAAATGTCCCCGACGGTCCGCAGCGGGCCCAGCAAAGCTCGACCATGTACATCAACTATATGAACTCGCATGTTTTCCAGCCGGTGAGCGTTCCCACCCGTCAGTGCAAGCCTCCCGCCGGAACCAATGACATACTTTCTTACCCCAACCCCGCCGGATCAACTTCCGGTACTGATTGGGGGGATTGGTCGCTCTCATGTGGCGGTGGCGGCTGGGTCCTGAGTGCAGACGATATCTTTCGCGTGATCAACGACCTTGCCACCGGCAACGCGCTGCTCACCAACGCCCAGAAGAAACAGATGTTCGCCAATTGTCTCGGTTGGGACTGCGCCGTGCGCTCGGACTGCCCTAGCCCGAACGTCTGCAAGAACGGAGATCTGAACAATGGCAGCGGCACTGCTGTCTGGACTTATGCGGGCATCTTGAAATGTAACGTTCCGGTGGTTGTGGTCGTAAACTCTCCGCTGCCGTCGCCCTACCAGAACGGCAATGACATCATTGGCCTGGTGCAGAATGCATACAAGAATGCTGCGGTTCCAGGATCACCCAGGGCGTGTCCTTAATCTGTGAAGACATCATCCCGGAACGCTCATCCGGTTGTATCCAAAGTGCCTCAAGATCCATTCTCCCCGTTTGAGTTCGTTGGCGTCAGCCACCTCGAAGCCGAAAGCGTCGGCCAGTCGGTCCATGGTCGAAAACAGGAAGCATACATAGATGGTTTCGCGTAAAGCCGCGTCGCTCACCCCGGCAGCCCGTGCCGCTCTCACGTCTTCCGCGCCTATTGCTTCTGGCGTAAGCGTCAGCTTTTCCAGGAAAGCGAGCGCTCCGCCCATCCGGGCATCAACCGGCGCTGTTCGCCAGTCGGCGAGCACTGCTCTCACAGTAGCGGCTTGTCCCCGTCCCAACGCTTTCACCGCGACCGCGGTGTGGCTGGCAACTCAATAACGACAGCGGTTCAGGCTGGAGACAAACGCGGCAAAAGTTTCCACTTCTCCCACGGTCCACTGCTGTGCGTTGCGCAAGCCTTCCTGCAGACACCGCGCCAGATACTTACCGAAAAAGTTTCGGCGATAGGACATCATCAGCACCGGCTCCAGCGCCCGCCCGGCAAGCGCACACAAGACCCAAAGCTGCAATTTCTGCACCCGGCTGTGCCCGTGCTTCAGTACCTCAAGCCGCATCACTCTTCTCCAACGTTCATCTTCAATATCGTTCATTCCTCAAGATACTCAACGCTTTGTCCCGATGCTGGGGACCTTGTTTCTTCGGCGCCGGCAGCCTCAAGCGCACGTAACCCGGCCTCAAACCGTCTCACTCCAGCGCCTGTTGCCGCCACCAAAGTCAGCTCGAAGATCTGGTCCTCAGAGTATCCAGCCTGACGCAGCCTGTTGAAATCTTCATCACTCACCGTCCAGGGACGTGAATGGATCCTCTCCACCAGCTCACGCAGCTCGAAATGTGGTATCTCCCCCACTCCGCTCCGTGTCCGCTCAAACACGGCTCGAAGCAGGGCCGGGTCGCTCTCTCCTGCCGACCCGAGCAGCGCCTCGATTGCGTTCTGTATGCTCTTTGGCAGCACCATTAGTCTCATCTTTCCCGAAAGCTCTCCGCTAACGGCGTACTGATCCAATCATTATGCAACAGCTTTAAAAAAGTGCCTGGATCAGTAGGTAACTTTTGTCGTCTGGTTCGCAGTTCCAGAAGACTCGTGGCTGGCCTTGAGGCCGTCGGCTAGATCAGAACCGCTCATGCCTTTCACGGCTTCAGCAAAACTGTCTCCCAGCATCTCTTGTGTTTTGTTACACGCCAACTCTTCTACGGTGAGTCGAGTCAAGGTCTTCAACAGGGCAGGCCCCAGTCGCGAATGTTGAAACTCAGGCACATGACAGCGGTCAAAATCCTCCAGATTGGTTGCAGCGGCAACAACGAGTTTCTGCAGCAAAGCAAATGCATGGCCCGATAGCGGTGGAGCACCACGGTAGTTCTGAAGACGGCCGTCCTCTCGGTATTTCGGGAACGACTCCAACCCAAAAAACCTCAACAGCCAGTCGGCCCGGAACCTCCCGGTGGCTACCGAGATGCCCATATAATCGGCAATCAACTCATCCAACAAGCTGTTCCGCATGGAGGAGAAAAGGCGCTGCGTGAAGTAATGAGTGCATTCATGCTCGCGACGAATCACCGCCGAAAGCTCCAGCCACTCTTGATGACCCAATCCAAGAGCAGAGGCCCGTACTGCACTGTAAGGCCCTGTGCTCAGAATGATGAAGCGGTCCTGATAGAGTTCCTTCTGCGCCTTGATCCGCTGAAACTCTTCGGCCCAGGAAGCATTGGCAGAACGGGAGACCTGAAAGTGATCACGCAAAACGGCTATGCGATGCCAATTGTTGTAGCCTGCCACCATGCATGCACCCATCGAGTCTGGAACTGGATGCGGTTCGTTTCGGTGAGTAAAGGCCTGCACGAGCGAAACAAAATCCTCGCGATTTCCGGTCAACAGCAATGGCATGCTTCCGGCCGCAGTGGGATGAATCCCAAGCCGGCACCGCCGAGGCTCCCGAAGCGGCAGTCCGAGACCCAATTTCATTCCCTCCATCTTCAAACCGCGGCGGGTCGCTGCAATGTAGTTAGCGGTTTCACTCATCCTCGCTTCAATGGGAAACTGCAGTTGGACCAGGTATTTTGCCAATGGGGTTATGTCGCCTGTTTCTTCAGTTTCGCGAGCATATTGCCGCCAGGTCGCGACAAAACTCTCGTCATCCAATGGAAATCTTGACCCGGCAATTGCGGCATGATCAAAATGGTTCTCGTTATAGCGAAGAACCTCTTCCGCCACCTCGGTTCCTGCCCCCAAGGAAGCCAGCACATCTGCCCGGATTGCCAGTCGCTGTTCCACCGCCCTCTTCCGTTAAGTCATTTGCCGATTGACCAAATGCTGAAAGACGCCTTCCTTCGCGATTAGTTCGTCATAGGGTCCGCTATCCACTATGGTTCCATTATCCATAACAAAAATCTTGTCCGCCCGGATGATGGTGCTTAGGCGGTGAGCAATCACAATACGTGTGGCCTGTAGGCTTTCCAGGCTGCGGCTTACAACAGCCTGGGTTTGGTTATCAAGGGCGCTGGTAGCTTCGTCAAATAGCAGGATGCGAGGGCGCCCAACAATGGCACGGGCGATCATCAGTCGCTGGCGCTGTCCCCCAGAGATGCCAAGTCCGCCATCAGCGATGTGCGTATGCATGCCCATTGGCATCTGTTCGATGTCAGCAGCAACGCCAGCGAGCCGCGCCGCCGCCCACGCATCCTCCACTGATAAGGGCGCAGAGCCAACAATATTGTTGAAGATACTGCCAGTGATAGGACGGCTAGATTGCAATACTACACCGATCTGTCGCCGCACCGCTTGAATGTCAAGCCCTGATAGATCCTGATTGTCGAAGTAGATAGCGCCGGACTCAGGCGTCTCAAAACCAAGCAACAGGCGAAACAAAGTTGACTTGCCACATCCGGAAGGTCCTACAATGGCCACGAACTGACCGGGCAGGATCGTGAGCGACATATCATGTAACACCAACGGCGCATCCGGCTTATAGCGAAAGTTAGCGCGGCTGATTTCGATCATTCCGGTCAGCTGTCCTGGAGATTTCTTGATCTCCGTAACCTCCGGAAGAGCTTGAAAAATGGGCTTAATGCGCTCATAAACCGGGACAACATTCAGCGCTGAAATAGTGGCCGCGCTTAGCGTAAGGGATGCCATCAGAACCTGGATGAACGCCGCCAGGAAGGCAACAAAATCGCCCGTTGTGATTGCGGACGCACCTGCTTGTGATATGAATTCCTGATGATAAACAAAGATAACCGCGAGAGCTGCCAGCGGGAAGACAGAATTAAAGACCGTAAGACCATTCATGATACCTGAAGCTTTGATCGAAATCCTTTGCAGTTTGGAAAACTCGCGTTCCCATACGGCAAATGCGCGAGATTCGGTTCCCGACATTCGAAATTTTGACACGCCGGTGATGAACTGGAGCAAGAGGCTTGAGATACTGCCTCGCAAAACGGAGATTTGCCGCTGTCTGCGCACCTGGAAGATTCCGCACGCCACAGATACGGCGCAGGCACATAAGACCAGACTGGTCGCCAGCAATGCCATCTTCCAACTGTAATAGAACAGTAGAGCGAAGCTGAAAATAGAAAAAATGCCGGATAAGATGGCCGTTAATGTGGATCCCGTCAAAGTCTGGCGAATCACTTCTACGCCCAAGCTCCGCTGGGCAAGATCACCTGAACTGTACTCCCGAAAAAAAGCGACGGGAAGGCTGAGCAGCCGATCCCACACCGCTGCCTGGATTGAAGCATCCAATTTCCCCTCCAGCCGCAAGACCGCGAAACTGCGCGCAAATGTGAAGAAGGTGGCGCTCACGGCGATGACGATAAGAAAAGCACACATCGCCATCAACTGGGTGTGTTCAGCGCCAGGAATCAGGCGATCAAAAATGATTCCGGTAGCATAAGGAGTAATCATCCCCATAATGCCTGCGGCAATACCCATCAACACAATGGCGGCCAGTTCGCGCCCGCAGCCGAGCAATCCAAACTTCAATAGCTCCAGCGCACTGAGTGCTTTGGCTGGAAACGACCGGTACAAAACATGGGCGAATGGGTTCAGAGTTGCCGCCACTTCCCGGTTTACTCGAACGGTTCGATTCTCGACGGGATCATAATACTCATAGCTACAGGAGGACCGTGGCAACAGAGCCACAGGCCTATTGCCTTCTTCCAGGAATGCCAAAAAGGGACCGCTATCGTGCACCCACCATGTACCCTTTAACGCTATAGTACGCACACGGATTCCCGAGGCCTGGGCTATGCTGGTCACGGGATCACGCGGATTCAAGCCGCGCAGCATATCAGGGTGAGGTTTAATTTTGATATTGAGCTTCTTCCCAATTACTTCACAGGCCAGAAAAACGGGATGATGGCAGGTCTCTTCATCCCGAGGAAGATCCTGGTTATTTCGCATCGGCGAGAATAACCGCAAAGCTGACTGCAACAGGCCGGTATTGCGCGCCTTTCGCGCCGGCACAACGCTGCTTTCTTTATCCAAAGAACTAGCCATATCAACCTGCAGCCACCAGGCTGGCATAAGGTCCGTCTATCCCGATCAGTTCTTCATGGGTTCCTCGCTGAACGACCCTGCCGGACTCAAGCACGATGATCTCGTCACAATCGCGAATAGTACTTAACCGATGGGCAACAATCAGGCAGGTACAGCCACGCTGTTTCAGCTGGTCATCGATCATTTTTTCCATAAAAGCATCGAGCGCGCTGGTGGCCTCATCCAGAATAAGGATACGTGGTTCCGAGACCAGGGCGCGCGCAATCTCCAGCCGTTGGCGCTGTCCGCCGCTGAAATTGCGCCCTCCTTCTTCCAGCCATGAGTCATAGCCTCCAGGCCGGCTATTGATGTCATCGTGAATGACAGCATCTTTGCATGCGAGAATCAACTTACTTTCTTCTACGGTGGCATCCCAAAGAGTCAAATTCTGCCGAATGCTGCCGTCGAAAAGAAAGATATCCTGATCTACCATAGCAATCGAACTGCTCAGGATCTCCCGAAGAATATCCTGGCGTGGCCGATTGTCAAAGAGAACTTCTCCGGACCACGGCTGGTATAGTCCGGCTACAATTTTCGCGATCGTGGATTTTCCGCTGCCGGAACTGCCAACCAGCGCCACCCGCTGACCGGGTCTGATCAAAAGATTGAAATCCTTCAAAAAAGGCGGTTCGAGTCGACTGTAGCCAAAGGTAACATTTCGTAGTTCCGCGTAACCTTCCAAGCGGGCCTCAATGGCCGATTCTTGCGGAAGCAAATTGATCTTGTCTGCCTCCGGGTCGCGAGGATAATTCAGGACATCATCCAGGCGGCTCAGATCGCCCTGTGCTTGTTGCAGCTTGCTGCCCAGATCTACAATGTGGTTCACAGGTTCCACAAAACCGCTCATCAGACCTTGAAAAGCAACCAGCATCCCCATAGTCAGAAACCCATTCATTACGCGCACCCCGCCCAGCCCCAGAATGGCTGCCACATTCAGCGCCGTCAAGAATGGCGGCACCGCGGACAACAATTGCGAGAATGCTCCCAGATCCTGTTCAGCATTGATAACTTTGGTCTGGTATCCCGCCCAGCGGGAGAAGTAGTCTGTCTCCGAACCGGTTGATTTTACGGTTTCAATCATCTGCAGCCCTGACATCAAAACCCCAATCAACTTTCCCATTTCCTGCAGGAGACGATGATTGTCGTCGGCGCGTTTGCGAGACACATAGCGCAGGAGCAGAAGATTGATCATGGCAATGCCAATCCCGATGCACGTGAGCACGGCGTCGTATTGAAACATGAGCGCTGCGTAAAACCCGATGAGCAGAAGATTGACCAGGTTGGTTGCCAAATCTCCGGAAAGCAATCTGGCAGCCCGGTCATTCGCCTCCACTCGCGTTGCAATGTCCCCCGCAAACCTCTGAGCAAAGAAATCCATCGGCAAACGCAATACATGCCAGAAAAACTTGGAGGATGAGCTAAGCGATAACCTTGCTTCCATCCGCAACAGGGAGTGCTGCTGCAGATAGGTCACCACCGCTTTCAGCAAAATCGTAACCGTCATGACGATGAGCAGCGGCTGCAGCCATTTTGATTTGCCGCTGATCAACAGATCATCAATGTAAACTCGCGAAAATACCGGACTGACCAGGTTGGGTATCGCCAGGGCCAGTGTAACCAGCACGACGTAGATGAGGGCGAGCCGGCTGCCTTCCAGTCGCCTGCGAAGGGACCGGAACATATTCGGTTTGGAGCCGCCCTTCTCAAAATCCGGCCTCTTCTCGAACGCCAGGACCACGCCTGTAAACGACAGATCAAACTCTTCATCAGACACTACCCGTGGACCCGTTGCCGGATCATTCAAATAAACTTTTCTGCGCCCAAAGCCCTCGACCACTACAAAATGGTTGAAGTTCCAGAACACAATGTAGGGTGTTGGCAACTCGCGCAGGGCGGAAACTTCTTTCTTGTACCCCTTCCCATTGAGTCCGAATTCCCGAGCGGCTTTCAATATATTGTTGGCTTTGATGCCATCGCGGGACACACCGCAAGCGATTCGCAGTTGCTCGATCGGAACGAAGCGGCCATGATATCCAAGTATGATCCCCAAGGCCGCTGCGCCACACCCCACCGCTTCCATTTGCAATACGGTGGGCGTCCGCACGCGCGACCACTTAAAGATTGACCGATCGGGTGAGATGTTGGGAGGAGGGCCAGGCATACACTACCTCCCGGCGAGTTTACGCTTAATGTAAGGCAACACCAGGCTGATGGGTTGATCCAGTTGCGTTACAATCTGCACCGTGCACATTGTTCCACTGGTGATGGTGATCGGCGGACCCTTGGACGCAGACCACTGAAAACCGCTGGGGGTATCAGGATCTAACTTCAGGCGTATGCCCACTTCTCTTACCGGGTTGGAAGAACCAAGGATTTTGGCGAGCGACTCGTTGTGAAAGTTACGCACGAGCGCTGCAAGTGTTGCTGGGTAGTCGGAGACATAAACGACTTCCCCTTTGATGAATCCGTACTCCTCTCGCCTTATGTTGGAAGGGGAAACCCGCACTTCCATCCCGCTCCTTATTTCCTTGGCCTCTGAAGACGAGACGTAAGCCACCAACTCAAGCTGCTGGAGGCCAGGTTGAACGCCTGGAATCGGTTCGCCCAGGGTAACGTTGGCGCCTGCGCCGGTGCGCACGATGACGCCTTCGCCGTCAGCCGTGGTAACAATTACGCCTTTGAATCCCCAAATAAGAGCGGTGCATAGCAAGAGAAAAATGGCAGCCAATCCGGCCCACGCTCGAGGGCTGGTGACCTGCAACATTTGGTCCAGTTGCTCAGCCGACGACAACCGTTCCAGCGCAACCTGTCGAAAAAGACGCGTATTCATGGACATGTTTATTTCTCTCGAGACCTATATGTGAAGGGGAATGTCAGGAATGTGTCTCCAGTACGCCCCGGCTGATCTCCATTGCGTTTGTTGGGACGGATATGAGCGAATGATCCAGGAACGGCGACTCTGTAGCATCAAGCAGGGTCAATCCGCTGTTATAGAGGGGTTGACTGCGCATTACATTGACTTTGCTGAAAGAAGATCAACCCAAAAATGAAAGAAGGCAACTGCTGTAATAGAGCCTTCATGTAGTCCGCCACTAAAATCTGGTATCAGTTTGCATTCTCGCCGGCTGAATGCTGACGTCAGAATTATCCGGAGTCTGTTATCTGCATCACGGAGTGAATTCGAGGTTATCACTGTGTTGCTTTGCTTGCAAGTCCGCCCGCGTCTTTTCCAGATCCTGAGACAAATCGTGATATGCTATCGCCCAGACTGATGCGCAAGCGATACCAAGTGGCTGTAGTCGTCGAATCGTCCAGCAAGGACCAGCGTCCAGTCCACTCTGAAAACAGCGGATCGGATACTGATCGTGAGGCCGGGACAACTGAGTTCCAGGAGTTATAGCTGATCTTTGGTATTTCCCTCGGCCGAGGCTCTGAAATGAAAAAAGTGAAATCGGTGGTTATCGTCGGCGGTGGCTCTTCCGGTTGGATGAGTGCGGCATATCTTAGCCGCGTTCTTTTTGATCTAGACATAACGTTAGTAGAATCGCGTAACACGCCGCGAATCGGCGTAGGAGAGGCCACGACACCGATTCTTACGCGATTCATGCAACGCCTTGGCTTTGATCAATGGGAATCATGGCTGCCGGAAGTCGACGGAACGATCAAGACGGGAATCTTATTCGAGAACTGGTATGAAAAGGGCGATTGGTACTGGCATCCGTTCGAAGCGCTCGACTACCTGGACCATCGCCATCACATAGGCCACGGCTGGCTGCAATTAAATCGTAATGGAGATCCTGATTTTCCTGATAGAAGCTCTTTCTATCGGGCTTTCTACCTGTCCACCATTCTGAATTGTGAGTGTGCCAAGCGGCCGGTGCTTAAGAACTTCGCGTTCCACATCAATGCTGATTTGTTCGCCGATTTCTTGCGAAAAACCTGCCCGAAGGTGCGGCACGTCATGGATGATGTCACTGAGGTCCGGCTCAACCCAGCGGGTGAGATTGAGGGCCTCGTAACCTCCGATCATGGCATTCTGAAGGCTGACTTATTCATCGACTGCACGGGGTTTCGCAGAAAACTCATTCGACAGGTTGATCCACATCAGCCTTACGAATCCTATGCAGAATCATTGTTCTGTAACAGGGCAGTGGTGTTGCGATTTCCTTATGGTGAGAATGGATCGCAAGCGACAGAAATGCACCCGTATGTGAAGGCATCAGCTCAATCGAGCGGATGGACCTGGACAATCCCGCTGTTCAGCCGGATTAGCTCCGGGTACGTTTATTCGAGCAGCTTCCTTTCCGACGAAGAAGCGGAAAGGGAACTACGAGAGTATTGGGGCTATCAGCGGACCAAAGATGTAGTCCCACTCAAGGTAAAATTTGAGAGTGGAAAGCTGAAAGATCTTTGGGTCAAAAACTGCGTTCCCATTGGCCTTGCCGGCAGCTTCGTCGAGCCGCTCGAGTCAACCGGGCTGGCAATTACCCAGGTAGGACTTGAGCTGCTGGCCTCGATCCTGGATGCGCGTTGCTATGACGACGCAATGCAGGCCCGTTACAATATGCACCTTCAGAAATTTTGTGACGACGTGAAACAGTTTATTATTGCCCACTATTTCCCTACCAATCGAGAGGATACACCCTTTTGGCGGGCGGTGAAGCACGATACAAAGATCCCGGACGATCTCGCGGCGCGGCTGGAGGTTTTTCGGACGCTTCTACCCACAGATAGCACAAAGGGAACCGAAGAGTGGTGGTTCTTTCGCGATATAAGCTGGTTTTCCGTTCTGCTTGGCATGAACTATGCTTTTAAGACGCCGCAGTTGGATAGCTCCCTTATGGAAAAAGCTAAAGCAATTGCTAGCAAGAGGCTTCAGGTTGTCCAGGAACATACAAAGAACATGCCAAGCCACTTCGACTATCTGAACAATAGACTATACGGGCCGCGAGAGAGAGTTAGGCAAGTGCTTAAGAATGGAATTGGCAACTTAACTCACGTTGGTCAATAACATTCTGTCTTCTTCCAGCGAGAATTTTTGTTCCTGAAGTCTTTTTGACGACCTACGCCGTCGTACTGGCGTCAATAGCCAGTTGGGTGGCGTCAGATCCGAGGTGTTCCATCACGACATCAGTTATGGCTTGGACCCGCAACCGGCAGGTTAAGGTCTCGGTCGACCGAAATGTGCCGTTTTCGAGCAATTTATTGACGGGAAATCCTCCACCGCAGGTGGGAAAATATTTGCATTCCCGTCCACATTGGCGTACGCCATGATAGATCTGGCGATAGGCAGCTTGAAACTTTGAACTCGCCAGAATATCTTCGACAGAGTGCGTGGCTACATTGCCGAATACAAAATCTCCATAGTAGGGACTGGTTGCATTGAGCAGCTCTGGTGAGAACAGGCATATATTCCCGTCCCAGGAAATTGTAATCAGGCTGAACGGGACATTGTCGGAACGCACAAAGAATCCCTTCTGCTTATATCTTTGCGGAATCCACTCTAACAGTTGGTCCACTTCCCTCACATAGAGTTCCGGGGCTTCTTTATCTCGAAGCTTCATCCACACACGAAAAAAATTACGTACCTGTTCGCAGGAGGCGGCAAATTCGAGAGAGCTGGCTTTGTGCTCGCCCAGGACTTCTTCGATGCAAAACCCCACTCCCTTGGCTCCAAGATTGCTCAGGAATGCCCACAATTCCTCGGGAACCTGGAGCGCCTCTCGTGTCAGCACGCAAAGGACGTCGAAAGGAATGCCGTTGGACCGGAGAAGATTGATTCCGCGCATGACTTCCGGAAAGGTACCGCGTTGCTGCCGGGTAACGCGATTTGAATCATGCAGCCATTGAGGGCCGTCTATGCTGACGCGCATTCTGATATAGCCGCGCTCGTTAATGAGATCACACCACTCCTGGTCAATGAGCGTCCCGTTGGTTGAAAAACGAACTGGGATTGCAGACGGGCCCGTGTTCATCTTTTCCAGAGAATCGAAAGCCCGGCGATAAAAATCAATGGGGACAGACAGAGGCTCGCCGCAATGGAATATCAGATTTGCATCGTCGTCCAACAAGCCGGGTTTTTCTCGCATGAGAAAACGTAAAGACTGCTCCAGCACTTCGTTGCTCATGCGATGGACAGATGACCTGTTTGGAAGATAACAATATTTGCAATCTATGTTGCAAAAAGGGCTGGCCTGCAAAAGGGCGAGCGATAAGCGCATCGACTGTCTGTCAACAAGCTCTTTCATAGTGAACAAGCCCCCTGGGTCTCCAAATTCCTAAACGCGGTCCTCGTAACCGAAAACCATCTGGCAATTTCAGCGCCATAATGCCTGCCATCGACGGCGTTTTCCTGCAATGTTTTAAGCGGCAGAGTTTGAGGTATCTTGAAGAATCATTCTCCGTGATACCTTCTCCGTTTTTCGCACCGCCAGTGACAAGTACCTC
>DATDGL010000067.1:0-4505 GCA_036522115.1 Candidatus Angelobacter sp.
TGATTCGCGTGATTTACGATCAACTACGGCCCGCGAAAGCCCGGGGAAGTCAATCCGGTCTGCCGCAAGGGAGAGAGAGCGCTTTCGGGCAGGCGGTGATCACGGTCTGGACGATCTGGTACTCTTTTGCGGTAGATGGACTATCTGTTCACACCCTGGCGCTATGCGTACGTGAGCACGGCAGACAAAACATCAGAATGCCTGTTTTGCGCCAAGGCCCGTGAGAAGGATGACGCCAAGGCCCAGGTTGTGCATCGAGGCCAATACTGCTTCATCGTGCTTAACGCCTTTCCTTATACGTCGGGGCACGCCATGATTGTGCCCTACGATCACGTGGACCAGTTGCAGAAGCTGAGTCTGGCTGCGGCCCAGGAGATGATGACCTTGACGCAGAAGCTGGAAGGCGTTCTGCGCGACCTTTACTCTCCTGATGGACTGAATCTGGGCATGAACCTGGGCAAGGCGGCAGGAGCAGGTGTTGCCGGCCATATTCACATGCACGTTCTGCCGCGCTGGATTGCCGATGCCAACTTCATGAGCGTGATTGGAGAGACGCGGGTGAATCCGGAGGACCTGGAGATTACTTACAAACGGATCAAAGGGCGGTTTTAAAAGATTGCCAGGTGCTGTTTTTTTCAGCTCTCGATCCGCAGGCTGCGCGTCTTGCGCCGGGCGCATCTTAACTCATGAAAGAAGGAGGGAGACGTATGCCTCATTATGGCATTTTGCATGACTACAAATTCAAAGACGCTGTGGATATTCGCGGATCCGAGGTTTACGGCGTGAACAATGAGAAGCTGGGGACGGTGGACGATGTAATCTTCGACCACTCTGATGGGGAGATTGAGTATGTGGTGGTAGACGCCGGCGGCTGGCTCACCAGCAAGAGGTTTCTTGTTCCGGCAAATCGCATTGAACCCTACGGTAGACACGAAGACA
This sequence comes from Candidatus Angelobacter sp., assembly GCA_036522115.1. GTDB lineage: Bacteria > Acidobacteriota > Terriglobia > Terriglobales > Acidobacteriaceae > Angelobacter. Next base: position 940 of record DATDGL010000067.1, read on the forward strand.
AGTTTTACGCCGAACTGGACAAAGAACGCATTCAGATGCTGCCGGAGTTCAATCAGGACACCCTGAAATCCGAAGGCCACTGGGCAGATTATGAGAAGCAGTACCACGAAGGATGGAGTAAAGGCGCGGTGATGTACAACAAAGATACAGGCCGCATCGTTACCCCTCCCATGGATCAAGTGGAAGGCGCCCGTACCAAGCCTCTCAGCGAAGAAGCCAGACGCAGCCTGATGCGCGACTTCACTCCGGAGAAAATGGGCAAGGAAGATGACTTGCTGGGCGTCGCTTCTGGTGCGGGAGAAATTACCCTTACGCCGCGCAAAACCGCGCTTAAAGAGCGGGAAGACCTCCGAATGCAGCAGGAATCTGCTGGTCAAACTGGAAGTGCCGGAATGAGCTGTGGTCAGCGGTGGATTGATTTTCAAAATAAGTTGCGTGCAGGCCGCGATCAGGTGGTGAGCGGTTGTCCGTTGTGTGGGACGCAGAAGAAAGCAGCTTAGATCTGCGTCCCTCAGTGGCTGGGCTTTTTGCCCGCGAGTTCCAGCATCTCGGCTTCGCCGATTACGTTGACTCCCAGTGCGCGGGCTTTGTCCAGTTTGGAGCCGGGGTCTTCGCCGGCGACTACGTAGTCGGTTTTTTTGCTTACAGAGCCGGAGACTTTTCCGCCGGCGTCCTCGATCATTTGTTTAGCGGCGTCGCGAGAATAGTTGACCAATGTGCCGGTGAGAACGAAAGTTTTGCCTGCAAGCGTAGTGCCGCGTTGCTTCTTTTTGCCGGTGAAGTTCAAATACTTGCGCAGGTGCTCTACCAGCTTCTGGTTTCGCGGCTCATCAAAAAACTCGCGGATGCTTTCAGCGATTCGCGGCCCAACCTCATTGACTTCCTGCAGCCGTTCGACGGACGCCTTCATGATCTCATTCATGGAGCCGAAGTCTTCGGCAAGAAACTCTGCTGTTCGCTCGCCTACGAAACGTATTCCCAGGCCATAGATCACGCGTTGGAGCGGGAGCTTGCGCGATTGCTGAATTTCATCCAGCAGATTTTGCCCGGATTTATCGCCGATGCGTTCCAGGGTGAGGAGCTTCTCTTTGGTCAGCTCATAGATGTCACCGATATCTTTGACCAGCCCGCGGTCCGCCAACTGGTTCACCAGTGATTCGCCCATGCCTTCGATATTCATGACGGAGCGGGAAGCGAAGTGCAGAATGCTCTCGCGCAGCTTGGCGGGGCAGTTGGCGTTCACGCAGCGATGGTCGGCTTCGCCCTCCACGCGAACGATGTGGCTGCCGCATACGGGGCAGCGTTCGGGCATGTGAAAAAGCTTGTGGCCGCGAGGATGGTCCTTATCGGCAATGACCTTAACGACTTTGGGGATCACGTCTCCACCGCGTTCGACCATGACCCAGTCGCCAATCTTGACCTCCAGGCGGTCGATTTCGTCCTGGTTGTGGAGAGTGGCGCGGGAGACGGTGGTGCCTCCTATGAATACAGGCGCGAGCGCAGCTACGGGTGTCAGTTTGCCGGTGCGTCCCACCTGGACCAGGATGTCCTGCACCTGAGTGACTCCGCTGCGGGCCGCGTATTTGTAAGCAATGGCCCAGCGCGGGGCCTTGCCGGTAAAGCCGAGCCGTTCCTGAAGACGGGTGGAGTTTACCTTGATGACGATGCCATCGATCTCATAGGGCAGCTTATCCCGTACTTGCTCGCCTTTGCCGATGAATTCGAGCAGCTCATCAACATTGCGGGCAATGGCGTGCTGCGGATTTACTTTGAATCCGGCATGAGCAAGAGATGCCAAAGCTTCTCCGTGTTTTTCCGGGTAGTAGCGGCCGTCTACCAGTAGAAAATAAGCGTAAAAATCCAAACGGCGCTGGGCGACAATGTTCGGTTCCAGAACGCGGATGGCGCCTGCGGCCGCGTTGCGGGGATTAGCAAAGCGGGAAAGGTTTTGCCGTTCGCGCTCCTCATTCATGCGCTCAAAGGAGGAGATGGGCATGATGACTTCACCGCGCACCTCAAAATCCTGGGGAAGGCCGGCCTTCTTCAGCACCGGCGGGGCCACCGAGAGAGGCACCGACCGCATGGTGCGGACATTGGAGGTGACATCTTCGCCGATGGAACCATCTCCGCGCGTGATGCCCCGCTCGAGCTTTCCGGCCCGATACCAGAGCGCGAGCGACAATCCGTCCATCTTCAGCTCGCATACGTATTCGATATGGTCGGTTCCGGCAAGTTCGCGCACGCGGCGCTCCCAATTGCGCAGTTCCTGCTCGTTGAACGCGTTATCCAGCGAGAGCATGGGTCGCGAGTGCTCGACCTTGACGAAGCCTTCACGCGGCTTGCCGCCGACGCGCTGGGTGGGAGAATCGGGCGTGACCAGATCAGGATGTGCGGCCTCCAGGTTTTTGAGCTCCTGCATCAGGCGATCAAAGTCGGCATCGCTTAGCTCAGGCGCGTCCAGGACATAATAGAGGTGCTCGTGATGGCGGATTTGTTCGCGCAAGTCTTCGATTTGGCGCACGATATCTTTAGCACGAGGAGACATGGGTAGATTATAAGAAGTATTGGGAGGCAAAAACCCTTGAGCCGCGAATCCGCCACGGCGGACAGGTTAACGCGAATTTTACAGGAATGAAAAAAGCGCTTCTTATTTACAACCCGTCGTCCGGCAGACAGCGGGAACAACGGGTGCACCAGGTTTCCCAGGCGCTGGCGGTGGTTCGTTCGGCGGGGGTGGAGGCGGAGAGCCGGGCGACCACCGCAAAATGCAGCGCGGTGTCCCAGACGCAGGAAGCTGTGGCTGCGGGGTTTGATACGGTGATCGCTTGTGGTGGCGATGGTACGGCCAATGAAGTCCTGAATGGCCTGATGCTGGCCGGCAGCGAGGCCGCGCTGGGCGTTCTGCCCTTCGGAAGCGGCAATCTGCTGGCCACCGATCTGCTTCTGCCGCAGAAAGTGGAGGTAGCCGCCCGGATGCTTCTTGGTTACCGGCCGCGCACGCTGCAGCCAGGCCTTATTCGCTATCACGATAAGGACGGTCCGCAGCAGCGGTATTTCCTGATCGCTGCCGGAGTGGGATCGGATGCGGAGCTGATGTACCGCACCGGCGTCCAGGCCAAAGAACGCTACGGAGTGTACGCTTACTTCCTGGAAATGTTTCGCATGACGCTGCGTCGCCGGTTTCCTATGTTCAAAGTTGAGTGGAGAGACCAGCAAGGATGTTGCCGCAGCGGCGAAGTGGCGATGGTCATGGGGGTTCGGGCGGCCCGGTTTCCGGGGTTGCTCCGACGCGTGCGGCTGGGCGCCGAACTGGTCCGCAATGATTACCGGCTCATGCTCTTCCACACCAATAAAGTCCGCCACTTTCTAAATTATTTTGCCAGCGTGTGCAGCGGGTTCAACTGGAAGGTGCCGCAGGTGGATCTGGCAGGGTCCGCGTGGTTCAGGTGCACTCCACTCGATGGGCAAAATCCGGCCAGCATTCATTCAGAAGTGGATGGAGAACTGCTTGGGACATTGCCGGTGGAGGTGAGTATTGAGCCGAGGACGTTCAAGCTTCTAATGCC
>DATDGL010000068.1:0-25308 GCA_036522115.1 Candidatus Angelobacter sp.
ATCAGCACGTGCCGTTTCGGTACATCTGGCGCTCTGAGCCCAGCAACAAATGTGCTGTAAGTGCTGTCGTGAAATGTGTCATAGTCGAGCTGCACGGCGATGTTCTGACCTGCAATTTTGAGGTTGTCAAAATGGCTGCCCGCAATTGAAAAACTCGGCTCTGATGGATCAGATGAAGACGCAGGCGGAGTGGCTGGATGATAGATAGTCAAGCGTGACACCACACGGTCCGCGGTCACGACATTACAAATGTTCAGTTCCTCAATAACAGACGATGCATATGTGGTGTGAGTGGCGTCATTAGCCGTATCGAGGCTACCGCCAACCTCCACATAAGCTGCTTTGAACGAGAGAACTCCAGGCGCACTGAAATTGTCTACACGATGTGTACCGTATCCTCCACTCGGCGCAAGGCTGATTGCGGCCTGAGACGCAATTGTTTGCTGGAGGGGACGGTCAATCTTTCCAGCTATTCCAAATGCAGAAGCGTGGTGAAAATAGGACGAAGGACTGCGAGGGCCATTGGACATTTCACACTCCCCAGGACATTCCTCTGGGCAACGACTAGTCCTGTATGTTTAATTGAAACGGAAGACGAGCTAATTCTCCTTTTACCCTACTTTCTGGCCCATTACTATTGACTCCCTGAATTACCACAAAGTATTTTCCTGATTCTAAAGTTCCTGCCGGCACCAGTACCCTAACGGGAGCATTTGCCTCTTGCTTCGAGATTGCGTATGAGAGCTTTCTAATGCCCCCCGGTGTCACGATGTCAGCGATGTAAGATTGATAGGAACCGGATTTTGCGGGCGGAATGTCAAACTGAACGTGGAATGACGCGCCTTTGGCTATGGTCTGTTTCTTCTGCTGATCCCGAGAATTTGAGACAATGACAGTCTTTGCCTCGCGCGCCTGCGTCTCCGTCATTCCTGGAAGAGGAGGAGCAGTTGACGCCAGACTTCTTAACTCTGGAATGACCACGCTATCTTGGTAGATGCTGAAGCCAGCAACGAACACCAGGAGCATGCACGCCATGGCCGGCATGGGGTGCAGCATGCTTCTCCAGTTCAGCCAGCTTCCCCAAATGGAGTGCCGAGCCGCGTGGCCGTAGAGCTGCGCTTTCAGTTCGTCCTGGACCACGCGCTTCGCGCTGTCCAGGAATTCGGCCGCGGTCTTTACTTCTTCAGCGCAGGCACTACAACTGAAAAAATGTTCTTCGTAGGCATCGCGCTCTTCATCGTTCAACTCCTGCAAGAGGTAGCGCTCCGCGGTGTGATTTTCGATTGCGTAGTTGTGTTCCATATTCGTCACCTGTGTCAATCTATGTCTTCGCCGCCCGGCCTAAGCGGCGTGAAACTTTCTTTACCTCATACTGGTCCTTGAAACTCCTGATGGCGCGATGGGTCAGAACGCGCAAGTATCCGCGGTCGACCTTCAATTCCCGACAGATTTCTTCTTTATCGCGCTCCTGCAACAGCGCTCGCAGCACAGCGCTGTCCTTCACCGAGAGTTTCTTCAACACCGCTTGCACGGCCTTGGCCCTCTCGTGCGCGATCATATTTCCTTCCAGGTCCGCTGCCCCGTCCGTCACGTCCACGTCTTCCAGGTCCACGCACTGGTTCTTCACCAGGTTCCGATAATGCTCCTTCAAGACGTTGTTGCACGTGGAGTTCACGAACGCACCCAACCGTTCCGGCTGACGAACTTCGTTCATGCGCACGGCCAACAGGACCCGCAGCAGAGTTTCCTGTTGAACATCGTTCATTGCATCTGCGGCCAGAGTTCGGTTCCTGAGCTTGATGCGCAGGATGCCCATGAAATAATGGACAAAATGATCCTGCATGGCGCCATCGCCTTTCTGGAGACGCCGCAAATAATCTTCATCAAATGGGTAGAGATCCACGGAGATTGCGGACAAGTATACTTCAGCATTTGACCGGCTCAGCTGCTTCATCAAACCATTTGATCTTCGCTGAGGATCAAAAACGGTAACGTTTCCGTTTTGCCGCTGTCCCGTGTATTCTTCCTGCTTTTTCAAGCGAACAGACTCCCCAAATTTCTTAAAATTGCTTAAGAATTGCAGGTGCGCCCAGGGCCACGTCTGCTCTACCGCATCTGGCCCTCTATTGGAGTAGTGCAAAATAAGGGCTTAGCGTTTCATTCTTTTTACATAATTGTTGACACCCCGTACTCAAGACCGGAATAGAACGATGGCAAAGAAGCGCCCGAACTCACAACCGCTTGTTACTCAAGTAGTTGATTCTGAACAAGTTATGTGAGATATCCGACAGAACGAACCCGGCGTATATAACGGCAGAAATCTACGGAAGTAACATAGCCCTTTTCTCAGATAAGAATTATCTGAATTTACCACACTTTGCAGGCCTTATCTTTGCCCTTCACCATGGGCTGGCCGTCCTTGCAGGAGAATGCCTGGACGAATTCAGGCATGTTGACTACAACACCGTTGATTCGATAACGGGGAGGTGAATGAGGATCGGTCATGGCACGGACACGTAGGTCCTCAGGCCGAGTATTGGCGCAATCCCACTGGGCAAAGCCGATGAAGAATCGCTGGTCGGGAGTAAGTCCATCCACCGGTTGAAGATTCTTGTCTTTCGTTGCGTCTTTCCACGCCATATAGCCCAGAATTTCTCCACCCAGATCAGCCACATCTTCACCCAGAGTCAGCTTGCTGTTAATGTGGACATCATCCACGACAACATATTGGGCGTACTGGTCCTCAATGCACTTGGTGCGCTCCTCGAATTTTTGCCGGTCGTCTTTTGTCCACCAGTTTTTCAAATTGCCTTTGGCGTCGAACTGGCTGCCTTCATCATCGAAGCCGTGGGTCAGCTCATGTCCAATGGTGCCGCCCGTGTTGCCATAGTTGGGAGCATCATCGAGCTTGGAGTCATAGAGAGGCGGCTGGAGCACGCCGGCAGGAAAGTTGATGTCGTTCATCTGGGGGTTGAAATATGCATCCACGGTGGGCGGCGTCATACCCCACTCGCTGTGGTCCACCGGCTTGCCGATTTTGTTGATCTGGCGGTGAGCTTCAAACTCATTCGCGTGCGCTACGCTGCCCACCAGATCATTGCGGGCAATCTTGACCGAGCTGTAGTCGCGCCATCTGTCGGGATAGCCAATCTTGTTGCGAATGCCATGCAGCTTGTTGATAGCCTGGGCCTTGGTTTCCGGGCTCATCCAATCCAACTGGTTGATGCGAATTTCCATGGCGGCCTCTATCCGGCGCACCATATCCAGCGTGCTCTGTTTTAATTCCGGAGAGAAGACTTTGCGGACGTAGGCTTGTCCCAGCGCCTCGCCGAGGTAATTGTCCGTATATTGCACGCAGCGCTTCCAGCGGGGCTGCATTTCTTTCGCGCCGCGAAGATACCTGGTGTAAAAGTCGAAGCTCTCCTGCACAAACTGTGAAGACAAATAAGGAGAATATCCGTTGGCAAGATGGTAGCGAAGATAATTCTTCCAGTTATCCAGCGGCTCGCTGGACAACAATGTATTTACCTCTTTAAAAAATGCAGGGGCCGTAACGTTGATGATATTCAGCATGGGCGTCTTCACCTCGCCCAGGTAAGACTTCCAGTCAAAAACCGGGACTATTTTTTCCAGGTCCTCCATTTTCATTTTGTTCTTCAGCTTGTAGGGGTCGCGCCGCTCAACCCGGGTCTGAGAGGCCTGCGCCATGGCCGTTTCCAGGCGCATGATGGTGTCCGCATTTTTCTTCGCTGTGTCAGGACGATCCCCCAACAACTCAAGAATCTTCTGCACATGCTGGACGTAACGTTCGCGGATCTCTTTTGATTTTGCGTCGTCGTTCGTGTAGTAGTCACGATCGGGCAGGCCAAGACCGCCCTGGTCGAAGACAGCAATCTCCTGCTCGGAATCATCCGGGTCCTGAATGGAACCCGTATCAAAGATCACGGAGGTATTGGGGACGGAAAGCGCGAGATCTGCCACGACTGGCGCCATATCATGCACGGATTTCAGGCGCGCGATGGCGTCCAGGTCGGGCTTGATCGCAGTCAATTCCCGCTTCTCAATGGCGGTTTCATCCATGCAGGCGGCGTAAAAGTCGCCAATCTCCTGCGTGACCTTATCGCGCTCACTCTTCTCTTTCGCTGCCTGCTCCAGAATGCCGCGCAGGAAATTCAGATTATCCTGGTAAAGCTTGCCATAGACAGCCCACGATGTCTGATCGGGTGGGATTGGATTTTTCTTCTGCCATCCGCCACAAGAGTATTGATAAAAATCCACGCAGGGATCTACGGACTTGTCCATGGAAGTGAGATCGAGGCTCGGTGAGTACGGGAGTACCGGTTCTTGCGGGCTGGTGGCGATGGTGGTTTTCTGCGTCGGCACGGGTTTTGTCTCCTGGGAATGAGCCGACGCCAAAAACGTCACGATTAAGCCCGCGCACATACAAACAAGCCGTATTTTTGCCATGATTTCCTCTTATTTTCAATTCGGACAAAATCTCACACAAGAAAAACTCCACGAGGACTGTATCACCAGACCTTACAGACGTTTTCACCGGCCTTCACCATAGGCTGACCGGCTTTGCAGGAGAAAGCCCGCGCGAAGTCCGGCATATTAACCACCACGCCATTGATGCGATAACGGGCGGGCGAATGGGGATCCGTCAGGGCGCGCACTCGCATCTCCTCCGGACGCTCATTGTCACACGCCCATTGAGCAAAGCCGACGAAGAAGCGCTGCTCAGGCGTGAGCCCATCCACTGACTGGAGACCCTTGCCCCTGGTTGCATCTTTCCAGGCGATGTAGGCCAGGATTTCTCCACCCAGATCAGCTACGTCTTCACCCAGCGTTAGCTTGCTGTTGATGTGGATGTCATCGACAACCACATACTGCGCGTACTGGTCGGCAACGCATTTGGTGCGATCTTCAAACTTCTGCCGGTCTTCTTTGGTCCACCATTCGCGCAGGTTTCCATGGTTATCGAACTTGCTGCCCTGATCGTCAAAACCGTGCGTCAACTCATGTCCAATGGTCCCGCCGGTGTCGCCGTAGTTCGGAGCATCATCCATTTTGGCGTCGTAGAGTGGCGGCTGAAGTACTCCTGCGGGGAAGTTGATGTCATTCATCTGGCCGTTGTAATAGGCGTTGACCGTGGGCGGCGTCATGCCCCATTCGGTGTGGTCCACAGGTTCGCCGATTTTATTGAGGTTGCGACGGCGCTCAAATTCGGCGCCCCTCTGCACATTTCCCAGAAAATCGCTGCGTTCAATGCGGACGGAGGAATAATCGCGCCATTTCTCGGGATAGCCAATCTTATTGCGGATGCTGTGCAGCTTGGCCAGCGCCTGCTCTTTGGTTTCCGCGCTCATCCAATCAAGCTGCTGGATTCGGAGCTGCATGGCGGCTTCAATGCGGTTGACCATATCCAGGGTGCTTTGTTTCAGCTCGGGGGAGAAGACCTTACGCACGTAGGCCTGGCCCAGGGCCTCGCCCAGATCGCGGTCCGTGAACTGCACGCAGCGCTTCCATCTCGGCTGCATCTCCTTGGCTCCGCGCAGATACTTGAGATAAAACTCAAAGTTTTCATCCACGAACTTTGAGGAAAGATAGGGCAAGTACGCATTGGCCACGTGGAACCGCAGATAATTTTTCCAATTGTCAAGAGTTTCGCCCGTCAATTGCTCATTGAGCTCTTTAAAGAAAGAAGGCGGGGCCACATTGATGATTTCAAACTGCGGCGTCTGCAATTCGCGGAAGTAAGCCTGCCAATTGAAATTTGGCACAAGCTGTTCCAGGCCGCCCAGGTTGATCTTGTTTTTGCGTTTGTAGGGATCGCGGCGGTCCACCCGCGTCATAGAAGCATTGGCGAGCGAGGTCTCCATTCGCATGACCGTATCGGCATTTTTCTTTGCCACAGCGGAATCATCGTCTAGCAGTTCAAAGATCTTCTGCACGTGCTGGAGGTAGCGGTCGCGGGTTTCCTTCGACTTGGCATCCTCTTTCGTGTAGTAATCGCGATCGGGGAGCCCCAGCCCGCTTTGGTCGAGTCCTGCGATTTGCTGCTCTGAGTTGTCCAGGTCCTGCCGCGAGCCGCTGGCAAAAAGAATCGGCCCGGTAGCGTTCAACTGCAAATGCGCTACCAGCGGCGCAAGATCAGCCGCCGACCGAAGCTGCGAAATCGCATCCAGTTGCGGTTTGATCGCCGCCCGGCCACGCTTTTCAATGGCAGTCTCATCTATGCAGGCGGCATAGAAATCGCCGATTTTCTGCGTGATCGGATCACGATGCCCCTTTCCTGTCGCCGCCTCCTCCAGAATGCCTCGCAAGAAATTGAGGTTGTCCTGATAGAGCTTGCCGTAAACGCTCCAGGAGACTTGGTCTGCCGGAATGGGATTTTTGGTCTTCCATCCGCCGCAGGAGTACTGATAAAAATCCACACAAGGGTCCGCGGACTTGTCCATGGAGGTCAGATCCAGGCTCGGAGAATACGGGAGTGCCGCCCCGGGAGGATTCTTCGCGATGGTTTCTCCCGAATGTTGCTGAGGGGCCGACGATTGGGCCGGGGCCGAAGCAGAAAAAAGCAGCGCGAGGAGGGCGGTAACGGTTATGGTCTTATTCATATTTGCGTTTGACTAGCTCCCAGGCAAAAAGTTACAAGCGATATAATAACCCGCTCGGCCATGCTTCCAAAAAGACTGGATGATATGGAATTTGGCCACTGGCCGCAAACAACGTACACTATTTTGTTGCGCAGCGAGACAACCATGTGCCACGGCTGCGTTTCGCCGGCATTCCAAGCGGCTGGTTGAAAGCAATGAGCGCTGGCGCATGAGATTCTGCACATGACTGTGACTATCAGCTTCATTATTCTCATTCTCGCCGCGACTCCACTTGTCTACTACGGAATCGCACTTTATAGCGCTTTTTGTTTCTTTCGCCAACGATCTTCCGGACTGGCCACTGGTGAATTCCTTCCGCCTGTCAGCAACCTGAAGCCAATTCGCGGACTCGATCCCGAAGCCTATGAGAATCTCGCTACTTTTTGCCAACAGGATTATCCAGAGTACGAGATTCTGTTTTGCCTGGGAGATCCGGAAGATCCATCTCTCCCTGTCATTCAAAAGCTGATCGCCGATTTTCCGGAGCGCCGGATCCGCATACTTTTTGGCGTCGATCGGCGGGCGGCAAACGATAAAGCCGCTAAACTCGCGCGCCTGGTAGATGAAGCGGAATATGAATACCTGGTCATCAGCGATAGCGATGTGAGGGTTGCGCCTGATTATCTTCGTACAGTGGTGGCGCCACTGGCCGACCCGAAAGTGGGGGCGGCGACTTGCTTCTATGTATCTACGCACGAGACAAACCTGGTGCAAAACCTTCAGTGGGTCGGCATGATGAGCGACTTTTACGCGGGAGTATTGGTGGATTGGCGACTGGAGGGCGTGAAATTTACGCTCGGACCCACCATTGCCACCTCGCGCACGCGTCTGACTGCTTTCGGGAGCTATTCGGCGATCGAGAACCGCCCGGGAGACGACCTGCTCGTGGGACGGTTGATCGCAAACCAGGGTTACACGGTAGAACTATTACCGTATTCCGTGGCCACAGTTGCTGACTATCAAAGCTTTCGCGATTTGTTCCACAAACGGCTGCGCTGGATCGTGGTGATGAGGCACATGCGCCCGTGGGGCCATCTGGGACTTATATTTACCCACGGACTACCCTGGTGCCTGGCTGCAATGGCATTCATGCCGTCGCCAGCCGTGGCCGGCATTTACGGGGGCGCATATCTCCTGCTCCGAACCAGCATGACATGGGTAATCGGCGCGCGGGGACTTAAGCAGCGCCTGCCCTGGAAGAAGCTGGCGCTCATCCCGCTCTGGGACGCCATGGCGTTTGCAATCTGGCTGATCAGCTTTGGACGCAAGAGCGTGCGCTGGCGCGACAATGACTACTACATCCGCGATGGAATACTGGTTCCACAGGTCCGGGCCGCGCAAGACTAGGCCAAGCTTCAGGCTACGGGTACCCCCGTCATCGCACGCACGACCGGACGCCGATCGTTTCGAATGGATCGCCAGTTGACCCGTGGCAGCATCAGAGACGGATCAATCCTGTCTTTATATTTCAAGGCAATATTCAAGAGCGAATCCAGCAGATTGCTGGAAAGAAGATGCGGCTTCAAACCCAGGTCAATCAGCTTGGAGTGTTTTGCGTTGTAGTAATGATGTTCCGCTTCCACTCGGGGATCGGGCAGATGCTCTATTTCGACTCGTAACCCGATCTGCCTGGCTGCTTCCGCTGTAAGTTCTGCAAGCGTAAGAACTGAGAACTGCTCGGTAAACTGGTTCAACACACGGCATTCGCCGCGCGCAGAGGGATTGAGGCAGGCAATTTCGATGCATCGAACGGTGTCGCAAATATCCAGGAAACCTCGGGTTTGCCCGCCCTTCCCATAAACAGTTAAAGGATGGCCGATGGCAGCTTGTGCGCAAAACCGGTTCAATACCGTTCCAAAAACCTCGTCGTAATCGAAACGGTTGATGAGTGCCTCATCCATGGCCACTTCTTCCGTCAGCGTTCCGTAAACCACACCCTGGTTGAGGTCCGTGGCGCGCAATCCCCACGCCTTGCAGGCAAACATAATGTTGTGGCTGTCATGCACTTTGGAAAGGTGATAAAAGGAGCCAGGCTGCTTGGGGAAAGGGAGCACGTCTTTGCGGCCATTGTGCTCAATGGTCAGGTAGCCTTCTTCGATATCAATGTTCGGGGTGCCATATTCGCCCATGGTTCCCAGCTTGATTAAGTGGCAGTCCGGCTGGAATTCACGCAAGGCAAACAGCACATTGAGTGTGCCCACCACGTTGTTGACCTGGGTGAAAACCGCGTGCTTGCGGTCAATCATGGAATAGGGCGCCGACCGCTGTTCGGCAAAATGAATCATGGCCTCCGGTGCGAACTCTTCGACCATAGAGCCGAGAAACTCGTAATCGGTGACATCGCCCACAAAGCAGTCAATACTGTTCCCGGTGAGTTGGCGCCAGGCCTTGACTCTCTCCACGAGCGGGCGAATCGGCGTGAGCGTCTGGGCCCCGAGTTCGTGGTCCCATTGCCGACGCATGAAATTGTCCACGATAGCAACCGCATGTCCCCGGTTGGACAAATACAGGGCTGTTGCCCACCCGCAATATCCGTCACCGCCTAGTACCATGATTCTCATTGATCTCTCCCTGACAGCACTGAGTGTTTCTGCTGCTGAAATCCATTCGAGGCGACCTGCAACGGGTGGTTTGTGACCAGCAACTTCCCTCCGCTTTCGGCAACCAGGTTGATCTGCTCATTACCAAACAGACGCGACAAAGCTGATTCCTTCACGACCAAATAACAGCGCGCCGGCAAACGCCACATATCTTTTACTTGCGAATCATTCACAAACACGGGCGGCGAGCCCGGCGCATCCGCGCCATATTCAAAATTGTTGAAACGGCCGTTCAATAGCAACCCGTCACGGTTCGTATAGAAGAACACCGAAGAAAACGTATAGTAGTGGTGATCCACAATCAGCTTTCCACTGGGAGCGTGGAGCAGGGCCTCCGCCAGCGGCCGTGATGACATGTAGGGATCAAATGTCACCATAGCCATCCTGGCTGCCTGAAAAAAGACTACCATCATGACGGTTGCCACCAAAAAGGCGCGTGGAGCGGGGGCCCGGAACGTGCCTGCCAGTCCGATCAGGAAGGCAACGGCGGCCAAGGCCAGGGGAATACGCAGATAAGCGAAAGCTCGCAAGTTTAAATCTTCCATATGGCTGAGCGCCAAGGTGTAAGCCGGGAGACGCTGCGTCAGCGCCATTGAGATGTCCCCGGGAGCAGCAGTGCTGCGAACCAGGAAGAGAAGCGCCAATAGCAATGTAGCTGCCGCTCCTGACACCGCCATTAACATTTGCGTCCCTCGCCGTATCCAATTCCCGCCATCTGCCATAGCTGATCCCAATAGCAGACACAGCGCGGGATAGCACGGCATTGAGTAATACTCCTGCGTGGTTGAGAACGTGAAGAACAGCAGCAGGAAGCCGGTCCAGCATACCGCGAGCAAACGCGTACGGCCCGCACGATCCACAGGTTTATACGACAGCTTTGCCGCTGCCGGAAGGTAAACACTCCACGGAAACAGCCACAAAAGGTGCAACAGCCAGAAGTATAAACGTGGGACTGTGTTGTAGTCGCGGGGATAGCGGAGATTAAGAAACCGCAAAAGCTGCTCGTTGATGAAGAAGAACCACAGGAATCCGTGATATTGCCCCGGACCGCTGTGTAACGCGAAGGAAAAATAAGGTGGATTGCGCAGGGTGGCCAAAATATGCCAGGGAGCAGCGATCAACAGTACAACCATGAACCCACTCAGAGGGCGCAGCCGTTTCCACGCCCTCAGGGAAAAAAATTGCCCCGTCGCTAAGAGATAGATCGCACCCGCAGCCAGGGGGAAAACCACCGCAATCAGACTCTTCAATAAAAGTCCGACGCCCAAGCACATGGCAAACACCAACGCCCAGAGGCGTGGATGCCGTTCCTCCCCATCCTCATTCATGGCCCGTAGAAATGCCCACATAGCCAGGGCGGTGGTTAAGGTGAGCATGACGTCCGGAATCAGGATCCGCGTGAACAGGAATAAGCCAACACAAGTGGACGCGCACAGGCCGGCATAAAGTCCTGCCCGCCGGCCAAAAGCCCAAATACCGAATGCGGCAGTGACCCAGCAGAGTGCCATGGAAGCCAGCGCCATGGGAACACGCGCCGCCCAGTCATGGACCCCAAAGACTTTGTACGACCCCGCAATCAACCAGTAGATCAGCGGAGGCTTTTCCAGGTACGCGACTCCGTCCAGCCTGGGCGTGACCCAATCGCCAGACGTGAGCATGTTGCGAGAGAGCTGGGCCTGCACCGCATCCACATCATCCATCAGGTTAGGTGGAGAGACAATGCATCCCAGATAAATCGCGCCGGCTGCCGCCAGGACAATTAGATAAGTACGCCAGTTCGTTCCAGCACCGGGTTTTCTTCCCGTGCCGGTAGCTGGATTTGCCATTTTTTCATCCACAGGAACAGTATCATCAGGCCCCAAAGCTGGTAGCCCAGGTTCGCCTGCCTTTCCATGTGAGCGTTCAACAAAGCACGAAGCATGCTGCTACGGAAGATGCCACTGTAATCGGAGATTCCATCCGCGAATGTCTCTTCGAGGAGCTGACGCAACGGCCCCCGGAACCACTGATGCGCGGGGATATCCAGACCGAGCTTCTTCCGGCGCAGGGTTGCAATCGGCAATTTGCCTTTCATCAATTCTTTGAGAATTACTTTCTGGCGCCGCGCGTTAATTTTTAGAGAACTGGGCAAGGTAGCCGCGAACTCGACAATCCTGTGGTCGAGGAACGGAGGCCGGACCTCCACGGCATGGGCCATGCTGATACGGTCTACTTTGTACAAAATGTCGTCCGGCAAGTAGTACTTCTGGTCGAACCACAGATAGGGGGCAAGCCGGTCTTCACCGGGCAACCGATCTTCAAGTTCGCCCAGCATCCTTTCCAGCGCGGGCGGAAGCGGTTGCGTGAGCAATGCATCTTTTTGCTCCGTGGAAAATGCGCCGTTCCAATAAGCGTGGGCGGCCGCGTTGGGCAGTAAAGAACCCTCCAGGAAACGCTTGAGTTTGTATTCGAGGCCGATTTTCTCATCGGACACCGGCAGGCGCCGCGCCTGACTCAGGGCCAGACGAAGCATTCCCCGGGGAAACATTCGCGCGCGGTCCCCCAGCAGGCTGGCCCGGTGCGTGAGATACCCTCCAAAAAGTTCGTCGGCGCCTTCGCCGCTGAGGGCCACCGTGGTCCGGGTCTTGCAGAGCTTGGAGAGAAACCAGACCGGGAGAGCCCCGGCATCGGCACTAGGCTCGTCTGAGTAATAGGCAAATTCCTCAATGGCATCCAACAGGTTCAAACTGGGATTCAGGTCCACCTGTTCGTGCTCGGTATCGTATTTATCAACGAGCTGGCGTATGTAAGCTGTTTCATCAAAGCTGTGCCCGTGGAAGGACACCGAAAAAGTCTTAAGCCTGGATCCTGATTCGCAGGCCGCGTAATGCAGGATGGCGGAGGAATCAACGCCACCGCTCAGCCACACTCCCAGCGGCACATCTGCCAGAAGATGTTCGCGAATCGAGTCCCGCAGCAGATAATCCAATTTCTCCTTTGCGGAATGTAAGGATTGCCTGGTTGTCTCCGAGGGCAGCTCCCAGTAGCAGCCGGTGCGTGTTTTTCCCCTCTCCCATTCCAGCCAGTGGCCGGGAGCAAGCTTTTCGATGCCTTCGACCAGCGTCCAGGGGCAAGGAACGTAATTGAGTGAGAGATAGCAGTCCAACCCGCTCAGGCTCAAGTTACGGGAAATCTCCGGATGGACAAAAATGGATTTGAGTTCTGAGCCGAAGAATATGTCTTTCCCCCGGCGGGCGATGTAAAGGGGCTTGATCCCTAGTCGATCCCTGCCCAGCACCAGGCGTTTCCTGGATTCAGTCCATATCGCGAACGCGAACATTCCTCGCAGCCGTGAAACAAATTCCAGGTCCCATTCCAGAAAAGACCGGAGCATGACTTCCGTATCGCAATGAGAAAGAAAGCGGTGTCCCAGACCTTCTAATTCGCGGCGCAGCTCCTGGTGGTTGTAGATTTCGCCGTTGAACACGATGACGACATCGCCATCGTCGCTGACAATGGGCTGGTCACCGCCCTCCAGGTCGATGATCTTCAGCCGCGTGGCTGCAAGCGCCACCGACTCAGACTGAAAGACTCCCTGCTGGTCAGGTCCGCGGTGCTGTAACGTGAAGGCGGCCCTGCGGATACGGTCCGGGGCTGGACTCCAGGTGGTCCGTGTAAAACCAGTGATCCCGCACAAAGTTGCGCGCTCCTTCTGGTACCGTGCTGCGTTGGATTAAAGTCCGCGTTCTGGCAGCCCTGGCCGCGTCAGGAATCAGGTTGAATCCTGACCGTCCAGAACTTGGCTCTTAATAAATTAAGACTAGCATGCTTTGGCGGCGTGGCACTGTACAAGTTTTGTAAATTATTTTTGATGCTCACCTTTTTCCCAGCAAGACCAGTGTGACTCCCACACAGACCAGAAGCACGCCCACCCAACGCGCGGGCGTGACTCGTTCCTGAAGAAACAGGCTGCCGGCGAAGGTTCCCACAGCGTAACTGAGGGCCGTCACCGGCACCACGAAGCTGACATTCTCTATTGTCAGCACTGCCAGCAAAGAGAAGAAGGCCAGCGTCATCAGCCCCAGCGCAACCCAGGTCCACTTCACGCCAAGGGCCCGAAGAGCGACCCTGATGAGCGGTCCCGGGCGAAAATCCTTGACCTCGCCCACGGTACGCATGGCACGCGCCAAACAAACTTCCCCGGCGGTTCCCGCGACCATCACAAAGAAAAACAAAACCACCTCGATCAGCATTTAGGCGGTCTCCGTTGTCCGGGGCGGCGTGCGGCCTACAATAAAAACCCCCATGCAAATGATCGCTATGCCGGCCCATTGCAGAGTGCTAACCATCTCGCGCAGCACAAAATGTCCTAAAAGGGCCGCAGTGCCATAGGCGAAGGCTGAGACCGGCTGCACATAGCTGTAATCTGCCCACGACAGCACCAGCGCGTACGCCACCATGAAAGCGAGCAAACAGCCTATCCCCAGCCACACAAACTCTGATTTCAGGACCAGAGTCAGATAACGCCCTAGCTCCGCCGGGGACCAACTCACCATTGTTCCCAGGCCCTTCATGCCCTTGCCCAGGAACAGGTTGCCCAAAGGGCCAAATATTACGATGAGCAGAATCAATATGAATGTTTTGAAGTGTAAAGACGATGATGACTTCATTGATTCAGCGTGCGCAATCCTTCACGATTAAGATTACCTAATGACTGCACTGACAATCCAGCATGCAATGTTTGGTAATCTATAACTTAAGTAATTAAGACATGATCAAGAATGAAACCTGGCGCGTCGCCCTGGACGCACTGCTGGCTAACAAGGTCAAAGCCGCTTTAACCATGCTGGGTATTACCATCGGCACTACTTGCATTGTACTGGTAGTGACCGTTTCCATGATCGCCAAAAATTATGTGATCGCGCAAATCGAAGCTGTAGGAACGGACCTGATCTATGCGTATTTTCCCGGATACCGCCTGAACCGTCCTGTCGGGGATGAGATTTCGCTCCGGGATTTAGAGGCGGCGCGGACTCTTCCGCACGTCGCGGAAGTTGCGGGTGTTCATGACATTGGAAACGTGAGTGTGGTGATCAACGGCGTGGAAAAACCGGTCACGCTGGTAGGAGTCACAGAAGGATTCCAGAAAATCCGCAATCTCCTCATCCTCCAAGGCCGCTTCTTCGATGAACTGGACATGGAAACCAAATCTAAGGCTTGCCTGATCACCCAGGAACTTGCGCGGCAGCTCGGCCAGGACATGGTGGGACAACAACTGCGCCTTGGCGACTTCACGTTTACCGTGATTGGAGTTTTTCGGGAGCGGATCGCCACCTTTGGGCAGTCTGAAATAACGTCGGAATCAGTCCTGGTGCCATTCTCGCTACTCAAGCCATATCAGGGAATTGAATATCTCAGGACGCTTTACGTCCAGGCAGACTCTCACCAGGACGTTGCCACGGTGACGACTGAATTGCGGGCGCTGCTGCAATCCCGGCATCGTGCCGGGGTGGTCTATTCGGTGGAAAATCTCGCCGGGATATTGGAAGCCGCCCGACAGATTTCGCTGGCGCTCACCGGCTTGTTATTGGTTGTAGGCTGCATCGTCTTGCTCATCAGCGGCATCGGCATCATGAACATCATGCTGGTTACGGTGACCCAGCGCACCAGAGAGATCGGCCTCCGCAAGGCTGTGGGCGCCAGTCGCAAGGAGATCCTATTTCAGTTCCTGATCGAGGCGGTACTCATCAGCGGAGTGGGTGGAGTGCTTGGCATCCTCATCGCCGTCAGCATCAAGGTCGTGGCACAGCCTCTGGTTCCGGATGAGTACAACATGCACATTCCGATCTCCCTGCTTTCGATTATTGTGGCCTTCTTTGCCTCCTGCTCCACCGGTGTCCTCTTCGGCTATCTGCCGGCCAATCGCGCCTCTCGTCTTCAACCCACTGAGGCGTTGCATCACGAGTGAAGATATATTCCATGGCGATCAGGCTGCTCTTTCTTTTTGCACTATCTTTCTTTTTTCCGTTCCTGCTTCATGCTTCCGATACCTCTACGGCAACCCTGATCGCAGAGGGCCATTACAAGCGGGCCGAGGCCATCCTCACGAACCGTTTGAAAACAAATCCCAACGATGCTCGCTCGTATGAGGAGATGTCAAAGGTCTCGGAAGCTTTTGCTCATTGGGATGAAGCCATTCAGCAGGCGGAAAAGGCGGTAGCGCTGGGTCCAAAGGTTCCGGAGTTTCAGGCCGCCCTCGCTGATGCCATCGGCTCCAAACTTTCGGGCGCTCAGTTGGGCACATTCCAAAAGCTGTCCCTGGCTCGCCGGTTCAAGAAGGAAGCGGAACTGGCAGTGCGACTCGATCCCAATAATGTCGATGCCAGCCAGGATCTGA
This sequence comes from Candidatus Angelobacter sp., assembly GCA_036522115.1. Taxonomy (GTDB): domain Bacteria; phylum Acidobacteriota; class Terriglobia; order Terriglobales; family Acidobacteriaceae; genus Angelobacter. The sequence continues at coordinate 15,636 of DATDGL010000068.1, forward strand.
TGGAATTCCACCTGGACGCACCACGGATCCTGGGGGGTGACAAAAAACGGGCCGCCGAACTGGCCGACCACATGGTCTACGTCAATCCGGTCCGTGGCTACCTGATGAAATTTGAATTCGCGAAGCACGAAAAGAAGAACGGAGAACTGGAGTCCCTGCTGAAGCAGGCGATCGATGCAGATCCAAAAAGCTACGAAGCTCGCATGCAAGCGGCGAACTTCTATCTTGGCAAAGGCGCATCCGGGCTGCCGCAAGCGGAAGAGCACGCCAGGCAAGTGATTCACATTGCTGCTGGGAGTGTTCGCGGCTACAACACCATGGCCGCGGTTTACGCCCAACAAGGCCGCTGGAAGGAACTGGACTCAATGCTAGCCGAGGCGCAACGTGCTGTGCCTGATGACCTGACCCCTTTTTACCAGGCCGCGAACGCCATCCTGGCCGGGAATGGGACCCAGGAATTGCCGCGCGCGGAGAGCTATATGCGAGCTTATCTGGCCCAACCGCCGGAAGGAGCCGAACCAAGTCTGGCAGAGGCCCATTGGCGGCTTGCACTTATTTTGAACAAGGAAGGCCACAGAGATCAGGCTAAACAGCAGTTAAAGCAGGCGGTGGCCCTCGATCCGGCTTTGGAATCAGCAAAAAAGGATTTAAAACGTCTGCAGTGAAGATTACGCCATGGCGTTCAGTGTTTTATTAATATGCGGGTTTCTCGCGTCTTTTTGCGCGGTTCTTCGGTTTGACCTCAGGCGGCGCAAGCTGTCGTTGAGCCAGGCTCGAGGATGGACCCTGCCGTCTATTCTGGATGTTGTTTGCGTAAACTCCATTTTTGGCCTGGCGGCAGTTCTCCTGTTGGCTTCACCTCGCATCCCGCCAACTTCAGGAGGGTTGCTGACGCCGGCCACATTCGGACTGATCTGCTGCGTCGCCTCGCTTCTGTTTCTTTGGGCCGAAGGCAAGCGGCAGGTGCAGCTACAGAGGCCGGCAGGCATTGTCGCCGGTGAATGTGGGATTCTCTTTGGCTTGTCTTCCTTGCTGGTGATATGGCTGTTCCCGCAGGCGGTCGGGACTTCAAGTTCACCCAGTCATCTATCCGTGCTCTGGAGCGCGCTCTTGTCGATCGCCGCTGGAGCAATCCTATTGGCCCTTGTAGTTCCGCCATTCGTGAAGGGCCGGGAGGAACATCGCATTCTCAATCGCATTGCCGCTCAAGGAGAGTTCATGCAGCCGGAGTGGGCCGAGTCAACTCCTGAATGTCCCTTCCCCGGAAAATGGAGCATGGTGGACGCGCAAAGTGCGGAACTCGAAGTTCTCAGCTTTTTGCAGTCCCTGGTCATGACGGCGAAGCCCGACCTGATTGTCGAAACCGGGACCTTCATCGGTCACAGCGCGATCAAGATGGCGGAGGGCCTGCGCAGCAACGGGTCCGGCCGCATCATCACCATCGAACGTGATCCGGTTGTGTTTGCCCAAGCCAAACAGAACATTGATGCATCCGGCCTGGGAAGCTGGATTGAATATCGAAATGCGTCCAGCCTCGATACCAAGATCGACGGCGCGATAGACATTTTGTACTGTGATAGCGCTTTAGGTATTCGAGAACAAGAGATACGCAAATTCCTTCCTCAGATCAAGGCGCGTGGTCTTGTCCTGGTGCATGACGCCAGCTCGAAGTTCAGAGTCGTCCGTGAATCCGCTCTAAAGCTCGAACAAGAGGGCCTGCTCTCGGTTGTCCTGCTTTCTACACCGCGAGGGCTGGTAGTCGCGCAAAAGCGCGAGGGGCGGAGCTGAATTTATCGCTCGTGCTCTTCCAGAAATTTCTCTACTTCCATGGCGGCCGCGCAGCCGCTGCCGGCTGCTGTGATTGCCTGGCGGTAGCGCCGGTCTTGTACATCGCCGCAGGCAAAGACGCCGGGGACGTTGGTAAAGACAAAATCACGCGTCTTGAGATAGCCATCGTGGTCCATTTCGAGCTGGCCCGCGAACATTTTTGCATTGGGAATATGGCCGATGCCCAGGAACATGGCGCTGGTGGGAAGAACCCACACCTTTTTGGTTTTCAGGTTGCGCAGCTTCAGCCCAGTGACTTCTTTCTTCTCCACGTCGTGGACTTCTTCGACGACGGTGTCAGTGAGGAATTCGATCTTCTCGTGCAACCGCGCGCGTTCCAGCATGATCTTGGAGGCGCGGAAGGCCTCTCGCCGGTGAATCAGCGTAACTTTGCTGGCGAACCGCGTGAGAAACAACGCCTCCTCCATGGCCGAATCTCCTCCGCCAATCACTGCAATTGGCAGGTTCCTGAAAAAAGCGCCATCGCAGGTGGCGCAAGAAGAGACACCGTGGCCGATCAAAGCCTGCTCGCTGGGCAGGCCCAGCCAGCGCGCCGAGGCGCCGCTGGCGATGATCAGAGTGCGTGCAGTCACCGTCAGGCCGCCAAAATTCAGGCTAAAAGGAGACCGGCTGAGATCAGCGCTCACCAGATGACCGTGCATGTATTCGGCGCCGAAACGGGCCGCCTGCTTGCGCATGTTTTCAATCAGCTCCGGGCCCTGGATGCCCTCAGGAAAGCCGGGAAAATTCTCCACCAGCGTGGTAATGGATAGCTGTCCGCCGGGTTCGTGTCCTTCCACAACCAGCGGCTTCAGGTTGGCCCGACCGGCGTAAATTGCGGCTGTCAACCCCGAACAACCCGTTCCCAGAATCACGGTATCACGAGCAGAATTTTCCATAGCGCCTGTTTAGATTCACAGATTTCAATATAGTTTCAAGGTTGCTTGCGCTGCCTTCGCGGCTGGCCGTCTGTTTTGGCGGTTGCACCCAGCCACGATATGTCCGGACGAAAAGCCGCGCGCAATCCCAAAGCTCCGCGGTAACGCGCCATCATCTCAGAACCCTGCTGGAAGAGTGGCTCATACACACTCTGGTCTGCGCCTTCGCATCGGGCCAGCACCACCGAACTTTTGCCCAACCTCTCAATCCGGATGCGCGCTGCGGGAGTATCCATGGCCACCACAGAAACCGGGTTGGCGGCTGCGGCAGAAACCCGGTCTTCAAACGAAATCTCCAGGAACTCTTTGGGATCGCGCATGCGCAAAACAAGCGTCTCAATCGTCACTTTCTCATCCAGGCTCATGGAATACTGCGCGGTCATCATAGGCGACTGCGAGACAAAATCACGGCGCAGGCGTACATACTTTGACGGCAATGCATCCTTGAGTGTCGCGCTACCGCGCGAAACCTCAAAGTCTTCGCCGAATGCCGGAGGCCCTGAGACCTTGGTCAGAGCGCTCTTCAGGATTGCCTGCTCGTCTGCCGAGGGGGTACACACGTTGAGAAGGTTCAACTTGATTTGCGGCTGGCCTTCGGGTTGTTGCACCTGGGCAACGGCTTCCGATGCCGCCATGCGAAATGGGGCCCAATGCCCTCCGCCGGCGGCCACCGCCGTCCACAATATAAAGAGAAGATGGGATTTCACCACGGTGCGATTGTACAACGGCCAGATTTCGTCATTGTGCGTTTTGGCGGCTGATGATGTCCCGTTAGGACAAGCACGAACAGGTAAGCGTCAGATCTCCGGATATAAATCGAAGAAAGCTTCCACGCTCTGCCGCAACTGCGCTTCGATCTCCTCTTTGCTGCCCTCCAGCACGTGCATGGTGACATGCGCCGCGCGGCCATTTTTAAGCTCAATGGGAGCCTCTCCAACTTCAGTGACTTCGCCTTCAGGCAGCAGGCGCATTCCATAAACCAAAGTCAGTTTTGCCATGCGTCATATTTTACTTCTTCAAATACTGGTCCACCCAGGCATTTACGGTCTGGTACCAGAGCTGGCTGTTCTGCGGCTTCAGCACCCAGTGGCCTTCATCAGGGAAATACAGCATTTTGGATGGAACCTTGAGCCGTTGCAAAGTGGTGAAGAGCTGAAAGCCCTCCGAAACATCCAGCCGGTAATCCAATTGGCCGTGTACGACCAGCGTTGGGGTCTTAAATTGCGCCGCATACTCATGGGGTGACCATTTGCGGTACAGTGGGCGGTTGCTCCATGGCGTCCCTTTGAATTCCCATTCGTTGAACCATAGCTCTTCCGTGCTGCCGTAGGTCGACTCCGCATTGAACATGCCATCGTGCGAGACCAGGCACTTGAAACGAGTGGTGTGGCCCATGAGCCAGTTGATCATGTATCCGCCATAGCTCGCGCCCAGAGCGCACTCGCGCTCCTTGTCCACAAAGGAATAGGTCTTCTCAACGTAATCGAGTCCTCGCATGAGGTCCACAAACGGCTTCCCTCCCCAATCGCCATTGATGCCATCAATAAATGGCTGGCCGTAGCCGGTTGACCCGCGAGGGTTGATCATCACCACCAGATAACCGCTAGCCGCAAACAGCTCCGCATTCCAGCGATAGGACCACTCATCGCCCCATGCGCCCTGAGGCCCGCCATGGATCAGAAACTTCATCGGGTACTTCTTCCCGGCATCGAAGCCCGGAGGCTTCACCAGGAACCCTTCCACCTTCGCGCCTTCAGCTCCGGTAAACCAGAAGGACTCCAACGGCTGCATGGCCACTTGAGACAACATGGCATCGTTTAGATGACTCAGTTGCTCCGCCTTCCAATTTAGACGACTGAGTGATTCCTCACCCGGATGAGTGCGTTGCTCCTGATCTGGTCTTACCGCGAGCTTGTAGACTTCGTTGGGCGACTGAACAGACATACGGGTGAAGACCAGGGTCTTGCCGTCGGGAGAGAACACAAGATCGTCGTTCGATCCGCGCGTGACCTCCTCGATCGGGTAGTGGACCAGGGAATCAAAATGTCCGTCGTGAGTGTAGTTCTCGATTATGCCGCCAACGGATATACGGTAGATTGGAATCTCTCCCTGGTCCTCTGAGGTGTAGTAGATGAACTTGGAATCCGGCGACCAGGCAATGGTCTCTACCCAACGGTCATAATCCGAGGTGACTGTGCGCTCTTCGCCGCGAAAAGGGCCAACGCGATCATACAAAACCAGCCGAAAACGATCCGCTTCATAGCCGGCACGGGATTGCATCCTCCACGCCAGTTCGCTCCCGTCAGGAGAGTAGAGCGGAGTCGAGTCGCTCCCGGGACTGATGCTGAGCTTTTTCGGGGTGCCGCCGGTAATTGGAACAACAAAAATCTCGTTGTTCGTGCTGGTTGCTTCGACCTCATCCACGTTGCTGGTAAAGGCAACTTCCTGGCCATCCGGAGAGATGGCATACATGTCCTGACCCCCCAGGCTGAAGGGCGGGACATCATGATCTCCCGGAGTAATGTCTTTGGCCACGCCGCCGGTGACCGGAACTACAAACAGATGACTCCGCTTGAAGCGGGTATAGCTGGACCAGTGGCGGTACAAGAGCCGGGTGAAGATCATGGCTTTGACTTTCGACGCACTCCGCTGCTCATCGCGGGCTTTGTTGCAGGCATCGTCGGGACAATCGGGATAAACCTCTGAGACAAACAGGATGGTCTTGCCATCAGGAGACCAGATCTCGCCATCCGCCTCAGTGGAAATGTTCGTGATCTTGTGAGGATCACCCGCCGTCTGGCCGCTGCCGGAATCGAAGTTCACGATCCAAATCTGCGAGCTGCCCTCACGGCTGCTGACAAAGCTGAACTGCTTGCCATCCGGCGACCACCGCCCCCGATCTTCGCCCTGATTCCCAAAGGTGAGTTGCCGGGCTTCGCCTCCAGCCAGAGGAAGCACCCACAAATGAGGTGTCTTTTTATTCTCTTTGAGGTTCACATCAACCGCGGAAAACAGCACCCAGCGTCCATCCGGAGAGATTTGCGGGCCACTGATTCGCTTGAGCGACATCATGTCGTCAAAGGTAAGTGGGTGCTGGCTTGTAGCCTGGCCGTAAGCCAGAACCTGACTAAGAACCGCGGCAATGGTTAAAATAAGATGGATTCGGCGCATCGTGCCTCCTCTACCCCATCGCGCAAAAATGGCGCGGTGGGGCCCGGACCTGCAAAGTACGCCAGTCTAACTGCTTTCCGCCCTTGAAACCAGTATTGCGGCGAACCCTGCTTCTGCTTCATGGGCCATGGTGGTTAAAGCTTTCTGACTGCGATCAGGAGAAAGATCCGTGAACCGCATAAAACTTTCATCTTGGATCCTATGGACTGGTTTGACTTTGGTCCTTCCCCTCAGCCTTGGGGCCCAGACGAACTGCGATGAAGGCGCCGGCCCCTTGCGGCAAGTGCAGCCCAATGGCATCTCAAGCGGGGAAATCATCAAAAAGCTGTCGGCCCAGGAAAAACTCTTTCAGGAAGAACAGACGCATTACACCTACGCCATGGAGGTGAGCATTCAAACACTGGAGGGACAAATTGCGGATGGGGAGTTCCGTCGCGTTTCCCAAATCAGCTATGCCCAAGGAAAGCGCTTGGAAAATGTACTGTTTGCGCCGCAATCAACCCTGGTACGCATTACCCTGACCAAAGAGGATTTTGACGATATCGATCACCGCCCACCCTTCGTGCTGACCCCGGAGGAGCTGCCGCAATATGACGTGGCGTATGTGGGACAGCAGAAAGTAGATCAGCTCGAAACGTATGTGTTTGAGGTGACGCCAAAACATATGGAAAAAGGCAGGCGATATTTTCAGGGCAAGATGTGGGTGGAAACCACCGATCTTGCCGTGGTCAAGAGCTGCGGCAAGAACGTTCCTGAGCAAGTAGAGCCGGTGAAGAAAAAGAAGCATCGCCCGGTCCAGCCGAATGTTTCCCCTACGTTTGTGACCTACCGTGAACAGTTTGAGGACAAGTACTGGTTTCCCACCTACGTCCGGGCAGACGAGACCCTGCACCTCTTCAACGGAGATACTTGTCACGTGCGCGAGGTCATCAAATACACTAAATACAAGCGTGCCGACTCTAATGCCAGCACTATCAGCAATGCGACCCCCAAGTGAGCTGTTCTCGCCAGACGGCACAACTCTCCAACCTGCCTCTGCATCAAATCACAAGGAGAATTCCATTAAATCTATGAATCGTCTTAATTTTCCACGGTGGACTCTTGCTCTTATGCTCGCCCTGGTTCCTGTCCCGCTCCTGGCCCAGACAGACTGCGAGGAAGGGAATGGCCCCTTGAAAACCAATCAGCCGGCAGGCATGACGTCTCAGGACATCATTCAAAGATTTTCCAGCAAAGAAGGCGTCTTTAAGCAGGCCCGCGACAATTACACCTACACCCAGGATGTGACGGTGCAAACACTGGAAGGGCACACGGTAGATGGGGAATTCAAAGAGATCACTGACGTCACCTACGATGACAAAGGCAATCGCGTTGAGAACGTGACTTTTGCGCCGCAGCCGACCCTCACTCGCGTCACTATGAGCAAAGAGGATTTTGAGGACATCCGCCGGCAAATGCCATTTGTGCTGACCACACAGGACCTGCCGCAATATGACACCCTCTATATCGGGACACAGCATGTCGACGAGATCGACACATACGTCTTCGATATTGCGCCCAAAAAGATCGAAAAGGACAAGCGCTATTTCCAGGGACGAATCTGGGTGGACGATCACGACCTGCAGATCGTGAAAACCTGCGGCAAAAGCGTGCCTGACATTCGAAAAAAGGGCGATGAAAACCTGATGCCCAAGTTCGTCACTTATCGCGAACAGATTGACGGCCAATACTGGTTCCCCACCTATACCCGTGCCGATGACAATCTGCACTTCAGCCTGGGCGATGTCCACATCCGGGAGATCATCAAGTACACCAATTACAAACGCTTTGGATCACGCACCAAGATCATCTTGAAGGGCGAGGTTCCGGAGGAGAAGCCAAAGTAGGATTGGTTGTGGTGTAATGATGCTCCGGTAACTCGAGGTCCCGATTTTACTGTGGAGGCCGTTTCCCGAACACCGGGCTCTCATCCGTCCCTGCCGGAGACTGCGCCGGTTGCTTTGGAGTCCAGACAGTGGAATTGGCGGGAGCATCAGGGTTCACTCCGAAATCCCAGACGTATAAATTGATTTGCTTTTTGCCCAGCATCTCCACCAACGCATATTCACCCCGCTCCAGCGGCTCCGCCGGACTCACCTTCACCCAGTCTCCCACCGGCGTGCTGTTGGTTTTGATCCAATTCTCCTTCTCACTCACCTTTCCGTAGACCGCAATGCTCAAATTGCCCACAATGCGGCTGTCCTTTTTCTGCTCCAGGCGCACAATGCGGTACCGGTCTGGCTGCACATCCGTGTCTTTGCCGGGAGCAGACTTTTCCCCTGAATCGGAGCTGCCATCGCTAGTGGCCTCCACGTTCACATAGATTTCGGGCTGAGGCTGGTGGGCCTGAATGTGTGCGTGCAGGCCTTTGAGTTCAATCGTCTGCCGGGAAGAGAGCGCCAGAGGATTCAGCGCCGCCCGCAGGATATTTTTCCCTCGCTGCTTATTCACCTCGCCGCCGCTTTGCACCAGTTCCGCGAGCTGCGGCTGGCCGTGAAACTGGTCCAGCAGGAAAACTCCGCCGCCGTTGGGCAATCGCAGGCCGGGCGCCACCGTCGGACTCTCCGTTTCCTCCGCTTTTCGGTCGACTTCTTCCTGCTGCGCAATATCTGCCGCAGTTATGCTGCGCTGTTTTTCGTGTTCCTGGTTATATTTGTCCGTGGCCGGCCAGTCCACCAGGTCCTTGGGCAACTCTTCCCAGTCATAACGGTCGGCGCTGAAGTAACGCACCCGGTCGCCTTTGATTTCCCACTTCGTTGTGGTCTGGAAAGAGCCGTCTTTCAGGATCAACCGCTTGGGATTCTGCTGGGCAACAGAAAAAAAGCAGCACAAACACAACAGAAGGATGACCGCCGCCGATAGCCAAAAAGCGCGTTTGACGACCCGCCACATAGTAAGAAGGAACTCCGGATGCTACCGGAAACAGAGCCGAGCCCGACAGCTTTCCTCCTGCTTATTCTAAAACAGAGGGGATGTGCTGTGACTTGGCGTTGAGAGTTGAAAACGGGGCTGGATTCCGTACATTCTGCGCATGCCTTTGAGAACAAAAGGGAAACCGGTTGCGGAATCGGTTGCAGAAGGGTTTTTCGTCGCGGAATCGCCCACTCCTACATCTGGGGTAGAAGCCAGGGGTCAGGGTCACAAGAAATCAGCCCAAAGCCTGTTTCAGCCATAACCGGCATCCGGCGCGCAAAATCGGAGATTTCGGTAACATTTGAAATGGGGGGATTTAACCTTATATCCAAGCATGGGGCTGATTCGTCCTCTTCGTCCTCTTCCTCCACTGCGCTGATTCCGTTGGAGATAAGTGGAGGACGAATGGGAGGAGGAGGACTTTGATTCCTCCACCATTCCTCCACCAGAGACCCTACGGCGAAAACAGTTGGTGAAACACTAAACCTAACTCCGATCCAACACCCAGCACCAAGACCTTTTTTAGCCGCGAATCCATCACGGCGGACAGGTCCACGCGAACGGACGCGAATCAAGACCTCCTGGCTCTGAAGCTTCAACTGTGAAAACCTCCTATTACCCTTTTACCCTTCTGTAAACCTTAGAAAAAATGAGTCAAACTCCTGCGCTACAAACGGTCTTTGTTCCACGCAGGCAAGGGACACACTTCTCCTTCCGCCGCCCACAAAGAGGAAGAGGGGTTTAGGCCCTTCCTCAGCGACACTGCTCGCTTCGGCCAGAATGAC
>DATDGL010000069.1:0-6177 GCA_036522115.1 Candidatus Angelobacter sp.
GGTGAACTTTACATCGGTGGGGCGGGGTTGGCACGCGGGTATTTGAATCAACCGGGTCTGACGGCGGAGAGATTTGTTCCCAATCCGTTCAGCGAAGTGGAAGGAGAAAGGCTGTATCGGACAGGGGATCTGGCTAGATGGCTGATTGACGGCGAGCTGGAATATCTGGGGCGCTCCGACGAACAAGTGAAGGTGCGTGGTTATCGCATTGAGCCCGGCGAAATCGAAACAGTCATTGGGCAACATCCGGAAATCCAACAGGCGGTGGTCATGTTGCATGAACACGACTACGACGAGAAACGGTTGGTTGGGTATGTTGTGAAGAAGAAAGGGCGCCAGATACTGAATACAAGGGACCTACGCAGCTATTTAACCGAGAGGCTGCCCGAATATATGGTTCCTGCATTGCTGATGGAATTAAAGGAAATGCCGCTGACGACCAACGGCAAGATCAATCGAAAGGCGTTGCCGGTTCCGAAAAATGAACAAAGGATGATAGAAAGCGATGCCGCCAGAACTGTAACAGAACAGCTGGTGGCAGGCATCTGGGAGCAAGTGCTGAAATGCCAGGGGATAGGCCGCGAAGCCAACTTCTTTGAATTGGGGGGCCATTCCCTAATGGCCACCCAGGTAGTCTCCCGGGTCCGAAATGTATTTGACGTTGATCTGGCGTTGCGCGCCTTGTTTAGGGCGCCGACCGTTGCAAGCTTGGCGGAAGAAATCGACAGGTTGCGCGGCGAAGGATCCTCCGCCTCCTTTCCGTCAATTCTTTCGGTAGACCGGAACCAGGAACTTCCATTGTCGTATGCGCAGCAGCGGCTCTGGTTTGTACACAACCTCGCGTCCGAAAGTCCGGCATACAACATACCCTTCGGATTGTGGTTGCGCGGTGATCTCGATTGGAAAGCTTTGCAGCGGAGCCTCGATGAGATTGTGCGTCGTCATGAGGTGCTGCGGACCAGCCTTCCGGCGCGTAACGGGGTCCCGCACCAGAAAATCGATTCCGACCTGCGATTGCGGATTGAAAGAGTCAACCTTGCAGCTGTACCGGAACACCAGAGGGAGATTGAAACCAAAAGACTCGCTCAACAGCAGATGGAACAGCCGTTTGATCTGAGCTGCGGCCCGCTGCTGCGCGTGAAATTGCTGAAGTTTACCCAACATGAGCACGTCCTGTTGGTTACCATACACCACGTGATCAGCGATGGCTGGTCCATCGGCGTGATGGCGAGGGAATTCGGGCTACTGTATGAAACATATGTGAAAGATTCCGGTAAAGGGTCGCCATTGCCCGATTTGACAGTTCAATACGCCGATTATGCCGTGTGGCAACGGGAGAAGCTCGGTGGTGTTCTGACCGAACAGTTGGCATACTGGAATCATCAATTAAAGGGAGCCCCGGAGGTACTCGAACTGCCAACCGACCGCTTGCGCCCAGCCGTTGCCAGTTATCGCGGTGCGCGGGAACAGGCCATGATTCCAGAGGATTTGACAACGTCTTTAAGGCAACTAAGCCGGAACGAAGGCGCCACGCTGTATATGACCTTGCTAGCTGCCTTTCAGACGTTGCTGGGGCGGTACGCGGATCAGACCGATGTTGTGGTGGGTACAACCATCGCGGGCCGCACACAGACGGAAACCGAGCCTTTGATCGGCATGTTTGTCAACATGCTGGCCTTACGCACCGATGTATCGCAAGCCCCACGATTCAGGGAGTTGCTGGGCCATGTACGCGAGACATTGCTTGAAGCCTACGCGCATCAGCATCTGCCATTTGAGCGATTGGTGTCGGAATTGAAGCTGGAACACAATCTCGGATACAGCCCCGTATTTCAGGTCACCTTCGAATTTCAAAACACTCCGCAGCAACGTATGACCCTTCCCAATCTAGAGATGGAGTGGATCCAGGTCCCGACTGACACCTCCAAATACGATTTGACTCTTTCGCTCACCGACACTCCGAGAGAACTGCCGGGAATCGTTGAATACAATCCCGACCTATTTTCTGCGACGACGATCCGCCAATTGATCTGGCGATTTGTCGCTCTGCTTCAGTCCGTTGCGGAAAATCCTGACCTGCGGACATCGGAAATACAGATTCTGAGCGAATCCGAACGCCACCAGCTGCTAACGGATTGGAACTGCACCGGCAAGGTTTGGGCAGAGGACCGGTGCATGCACGAATTGTTCGAAATCCAGGCGCGGAGGACTCCCGGCAGAATTGCGGCGATCCATGGGAAGCAACAACTCACCTATCAGGACATTGAATGTCGTGCCAACCATCTGGCCAATTATCTGGCCAGAATAGGAGTTGGGCCTGAAGTCAAAGTAGCCATCTGCTTGGAGCGTAGTGTGGAAATGGTGGTAGCGCTTCTGGGTGTATTGAAAGCGGGCGGAGTTTATGTAGCCCTGGAGCCTACCCATCCTGTGGAGCGCCTGAACTACATCCTGGCGGATTCCAATGCAGTGGCTGTGCTCACTCAAGATCGATTACTCGCCAAAGTTCACTTGGCGGGAATCAAGACGGTGTGCATGGATAGCGATTGGGCCATGATCGCTGCTGGGCAGCAAGCCTGCCCCAAGCATAGTACTGCGGACAATCTGGCCTATATCTGCTACACATCGGGATCGACCGGGAAGCCCAAAGGCGTTGCAATTACCCATAAGGGAATTGTGAACTACATCTGCTGGGCTCTTGAGGCGTACGCCGTCGCCGAGGGGCGTGGTGCTGTCGTGCATTCATCCATCGCCGTGGATATGACCATGACCAGTTTCCTTCCATTATTTGCCGGACTGCCAGTGGTATTCGTGCAGGAGATGCATGGAACCGAAGCCCTGATGTCCGCGATCCAGGGAGGTCCGTGCTGGAGTCTGCTGAAACTCACACCCACGCACCTGACAATGCTGAATGCTCAACTTGCAGTCTCGCAGATGCCCGGCGTTGCACACGCACTGGTGATTGGAGGAGACAACTTGGTGGCCGATGCCACTCTGCCGTGGCGGGCAAAAGCTCCGGACGTGCACTTGATTAACGAGTATGGTCCCACCGAGACTGTGGTCGGTTGCTGCACCTATTCCGTTATAGAAGATACAGTACGTGGAGGATCCATACCGATCGGGAAACCCATTGCAAATATGAGGGTGTATGTGCTCGATGGTCAATGCCAGCCGGTTCCGATTGGCGTGCGTGGCGAAATTTACATCGGCGGCGCCGGGGTAGCACGTGGCTACTTTGGCAAGGCCGATCTCACGGCGGCGAAATTTGTGCCGGATCCGTTCGGTGGGGCAGTGAGTGAACGACTCTATCGGACCGGAGATCAAGGACGGTATTTGAAGGATGGCAACCTTGAGTATCTGGGGCGATTCGACCACCAAGTCAAGGTTCGAGGCTTCAGGATCGAACTTGGAGAGATTGAGGCAGTTCTTGCCTCGTTTGTGGGAGTAAACACTGCCCTGGCGATGGTACGGGAGGATGCTCCCGGAGACCGGCGTCTTGTAGCCTACCTTGCCGCTCAGGGTTCGATAGATATCGATGACCTGAGGCGATATCTGAAAGATCGGCTGCCTGAATACATGGTACCGGCTTTCTTTGTCGTGATGGACCAGTTGCCGATCAGCTCCAGCGGCAAGATTGACCGTAAGGAGTTGCCACGACCTGAAAAAACGGTGGATGCGGCAAGCTATGTCGCCCCGCGCACAGATGTAGAACGCCTGCTCTGTGAGATATGGGCTGACCTGCTGGGCCTGCCTCAGATCGGCATCCATGACAAGTTTTTTGAGCTTGGTGGCGATTCAATTCTGTGCATTCAGGTCATCGCCCGCGCACGTGACGCAGGCGTGCAATTGACTGTGCGGCAGATGTTCGAACGGCAGACAATCGCCGAACTTGCCAGCGCTGCCGGAAGCATTAACCCGAATGTACAGCCAGAGCAGGGCCTGCTCACCGGGCCGGTTCCTCTGGCGCCGATCCAGCAAGCCTTCTTCGAGTGGAACCTGTGCCAGCCTGAGCACTTCAATCATGCCGTGTTGCTGGAACTGAATTCCGACGTAAATACCAACCTTCTGGAAGAGGCGGTACGGGGCTTGTTGAAGCAGCACGATGCGCTCAGGCTGAAGTTCGAGATGGGCGCAAAGGTCTGGCAGCAATCCTATGTGGCAATGGTTGAAGGTGTCTACGTTCGCAAGAATCTGTCGGAACTATTGGAGAGCGAGCAAAGGAGCGAATTGGAACTGGATGCGAGCCGGTTGCAGAGCTCACTGGATTTTCAGAAGCCAGGTCTGATAAAGGCAGCGGAGTATGACATGGGGCCAGAGATGGGCAGACGACTGCTTCTGGTGGTCCATCACTTGCTGATTGACGGAGTTTCGTGGCGTATTTTACTCGGAGATTTGGAGCGCGGCTACCAACAGTTGCGCCGCGGAGAGCCGTTGTTCCTAGGATCAAAAACCACTTCCTATAGGGAATGGGGTGAGCACCTGCATGCCTATTGTACTCAGGTGGAAATACAGCAAGAAGCTGAGTACTGGTGCAGTGACCGTTACCAGGGCGCTCGCAACCTACCGCTCGACTATGCAGCGCACATCGAAGAAGCAAATCTGAACCAGGCAAAGCGCACTTTGCTGATGAACCTGGAAGAAGACGAGACGGAAGCGCTTCTTCATGATGCTTCTGGAGCAAACCTGGGACAGGTCGAAGACCTTCTGCTGACTGCTTTGGCGCATGTTTGCGCCGATTGGTCGGATGCCGAAGCCGTGCTGATCACCGCGGAAGGCCACGGCCGTGAAGAGCTATTTCCGGATGTTGACCTGTCACACACCGTCGGATGGTTTACGAGCCTTTATCCTCTGCTACTCCAGACCGGTAAATCTAAATTCTGGGAACCGGGGGAGTGGTTGCAGAGGATAAAAGCGCAGATGCGTGCTGTCCCTCAACGTGGCATTGGTTACGGAATCCTTAAATATCTCAGTCCTGATGAGGAAATCAGAAAACGTCTGGAGCAGATTCCGGAACCGGAAATCAGCTTTAACTATCTAGGGCAATTTGACCAGATTCTCCGCAATTCCACGCTCTTTGCTCCAGCGCAGGAGAGTGTCGGGAAGACAATTGCTGGCCAGAATCGGCGGCAACACGTCATTGACGTGCAGGCAATGATCGTCGGCGGGAGGCTGCAAATGAGCTGGAATTACAGTGAGCGGTTACATCGGCCGGAAAATATTGAGAGACGTGCGAACCTCTTCCTGAAATCCCTGCGAGAATTAATAGATTACTGCAGAAGCGGTGACGTAAACACCTACTCTACTTCGGATTTTTCCTTGCTCAAGCTCACCCATGAAGACCTTATGCAGATGGCAAAGCTTCTTGATCAATAAGACGTAAGTTGATTTCGTATTTGGTGATCTGGCGGGCCAGCATTTCGTTGGGCGCTGTACGGAAGTATCGAAGCAGTCTTTCCAAAGAGGTGGCTTCTTGCAAGATCAAAAGTACGACCAATCCTCATTCCCAAGGATTCAACCGTGACTACACCTGCAATAGCAAAGGCTCAGTCCCTGCCGCTGACCAAATTGCCGAACGTGGAAGATATCTATCCTGTTTCGCCGATGCAGCAGGGGATGCTCTTTCATGGGCTGTATCAGCCAGAATCACAGATGTATTTCATTCAGGTGGGCTGCCACTTTGAGCAGGGATTCAGCGTCCGCGCATTTCAGCGGGCCTGGGAAGAGGTCGTTGGGCGGCATTCGGTATTGCGGACGAACTTTCTGTGGGAAGGACTCAAGGAGCCGGTGCAAGTGGTGCGGCGAAAAGTGCAGCTCCCGTGGCGCGAGGAAGACTGGCGGCTTCTGGAGGAGGCCGAACAGAAGCGGAAGTGGAAGGAGTTTGTGCGCCTGGACCGCTGTGCGCCCTTCCATCTGAACCAAGCGCCATTGACACGTTTTGCGCTGTTGCGGACCTCGGAGGATGGCTATTATTTCCTATGGAGTTATCACCACATCCTGCTCGATGGCTGGTGTCAACAAATCATCATGCGAGAGATGTTTACCTTCTACCAAGCCTTCCGTGATGGTAGCAAGGTAATGTTGGAGAAACCGCGCCCTTATCGTGATTACATCGGCTGGCTGCAGAAATTGGACGAGAGCAGGGCGGAGTCCTTCTGGCGGGAAGAGCTGAAGGGTTTTACC
>DATDGL010000070.1:0-24609 GCA_036522115.1 Candidatus Angelobacter sp.
CGCACCCGTTTTTGGTGTGGCGGGGTGAAGGTGTCCGGGGCTGCGTCTTCATGGGATGCCTGTGAATGCGCCTGCCGCTTTGGCGGCGCGGCAGGAGAAGTGTCTCTGGCGCTCGCCCATCGCTGTGCGAGCGCCCCAGGAGTAGTGTGTGCAAGCCGAATCCAGTTGTAGCCGCGCCAGAACAGGAGCGGGAGACGAATCCGATCCATTCTGCGTCATCGGTGCCTGATCGCGGCCAAACAGAGTTGCTCCTGCATCCGCAACGAATATCTGTCCTGTTTTCAATGACCTTTGCGGATGAGGGTGAAAAGAAGGAGGAAGAAACAGCCCATCCGCAACGAATATCTCCTGCGTTATCAATGACCTTCGCGGATGAGCGCAACAGGAAAACCCCAAAAAGGCCCTATCCGCAACGAATATCTGATTTGTTTTCAATAACCTTCGCGGCAAGGAGGCAAATTCAGTGATTTTTTAAAAATGCCTGTTTTCGACTGAAGTGGAGAGATAATGGGGGGCAATAATATTAAACAGCTTCTAAAAATTTGCTGCACTCTGCTTTTGTCAAACATTTTCGAGGTAAGAATCTAAATACTGAGAACTGTTGCTACCCCGTAATCTTTCTTATCAGTGCGCGACCCAGGAAGCGCGCCTTGCCCCGAAATGGAAAAGTCTTGAGCGCAGTCTTGACTACGCCCTGGGTGAAACGCGTTCGCTTGGAGTAGTCGATGCGGACATCCACGATCACCGGCCGGGCGTCGCTGCTGTCGGCGCTCAGCGCCTGCTGGATGCCACTTTCGATCTCAGAATTATTTTTGATGGCAATGTACTGCGCGCCCACGGCTTCGGCTATGCCCTGGAATTGCACCTCGCCCAGCGTGGTGCAGGACTTGCGGTTGTAGGGAATTTCCTGTCCCTGCGAGATCTGGCTCAGCTCACCGTCATTGAAAATGAAGTAAGTGACGTGCAGGCCCAGCGTGGCCGCGGTAATGGTTTCCAGGCCGGTCATCAGGAACGCTCCATCGCCCACGATGCTCACCACCTGCCGCAGCGGGTTGGCCAGTTTGGCGCCCACCGCCGCAGGTACGGCATAGCCCATGGAGTTGAAGTCCGTGGGCGAGACGAAGCAGCGCGGAAGACGCACCTCAAAGAGCTCGGCAGCCAGAAACGTATGGTTGCCGTCATCGACCGTCATGATGGCGTCGTCGCGCAGTTGCCGCCGCAGCTCTGCAAAGAACAGCGCTGGATTCACGCGCTCGTTGATGTGACGCCGCCACTCCTCGCGATAAGCGCTCTTGTCTTTCGCAATTGCAGCTTCCACCTTGGCCCGGCGCGCGCTGTGATCGGCATTACGCGCCTGCAATCGAGGGAACACAGAGCCATTATGAAACTGGATTCAGTGGTGGAGGCGCGCATTCATCCGGCGATCGGTATCGCGCGAATCGGCAATAGCGATGATTTCTTCATTGGCCCTGAGATGCCACACGCCACGGCGCCGCCGGAGGGCGGTTATCGTGATGGCAAGGGGCGACTCAAGCGCCAGGCCGCGCTTTTTCACGTTTATGGGTACGATAAAAACGGCAAAGTTGTGGAGGAACTAACCGGGTCCAATGCTGCGATTGAGTGGACCGTCCATGTAGCCAACAAAAAGGCGGCATGGTACGACTTTAACGCCGCGCTCGATCTTCCTGAAGCTGCGAACCTGCAGTCTCCGCGACGGAACGCATCCATCCAGGGAAAAGACCGGGAGAAGCTGGTCATCGATCCTGGGCCGCGGTCTGTATCCGGACGGAACCAAAAATCAACTCCATTCGATACCGGCAAATTCTTCGGAGAGAGAGTTTATCTGGGAGAGCTACAAACGGACAAAGAAGGGCGGCTGATCTGCATCGGCGGAAAAGGCAAGTCAGGCAGTCCGCTGCCCGGATACACGCTGGTCACATTCGCGAACAATCCAGGATGGCATGACGATGCATCGGACGGGCCGGTGACGGCAGCAGTGAAAATCGGCAAGCGCTCGATCCCGGTTGATCCCGCCTGGGTGGTAACGGCTCCGCCGAATTACTCGCCCGATCTGGTAACACCGCAGACGATGTACGACGTGATCTCTGACGCAGTGAGGGGGGTATTGCTGCCAAAGCCAGGAAAGCCATCCTTCGCACGCGATATTCTGCCGCTGTTCCGCCAGTTTAACGAGGCGCAGTGGGTCAATGCAGGCTTCTTTGTTCAATTCGGCTGGATGGGGCCGAATGACTTCATGCGTCCTGAAGAGCTCACCAGGTTGTCCACGCCGCCCAATGGGGCCCATGATCCTTTTGCTGAAATGCGCCGCCAGATCTTCTATTCATTCCGCGACCCTTCTTCGAATACGTTCCAACCTCTGCAGTGGCCTCCAATCTATGGAGACGCTTTCGGCAGTTATGATACGCCTCCTGGCCCGCGGTGCGGTTTTGCTTTCACCAACACCATTTACGGATTTCTGCAGCAATGGATGAATGGCGCCTTTATTGGCGACTATGATCCTTCCGCGAAAGAACCGGGCACGCTTGACGACCTGGACGTGGCAGAACAGCCAGCCACTCTGGACCGCGCCGCTCTTCATTTTTGCATGGGCGGGCCGTTTCATCCCGGATGCGAAATGACCTGGCCGATGCGACATGCATCCATGTACCAGGCGCCTTTCCGATTGCGGCGCCGCCCACAGGGCCACCACGAGCCGGACTATGGCGAGTTCCTGACGCAGGCGACAATCATGGCGGACGATGGCCCGCTCTCCGCGAGCGGCCCCGGCGATATCAGCAAATGGATGGCCGTGCCGTGGCAAACAGACACAGCGAGTTGCCGGGCCGGGTATCCGGGTACGGAATTTCCCAGTGATCCTTACATTCCAACGTTCTGGCCATCACGCGTTCCCAACACAGTGCTTACAGACGCGAACTATCGCTTCGTAACCGACCCCAAGAACCCTCTGGATCAACGAATCGCCGCTTTCTATGAACGGCCCAATTGGTTGCGGAGTCTGGGTCTCCAGAAGCCGTATGTGGAACAAATCACCTACATGGTGCATCACTTCGGGGAGTTAGGGCTGATCGAAAAGCGCGAGCATGCGGCTGGTCCTGAATTTCCTTCCGTGATGTATGTGGAGACATTCCCGCCGACGGAATTGAAACCAATGCTGCGGGCGGCTGCACCCACGATCGCGGCCGAAGCCGAACCCGAGCGCCCCTCAGTCACTCCGGAATTTGCACAAGCCCGCTTCGGCGGATTACGCCAGCGCAACCGCTGAAGAGCTGTTGACTTCAGCATTCCAGTTCATCCGTTTTATGATTGTTTTCTTTAATTATTGTTATCCGGGAGATTACACCTATGGCAAGCGGTAAATCGGTCACAGTGGCTTTGCTGGTGCGGTTGGAGGCAAAGCCGGGCAAAGAGGCGGCAGTGGAGCAGTTCTTGCGCAGCGGTCTGGAGATCGTTCAGGGAGAGCCGGCGACCACCACATGGTATGCGCTGCGGCTGGGGCCCTCGACCTTTGGAATTTTCGATACTTTCCCCGACGATGCCGGCCGCCAGGCACATTTGACCGGGCGCGTGGCCGCCGCACTCATGGCCAAAGCGGGAGAGCTTTTGTCGCAGCCCCCGAACATTGAGAAAGTGGATGTTCTTGCCGCCAAGCTGCCCTAGGCAGCCTGATCCGCGCTATACCAAAGATTGGGGGGCGGGGGCTGCCGCTCCTGCCTCCTGTGTGTACATGGTGGCGCTTCTCCGTTAATAATTTTTTTCAATTCGCCGATCACATATACTTTGGGGGACACCCTGCCCAAGTCTCAGTCCCTCAGATGGCAAGTCTATCTGGTCGGGAGCACCATTCCGATTGCGTCGTTCCTTTGTTCGCAAGCGATAAAATCCGTTTCGATTCCTTTGACAGCAACGATCAGAATCGTATTAAATCGGAAACTGCGCAAATTCACTGGAGCATCACCGGCAAGGGAGGGCCACGAGTGCATGACGCAAAAGCTAACCAGGCGGGAATTGCTTGTTCGAGGGAGTTGGCTGGCGTGCGGCGCCGCTTTTGCAGGCTTCCCGGGCGGTTCCCCGGCAGTGGACCTGGCGGTAGTGGATGTGGCTTATGCCGGCTCAATGGGCTCCATGATGGAAGGCCCGATGAAAACGGCCGCCGCGCAAAGCCTGAAACTGGAGTTGCACGGGCGCGGCCAGGGCTCAAGCGCGCTGGCGCAGTTGATTGCGGGCGGAAGCATCCGGCCGGACATCTTTCTGCCCGTCACGGCGGGCCCCGTGTTGACGGTCCTGCGTGCTGGCAAGGCCGAGGTTGCAGAACCTGTCGCCCACACGGAAATGGTTATCGCGTATAGCCCGAAGAGCCGCTTCGCCTCAAGGTTCGACGCGGCCGTAAAAGGAAAAGAAAAGTGGTGGGAGATTCTTCAAGAGCCGGGATTGCGCTTCGGCCGAACGGACCCCGTGGCCGATCCTCAGGGACGCAACATCATCTTCACCATGGTGCTGGCGGCCAAATTCTACGAGCAGCCTGACCTTGTGCAAAAAATCCTTGGCCCCGCCATCAACGAGCAGCAGATTTTTACCGAGCCAACGGTGCAGGCGAGGTTGCAGAGCGGCGAATTGGATGCCGCGTCCGCGTACAAGATCCAGCCTGGTTCTTTTAATCTTCCCTATATCACGTTGCCCAAAGAGATCAACCTCAGTGGGCAAAATGTTCACGCCGAACATCCAGACGTGGTTCTGACTGTAGGCGGCAAGACTTACAATCCTGAGCCTCTGATCTATTACTGCGCTGTTCTCACGGACGCGCCCAATGGCAGAGGCGCGGCTGCTTTTGCAGAATGGATCAGGAAGGATGAAGCGCAGGCCATCTTCCGTCGCTATAATTACGATCCACCGGGCGAGGCATCTGCCCTCCACGCATGAGAATTGAGCGTCGCTGGATTTCAAGAGCTGGAGCTGCGTTGTTTGCGGCAGCTCTCCTGTATCCCTTCACCGCATTATTTGCGCGCATTGGTCCATGGCAGTGGGGCCCGGAGGTGCGCGGCCCGGCGCTGTCTTCCGTCCGCGTCTCGTTGTTGCTCACCGGACTGGCCATGGTGATTATTGTCGCTCTGGGCACGCCGGTAGCTGCCTATATTGCCCGCTGCCGCGCGCGCGAACGCCTGGTGTGGCAGGCGCTGTTGCTCATTCCTATCCTGCTGCCGCCGCTGGCCCTGGGCATTCTGCTGACCCTGGCGTTTGGTCCCTACGGATCTGTAGGCGCGTGGCTGGACCACTATGGCATTGTGATGACCAACAGCGCTACGGCCTTTGTGATGACTCAAGTTTATGTGGGCATGGGCTATTACGTGCTCGGAGCGGTGGCCGCTCTGGATGCAGTCCCGGTAATGTTGCAGAAACAGGCTGCGCTGCTGGGCCTTGGTCCTTTAAAAGTATTTCTGCGCGTGACGCTGCCTCTTGCACGTTTGGGGTTGGCTGTGGCGCTGAGCCTTGCCTGGGTGCGAGCCATTGGCGAATTCGGGGCCGTGGTGGTGACGGCGTACTATCCTTCAGGAATGCCGGTGCAGCTTTGGGTGAATTTGCAGAGTTTTGGATTACCTGCGGTGATGCCGTTGCTCGTGGTGTTTCTCGTGATCGCTCTACCCTTCCCCTGGCTGGTGCACGTTCTGGCCCAGCGACAACGCAATGCTTAAAGCTCAATTCACCAAGAAGCGCCGGGAACTCAGCATCAGCGTCTCGCTGGAGTTGGAGCAAGGCAGTTCTCTGGGATTGTTCGGGGCCTCCGGAGCGGGCAAGAGTACAGTGCTCGCCTGTATAGCGGGACTCGAGGAACCGGACGACGGCTTGATCGAATTGGAGAAGCTGCGGCTCTTTCCACCGCCGCTCCCTCTGCATAAAAGACCGATTGGATATCTGACGCAAGACCCCGGCCTGTTTCCGCATTTGAGCGTGGAGGAGAATATCTGCTTTGGCATTTCCAGGCGCCAGGCGCGTGAGCGAAGCCAGCTTGACTGGGTAACCACACTGAGGGAGCGGTTGCAATTGGGGCCGCTGTGGAGTGCTCCGGCGTCGTTGATTTCCGCGGGCCAGGCGCGGCGAGTCGGATTGGCGCGCATGCTGGCCCGCAAACCTCCGCTGGTGCTGCTGGATGAGCCTTTTTCGGGGCTCGACCGGCAATTGGTGCGCGAACTGATTGATGACCTGGTTTTCTGGTGCCAAACCATTGGGTTCAGTATGATTGCCGTCGATCATCAAGCCGAGGTCCTCCAGCGGCTGTGTCCGCAGAAGGCAGTAGTGCTGGAACAGGGAAAAATCGTGCAGCAGGGTACCTGGCAAGAACTGTGCAATACTCCTGCAACACCGTTGCTCCGTTCATTACTGGCTCCACTTTAAGAATTCCGGGATCCGGGATTGCGGGACCGTCAAGACAGGAGTAGAAAACAGACATGAAGGATCCGTCACGGCCAAAACTTTATCCTGTTCGTCACGCGTGCAAAGTCCTGGGCGTAAGTTATCCCACACTGAAACAATGGATCTACAAAGGCAAGCTCAAGACCATCAAGACCCAGGGCGGACATCACCGGATCCCGGAAACAGAGATTGACCGTCTGCTGCCGGCCATACCCCGCAGCGCTCCAGTCGAAAGCCGCCGCCAGAACTTCAGAAAAATCAGTGGCCGTAACCAACTGGTGGGCCGCATTATTGACCTGAAGATTGAAGGCCTGATGGCACAGGTAACTCTCTCGATTGCAGGCCAGCACCTCACGTCCATTATCACCGCCGATGCGGTTCGAGAGATGCGCCTCAAGAAAGGCGATATCGCCTCTGCGCTGATCAAATCCACGGAAGTGATGCTGATGCGATGATGTAAAGGTAGTTCAGTAAGTGCTGAATACCCCTCTTGTCCTCTGTCTCCTCAGTTCTCTTAGTCGAGCGCTCCGCATGGTACATTTCCAACGCCTGTGACAGAATTGTAAGCATCAGTTCAGGAGAACAAAATGGCGAAAGTCGCCGGGGAAAAACCCCTGAGTCAAGTGATCGCAGAGCGGCGTACCACGCCGAGTTTTGAACACGTGCCCATTCATGCAGCCGACCTGGAAAAGATCATCCGCGCCGGACTGGAAGCTCCCAGCGGCTACAACCTGCAACCCTGGCGATTTGTGGTGGTGCGGGAAGGCGAGCAAAAGAAAAAGCTCAGCGCCGCTGCATTTGGCCAACCGAAAGTTACTGAGGCCAGCGCTGTGATTGTCGCCATGGGAGACGCTGAAGGCTGGCAAAACGGTGACCTGGACGAGATGCTGAGGCTGTCGGCCGAGCATGGTTACGGTGGGCCACAAGAGCACGAGAGCACGCGTCGCAGCATTGCTGGTTTTCTGGGCAGTATTCCTGGATCCCCCGGCGGCCTGGCGCCCACATTCGATCTTTGGGTCAACCGCCAGGTGATGATCGCCCTTACCACGATGATGTGGATGGCGGAGGTCATCGGCTATGACACAGCTCCCATGGAAGGATTTGAGGAACATAAGATCAAAGCCCTGCTGCACGTTCCTGAACGAGTACGCGTGGTGGCGATGCTTGCCATCGGCAAGCGCCAGGGTGTGGACAAACCTTACGGCGGACGTTTTGATCCTTCGCACACGGTATTCGCCGAAGAGTGGGGACGGAAGATCGACTTCTAAAGAATCGGGTGATCCCGCAGAGCGGGACCAGAGGAGGAAGCATGCAGTTGTTGAGGTCCGCGGCAGGGTTGATGTGGGCGCTGCTTCTGACGCTTTCTCCTGCACAAGAGAGCGTCGGGATACAGAACCAGGTCCCGTCCAGCGCTTTCGCGGAAGCGGATGCGGCGAAGCTGCTGAGCCAGGTGGCAGAGGGAATCCAGGGCCACAGTCCAAAAAAGATGCTGGAGGCATTCGATCTAGCGCGCATGGATGGCGGCGCTTCCTTCAAAGAGCAGATCACCGCATTTTTCAATCAGTACGAGACCGTCCGCGTCCACTTCAAGCTGGTGGAGGTCAAGGATGGAACGGCCGTGGTGGATGCCGAACTGGACGAAACGCCACGCGATGCCATTGCTCCACCTGAGCACAAGCGCTTGCAGCTCGCCTTTATCGCGGACAAAGGAGCCGGAGGTTGGAAGTTTATTGACGTGCAGCCTAGGGGGTTCTTTTCTTAGCTTTGTTTAGTTCTTGTTTTTTGAGTTTATTCCGAGCGGAGCGAGGAATCCCTACCCGCTTCCATGAATTCTCAGGGTATACGCCCCAAAACATTTTTTGAGAACGTAGGGGACCTTCTCACTTCGTTCGAGGCACGTTAAAAAAGAATGACCACACGCGAATATCCCGACCGCCCCATTGTTGGTGTGGGCGCCGTTATCGTAAGGGACCACCGGGTGGTGCTGGCGCGGCGCGCGCGCCCGCCATTGCTGGGACGCTGGTCGTTGCCCGGTGGGGTTGTCGAACTGGGCGAGACCCTGCGCAGCGCCACGGAACGCGAGGTACTGGAAGAAACCGGACTTACCGTCAAGGCAGGAGTGGTGGTGGAGATTCTTGATCGCATCATTCCCGGCGAGGGCGGCCGCACGCAATATCACTACGTGCTGGTGGATTTCCTGTGCGAATGCCTGGACGGCGACCTGCACGCCGGCAGCGATGTAGCCGAAGTCATCTGGGCCCGGGAAGATGAGTTGGAAAATTACGAACTGGAAGATCTTGCGCTTGCGGTCATCAAAAAGGCATTTAACCGTCAAGTAGAGGGGAAGCGCACAGCGTAGGCCCTGCTTACACAAGGGATGTCCGGCCATGACGGCCTGGAAACCAGGTTACTACAGTCATATTGTTAAGAACTTTTTAAGGGAGTCCAATACTCTTCAGCTTTGGCCCGGTTAAGAGAGCGATATGAAGAGAGTGGAGTTCCTGTGTCTGGCGGTGGTTCTGTTGATGGCGTCGTTGTGCGCGGCGCGCGACCTGGCCGTGATCACGGACAAGGGCAACATCACCTCCAGTGTCAGCAGCACTGATTTGCTGAAACTGCTCAAGAATGACATGCAGAAGTGGCCTGACGGCCGGAAGGTTATGATTTTCCTGAGTAACCCTTCTTCCTCCGACGCCTGGCTGCTCTTTCAGAAGATCTACAACATGTCAGTTGAGGAAGCGCGCAGATTTGCCGACACGCACAAAGATAGCATCGTGCTGATGGGTGCGGATGATCTGGTGCTGAAAGCGGTGTCCCAGCAGCCGGGATCCATTGGCGTAGTGAATGTGTATTCGCTCAATAGTTCGGTCAAGGTAATCAAGGTAGATGGCAAGCTTCCTTTCGATCAGGGGTATCTACTCCATGGCAATTAACGGCAAAGGCAACATGAATGCCACGCGTTTTTCACTGCTGGTGTTGTGCGCGACGCTGTACTGGTCAACCGCGGCCATGGCTGCTGACGATAGCACCGGGGACAAGCTGCCGGTCACCACTTCTTCTGCGGCTGCAGCGCGTTACTACGAGAACGGCATGGTGCACTATGAGAACCATCGCTGGAACCTGGCCCTGAATGACTGGCATGAAGCGGTCAGGCTGGATCCCAACTTCGCGCTTGCCTATACCTGGATTTGCATGACCACGGTTGATCCCGCGGAAGAGAGCAGCAATCGCGCGCTGGCCAAGGCCGCCGTAAACGATAAGACTCCCGGAGAAAAATTGATGGTCCGATGGATGGCCGGCATCCACGAGAACAACTATGTGGAAGGCATCTCCGCCATGAATGATCTGCTGGCTCTGTATCCCAAGGACAAACGGTTGAATTTCCTGATTGCTTACTGGTTGTACAAGCAGGACCAATATGATCTGGCGGAGAAGCTCACGCTGAGGTCGCTGCAGGTAGATTCCGACTATGCCACTGCTTACAATCAGATGGGATATCTGTATTCGCGTCGTGGCGAATACGATAAGGCCCTGGAAGCCGCGGGCAAATATGTAAAGCTGCTGCCCAATGAGCCTAATCCGCACGATTCTTACGGCGAGATGCTGCGGCTTTCCGGACGCTTTGAGGAGGCCCTGGAGCAATACCGCGAGGCATTGGAGATTGATCCTACTTTCTATATTTCACAAAAGGAGCTGGGAGAAACCTACGCCATTATGGGCGAAGGCGAGAAGGCCCGCTTTGAATATGCAAAAGCGGTGCATGATGCGCCCAGCACCGGCCTGAAGGCGGAGTACCTGCAGAAATCCGCCATGACCTACGTGCGCGACGGCCAGTACGACGCGGCGGACAAGGCATTTGTGGATGCCGCAGAAAAAGCGCATGCCATGGAACAATGGCTGTGGGAGGCGCGCGCCTATCGCATGATGGCGATGTACGGGCCGGACCCGGTGAAAGCTGCGCAAGATCTCAAACACGCAGAGGAATTGCTGGCTGCGCACCAAGACATTGTGGCCCAGGCCGACCTGAACGAAGAGGCCGCGCGCATCTGGCGTGTTCGCGCAGAGCGCGCTGTGGCCGCCGCGAACCATGCTGAAGCGGTCAAAGCCGTGGACACGCTGGAGCGGATGGCCGGCTCCGGCGGAAGCATTAATGTTGAGCGTACCTGGCATGGAGCTGCGGGGACATTATTAATGGCACAGAAAAAATATGTCGCCGCCATTCCTCACCTGGAGGCGGATTTCGCCAATCCAATTTCATTAAAGCTGCTGATTACTGCCTGTGAAAAGAGCAAAGCCAAAGCAAGAGCCGCGGCATTGCGGCAAAAGCTGATTGCCTGGAAGATACCCAGCATCGAAGAAGCCCTGGTAGTTCCGGGCCTGCGCGCACAAAAGAGCCCAGTGGTTTCGAAGAACTAGCGCTCTTACTCCTCTTCCAGAACTGGCAACGTCTTGAGCACGTCGACGGCGATGGCGCGAGGGACAACGGGTTCGTCGCGGCGAATTTTGCCATCACGAAAGACGATAGTGCGTTTGGCGAACTGCGCTATATCGTGCTCGTGCGTGACCAGGATGACAGTCAATCCCCGATCATTCAGAGATTGAAAGATTTCCATCAGTTCGACGGAAGTGCGGCTGTCCAGGTTGCCGGTAGGCTCGTCGGCCAGAAGAATCGAGGGACGGTTGACCAGGGCGCGGGCGATGGCTACGCGCTGTTGCTGGCCTCCGGAAAGCTGAGAAGGGTAGTGGTCTCTGCGCTCTTGCAGTCCTACCATCTTGAGCGCATCCATGGCCCGGGTGCGACGCTCAGCCTTGTCCATGCGGGCATAGAGTGTTGGCAGCTCAGTGTTCTCCAGCGCCGTGGTGCGGGCGAGAAGATTGAAGCCCTGAAAGACGAAGCCGATCTTGCGGTTGCGGATAGCCGCAAGTTGCCTCTTGTCCAACTGGGCTACGTGAGTGCCTTCCAGCAGGTAGCGCCCTGATGTGGGCTTGTCCAGGCAGCCGAGAATGTTCATGAAAGTGGACTTGCCGCTGCCGCTGGCGCCCATGATGGCGACGAATTCGCCGCGATGGATCTCCACGCTCACCCCGCGCAGAGCGTGTACCTGAGTTTCACCCAGCGAATAAGTTTTATGGATGTCCTGGACCTGGATGACGGCGCCGTCGTCATCGTGCATCTTCGTCTCTGGAGTGGAGACGGAAATCGAGATGGGTGGTTGTGTAGTCATGTAGTAGCCAAGCTATCGTCCGCGTGGAGTTCCTGGCGTATTCATGCGTGGAGCGCCGGCGGAAGCGCGGCCCTGGGCCACTCCGGTTACCAGTTCGTCGCCAGACTTGAGATCGCCATTGAGTTCCTGGACCAATTCGGTGAAGGTATGATCGGTGATCCCGGTTTTGATTCTTACCGGCTGAAGCGACTTGTCGGCAAGCTGCTTCCACACTATCTGGGTATCGTATCGCGAGCTTGCAGGCTCCGCCGTGGCAGGCCCCGGACGGCCGTTTGCGGCGCCGCCGGTGGATCGCGCAGGAGTTCCGCTCTTCTCCTGTGCTTGTGGCACGGCGGTCTCAGGAATTCCGTAGCGCTGATAGAGCGCATGGATCTCGTCGCTGGAAAAATCAGGCTTATAACGCAGCGCGCCGTTGGGCACCTTCACCGTGTCCGCGGTCGCGACGGGGATGGTCACATAGGCAGTCATGCCGGGAAAAAGCTTCAGCTCCGGATTGTCAAAGTCGATGATGGTGTCATAGGTCACGACATTCTGAACGACGGTGGAGTTCATTCGGACCTGGGAGACAGTGCCGGAAAAAGTGTCGCGAGGATAGGCATCAACTTTGAAACTGACTTTTTGTCCAGGGCGGATCTGGCCGACGTCAGATTCATCCGTCTTGGCATAGACCTGCATTTTGGTCAGGTCCTGGGCGATGGTGAACAGCGTGGGCGCCTGCAAGGAAGCGGCGACGGTCTGGCCTACGTCAACGTTGCGCGCTACCACGGTGCCGTCAATGGGCGCGCGGATGGTGGTGTAGTCCAGGTTGGTTTTGGCCACTTGTACTGCGGCTTCCTTCTGCAAAACCTGGGCACGGGCCTGTTCTTCCGTGGCTACGGAAGCCGCTACCTGGGCCACCGCGCTATCCGCATTCGCCCGGGCCAGGTCCAAAACCTGCGGGCTGACTACGCCTTGGCCGGCCAGGCTCAGGTTGCGCTGGTAGTCAGCTTTGGTTTGGACCTCATTGGCTTTTGCCTTGGCTGTGTTGGCGATTGCTACTGATAGATTCGCTTTGGCGTTGGCCAGGTCAGCCTGGGCCTGTGACAGGGCGCCTTCAAACAGAGCCGGGTCAATCTGCGCGATGACCTGGCCCTTCTTCACACGCGAGTTGAAGTCAACGTGCAGCTTGGAGATGGCCCCGGAAACCTGCGATCCTACCTGCACCGTGATTACCGCGTTGATGGTCCCAGTGGCTTCGACCACCTGCCTGATCTCACCTTTTTCCACCTTCGCCGTGTAGTACTCCACGGGCGTCTTGCTTCTCAGTTCGAAGGCGGCGAAAATCCCTACGCCAAGAACAAGGAGCAGGATGATCGATATTTTCTTCTTTGTCAGCTTCACTCTTGGGATCTCTCAACAGGGGGCCGTGTACCGAGGCCGGAATGTATGAAACCCTCGATTATAACGCTGGCGGATTGGAGAATCAGGACATCAAGACATCGGGGCATCGCAAGAGCAAGGTAAAAGGAAAACCTTTTCAGCCGTGAATCCACCACGGCGGACAGGTCAACGCGATGGATGCCAATCAGGGACAAACCTGGTGATTTTGACGACAAAAGCAGCGTGACTCAGGATTTTGTGTTGGGTTGGCAAAACATCCAGCGATGGCCCTCGATGTCCGCCACGCGGTACAAGCGTCCCGGACCGCCGGTCTCAATTCCGCTGAGCAGATTGGCTCCTGCTGCCTGGGCCTTGCAAAAGTGCTCGTCGATATCATCGACGTAAATCAGTACACCATCGATCACCCAGGGGACCTCCAGCCAGCGCCGCGCCTGCTCGCAGGACTCGGCATGCCGTTTGGGACTCTGGTAGGCGGGAGTGGGGTTTGCCATCATGACAAGGCTCCCGGAGAGTTCCAGTTCTCCGTGGACCACGCGACCCTCTTTGTCAATCATGCGCCGTCGCTCACGGAAGCCGAACGCGCGCATCAACCAGTCCATGGCTGCTCCGGCGTTCTCGTAGGCGATCATGGGAAAGACAGTTTGGGACATGAAAGCACCCGATAGTACTTGGTTACTGATTGCCGGTTATTGGCCTTTCAGCTTCAGCTTGGATTTATTCTCTTCCAGAAAGGCGCGGAGTTGGTCGGACTGGTCGAGAAGACGCGTCCACTGTTCATAGTATAAGGTGACGGGAAATCGGCCCAGGCCGTAGACGCTGACTCCACCTTTTTCACTCACACGAAATTCCAAGGCCCCAGAGCGGCGTCCGGTAGATTGCTTTTCCAGTTCGGCAAGGCGGGCTTTTAATTCTTCATAAGTTGGTTCTGACATGATTTTCTCTCGCTGAGGATTTTATCAAAGAAGTAGTCAGCACTCAGCATTCAGTCCACGAGCAGCCTTGCCCGAAGGGAGAGATTCGCTGGCATGGCGGAGAGCCTCGACGTCCGATCACAGTGCGATTACCTGATCACGGCGATTATCCGATTGGAGGACTGTCACCATGCCAGGATGCAAGCGTCGCTTTAGCTCACTCTGCTAGCGGGCTGATGCTGAATGCTTATTTCGGATACCGCAGATAGCCCAGGCCCACGCGCATGTGGTGATGAATCTGGTCTGGCATGGAGATGGCAATGGCCAGGCCGATGAGTCCGTGCGCCACGGCCAGCGGATAAAGGCTGCGATAGCGGTGGAAGAGTTCGCTCAGAACCCATCCTCCGGCGAACGTAACCGGGGCCAGCACCGGGTTGGGCAGATGAGCGAGCCCGAATAATAAAGCTGTGGTCAACGTGGCCAGGCGGCCATGGGAGATTAGCTGCTCAATCCGCACCAGGAAAAAGGATTGCTGGATGTACTGCTGCGCCAGCGACCACAGCAGATAGGTGAAAGCGTGCAGCAGCGGCCTGCGCACTCCAAACAGTCCATGCAGAGTTCCCGCAGCGTACGCAATCGCCATCATGGCCGTTGCAATCACAATGGTCAGCGAGACGGTAATCATCGCCATGCGCAACGGCAGACGCTCCAGTCCGAGCGGCTGGCCACGCTTCACAGCAAGTATGAGTGCGAGCAAAAACCACGCGGCGGTTATGTAGAAGAGTATGCGTTGCGTGGCGTGGGCGGTCCAGATGGTGGCCAGGACCAGGAAGTAAGCCAAAGCTAATTCGACGAGGAGAACTGCGTGATTGTTTTTACGTTGATCCAAGTGAGGAGAATTTGATAGTTGAGTAAATTGGTAAATTGGTAATTTTAACGGCAAACCACAAGCATTACTTAGCACTCAGTAGCTGGTATTGGTCAAAGCCTTGCCACTGATGACGCTAAGGGAGCGGATTTTCGCTGATGGATTCCTGATCACGCACCGATGTCCCGATAACCTGATTGCAGAGAGGTCAAGTCCGGACGTAGACTTCCTTCGTGCGATATTGAATCCATGCAGGAGGTACGCCATGCCTGTGGGCACTCTGGATATCCTGAAGCTTGACGGCGCTTCATCCAGCTTTCAGATCATGTTTGAAGAAAATGCGGGCGGCACTTTTGTGGCCCGGGTGGATCCGGATGAGTTGATGGATTTCATGACGGAAGAGATGCGCATCGATACGCCCCTGGCGCTGGATGCCGCAAAGACAGCCGAGACTGAGGGCCGGATCCGAATCCCGGATGTCTTCCTGGAAGAAAACAATCTCCACGCCATCATGGACTACATGGAAGAGGAAGACGTAGGGGAAGAGTGAAGAATCGCTTGATCGCCGTGGTCGGGTGATCCGGTGATCCGGTGATCGGAAAGTCAAAGGCAATTGCAAAACCCTGCACAGCCGTCTTTGACCTGCTTTTTCTGGCTAGTGTGCTCGCTCATCTGCGGCGAAAATTCGAATTAATCTGCGGCTTGCGCTGCCTGTAGCTTTGTTTTCAGGTCGGCGGCGATCTGGCGGCCGTGAAAGCGTCCGTTTTCGATGAAGATCTCACTTGTCCGTGAACCTGCCACGATCACGCCTGCCACATAGATTCCGGGTACGTTGCTTTCGAAGGTCTGCGGATTGCACACCGGGCGCATCTCCGGTTTTTTCAGCTCGATGCCCATCGATGTCAGGAAGTCGTAGTCGGGATGGTAGCCCGTGAGCGCGAATACGAAATCATTTTTCAGCATGCGCTCCCCTTCGGGTGTTTTGATTCGCACCGACTCGGGCAGAATTTCCAGGACGCAACTATTGAACCAGGCAGCGACTTCGCGGTTCTTGATGCGGTTCTCAATGTCCGGCTTGATCCAGTACTTCACGTTCTGATGGATTCCGGATCCGCGATGCACCAGGGTCACTCGCGCTCCGCGTCGCCACAATTCCAGTGCGGCAATGGCGGCGGAGTTCTTGGCCCCAATGACCAGCACATCCGTATCAAAATAAGGATGAGGCTCGTGATAGTAATGCATGACCTTGGACATATTTTCGCCGGGAATACTGAGCCAGTTGGGCAGGTCATAGTAGCCGGTGGCCACCACCAGCTTTTTGGCGGAGTACTCGTGTTTCTTCTCGTAGGTATCAACGGTGTGTACGCAAAAGGAACCGTCGGAACCTGAAATGGATGTCACTCGCTGGTATTGGCGGACATCCAGGCGGTAATGCTGGGCCACGTTGCGGTAGTATTCCAGCGCTTCCGGGCGATTAGGCTTCTGGTTGGCCGTGGTGAAGGGAATGTCGCCGATCTCCAGCAACTCCGGCGTAGTGAAGAAAACCAGGTTGGCCGGATAATGAAACAACGAATTCACCAGGCAACCCTTGTCCACCAGCACGGCGGAGAATCCGGCGCGCTGGGCCTCGATGGCGGAAGCCATCCCTGTGGGTCCGGCGCCAATCACCAGCAGGTCAAAAGAGTTGTTCATAACGTTCCGGTTCCAAAACCTGGTTGCGAGGGAGGGTGGGTGGGTGATTCTGGCACAGGATTTGATAGGCCGGTAAGTTGGTAATTTGGCAATTTAAGATCAAAGACCCAATCTCCCTCCGAAAAGAACATTCAGGGCCGGAACCTCTGCTTAGTTGCTTAGTTGTTCATCGGCCAAAAATCTATTCTAAATGGTTGGGATTTTTGTTAGTCTCCTGCCATGCTCAAGAAAATATGTTTCGCGGTCGTAGTGTGCTTATTTGCAGTCGGAGTGCTCCAGATAACGCGCGGGATGGCTGCCGCGCCCCAGGACCAGGCGGCGCGTCCTTTCTATTACGAGCGGCAGATCACGCCAGATGACTTGAACGGCCGTAGCCTGCGCGAGCTTACTCTCATGCGCAATACCATCTATGCGCGCGCGGGAAATCCGTTCCGCAAAAAATGGCTGAATGATTATTTCTCCGCCCTGCCCTGGTACCACCCGCTGGCCCAGATGGACCAGAGCAAGCTGACGGCGCTGGACCGCAAGAATGCGGAGATCATCGCTGACTTCGATGGATCCATCTCCCGTCCCGACCTGATGGCTCGACGAAAGGCATTGCAGACAGATCACAAGGAGCAGACGCCGGAAGGAAAGATCGAGATGCGGCTGCTTTCCATGCGGCTGGGAGACTGGGCCGGGGCAGAGGATGAGGACCGCACGCCGCTGGAAGATCCAACTTTGCTGGACAAGCAGATCACCGTGGACCAGCTTAGTGATTTTTCCCGCCGCGACCTCCGGCTGGTACGCAACCTGGTTTATGCCCGGCGCGGACGCCCGTTCAAGTCTGCCCTGTTGCAAAGCTATTTTGGGACCCTGGAGTGGTATAAGCCCGATCCCAACTACACGGATGCCAGACTGACGGCCCTGGACAAGCGCAATATCAAGGTCATCCTGAGCGTGGAAGACTCGCTTGGCGGCCCTTTGACTGACTATCAGCATAAGAAGGAAGAAGGCTGGTTTGCCGCGGCCTGATAGGGCCATTGCCGCCCAGTTTGGGCGGGAAGAAGGGAATAGGCCACAGGGAACTGCGAAAGACTTATCGCTGATAACACTCATGCAACTGATCTCCACTGCTTCTAGAAAGAAGCGGTGCTGCCCTGGCGTTGCAGAGGGCTGCCGCCAATTGCTTCCAGCAGATTGAATATGGCCTGGGCCTCGGGCGATGGCTGGGCCTGGCGGTTGTTGAGTCCTGCCCGCAAGGGCAGCACCTGGGCGCTTACCACTTTGTCTTTGCCAACCACAACCCGCAAGATCATTGCATCTTCTTCTTGCGTGCAATCACAGGCAAAGGCCACATTTCCCAGGCCCCAGGCAATCACTGCGCGCGGGCGGCGCTCCACCGGCCCCAGAGCGTGTGTCCCGTGAGCAACAATCACATTGGCTCCGGCCTGATAAGCAATCTCGACGGCGCGGCGCAGCTCCGGGCGAGGAAGAAAGGAAGCCGGGCCGGTCACGTGAAAAGTTGCAATCAAAACTTGTGAATGCTGGCGCGCCGCGGCCAGATCAGCGTCCAGATTCGGCGGTACGCCTTGCGTGAGGTCATGCGCAGTTACGGCGATAACCATGCCGTTGATTTCAAGCATGGCTGTACCCGCCGTGCCACCCGCAGGCAGGATGCCGTGATCACGCAGGGCCTTGACCGTCTGTTCCACGCTATTTGCGCCCGCGTCGCCCGCATGATTGTTGGCAATGCCGGCCACCTTCACGTTCAGCGCAGATAGTTCGGCCAGGGCTGCGGGCGCATTCCACAGGCGCAATTGATCCTTGCCCGTGGGCCGCTCGGAGACTGGACCTTCAAGATTGACAATTCCCGGCGCGCCTTGCACCATTCCAGCTATGTTCTGCAATTGTCCTTTGCCGCCATCGCCCAGATTTACGTCCCCGCCCAGCCACAGCTCCACTGTTTTTTCCGGAGCCCGGCGGCATGCGCTTAAACTGAGTGTTGCCGCAATCGCGGCGGCAATCATCATGTGCCTGACGCTCACGCCAGGCCTGGTCGCCTTCCAGACGGCCAGGAGCGAGCTGAAAATTGTCGACCGGCCCATAAATTTTGATGAGGGACGTATCCAACTTACCATTGCTTACCGCAGAATTCACCAGGATCCGAAAATTTCTGACGTGATCATCCAGCCCAGGATGATCATCCTCCACTGGACCGACGTAAATTCTTTGCAATCCGCATGGAATTATTTCAATCGCACCCGGGCAGAAGCAGGCCGGGCGCAGTTGGCCGCGGCTGGCGAGGTGAACGTCTCAGCCCAATTCCTGGTGGACCGCGATGGCACTGTCTACCGGCTCATGCCTGAAAACTGGATGGCCCGGCATTGTATTGGCCTGAATCATGTGGCGATCGGGGTGGAAAATGTTGGCGATGGCGGAAAGTTTCCACTGACCGAGGCGCAGGTGCAAGCAGACGCGGCGCTGGTGCGATATCTGGCGCGCAAGTGGCCGATCACCCATCTCATCGGTCACATGGAGTACAGGCAGATGGAAGGCACTCCTTATTTCGTAGAGCTTGATCCCAAGTACCGCAACCGCAAGCCCGATCCCGGCGCGGAGTTCATGAAAAAAGTGCGGGCGCTGGTGGCGGACTTGAAGCTGCAGGGTCCACCGGCAAAAGCGAACAACGGGGTTGCCGGGCATTGAAGTGAAAAAATGTGAATTACCTGCCATGTTAAAATCGGCACTGGCCGTCGTCCTCGCCACTCGTCCAATTGAACGCCAACGGCCACTGAATTCTTTATTGGAGGCCGAACATGAGGACATATGCAGTTCTCATTCCCTTGATGGCAGCGCTGCTGATGCAGGATGTACGCATGGCAGACGTTCGCGGCAGCGTCTTCGACATGGAAGGCAAGCCGATTGCCAACGCGCAGGTGATCTTAAAGAACCCTGCCAACGGAAAGACCTACCAGTTCAGCACTAACAACAATGGCGAATTTCGAGGCATCGGCTTGGCCTTCGGCGAATATGAGATTGAAATTACTAATCCGGAAGGACGCCGAATCTTTTCCGGCAAGAGAAAGCTATTAGGCGGAAACCAGCAAAACCTGAATGTCATCCAGATTGATCTCTCACTCATTCCCCCCAAAGCCTCTCTTACTCCTTTCAAGGGGATGGAAGCGGAGGCGACCGCGCAGCGACTGAAAGACGGCGATATGTCGCCCGAGCAGGCCCGAGAGCTTCGTCAGGTCAATGGAATGATTGCGCGATTCAACCGGCTGACGCCGGAGGTGCAGGAGGCGCTGAGAAAGGAAAACTGGCGGCAGGCCGCCGACCTGCTGAAGCAGATAATCGCCGTTGCCCCCTACGAATGGGAGCCTTACCAGAACCTGGGAAGCGTGCAAATGCACCTGGGGCAATTTCAAGCTGCGGCCGATTCATTCGAGAAGAGCATTCAGTTCGTCATGAAAGATTCGGGCGCCCATGTTGAAGGAGGCAAAAACAAGGTAGTCGCGGAGATGCTGATGGCCCAGGGTGAGGCTTATTCTGCGTTGGATAACCCGGATGCTGTTGTCTATTCTTACCGGCGCGCAACTGCAGTGGAACCCAAGTTCTCGCTGGCACACTTCCGTCTGTGCATTGCGGAATACAACAACGGCGGCACGGACAACGCAATCAAGGCTTGCAACAAAGCCATCGCCATTGATCCGGCGCCGGAGTTTTTTCAAGGGCTGGCCGGCATCTACAGCAACCTGGGCCGGTACCAGGATTCGATTGAGACGTATGAAAAGGGAATCCAGGTGGCGGAGGGAGCAGTTGTGCCCGCCAATACCCGGATCAAGCCAACGGCGCGAATGCAACTCAATGTTCCCCGCATCGGCCAGATGCTTCTTTCAGAGGGCAACGTCTATTTTCAATTGCGAGACTTCGAGCGTGCCGCCGCGCTGTTTGAAAGTGCAACACATGTACACACGTATCCAGCTCTGGCCTACTTCAATTTGTGCGCTACGTTGTTCGATATGGATCGAATGAAAGACGCTGTGGACGCCTGCGGTACGGCAATCACCCTTGACCCCAGGATGGCTGTGCCGTATTACGTGAGAGGAACAGCCCTCTATGCCGAGGGGGTAAGACACCATGCAAAGAGGACGCCCGAGGGCACGGTCCAGGCCCTGGAGAAATACCTGGAATTGGCTCCCGAAGGCCTTTACGCCGATGATGCCAAAACCATGCTTCAGGAGATCAGCCGGCTCAATTGAAGAAAAATCAGGAATTCCGAAGCCGGGTCTCAGCTCCGCATTCCTGTGAACTCCTGACCGCGACCCCCCACAGTATAATTGTCAGTTTTGCCTGTGCCCGTTTGCGGCGCCGGTACGCACTCGTTGAGGGAAACTCATATGGCAACTGCTCCAAAGAATCTGCGTCAGGAAAAAGACTCCATCGGTCCCAAGGAAATTCCGGCGGACGTTTATTATGGCATCCAGACGGCCCGCGCGATCGAAAACTATCCCATCTCCGGGATGAAAGCGCATCCCACGCTGATTCGCGCTTTCGGCATGGTGAAGCGCGCGGCGGCCGAGGCCAACAAAGCTCTCGGGCTGGTGGATGACAAGCGGGTTGATGCCATCATCCAAGCCTCGCAAGACGTGATTGACGGTAAATTTGACGCATCGTTTGTGGTGGATGTTTTTCAGGCCGGAGCAGGCGTGAGCTTCCACATGAACACCAATGAGGTCATCGCCAACCGCGCCATTGAAATTCTGGGCGGCAAGCTGGGCGATTACAGCGTCGTCCATCCCAATGATCATGTGAACTACGGCCAGTCCACGAACGATGTGTTTCCCACCGGCATGCGGCTGGCCAGCCTGCTGGAACTGGAAAAGCTCTATCCGGTGCTCGAGTCGCTGGCGGGAGGGTTTGAAAACAAAGGCAAAGAGTTTCACCACATCATGAAGTCCGGCCGCACGCATATGCAGGATGCGGTCCCCATCCGCCTGGGCCAGGAATTTGCGGCCTACGGGATGGCGGTGTGCAAGGCCATCGGCAGCATCCGCCGGGCATCCGAATCGCTGCGCGAGTTGGGGCTGGGAGGATCAGCGGTCGGCACCGGCATCAATACCCATCCGGCCTATCGAGAGAAGGCGGTTGCCAGTCTGTCGCGCATCTCCGGCCAGAAGCTGGCGCCGGCAGCGGACATGCGCTGGGCCATGCAGTCGAACTCGCCCATGGCGGAGGTTTCGTCCGCGCTGCGCAACCTGGCGCTGGAGATCATCCGCATCTCCAATGATCTGCGCCTGATCGCTTCCGGACCCAATACGGGAATGCCGGAGATCAATCTGCCTGCGCTTCAGCCGGGATCTTCCATCATGCCGGGAAAGATCAATCCGGTCATGCCGGAACTGGCGGCCATGGTTTCATTCCAGGTGGTAGGCAACGATACGGCGGTGGCGATGGCCGTGCAGGCAGGACAGCTTGAATTGAACGTGATGATGCCGACCATGGCATATAGCGTGCTTCAGTCCACCACCATTCTGACCAACATGTTGCGCGTCTTTCATGAGAAGTGCGTGGCCGGTATTACCGCCAACGAACAGCGTTGTAACTTCTATGCGCAAAGCACCGTGTCACTGGCTACGGCGCTGAATCCATATATCGGTTACGCCAAGGCCGCAGAAATTGTTAAAGAGTCGATTGCGACCGGGCGCTCCATCATTGATATCGCGCGCGATAAAAAGCTGCTGACGGAAAAAGAGATTGAAGAGATTCTCGATCCAGTCAGCATGACCGAACCGCAGGCGCCAAAGGATGCGGCGAAGAAGCGCGATGAGATCAAAGGCAAAAGCTGACTCTGTGGGAGGCGCCGGCTTGTGGTTTTGTCTTGCTTTTGATTTTGCTTTTGGTTTTGCCTTTGATTTTCCTAACTACTGATTATCAGTTACTCTCAGTACGCCCACCTTAGCAGTGTCGCCCCCACGGTAAATCCCGCGCCCACCGCGGCAATCACAACCAAATCGCCTTGCTTGAGGCGGCCTTGATTACGCGCTGATTCCAGCGCCAGGGGAATGGTGCCGGCTGTGGTGTTGCCATATTCATCAATGTTGATCATCACCTGATCATCGCGCAGGCCCAGGCGCTCAGCCGAAGAGGTAATGATGCGCTTGTTGGCTTGATGGGGCACAAACAGATTGACGTCCCTGGCGGTGAACCCATTGCGAGTCAGGAGGACCTCCGCAGCCTCAGCCATTTTGCGCACCGCATACTTGAAGACTGCCTGGCCGTCCTGGTGGACGTAATGCATCTTCTTGTCGACGGTTTCGTGGGTGGGAGGATTGAGGCTGCCGCCGCCGGGCATGTTGAGCGAGCATCCGCCTGATCCATCCACTTCGTGGTGATAATCGATAAATCCGTTTCCGTCGGTTGCCGGCTCGATCACCACTGCTCCGGCGCCATCCCCAAAGATCACACAGGTAGCGCGGTCGGTGTAGTCGATGATCGAGGACATGACGTCTGCGCCGATCACCATGACCTTCTTATGCGCGCCGGATTCGACAAACTTGGTCCCGGTCTGGAGTGCGTAGACGAACCCTGAGCAGGCTGCAGAGATGTCATAACCCCAGGCGCCTTTGGCGCCGATCCTGCCCTGCACCAGGCAGGCGGTGGCGGGAAACATCATGTCTGGAGTGACGGTGGCGACAAAAATGGCCTCCAGTTCGCTGCCGGAGATGCCGCGTTCCTTCAGTGCCCGGTTGGCAGCTTCCACTGCCAGATGGGAGGCGGCCACCCCTTTGTCCACAATGTGCCGCTGGCGGATGCCTGTCCGCTCATAGATCCATTTGTCAGAGGTCTCGACCATTTGTTCCAGGTCGGCATTGGTGAGAAGACGTGGAGGAACAAAAGTGCCAAGGGCAGAAATCTTTGCCCGAACAGGATTTGCCAATGATTTCTCCAGAGTTAAAAGGTAAGCAGTTATTTTCGACTACGTAGCCTTAAAGTTCAACCGGAATGAGTAAAACGAGAAGCTCTCACCTTGACGCGACGATTGGTCACATGGCATTCCATTGCCAGGAATGTAATAGCGAAAATATGGAGCCGGTAATAACCACTCAAGGCCGGGTCACCATCCCGAAGACGATTCGCGAGCATCTATAGTGGGCTACTTTGACCGCAAACAAAGACATTTTGTGGGCAAAAAGTCAAACCGCATGCACTTTCAGGGAGTGAGATGAATACGTCGAATGCCGCTTGATTCCTGGATGCGGTTGTGGGATTCTTCCCCTTCGCTACGCTTCGGATCAGAATGACAAGGAGAAGCTGCACGGTCACCATAAAGCCAAAGTAGCCCACTACCGAGATTTTGTATCGGAACGTGTATCGGATGCTGCTTTTGTATCGCAACATGCGGTTATAAGCGGCATCAAGAGAACGCACTACTCCCTCGGCGCTCACGGGTTGGTTTCGCGAGCGCCGGAGACACTGCTCCCGCTGCGCATTGGCTGCGCTATCGGGTACGCGCGCTACGCTTTGCGGATTGCACCCACAAAACGTTGCAATATTCAGTTGTCAAAGATCGTCGCGGGAACTACAAATCCCGCTCGCCCTAGGGCGAAGGCGCATCTATCGCACCCAATTCCAGAATTACATCCCTATGAATGGGAGTCAATCAAGTGCTGTCACAATGCTGTCAGAGTGACAGCACTTTTATGAGAATTTTGGCCAAAAATGAAGAAAAGCGAGGAGGATCCGCGAGCGCGCTGAAGAAAACGCGCGTTCGCTTTACGGGCTGTCGGGATGACATCCTTCAGAATATGGGCTCTTTCGGCAGTCCCAACCGTCAATCCGAACCCGCCATTCAACCGGGAATGCAAGCCGCAGGTAACCGGTAAGGCTCAGTCCTTCTTAAGTGTCCCTCAGGGCCTGCGGCCCGCGAAAACTCATGAAAAATCTTCCGGGTTGCAGGCAAAGAGTGCGCGCGCCTTCGGCACGATAGGGGTAGGGAGATCTAACGATCCCCCTCCCTCCGAACCGTACGGGCGGATTTCCCGCATACGGCTCTCCGGTTAGTGATTGACCTCAAAGAGGATTGACACGCGAGAGCATGGGCCTGTGCCAAAGAGAACAAGCC
>DATDGL010000071.1:0-4477 GCA_036522115.1 Candidatus Angelobacter sp.
AACGGTATTGCGGCTGCGGCCAATCTGGCGAGCGATGGCTTTGATTGAGTGACCCTCTTTACGAAGCATTCGAATATCCATCCATTCCTCCAATTTGAGCAATGGTCGTGACCCTTTCTGGCAACGCAGCAGGGTACGACCTGGGGTTGTGGATTTTTCAGCTGTGGGACGGGACTGCGGCCCTCGCTCCGCTCGGGCCTTCGTCCCGCCCCCCAGCCGTCTGGAGGGGGTCAATTCTTCATGATCGTAAGGGGGTCAGTTTTACATGAGCGCGGACAGTAACCAGAGAACGCGGCTAGAGCCGCATTTTTGCAGGGTTTTTCTTTGCTTTGTTGTGGTTAGGCGTCGGAAATAAATAAAGGTATCAACCCGAGCTCTATGGGGCTTTCGACCAAGCTCTCCACGCTCGGGCAGCACACTACAGGTTCGAACGCTGATGCTACCTTTATTTTTTTACGCTGCCTTAACGATTAGAGCGTGTTTCATAAATACCTCCGGAGTGTAATCCAGAGGCAAGCAAGGTAGAAGAAGGCGCGATAGGTGCTGAGGAGATGTTCATGACGAACCAGCAGTCGGCGAAACTGACCGAGCCAAGCGTTGGTTCGCTCCACAATCCAACGACGTTTGTAACGTCGCAGCTTCCGTCCATCCTCGTAACGCCGATCTTTGTTGTTCTCCCGGTAGGGCGCGATCAGGTCGATGCCGCGCTGGCGGCAGCGCCTGCGCAGCGGGTCAGAATCGTAAGCGGTATCGGCAATCACCCGTTTCGGCTTTTGTCGGGGACGGCCCTTGGCTCGTGGAACCTTGACCTCGGCCAGTGTGGCTTCCGCAAGCGTAACTTCATGCGGAGAGGCACTTTCCAGCCGAACTCCCAGCGGAAGACCTTCACCGTCGACCAGTACCATCCACTTAGTGC
Source organism: Candidatus Angelobacter sp. (assembly GCA_036522115.1). Lineage (GTDB taxonomy): Bacteria > Acidobacteriota > Terriglobia > Terriglobales > Acidobacteriaceae > Angelobacter. The sequence continues at coordinate 917 of DATDGL010000071.1, forward strand.
CCTTGCCACGCTTGGTTTTACCGACGGCAGAGCCCCTTTTTTGGCTGGGGCGAAGCTGCCATCGAGGAAGCTCTCCTCCCATTTCAGGAGACCCTCGCTGTCCAACGCTCCCAACATCGCTCGCCAAGCCCTCAGCCAGACTCCTTCTTCTTCCCATTGTTTGAGACGTCGCCAGCAAGTGGAGGGCGAGGGAAATTCGTCCGGTAGAAAACGCCAGGCCGCTCCGGTTTGCAGAATCCACAAAATACCCTCTAGGCAAGCTCGATTCGTGGCCCACGGTCGTCCCCGCCCATCGCGTCGGCGCTTAGGCTGGGGCAGTAGGGGCTCGACTAACTGCCACTGTTCCTCGCTTAACAACTTCTGTCGTTTCTTCATGACAGAAGTTCACCTTCAACCCGCCTCAAATATAAGTATCTGCTTTGAGGCCGAACCTATTTATGAAACACGCTCTAGTAACCGAAGGTTACCGCGCAGCAACCATGTCATGGGTGACGTGTCACCCCCTACACCCCATGCGAAGCATGGCAAACAATCTCACCCCCTCCGCAGCTCTCCAGGAACACCAAAAATCCACCCCTTACCTGCGCCGGATTCGCCACGCTGCCGGAGCCTGGATCGTGACAGATGGGGAAGCAGCAAGAGTCAGCAGCTAAAGAAAAATTCATCGCGGGCCAGCATGGACCTGGGCGCGGATCGGCGGGAAGATCGGGACTGTAAAGACGGCTTAACGAAAGACACACTACAACGGAATCGCGGAGAGCGGATCAACGGAGCCAACCAAAAAGGGCAGGCAGTCAGACTGTGAATCGGCCGCTGTGTCTTGCCCGGACACGCAGATCGAGGCGGGTGATCTTCGCCGGGATGGGCAGAGCCAAACCATCGGCTAAAGAAAAAATTCACTCTGGCTCTAAAACACACGTTGCAACCAGAGTACCTGCTTGACTCACCCGCCTCTCGATCTGCGCCTTGGCGGGACTGTAAAACGCAAAAGCCGGGTATTGTAAGCGGCGGTCTGAACCTGGCTCAGTGGCTCGGCTTCGCTGTCGCCACCAGCGGGATCGTCACATGCAGATTCCCGGTTTGCGGATCAACGGTGTCTGTGCTGCCTTGGGCGTGCGTCGTGTCTTTATGGATCAGCAATGAACTCGGCTTCGTGCTCTCCTCTCCTTTTAAATCCTCATAGCATGGTTCCGGTTTTTGATCCTTAAATTTTGCCGGGCAAGCTTTGTAGACAATGAAGCCTGACTCCTCCGCTGGATCGACGATCAGATAACGCAGCCAAATGGCGTCGTTCACCTGAAGTGATCTCAGGTGTTCATTAAACGGAGGGTAGTCGGTTCCAACCCACCACCAACCATGGAGAAAGGCCCTCTCTCCGACCTCAGAGAATCGCCATCGGTGCCCGCTGCACTTAAATTCAAGCTCAAGCGCATCGCGTCTAGGGAGATTTTCGACTTGCTTGGGAATATCGAATCCTGATTTGAAAGAACCCGTAAAAAGAAGATGTCCGTCTTCCTTGGCAACCATGCTGAATTTCTTGCACCTGACAGCCGCCTTTCCGATTGCGAATCGCACCTCTATCCGATGAGGTCCTGGATCGGCAAGAGGCGGGCCGATTATAGGCGGAGGCTGCTGACCCCAAGCCGTAGAAAAGAGCAACGTGACCAGCAGAACTAGGACCCTTGACCAATATAGCTGCATGTATAGCTGCATGAAAATCGCTCCTTGCGAACTCTACTTCTCTGGAAAAGCTGACAGTGGCACGTGAGCATAGACGCCTTTGTCGTCGTAGAAATACACGGTCCTATCACCAGCGGAAGCTTCGATGTGCGTGATTTGCTGTCCTATGGCAGGCGTGTTACCAGCACCCTTGATGTCTGGCGGAGACGGTTCAGGCCGGAAGGTTCTTCCACCGAGAGTTGTTGTTCCAGCGGCGTCTTTCGTACCCGCCGGATGCGTGTGTTCTTCGATTGCCGTGTTCGAAGTGACCGTCTGGGTTACGTGCGCTTCTGTGTCGCCGGGCCTGGACACCGGGCCGGGCTGTGCGTTATGAATTGTACCGTTCTTGTCTTGAGTGAATCCCTCCTCGTGGAAGTTGCCCTTTGTGTCCCCTCCTGCTGGCTTTTCTGTTCTGTCAACGGATGCCTGAATCGCGACTCCCGTACTCTTCTCAATGGTTGTACAGCCGACAGCACACGTCGTGAGCCCGTTGACCGTACCGTCGGACATCTTGTCTACCCCATATTTAGTGATAGCTACCGCACCGTTGTTGATACCATCACTGCCAAGCTTCTTACCTTCTGGACTGTAGTAATCGGTGAAATGCCCATCAGGATCGCCGAATGTTCTTGGGTTGTTTTTGCCGAACGTGTAGAGGTTCAAGCTTTGCGGGTTGCCGAAGTTGGCGTAAGGAACGGTGATCGGCTTTGCCGCCCAATCGGGAGTTAGGAACCTGCCGAGTGGGTTCGAGTAATAGCGGGCCAGCATGTAATCGAGGCCGGTCTCGCCATCTCTCTCGTGGCCTCCAAACTTGTAATGATTTGGATCACCATTGGCAAACTGTAGTTCGCCGCCCCAAGGATAGTAATCTGAGTCAGCTTTGATATTTCCCGCTGAGTCGGTTATGACGGAAGCCGTTCCGAGATTGTCGTTGAAGTAGTAGGAAATCGCGCCTCCTGGCAAGTCCTTCCGAGCTACCCGCTTACCGCCAAAGAACACATACTCCGACTTGAGATTGCCGCTCAGATCGCTTTCGGCGACGATGCCGGGAGACATGGGCCAATAAATGGTTCCTGTGCTGCCGTTGGATTTTTCGACGCGGTTCCCGTCCGAGTCATATGCATAGGTGTATCCAGCAGCGCTGGTGATGCGGTTTTCCTGGTCGTAGCTGTAGTTGAAACCGCTGGTGGCATCGTGCTGCATGTTGCCGGCTGCGTCGTACGTGTAACCCACCAACTGGTTATTGGCCAGCGCAGATACGCTCAGGTTCTCAGCACTGCACTTGGTGACGGTCTTCTGCAGCAGGTTGCCCCAGGCATCGTAGCTGTAGCTGTTCCCCCAGTATTCAGTTTTGCCATTGACCGTGTTCTTGGTGCAGTCGGTCCCGGCATTCTGGGCTGAGATCAGGCGGTTCAGGGAGTCGTAGGCAAAGCTCTGGTTGCGGGTCTGGTCGCGGTAATTGGTAATGGCAAAGACGTTGCCGTTGTCGCCGTTGCCCAGATGGAAGTCGTAGCCAACACTGAAGACCGTCGCATTGGGGGCGGTGGCCGACATGTTGGTCGGCTGGAGTCGGTTGTTGTAGCTGAAGCTGTTGGTGATCCCGTTAAACGCGCTGCTCCGGCCACTGACGAAACCCGTGAGCCCGCTGTCCGGCCCATACGTCGCCCCGGTGACGTAGCTGATGTTGTTGCCAGGGTCGATCGCCGACACAATTCTGCCTGCCGCATCCGGCATGTAGCTGACCACCGCTCCGCTGGGATAGGTCAGCGTGGCCACCGAGCTATCCAGGTTGTAGGTGTAGGCCAGGCTCTTCTGAATGCCCGCGATGGTCCGCTGCTCGCT
>DATDGL010000072.1:0-4039 GCA_036522115.1 Candidatus Angelobacter sp.
ATTCAGCTCAGGTATATCTTTTTAGGTGGAATATGGACCCCAGCTTTAGAAGTGAAAAACTGCTGGATCAAATAGGCTGGAAACTGCTCCATGAGCTTCAGCTCAATGGACGACTTTCCTATGCAGAGCTTGGCCGTCGGGTCGGGCTCACAACACCTGCGGTGGTAGAGCGGGTGAAGCGGATGGAAGAGGCCGGGATTATCCTCGGCTACCATGCTGATATTGATCCCATGAAAGTGGGCATGCCAATTACTGCGTTTATCCGCATGTCTGTAGTGGGTGATGTCTTTACCAAGATAACAAGTGTGGTAAAGAATTCACCCGAAGTCGTAGAGTGCCATCGCGGGACCGGCGCCGATTCTTTCATCATGAAAGTACATGTGCGCTCGGTGGAACATTTGGAGGCGCTCATAGACCGGCTGACTCCATGTGGCACAACTTCAACCTCCATTGTCTTGTCATCCCCGGTGGAGAAACGGGAGATTGCAAGAATGGAAGATACCGTACCGACTTTGGCCGCAGTACCGCACCGCAGACAGGCCAGTTCGTAAAACAACCCGGTCACAGGAATCCCTTTGACCCGGCCATGTTCGGGAACTGTCTGATGGTGTAGCTTGGTTCCGTGGTTGCGGCCCGTTGTTTTTCGGCAACGGCATAAAGAATTGATATTTTGCCCTTGATCCAGGTTTCTGCCCAGAGTGAAACCCGTAGCGAGGCTGATGTGTAGTATCGTCGGGAGCATGGTGGACTGACTGCGCTGACGCTTCGCGCTTACTTCCCGCGTGCGCGATCATACTGGCTTGGCCAGTTCAGGTCATATCCCAGGACCTGCGCAGCGTGCAGCGGCCAGTAAGGCTGGCGGAGAAACTGGCGCGCCAGCATCACCGCGTCAGCCTGCCCTGTCCTGATGATGTGGTCCGCCTGTGCCGGCTCGGTGATCATGCCGACGGCAATTACAGGCATATCGGCTTCACGCCGAATTTTCTCAGCAAAGCCCGCCTGGTATCCCGGCCCCGCGGGAATCTTCGCTCCGGGAACAACTCCGCCCGAAGAACAATCCATGACATCGACACCGAGCCCCTTGAGCACGCTGGCCAATGCCACAGCATCGTCAACCGTCCATCCGCCATCTACCCAGTCGGTGCAGGAAATGCGGACGGAAATGGGATAGGCGTCCGGCCACGCTTTGCGGACGGCGTTCACCACCTGGCGCAACATGCGGGTGCGATTCTCAAATGATCCGCCAAATTCGTCTGTACGCTGATTGCTCAGGGGCGAAAGAAAGCTGTGCAGAAGATAGCCGTGGGCAGCGTGGATTTCTACCAGCCTTGCTCCGGCATTCAGCGCGCGTCGGGCGGCAGCAGCAAAAGCCTCGACCGCAGCGCCAATTTGCTCTACGGTCATTGCTGTCGGTACTTGATAGCCTGGAGCAAACGGTTGAGCGCTGGGCGCGTAAATGGGCGTCCAACCGCCCTCGGCGGACGATAGCGGATGCCCGCCCTTCCCCGGCGCGCTCGTGCTTGCCTTGCGGCCTGCATGAGCAAGCTGAATGCCGGGAACAGATCCCTGCTGCTCGATGAAAGCAAAGATCGGCTGCAATGCCGTCACCTGCGCATCGTTCCAGAGGCCAAGGTCCTCCGGACTGATGCGGGCGTCAGGCGTAATGGCCGTGGCTTCTGTGATGACCAAAGCCGCGCGTCCCACCGCCCGGCTTCCCAGATGGACGAAGTGCCATGGGTTGGCCAAACCATCCACACAGGAATACTGGCACATGGGCGAAACAAAGATGCGATTGGAGAATTCCACGTCGCGCAGGCGGAGCGGTTCAAATAAATGGGCCATAAGGAAAACAGACATTGTAAAGGGCGGGGGCATGTGCGAGCGGATTGCTCTTAGCATTCGCTTCTACTCGCCAAGATCAATAACAACAACTGTTGACTAGTCTTTCACTGGTATCCCCACCGCGGCGGCTAATCGCTGGCGAAAGTTGTCCCAGTCCGGACCTTTGCGGGCCAGCACCTCAGCTACATCGAACCAGTGGTTGGTGGTTCGTGATTCTGCCCGAAGCTTGGCGACATCCAGGCCTTTTTTTGAAATGAGCGTCCAAAATTCTGGAAATCCTGAGTTCCTGGACTTCAAATGTGATTTTTCCGCTTCGCCCGCACGGTTATGCGCGTTGCTGACATCCGTCCCGCCCTTTACTTCGATCGCAATTTTCTTGTGGATGCGGTTCTGAACTGTCTCTTCAATAGAGACATCGGGATCATGCGAGCATTTGATATGAACGATGCGTCCCGAAGAATTCTTGACCGTGAATCGTTTGAGCTGCGTCTCCATTACGAATGCATCTACAATTTCAGCGATGGCCATAAATACATCTCTCATCGCCTTCTTGCCTATGAGCGTGTTGTTGGAGCCTTGCAACTGCGCCCCGTAGGTCAGAAGCGTCATTTCGGATAAATCCCTGCTTGTCATGTTCGGGATCTGCCCTACCAATCCTGCAAGCGGTTCCGCCATTGCCTGGCAAAAATCTGGCACCAACGCTTTCTGCCGCTCGGACATCGTGCCTGTCTCTTCCATGGTTTTGAAGATCCCCATCCCGGTTAAGCCACTATAAAAACTCTTTTGCGGGGCGCCCAAAAGCAGCCTGTAATAACCGATAAGGGACGGCTTGGCATTGATGACAGCCGGTACGGGAAATACAAATTCGTCGCGAATCCCTGCGGCAGCCAGAGTCCTTTGGGCTTCAGCGGAAACGTAGCGAGAAAGTTGTTTTTTGATGACATCCTGGTCCAATTGGCGCAACGCTTCAGAAAGGGCGTCAACAAACCACTGCTGACGTGCAGCAACCAGCAACTGGTAAAACTGGACCTGCCGCGACGGCCCTGGAGGATGCAGGATCCTTTTCCCAGGCCCAACGGATTGTTGCCTCGGCTGAGAGGAATCTTTCACTCGCGGTTACTCGCATTTCTTAGACTTACGGAACACCAGCCAGTAACAGTGTTGGCGACGAGTATGGTGGGCGGTCTTCCACTTGGGATCAATAATCGGCCCCTTGCGAACCTTTACAATGCAATCACAGGGCGTGAATCCAGCTTTTTGGGCCGCGTTTACCAACTCGATGTGCGCCCACTGATACCTGTGGTGATGCACATAGTCGGTGATCTTGCACAGCAAAATACCCTCCGATCGCAAAACTCGGTAAGCCTCTCGCACAAATGGAGGAAAGGTGTGAGAGAACGTGTACCCGTTTTCTTTTGCAGAACTGAACTTGAGACCAAAGCGCTCCTGGAAATCCTTCTTATTGTCTTTGCCTTGGTTCGGGATATGGGGGGGATCATAGACCACTACGTCAAAACTCAAATCGTCGAATGGCATCGCAGTGTTGTCCCCTACGACATCCGGACTGTACCGCGGATCAATATCAAGACCGGTAACAGGACGGTGGCTACCCCGCCAGAATCGGCCATGATTCACTGTTGCATCCAAAATTTGTCGTGGTGGCCTTCGAGGATAAAAATCCAGCATACGCTCCAGAAGTTCAGAATCTTCGCCGTGCCAAATCGAAGGAAGGGGCTCATACTTCCTATGAGCCTGACGCTTCGCCAAGTTTCGTGTTTGAGGTATCGATGTGGCAGTGGCCATAGACTGATTGTCTTCTAGAAGCGGAATTTGGACCAACTCGCTCATATTAGCTATGGGAACACTCAGCATGCAATACTGTTTAGCTGCCAATAATAGGCGAACAAAGAGCGAATAGTCAATGATTTTCTGCTCTCTTCAGCCTCCGCAGGCTCAGCACACAAAAAACAACAAAACATTGGCCTTTTCACAAAAAAGTGCTGTCACTCTGACAGCATTGTGACAGCACTTGATTGACTCCCATTCATAGGGATGTAATTCTGGAATTGGGTGCGATAGGTGCGCCTTCGCCCTAGGGCGAGCGGGATTTGTAGTTCCCGCGACGATCTTTGACAACTGAATATTGCAACGTTTTGTGGGTGCAATCCGCAAAGCGTAGCGCGCGTACCCGATAGCG
>DATDGL010000073.1:0-54777 GCA_036522115.1 Candidatus Angelobacter sp.
AAAATCTGTGAAGAGGTATTTTGCATATACCCGCGTTTCAACCGACAAGCAAGGTGAACGCGGCGTTTCTTTGCACGAACAAAAGGAAATCATCCAGCGATACGCTACCCACAAAGGCCTGAACATCCTCAGATGGTTTGAGGAAAGGGAGACGGCATCAAAAATCGGTCGCCCAATGTTCAATGAAATGCTTACTCTATTGAAGAGCGGCGCTGCTGCCGGGGTCATCATTCATAAAGTTGATCGTGGTGCCAGAAATTTTCGCGATTGGGCGGAGATCGGAGAGCTGGTTGAGGCAGGTCTCGAAGTCCATTTCGCCACCGAATCACTTGATCTAAACACCTTAGGTGGAATGCTTTCTGCCGACCTACAAGCAGTTATGTCCGTCCATTACAGCCGGAATCTGCGCGAAGAGGTTAAGAAAGGATATTACGGCAGATTGAAACAGGGCCTTTGCCCACGTCCCGCACCGCTCGGTTATCTGAACAATGGCGAGGGCCAGCCAAAGACAATTGATCCAGTGCAGGGTCCAATTGTCAGAGAAGCATTTGAGCTCTATGCCACGGGACGATACAGCCTGATTCAATTGAGTGAAGCGCTTTACAGGAAGGGTTTACGAACTCGTCCAACCAGGAAAAAAGCTGGCGGAAAGAAAGTCAATCGTACCTCGCTTGCCGCAATACTCTCCAATCCTTTCTACATCGGTGTACTTTACGTGAAGAAAGGGGACCGGACGTTTGCCGGTGGACATGAGCCGCTCATTTCGAGGAATCTCTTTGAGAAAGTTCAGAAGGCCCTCACCGGAAGAACGCAGCGGAAAATACAGAAGCATCGTTTCCAATTCAGTCGCTTCATCACTTGCGGCGTCTGCGGTCGGTCTTTAGTCGGAGAAATTCAGAAAGGCAACATCTATTATCGCTGCCATTCCAGACATGCTAATCTCACGGAAGAATATGTGCAGGCTGAACTTCTGCGCTGCTTTCAAAAACTGCGGCTATCGACTGAAGAAGAATCCTTGGTTGACTTGATGCTTGCGGAAATCAAGAGCACCTGGCAAGAGCATTTAAAGCAAGCTCTCCAGTCTGAGCAACTGAGGCTCGCTTCGGTCCGCTCAAAGATCGAGCGACTTACGGATGCTTACATTGATGGCATGATCGACAAGGCTGATCTTGAGAAAAAGAAAACGACACTCACATTGGAGTGCCGTGAAATTGAAAGCAAATTGGCTGAGCTTCGAAGCGGAGGCGGCGGGGGAGCAGGAAAGCTGGACAAAATTGTCGAACTCCTCAAGACCGCGTATTCATTGTACAAAAACGCAAATTACGATGAAAAACGCGAATTGGCCAATCTTGTAATGTCGAACCTGCGTGCATCTCACAAAGCCCTTGAATTTACGCTACGATTTCCATTTTCCGAGATGGCAAACCGTGATGGCGGCCAATCTGGCTGCCCGCTTCGAGCCGGAGGTCGAGATTTTTGGTGGAAACTCATAGGTGATCTTGTGGACTTTGTCCAAAAAGGAGAGGCGAGCGACACCCCGCTCTGTGCATAAGAAGCGAAACACATAAAACCGGCGAGAGCCGGTTTTATGTTGGTCTTCCAAACGCACCAGCATTTGCTAAACTTTTTGCATGGCTCTTGTATTTCAATATGGATCAAACTGCTCTGAGCCGCGATTAAATCATCAGGACAGGCTTCGGGGGGATGCTCAAGACTTCGGGTTGGCAGAGACTGTGGATAATTACGAACTTTGCTTTGATGTATGGAGCAATGGAAATCAGTGTGCCTGTGCTGATCTTGTACGAGGCGGAGATGAGCCTGCCCAAGGAGTTCTCTATGAGATTCCTGATTACTTAATGAGCCGTACAACAGCCGCTCCTCATGGACGAAAATCGTTTGACGCAATTGAGGGAACTGCTTACAGTAGGAAGCCGATCAAAGTCAGAAAGAGCGACGGCAGCATTGTAGACGCAGAGACATACCTTGTTATAACGCCTCAGAATCACTTGCGCACCAGTCTCGACTATGTACGATACATCATTCAAGGGCTTCGGGATCATGGAGCCGATGGTGGATATCTTCAAAAAGTTAAAGACGTTGCCGCGAGAAACAACCCTACCATTGCCCAACAGATACAAGGATTGTGAGTCACTAAGTAAATTCTGCCAAGACAGGAGCAGACATGGAATTGCACAGGACTCTCATTCGAGATAACAACCGAATTGCCAGGACGTAAGCGACGGTGGGGGAAGCGGCCAACGATAAATAGCGGGTCAAAAGCCGGTTCTTAAGCGCACAAACAATCGGCGAGAGCCAGTTTTGTTGTTTTCTTCAAATGCATGTTTGCTCGTCATTTGTAACCTTCCAAGCCGGGCAGTAGTGGCGGCACCGAGTAACCAATCAGCCGGACTTCTTTCGGGGTCCGCACGATGTAAACAGTGGCAATGAGTTCATTGTTTAAGATGAATTCCTGCTTCAAGACCTGCATCGTTTTTTCAGGCAACGGACTGTGAAAACGTCCGAATAATTGCGTGTCCACGAATGTGCCGTCTTTGTTCACTGCAAACGGTTTTGAATCATAGACTCTGGGGTGGAGTGCCTTGAAACGCGGTGTCTCTTCATAAAGAACTGTTACCCGTTCCTTCACGAAAGCATCCCCATAAGCGGCCTTCTGTTTCTGAAGAGAATAATGCAGGATCAACTCGACTCCATAAAACTTATCAGAGACATCAATTTGCCCATACAAACCGACGAGGGGCGCACTGTTCTGATAGGGCTGACCATCGAAGAGTGTTGGTTTATCTGTTCCGACATTGACGGTTAGATCGCCGCTTTCAATGGAAAAGCTGGAGGTCCTGATGATCGTGAACTTTGAGTCGAGTTTGGAGATCGCAACGAGGATTTCGTGGAGCCTATCTTCTGAAATTTCCGGGGATTTAGTCTTTTGAACCTCTTGGGCCGCAGCGAGACTCGCCTTAGCTACCAGGAGCGAAAGCGCCAAAAAGCAGAGCCTTGCTGCGGGTTTGAGCATTTTTTGTTAGTCAGTTATAACCTGTTCAGTTATAACCTGTGGACGGATACAGAGGATACTCCCAGAATCTCTGGAATGCAAGAGGCCCAGAAGAAGCTAGGAAAAAGAATCCGCGAACTCCGTGAAAAGAAAGGATTTTCTCAAGAGGCGTTTGCCGACGCTTGCGGCCTAAACCGCGTTCACATGAGCGACATTGAACGGGGGAAGGTTAATCTTTCGATTGCCACCTTGAAGAAGATTGCACAGAATTTGGACACGACTGCTTCGGCGTTGCTAAAGGGAATTTTGTAAGAATCAAACTAAGTGGGTGGCAAACGAAATCGGCAGAATTACCGTAAGCGGTTTTTCAAGGATCAATTCACCATGTTCGGAGATGCACCAAAAGAAATTAAGGGGGTTCCGCCAGTAAAATGGACCTCTCTCCCTCGGGAACTAGCTGATCGTTTCCGCGCTGTTCTCAAAACATCTCAAGATGAGAAGCCGTTACAGAAGTTCTTCGAAGAGAACCCCGCTGCGCTACTAATGGGGATCGAGAGACCTCATACAGCATTTGTTCTTCCCCGCCAAAACCTGCCTAAACCCGGAGGGGGTTGGTGGACTCCAGACTTTTTGATATGCGACTGGACCTCTATCGGACCAATCTGGACTGTTGTTGAGTTAGAAAGTCCGAACGCAATCGTCACAAGCACCAAGGGATTATCGGCAGGATTTCTTCACGCCCGTCAGCAGATTGAGGATTATCGCAGCCATGCTCTACAGCATACGGAATTACTCAGGGCAGGCGGTTGGCCTGGGCTGGATGCAAACTGCAAAGCCTGCATTGTGATAGGTAGGAGTACTAATTACGATGAAACCAATCGGCAACGGCTTGCGAACCTGCGCGGCCAACGAATTGAAGTCGCATCCTATGACCGTCTTTTGTTGACAGTTGAAGAATGGATAGAAGCACTCCAGCGAACCATAAAGAAAATGAGGAGCAGAAAACGACCATGAGATCGTCTCCTCCTCAATCCAATTTCCGTGTTTCTCCGGCTACCAGAGTGTCGCCCTTGTCAAAATTCGCATAACAATTATGCTTAAGCTGGCATGAGCAGTATTTTGGAAACAATTAAAGCGATTGTGGAGTCAGGCGAATTTAACAAACTCGTTGGCCGCATCGAGGGCGATTCGTTGGAATGCAAGGGGCAACCCTACAACTTCTCGACGGAAGCTGGTAAAAGAGAACTCGCCAAAGACATTTCATCTTTCGCCAATTTACGCGGCGGTTTAATTATCATTGGCGCAAAGACAAAAAAGAGCCAAGTGCATTTCAGCGATGAGATTGAGGAGATACGACCGTTTGACCAAAAACTGATTGATCCCGAACAGTACCAAAAACTTTTACGTGAGTGGATTTATCCTGAAATTGAAAATCTCAGCATTCGTTATCACAAAGAGGCGTCTTCAGCCAAAGGTGTTTTTGTAATTGATATTCCCGAACAAAAGCAAAGTCTCAAGCCCTTTCTAATCAAAAAGTGGCTCGATGGGCAGAAGACAGTCGAAATTCTGTTTGGCTATGCCGAGCGGCGAAGAGATAACAGTCAGCCGTTGTCCGTAATAGACATTCACACCGCTCTGCAAAGAGGTCTCCATTACGACCAAAACATCCAACGTGGCTTTGCCGATCTCCAAGCACAGCTTGGTGAGCTTGTTGGCAGAACACAAAAACAAGAGTTTGCAAAAAGAACTAAATCGCTGCTCGATGATCGGATCAATACAATTTTTGCGAATTCAACGTTGAAAGACCGACGCTCCTTTGTATTGGTTGCGCAACCCGGTTCTCCTACAGAAGTACAGAAACTTTTTGAATCCAGTCCAGGCGGCATAAGAGCTTTGTTAGAGAACCCTCCTGTCTTGAGATATGCGGGATGGGATTTGCATACACTCGGGCCATCCCAGATCATCAAAGGTGAGTTTGTCCGCACAGTGAGCGGGGACCGGAAAATCCTGGAACTGTACAAAGACGGTACACTGATTTTTGCTGGCTTGGCAGACGTGGATTTTCTAGCATGGGGATCGGATAATTCGGACAAGCCAAAGCTCAACCCAGCAGCTTTAGTTGAAGTCATCTACAGCTTCATGGCTTTCTATGAAGAAGTGCTAAAACACGTGGATCGCCAACCAGAGACCCTGACATTCCAAATGCGCTTTTACAATATGAAAAAAGATGGCATTCCGAGTTACTTATTTCCGTACCAACTCGGTTCATACGGACAGGCTACGGGTGAGAGGCACGACGCGCCCGAGAACGAAGCAGTATTGCACATTCAAATATCGACAAAAGATTTCTCACCCGAGAAAACCGCATACGAGCTTGTCGAGGAAGTTTATCTTTGGTTTGGAATGGAGCCAGAGAAGATTCCGTACATTACTCCTGATGCGAAGGACAAAAAGATCGACATTGAAAAAATAAGAAAGCTGTAGAAGGGCTTAGGCCTTGCGTACGCAGAGTTAAAACAAATGGCAGGCGCAGTAGAAAAATTGCAACAAATATCAATTGCTCCTCTTGAAAAGGAAGCCTTTGACGCATGGCTAGAAATGCGCGATGCAGTGGCATTTCTCAAAGACAATGTTCGTCAAAAGGAGTTCGTAGTGTACGCAGGCCTCCAGCACACCTTCATGCATGCGGTGCTTGTACCCGAGTCTCTCATGAACCCACCTGATTCAGCCGATCTAATGGAATGGAACTTCAATGCCGCTGATTCATGGGGAATTTGTACTACTTACTCTAAACCGCCGGTGGTATCCATATCGCCTCCGCTCGATCACACGGGAAGCAAGACCATTGACAAAGGCGAACAGCTCGTGTTCGCCCGTTCATTTGAGGGCCGACTCGGTGAGAAAGGGTACTTTGAGGCTCTTCAGAGATTTATTCACGTGTTCGGACTTCATTTTCTGGAGGATCGGAATGCATACTGCCGACTCGACGAACACGGAGATGTTGAAGAGATGATTCGAATTGTGGCAGTTCCAGAAAAAGGAGATGATTTCGGCGGGAATATTATCACTTTCAACCGTGATCTACTTGACGAATACATGGCTCTGACCGATTCGGTGCTTGTGCGAACGTTTGATTTTACGCGCTACCCTCCAAACTTTGGTGGGTGGACCAATCTTCCTGATGCACAAGAGACAACAGATGGAGACCTCGTTTATCGATCGCATATAGAGCCAGGACACGCAAGCTTTATGCGAGGAATTCAGATTGTACGATCCAATATGTCAAAGCAAGCGCTGATTCAACGCCATATTTCAGGTGTAAAGAAAGAACGGAAATACGCTTCTTTCATTGCTTATGATTGGAAAAACGGAGTTGTCAAGGAGATTTCGTCTGCTCCTGGACACACTGAAAATTATTTCACTAAATCGGATCTGCCATTTGAGACTAGTCCCGCATTTTTTAAGCCGGAAGTACTTTCCAAGTACAAAGCGGATTCTGGAAAATATCGCCTCGATGCGCGTTCAATATACTGCCGCGGTGCATGGCATCTGCAGACTTACGACATCAACGAGTCTGGTCAGGTGCATACCTATATCGTGTATCTGAGCAGGCTCCCTTACGAGGAACAACTTTACTGGAAGTCATATAACGAACCACCGAAAGGATCGATCTCCAAGCGAGCATTCAAGACCGATTTTGAGGCATCTTGGGATATCGACTATGATCCGCTCGAAAGCCTAAAGGAAGTCTGTCGCTATTTGAAGCGTAAGCAAATGCCCTGGTGGACCTTACGTTCTGATGATTTACTTGACCGGGTGCATTACCCAGTGACTTCTTCCGCTGACGAATGGGCCAACGAAATTCTTCAACTCGACCAGTTGGTGGTCGAAGGATTCGAAACTAAATGGCTCAGGAATAAGGCGCAAGAACTCGAACGAACTCCTGACCCGCAGTTCGGCTCGTTAAAGCTCGTGGAGGAATGTCTTATTGCGCTTGGGTTCTCCGACGATGATGCAAAGAAGGCAATGGAGCCTCTCAAAACGCTCCATGATTTGCGGTCAAAGCTCAAAGGCCATGCCTCGGGTAAGGATGCACTTGTAATCAAGCGTAAGGCACTTAGCGACTCCGGAAGTTATAGCAAACATTTTCGTTCCCTCTGCGCAAACTGCGATGAGTCGATTCGGAGGATAAAGGAACCTCTAAACAAGCTAAAATAAAAGACAAGTTGTAGGCAAACCCGTAGGCGGCAAACGGCGCATCTTCAAATTCTCTGAATCTGCGCCGAGAAGAGCTTTTGCAAGCTCTTGATTCCACACCTCTTTTCCCCCTTTGAAATTTTGCTGAAATCGAAAACGCCCGCGATGCGGTTCGGGACCAGGGGGTCGATGCCAAGGAATATCCATCCAGCCTTTGCGATCACCCAGACACTTCTCCTGCCCTAGCGGCAGCAAGGAAACGATTCGTTTGCCGCTGTTTAACGCGGACTAAAAGTCCGCTCAGCACGAGTGAACTCGTGCCCTGTTACTTGTCTTCTGCTCGCAAAAGAGTATTTTTCCGCAACCTCTTAAGGCGGGGCCAGGCAGGCTGAAGCCGTGCCCTTCAAAACCATTTACGAGACAGCTTGTAGCGAGTTCTGCAAAGAAGGGACAGCGCTACGGTGGAGGCGGCTCACAATCCCCGTCGAATGAATGGGTCTTGAAATTGAAGGTGCAATTCCCGGTGTGGATGGCGCCCTGAATCTGCTCACATTCCTGTTGGGTCAATTCACGAGCACCTAAGCGGCCGACCACTCTGCTGTTTTTACTCATTGCTTTTTCCTTTCAGCTAGAAGGTTATCTTGCCCAGCTATCAAGGATTGTGCGCTCGTTGGTTGCTTTGAGTCAACGCGGTTTGCCGCCTTTCTCGCCTTAACCCCTTTACCCCCGCTAACGCGTGGGTAAACCCTCGAGATGACGAACTTTTTTTCGCGTCCTCGTTAAGTGAACAGTATTGGCCTTAACCCCGTTGCATCAAGCACGGTCTCAGGCTGCGGTTGCTGATCTCTTGCGTAGAGGGAAAAGAATTGCCAGGCAGTACCGGATTTGAACAACCTGTGATCCTCAACGAAACGATGGGACAGTCAGGGCGTTTTTAGAAATAATGCACCGATATCGGGGGCAGGCCCTGCGGTTTCGGAGAAACTTGGCGGGAGCAGATCCTTCCACCTGACCGTGCTTCGCCCGGTCAAGTTTCAGGATGACACGGAGAAGAATAAAAAAGAAAAGAAAGATTCTCACGAATCGTACTTCAGAGCGGGTCATTTCCACTGGAACGGGCCCTCGTTGTCTTCCACCAGGACGACGTCATACTTTTCCAGCATCGGCATTAAAACGTTCTCGAGTTCACTCTTCCAGAGTTGTCCTTCGTAAAACTTCGCTTTCATAGACTCCCGCGAAGGAAGGTCGGGAAGCCGCGCATAAAGAAGAAGGTGTCCGCGTCTTCGATGGAGAGAAACGGGCCCAGGATCTTCATTCCGATCTCGGCGTGAGCGGGCATGGATTTGCTCCGGAATATATCCAGGAATTGGGTGCGGCAACCGGGCTTGGTTTTGTAGGTGCGCATTTCGATGATCATTTAAGAACCCTTGCTTCCCGGAACTGCGGCCGCAACAATATATTGCGGCACTTGGACGCCATCTGCGAGTCTTGGATCGGGTATGGCGTTTTCGGTTCAATGCTCAGAGGAAGAATCCCGGCCCAGATGGGCAGACTGTAATCATCCTCGTCATCGAGCGGCGGCCCCACACGGACCTTGGCTGAGGCCTCTTCGATGGAAACTTCGAGCACGGCTGTGGCTTTTAGCTCCTTCTCAGTGGGGCGGCGCACGTCATTCCAGCGGCCCGCCAGCACATGTTCTGAGATGACGCGCAACGCCCGCGTCTTCTGCTCCGGGTCCGCAATCTTGCGGGCTGAGCCAAAGGCCACGACTGACCGGTAGTTTCATGGAGTGGTGAAACGCAGATCGCGCCAGGACCAATCCATCCACCAAGGTCACGTTGATACATACAGGCATGCTGGTTTCAAGCTCACCCAGCATTCGACTGGCTGCCGAGCCGTGCAAATACAGCTTGTCGCCATCACGGCCGTACAGAGTGGGAATTACAAATGGCTGGCCGTCCACCTGGAAGCCGACATGCGCCAGAAATCCGGCATCGAGGATGGCGTGGATGGTCTCAGCCTGGTGCGAACCGCGGTTGGGTAGCCGGCGAAGTTTAGTGCGCTTTGTGAGATTCATCATCTACTCGTTCAGGGTTGAAATCAGGCATCGAGGGATTTCTGTGACTCACAATTCTACATGCGTGGCCATGAATTCCGGACCTCGCGCACCGGGCCTGTGCATTCCAGAGTGACGCCTTCACGAGCCGTCATTCTCTCCGACTGCCGGCAAATCCTGGCAGTTCATATCGCATGTTTCAATATGCAATAGCTCCATTTATGGCTTTACATATTCCTAAAATGGGATTCTTAACCAAACTTTCATGATGTGACCATAGCGTTTTCACAGTCGAGCAGGTACTCTGCCTGTGGAATTGTTGCATTGAGAACAAACGATTGAGAGGACGTTGTTCTGCAACAACAATTCAGAAAGCGAGGAAGAGAATCATGAAGGGTACAACATCCAATCCGTGCAACCCGCAACTGTTCCGTTTCGGACTCAGCGTAGTTCTTTTGCTGTGCGCCGGGGTGCTGCAGGCGCAGAATGGCGGCGGGTGCAATTCAAACTCCGGATGTACGCCAACTGCAGTTGACCCGGGCCCACGACCGACGGGAAACCAGGTGAAAAACCACAACGGGGTAAAGTTCACTAACGTGGTTGCGGACTCCGCGCAGCCCACAGATGGAGTCAACGCGGGCGCGGGCAACGTTTTGGCCAATACACTGGTGGGGACCGGCGCCAACCAAGTGAATTTCGGCGCGTTCTGGGGTCAGGCGCTTTCCGTGTTTGGGACCACTGCCACCGTCAATGGAGCAGCCAGCGGTACGTCCGGCACCATTCTTGGATTGGGACCGTCCTTTAACAGTCAGAGCTGCCTGGAGTGCCACTCCCAACCAGCCATTGGAGGCAGCAGTCCTGGTTGCGTCACTCCAGCCGGCAAGCCTACCTTGTGCAGCAACACCGGCAACGTAGCCTTTACGGAGAACCCACAAATCATTGATGCTCACGCCCTGGGAGCAAACAACTCGGTACCTTCATTCATTAACCCAGAAGGGCCGGTGCGCGAAGCCCGGTTCCCCAAAACTGTGCCTGCCACCGGATTTGCGGCTGCGATCCCCGCCGGTTCAGTCGCCAATCTCTTCGTGATCCAGGGGCGCAGCGACGAGCCGCCCAACTGCAAAATTGATCAGATCGATTTTCAGACCCAGCAAACCAACAACAACGTGGTGTTCCGCATTCCCATCCCACTGTTCGGGGAGGGCTTTGTGGAGAATACGCCCGACGCGGCCCTGCGCGCCAATGCCGCAGCCGCTGCCAACCTCTCTGCCAACACCCCAACAGGAGCACGTCCTGCACATGGCATTTCCGGGAGTTTCAACACCAGCGCGAATGATCAAACCGTCAGCCGCTTCGGTTGGAAGGCACAAAACAAGTCCCTGCTCATTTTTGCCGGTGAGGCCTCCAATGTGGAGATGGGGGTAACCAATGAGAACTTTACCAACGAAAGAACTATTGGCAACGGACTGTGCATCTCCAATACTCAACCCGAAGACATCACCAACGTCCTGACCAACGCCGTCATAGCGGCCAACAGCACGAATGGCCCGAATATTTCCACCTTGGTGTCTTCCGACATTGAGGATTTCGCGGTTTTCATGCGGCTTAACGGCGCGCCCAGCCAGTGCGATTTTGCCAGCACCGTGGACAGCACCGGGGCCGCGGTCTGTAATATTCTGAGCACGTCAGCTACGAACGGCAAAGCGCTGTTTGGCACTATGGTCCCTGGCCCGGCGGGCGGGGCGCCGAACTATGGCATCGGGTGCGTTCTCTGTCATGCCGATAGCTTTACCACCTCATCCTCATTGATTCCATCCCTGAACAACGCCACCTTCCATCCGTTATCCGATTTCGCCCTGCATCACATGGGTGTGTTTCTGGCTGATGGCGTCACCCGGGGAGCGGCCGGGCCTGACCAGTTCCGTACGGCTCCACTGTGGGGAATCGGGCAGCGACTCTTCTTCCTGCACGACGGACGGGAGACGGACATTGTTCAGGCCATTGAGGACCACTGTCCAAGCGCGAGTTCCGTCGCATCCGGCTCGATACCGGCCTCCGAGGCTTGCGGCGTGATTGCAAACTTCAACGCTCTTGGCCAATCCGATCAGCAGGCGGTAGTTAACTTCCTGAGATCCCTGTAACCTCGTCTTGCGGCGGGCCGCCTAAAGCAGGCCCGCCATTTTCATGATTCAATTCTCCAGTTTATTGCTGAGGCCGATGCTGAAAGCTGCGACCGGATTGTGGTGTCAACTGAAGGTCCTGGGCCAATTTGAAGGAGAGCTCAGTCTCAGCCGGCAGTTCCTTTTTCTTACCAGTATAGACTTGCGCTCCGGCGCCTCCGGCGCCTCCGACCAGGGCGCCTATGGCTGCGCCCTTGCCGCCGCCGAGCAAGGCCCCAAGGACTGCACCAACGGCGGCTCCGCCGCCAACATATTTACCGGTTCGGCTGTTCATACCCAGTCCGCCCGGAGTAGAGCTCTGGGATTTGCCTTGCGCCTGCAGCAAGTATCTTTGTCCATTCACCCTGACCGACCGCAGATCAAGGTTGGTGTCTTTGCCGTCATCGGAAGGAACGGCTACGAGTGTTGCCCGTGATCCACGAGGAATGACGACGTTGCCCGACCGATCCAGAATATCGTTACTCACGGTGGCAGTGTATTTTGCATTGGCTGCCGGGACGGCAGGAATCGCGGTGTCCGTTCTTACTTTGACCTCTGTGCCCTGAGGCAGCACTTGCAAAGGCTGCGCCAGAGCTCCCGCCGCCAGCACCATCAAAACGAGCGCAAGATTTCTTAGCTTCATGTTTCTTCTCCCTGTGTTGAATCTTCATTGGTTGAATTCTGTTCTTAATACGCGGAAGTCCTTCTATGAAAGGATGCCTGCGCCTGGCGTTGGGTTGCGATAGTTCCGCTTCTCGTCATATGCTAATGAAGACAATTCCACACCCGAGATTGCATTCAATTCATGCCTGATCCAAGTACTCCGGAATTCCAAACTGCTCCCGATCAAGAAGAGTCTTTCGGCTCGCTGCTCTCGCAGTACGAGCAGAGGCGCTCACGTAAAACTGAAGACGGCCCCAAACAGCTCGAAGGCACGGTGATTGCCGTCACGGCCGAGTCGGTGGTGCTGGACATCGGCTTCAAAACCGAGGGAGTGCTGCCGCTGAGCGCCTTCCCGAAAGCGGGCGAGCTCGAAGCCATCCAACCCGGCGACAAGGTGGCCGTCAACATCAAGGGCCGCGATCCTCAAGGCTATTACGAGCTTTCGCGAGGCAAGATTTCGCGGCCACGCGACTGGACAGCCCTGGAACGGGCATTCGCTGAACACACCACCATTGCGGGCACGGTGATGGCAGTGGTGAAAGGGGGATTAAGCGTGGACATAGGCGTGCGGGCGTTCATGCCGTCGTCCCGCAGTGGAGTGCGCGATGCCGCCGATATGGAAAAGCTTGTGGGACAGGACATCCGCTGCCGCATCACCAAGCTGGACGTTACAGAAGAAGACGTGGTCGTGGACAGCCGGATCATAGCGGAAGAAGAGCAGCGCGCGGCGCAGGAGCTCCGGTTTGCAGAGATCAAGGAAGGCGAAACCGTGAGCGGCGTGGTCCGCAGCCTGGCCGACTATGGGGCGTTCATCGATATTGGCGGGGTGGATGGCCTGCTGCATGTGGGAGAAATCTCCTGGGGACGCGTCAACAAGCCGGCGGACGTACTTTCCGTGGGGCAACAGGTTCAAACCAGAGTGCTCAAGGTGGATGCGGACAAGCGCCGCATTTCGTTGGGGATGAAACAACTGCAACCGCATCCGTGGGACTCAGTAGAAGAAAAATACAGAGTGGGTGAGCGAGTGCGGGGCACAATCACGCGGGTGGCCGATTTTGGAGCTTTTGTGGAGTTGGAGCCGGGAATCGAAGGCTTGATTCATCTTTCCGAGATGTCGTGGGCGAAAAAGGCGAGAAAGCCCAGCGATGTGGTAAAGCCGGGTGAGACGGTGGAGGCTGTGGTACTGGCAGTGAATCCGGGCGAGCGCCGCCTTTCTCTTGGACTTAAACAAGCTTTGGGCGATCCCTGGATCGAGGTGACGCAGAGATTTCCCGTGGGGGCAGTGATCGAAGGGCCGGTGACGAGCGTGACCAAATTTGGCGCGTTTGTCCAATTAGCCGAGGGCGTGGAAGGCATGATTCACGTAAGCGATCTGAGCGCCGAGAAGCGCATTGACCATCCTGGCAATGTCCTGAAGGTGGGGCAAGTGGTCAAGGCGCAGGTGCTGGAGATCGACAGTGAAAGAAGGCGCTTAAAGCTGGGCATGAAGCAGATGGTCCCCAGCGGCCTGGATGAATATATTGCCGAGCACAAGCCGGGTGACGTGGTGACCGGCCGTGTTACCGAGCTTTCCAGCAACAGCGCACGGGTGGAGCTGGGCGAGGGCATACACGCCACATGCCGGATCACCGCAGAGAAATCGCCGGCTGAGGCGGCCAAAAGCGAAGCGAAGGCCGATATTTCTTCCTTGAGTTCCATGCTCCAGGCGCGTTGGAAAACCGGGACAGCACCCAGCAGCGCAGGCAAACGCCAGCCGCCGGCGGTAGGCCAGATTCTCACGTTCCGCATTGCCAGCCTGGATCCGGCGGCAAAGAAGATTGAGCTGGAGCTGGCATGACGAGGGCGTGAAATTTGGTAATTTGGTAATTGAGTAATTGAAAATCAAGGATTGAGCTTTCACTGTGAAAATGGATCGCAACGCTATATTTACCAACGGTGCAATCCTGGCCAGAGAAAGGGCCTTTTTTGACTTGGCCAAGCGTTTCCGCGATGCCAACAATCCCGATGAGCTAAAGCAGCTAGGCGACCTACTGGGGCTTCTCATCTTTGGTGAGTAACACCGCAAACCCAAAGTGGTGAGCGGAAGCAATCATGAATGCCGGAACTGCCTGACATTGTTGTCTATCTTGAAGCGCTGGAGCAGCGCGTTCTGGGGCACGTACTTCAGCGAACGGCAATTGGCGGACCTTTTCTGCTGCGCACGACGCACCCTCCCATGGAATCCATTCACGGCCACACCGTCACGGCGTTGCGCCGCCTGGGAAAGAGAATTGCAATCGGCTTCGACCATGACGTCTGGCTGGTTTTCCATCTGATGATCGCCGGCCGCCTGCACTGGAAGCAACGCTGGACCATGCCCGACGGAAGACGAACCCTGGCGGCTTTTGAATTTGATTCCGGCACGTTGACCTTGACGGAGGCCGGCACCAGGAAACGCGCGTCGCTACACCTGGCAGCAGGAGAGGCGGCGCTGGCCAAACTCGATCCCGGAGGGATTGACGTATTCTCGGCCACGGCGGAAGAATTCCGAGAAGCGCTGATCTCGGCAAATCACACATTGAAGCGCTCACTGACTGATCCGCGATTGTTCAGCGGAATCGGCAATGCTTATTCAGATGAGATCCTGTTTCAAGCACAGCTTTCGCCGGTGATGCTCACGCAACGGATGAAGGATGAGGAGATCAGCCGTCTGTTCACGGCAACACGCAACACGCTGGAGCAGTGGACGAAGAACCTGCGCGGCCAGGCAGGAAAACAGTTTCCAGATAAAGTTACAGCATTCCATGAAGAAATGGCTGTACATGGCAGATATGGAAAGCCGTGTCCACGCTGTGGCGCGAAAGTTCAGCGCATCCGCTATGCCTCCAATGAGACCAACTACTGCGCGCACTGCCAGACGGGAGGAAAGCTGCTG
Organism: Candidatus Angelobacter sp.; assembly: GCA_036522115.1. Classification (GTDB taxonomy): domain Bacteria; phylum Acidobacteriota; class Terriglobia; order Terriglobales; family Acidobacteriaceae; genus Angelobacter. The sequence continues at coordinate 15,000 of DATDGL010000073.1, forward strand.
GCTGACCGCGCACTCAGCCGTCTGTTGCGCGAAGACTGGCCGCGCACGCTGGAAGAACTTGAGGAGCAGCGAAGGTCCTGACTTAGCTGTGGTATTTTGGCTGGCGCTCGACAGTGCCAATGAGCGGGACCTCTTTTATGCTTTTCATGTCCGGCGCAAAAGCAAATTGACCCTGATTGCACAGTCGATCAATGAGTTTCTGCTGGCGTGGGCTGAGCACCGGCTCCGGCAGCGTCTGGAAATGACGGAACATCCAAGCCAGGTAAAGCCGCTCACGCGACGATGAAGGTTTGATGTAACGAGGACCGAGTGGGGTCAAGACCCTGAGCACCCGCCCGGAAAGTCTTTCAGTCCACATAACCTTGCTTGCCTTTCCTGCTCGGAACAGCGGTGCTAGCGCGTCCCCCGAGGCTGTACGCACCACTCTTGATGCAAAGATCAAGAGCAAGTTGAGAACTTATTCAATTGTTATCTGCAAGGGCCTGATTTACTTGGGTTTCTGAGGTCGCCAAATTAACAGAGCAGAATTGAGGCTGTCAAGAGCTTTGTGGAAAAAATGAGAAATACCACTTCGTTGGATCCAGCGACTTGCAGGAACCTGGTCTGTTTGCGGCCAAAGCAGGATTGGCCCAGGGGGAGAATTGGTTAATTTGTGATCCGGTAATCGGGTAAATTGTGAATCGAAGAGAAACCGAGACAGGGAACGGGCTGGTTAGCGGCCCAGTTTCTTGAAGCCCTCAAAACTCAGGCGCGTAAGTTCGACGAGTTCGGCAAAAAGCTTGTGGTCGGGCTGGGAGAAGTTAAAGCATGCCTTGCCCTGTTTACGCCGTTGCAACTCCGGCGACACCTTGGTTTGCAGAGCCTGATTCATATAGATGGGCATGAGGTGATAGCTGACGTAGGCTTTTCCCTTGCGGACGGCGGCAAACATGACCGGGCCTCGGCCCATAACAGAGAACGTGGTTTCCAGGTAGTAATAATCCGGCTTGTCTTGCACTACCTTCATCTTGCCGGTGGCATAAGGCTCCAGGATGGCGCGCAATGCCTTGAAAGTGGCTGAGAAATCATCCGGCGTTTCCTGTGGAGCTTTCTTCCTTAGGTTTAGGGCCTTTGCGGGCATCGGATTCTCCCCATGTGCAGGGTATTTTACGGCACCGGGTGATTTTCCTGTACTATGTTCGCCGGTTTCCTATTATGCGTGAACACAGCTTATCGGGACAGGTAGGAGTGGTCACCGGCGCCGCGCGGGGATTAGGGCGCGCATTTGCCCTGGGTCTGGCACAAGCAGGAATGTCGGTGGCGTTGATCGATCGTCGGGAAAGCGAATTGAAAGAAACACTGCAGGCCCTGCAAAGCAGTGGAGGCAAAGGAATGACGATTGCCGCAGATGTATCTGCTCCTGATCAGATCAGCGGCTGCATCAAGCTGGTGGAGCAAGAACTCGGGGCGATTGACCTGCTGGTGAACAATGCGGGGGTAGCCGGCCCAGCGGGGCCCACATGGGAAAGCGAGGCTCAAGCCTGGTGGCAATGCCAGGAAGTCAATTTACGAGGACCGTTTTTGGGGTGCCACGCCGTGCTGCCGGGAATGATCGCGCGAGGTAAAGGCCGCATCATCAATGTGGCCAGCGCTGCCGGAACCATCTCAGTTCCCTACTTGTCGGCCTACGTGACCAGCAAGGCGGCGTTGATTCGCTTCACGGAGACCCTGGCATTTGAGGTGCGGCCACACGGTGTAAGCGTGTTTGCCATGCATCCAGGCGCGGTGCAGACGCCCATGAATAAGGAATTGCTGGCGACCGCCGGAAAACAATGGCTACCCTGGCTGGAACACGTTTTTCAACATGGGCAGGACCAGACGACCGAGCCGGGCGCAAGCATGGTGGTATTTCTTGCTTCAGGCAAGGCTGATTCTCTGAGCGGCCGGCTGTTTATGGTGCCGGACGATCCTGCCGAGTTGGTGGGCCGCGCGGATGAGATCAGGCAAAGAGATTTGTACACGCTGCGTTTACGGCATCCTAAGATCTGAGGAACTCCGACCTCCTAAACCAAACCTTCACTATTGCTCCACAGCGCAGCGAAGCCACAACCAAAATCAAAAAGATCACCACGGAAACACGGAGAAACGGGGAGGACACGAAGAAAACTTCGGATGGCGAAGAAAAAGCAGTCAAGGGGCATGACTTGGACTGCTACCTGTAGATTGCAGTGATGGCGTGCCGAATCGGAGCGTCCACAGACTTATCGTTGAACTGGACTTGACCGCCGTTCAGGGCGAGACCGAGTTTTGCCCATAGCTGGTCAAGATCAACCGGGACGGCTTTGTTGCTCATCTGCCGGTAAAGTTCCTCGAGCACGCGAGTTCCCGTGGCTTTATCTCCGATGGAGAGCGCCCGGGTGATCTGCCAGTCCTCGGCGATGGTGCCGCCGTGATTCATGATGGCCCGCAGGGCATCCTGTAAACCTTTGCGATTGTGGGTGTGCTCGCGAATCTGCACGTCTGCCATCAGACAGAATAATGCTCCGCCCCAGTATGTCCGTCCCCAGGTGTGAGTGTTGTCCAGGCCTTCGTCCCCGGCGGCTGGTTGGCCCTTGGGCATATCGCGGATGAATTCCCGCCACATCTCCTTTACCGGGAGGTTGCCGACTTGTGCCCTGGCGACCGGTTCCACGTAAGTTGAAATTCCTTCCTCGATCCAGTGCTGGTCATCGTCCATGGAAGGAAAGGCGAGGTGAATCATCTCGTGGGTCAGAGTCCAATCGGTTTTCAGGTCATCCACCGAGGTGTCCTTTCCCACAGAGATCAGAATCAATCCACCGTACCTGGGATAGGTGACGCCATGACGAATTCCTGAGCCGGGGCCGGAGCGAACGCGCAGCGTCAGGTGGGGGACGGGAAAGCGGCCATAGTATTCAGAAACCGCGCCAGCCGCGGTCTTGATCCAGTCCATCAATTGATTGGACGAAACCGCCAATTGCTCATCGGGAAGGGTAATCTCAATTTCACCGCCTGCAAAACGCAAGATGGTGGTTTGCGGGCCGGTTGCCTGGCCGGCAAGTGGACAAAGAAAAGCTAGAGACAGCATGGGCGCGATCAATGCGAATGTGACGGTGGCCTGAGAGCTAAAAAGAGTGCGCAAGATGATTTTCGACTAGACCTGTTTTGGCTGAGTTTTTTTCTGGCTCCAAATACCTTTCCGGATGAAGGCTTGCGTGGCTGCGTAGGCAACGCCCAAGAGCGCTACCACAATCAGCTTATTCCACCAGTGGGCCAGCAGCCTTTCCGGGGCGTCTGTAATACCAGAGTATATGGTCGCATACACAAGAACAAGGAGCACATACAACAGGCAAAACAACTTGAACCTGCCTACGGTCACCTGGTCCCGCTTTCTATACCATGCGATCAGTGTATCCACGGAAAAAAATCCCGGTCCAAAAATCAGGACCAGGAAGGAAGCCAGGAGAAAGGGGAATGCATTGGCTCCGAAAAAAGTGTTCGAATCCGAAAAAAAGACCAATTTATCGCTCTCAGCCGTAATGAAGGCAACAACCATGTTGATGGTTAACGGCACCGCGATCAGCCGCGAACCCAGGCCAAGTATCAGAAGAATACCGCCAACGGTTTCCAGGCCGGCATTGAAGTGAGCGTTGAGGGATGGGGCAGGAATATGCAATTCCGTAAAGTAGGCGATGGTCTTATCAATATGCGTGATCTTTCCCATCCCGCTCTCAAGGAAAAGCCATCCCCAATAAGCGCGGATGGCCAACAAAAACACGCACTGCGTGCCAGCGAGGGCCTTCAGAAAATAACCATAAAGAAGATCGACAAACTGCAGCAATGGCTTCATGTTGTCTTCAGCTTTCTTGCGGCTTGCAGAACCATCCCAGAGACGCCCAATTGGCAAACCAGCCGCGGAGATTTCCAGTGACATCTTCGACTTTCTGATTACCCCAACTGACGGATGCTTCGATTGCTTCCGCAAGGGGTTTACCCTGTTGCAGGGCCTGCAACAAAGCAAAGCCTTCCGGTTCCAGCCGTTTGAAATAGACAATCATCTCCTGCCGGTGGACGGCGAGGTAGACTTTTTTCGGTCGCGGCATTTTGCGGCGTTTCATGCGCGCAGGGGAGGCGTGTTCCAGGACCACATTGCTGGCAATATCATTTTCCGGTTCTTCCTGCTCACGGATGCTCAGCAGCAGGTCATCGACCGGGTAGGCCAGATCCAGCAGTCTTATATATGGCTGCAATTGAAAAGAAGGGTCCTGCCCCAGGCTGCGCAAATTCTCCTCTGTCAGCTTAGGGAGTTCGGCGCTGTCATAGACTTCAATGTCAGCCCATTCCAGCCGCACCATGTCCAGCGCAAGACGATGACGCCGGGGGGTAAACTTTGGTTTGGCTCGCAGCCAGGATTCCATGCGTGAACCAAGATTGCGCAGCGTAAAAGACTCTGAAGGGCACTCCTGCAAGTAAGCGCTCAGGAGCCTATCGAAGTTGCGTTGCCCGATGACGGCGCGCAATCCGGGATAGTCCTCGGCCAGGGAAGAAAGAATGCGGAACCAATAGACGCGGTTATAGATTTCCAGGCGCTCAAAGGAGGTCAGCCGGTCATTGGGTTTGATGATGGACTCGACGATCTGTTTGACCGGCTTACCGTCCAGGGTACGCTTGCGCATGCCTTCAGCGGCGGTCAACGGTTGCTGAATCACACGGAGTACGGCCCGCTGGAGCTGCTCCAGGTCCATCAAGCCCTGGCCTTCTCCGCACCATGTGTGTCGGCGTCAGAGTATTGGTTGATGGCCAAAGAGACTGCGGCTTCAGGATCAGGTTTAAGCGGTGGTTTGGCCTGCAAAAACTTTTTGGCCTTCAAAGCCTCGTTATGGACTTCATCGAAAGACGGGATCAGGTCATCCCACTCGAGCAAGGTGGCCGTCGGGCCAACCAGTTCAATGGCCTTGGCGAAGAGCTTCCAGACGGGATCGATCGGAGCATGATCGTGAGTGTCCAGAATGTATTTTTCGAACTTGGAATGTCCGGCAATGTGAATCTGGGCGACGCGATCATGCGGGACATGGTTGAGATAATCGAGAGGATTAAAGCTGTGATTGCGTGAAGAGACGTAGATATTATTGACGTCCAGCAGGATGCCGCAATCCGCCTCTTCAGCTACTTCGGTCAGGAATTCCCATTCCGTCATCTCCGAGACGTGGAATTCCGCGTAGCTGCTGACATTTTCCACCGCGATGGGGATTTCTACGAAGTCACGCACCTCGCGAATTTTCTGGGCTGTCTTCTTCGCCGCTTCGAAGGTGTAGGGCATGGGAAGCAGATCGTGGGAGTAACGCCCGTCCACGCTGCCCCAGCAGAGGTGGTCTGTGAGCCAGGGGGTTTTGGTGCGCTTGACCAGGGTCTTGAGCCGTCGCAGGTGCTCACGGTTCAGCGGCTCAGCCGAGCCAAAATACATGGAGACCCCATGCTGGACGACCCGATATCGCTCCAGGATTTGATCGAGGACATAAAGGGGACGGCCGCCATCCAGCATGAAATTTTCAGAGATGATTTCGAACCAGTCGACAACCGGTTTTTTTTCAAAGATATGCTGGTAATGTGGAATTCGGAGGCCAATGCCGACACCATAATCCGAATACCCATTAAAACGGTTTGCGGGCATAAGAGATATGTTACTAGAGGTGAAAAAAATGGAGGACCAGGAGCTTTGATTTCACCGGCCCTCCTACGACCGGGAAACCCGAATTAGTCTTTGGCCATCGGCTTACCGTCTGTACGGCATTCACCCTTGCCTTTACAGTCGTTCTTGCCTTTGGTTGAACCGCAGCCGCCCTTGCCTTTGCAGGAGTTCTGGCCCTTACAGGCGTGCTTGTCTTTCTTGGCCTTGGAGGCTTTCTTGCCGGATTCAGCAGCTTTGTCGCCGCCAGTATTCTGGCCCATCGCGCTTACTGTGGTGCCAGCAACAAATCCGGACAGGGCCGCGCCCATAAGCACTGCTCGCATTGACTTCGTCATGTGTACAACTCCTTTCCATATGTTCTTTACGTTGTACGAGGGGTCTTTGGATTGGTCTCTTGAACAAGCAGCAGGCCACCAGAGAACTCTCGCAGGGAAAAAGCAGAACCACAACAGACTTACCAACTGCTTACATCTTAACGGCTTACCCCATCTTTCGCGTTGGGAAAATCAGAACGCGTCCGATGTGGAATTTGGACGTGCGCAAATACTAACACGGAATTATGCGAATTTACTCAACAATATGCAACCAAGGGATGTACAAACCGTGTCCTTTCGGCCAGCCGCCGTGACTCCGCCTGGCCAAGCTAAGGTAAGCCTTTCTGCCATCGATTTACGGAGGACGAAGCCAAGAGACTGGCAGGCCGATGCTGGGATAAACAACGAGGCCAATGCGAGGAGTGGAAATCCTTTGGCTGTCCAGTGCCTTGGAGCGACCGATGACAATGGCACAAGATGACGGGACGCTCACCGGGGCGATATGCGGGACGAAGTTAGCCACGTGAAGGCGACGCAGAACGAGCGCTGTAAGACTGTGATCTCTGCATGGGGCAAATTAACCGGACAATTTCCGAATAAGGGAGAAGGAAATTTATGAAAAAGGAAAACAGTGCTTACAAGTTCCAACATTAGAGCATTCTAAAACAGGTACTTCATTTTCTACGGCTTTCGTTATGCAGATTAAGAACTTTACATTATTTTACTTTTCTAAATTCCATTTATGGAAAAGAAGAGGCCGGGAAACTTAATTATGATTCATGATATCTGCATTCAGAAAAGCTAGACGAATCAACTATTTGAGATTGAACTCGAAATCGTGGAATTCTGATTCCGCAACAAAAAAATTTTGGGTTTTCGATTATACATTTTTGTATTAATGTTTCGCACCGTATTTGGAATAGCTTGTTGCCTGTCTAACTCCCCGGACTGGCGCAACAACGACGTTGTTTTCAGGACTGGCAGATTCGGTTGCGTAAAAGCACAGATGTTCTTGGTGACTGGCACAAGCAGCGAATTTAAGAGTTCTACCAAAAAGCGAACAACAACCCCGAGCGCGCTCTAGATCGACACAACACGTCCCACGTGAGCCCCCGGAGCTCGCGTGCGTGTTTCTTCCCGTAGAGGTCGAGAGACGATAGCGGAAGCCCTTAAAGAAAGCCTGCGAACCGATATTTCGTGGGCGCGTTTCCCATCTGAAAGGAGAGCCTCGTGTCGACTACGAAAGAAAAGAAAGACAAAAAATCCACTCGATCTGGTGTCAGCAGACGGACGGCGCTAAAAATGGGCGCTGTCGCAGGCGCAGCCACCATACTGACGTCACGCAAGAGTTGGGCGTCGCTGCCGGCGCCCCCTCCGGAGCCGGCCGATTGCACGCCTGCCCCAACCCATAGTCCGGCAACCCGACCGTTCATTCAGCCGCTGCCGATTCCACCCATAGCGATTCCAACCACCCTGAATCCCGCTCCAACCATCAGCGCCGATACCGCCAATGGTGAAGCTGCGCGCGCTGATCATCAGGACTGGAACCAGTTCTTCCCCTTTGTTCAATATGACATTACCCTTCAAGGGGGAATGCATCAATTCCACCCCGATATTCCGTCAACCTATATCTGGGGTTACAACGGGATCTATCCAGGTCCGACGTTTCTGAATGTCTACGGGGTTCCAGTTGTTGTACGCTTCCACAACAATCTACCCAACCCCCATAGCGGCTTTGGAACCAACACGCACACCACTCACCTGCACAATGGGCATACCGCTTCAGAAAGCGATGGCTTTGCCGGCGACTTCTGGAGTCCGGGGTTCTTCAAGGATCATCACTATCCCAACGTTTATGCAGGCTTCAATGCGAACCCGCCAATTGGTGATCCGCTGGAGGCGCAACACACCTACTGGTATCACGACCACCGGCACAGCTTCACCGCCACCAACAACTATCGCGGCCTCAACGGCATGTACCTGATTTACGATTCACACGACAACGGATTGGGGTTTCCCACCAGTGACGGCGATAGTGATCAGGACGACAACTTAGGGTTGCCCGGACCGTACGGCCTCTACGATATTCCACTGAACTTAACTGACAAGTTGTTCTGCGCAGACGGCCAGATGTTCGCCACAGCCCCTGACGCTGCTCCTGCCGGCGACAAATTCTGTGTCAACGGCGCCATTCAGCCGTTCTTCAACGTAACTCAACGCAAGTACCGCTTCCGCATTCTCAACAGCGGCCCAGCGCGGGTGTGGCTGTTGAACTTGGTTGACAACAACGGCAACACCGTACCATTCCAAGTGGTGGCAACAGACGGCAACTTGCTGCCTTCGCCAGTCACCATACCCAACGCTCAGGATACAGCCATCAATCAAGCCAACGGTGGAGGTGTCCCAGCAGGTGGGTCAGGCGCCGGTCTGCAGATCTGGGTCTCGTCGCGTTTCGACGTGGTCTTCGACTTCACCAATGCCGCGCCGGGCACCAGTTGGTTCCTGACGAACGCCCAAGCCCAGTTCCAAAGCAACTCGCCAGACCCGAATCCAGCTCCGGGCCTCCCGATTGGTAACGTGGTCATGAGCTTTAACATCACTGGCCCCGATCCCCATGGGGATCCGAGCAACGTGCCATCGGTACTGACTACTTTACCCAATATCAGTACCCCTCTGGCTAACCTGACCGGAACCAGGATTTGGAACTTCAACCTGGATGTGGTCGGATTCCCGGGCGATGCACCAGGCAAGGGCGCTGGCGAAGCCATAATCGACCCCACCAAGAAGGCGGTATTCAACGTGAATGGATTGGTCTTCAACCCCAACCGCTCCGATGCCCAGGTTCAACAAGGCTCGGCGGAAACCTGGCTCATCCGCAACCGGTTCCCCGGTACGGGCTGGAGCCATCCTGTACACATCCACCTGGAAGAGGGACGGGTTCTAGATCGCAGGAACTTTAGCGCGGATCCACACACCGGTGCTGTCACTGTCACGAATCACTTTGTTCCACCGCTTCAGTCTGGGCGGCGTGACGTATACCCAATCGCGCCGAATGATGAGATCCTGATCTTCCTGCAATTCCGCGACTGGTTTGGCAAGTACATGATCCACTGCCATAACCTGGGTCATGAAGACGGCCTGATGCTGGTACGTTGGGACGTTGTGAGCGGACCTTCTTCACCTTCCACGTCTGCAATCAACGACCAGGGGAACCCGAACACTGGCGATACCGCCACCGGAACGCAGTTCTTCCCGACACCTGCATTCCCCAACGCTACTGGCCTGCCTGCGGGAGTTGAGCCGAACTCCGGCGCGCGGCCGAACATAACTCCAGCGTTGACGTCACTCCCAGACACGTTCAATCTCAACGCCCCCGGTTTCGGTAGGCTCGGCAAGCCGGGTATCAGGGGCTCCAAGAAAGGAGTTCAAGCATGAACAGACGAGACCTGCTCACCTGCCATTTGACCAAAAAGGGTCAACCGGCAGCATCGTTGGGGCCACAGTACTACAGCAATGGCCTGTTCCTCACGCATGAAGGCAAAGCTGTGCGGTTCTATGACGACTTGATCAAGGGCAAAATCGCGATCATCAACTTCTTTTACGCAAGTTGTGAGGCGTTTTGCCCGAGAACAATGGCTTGCCTGGCCAAAGTACAGGACCTGCTCGGGGACCGTTTAGGCCGCGACATGTTCATGTATTCCTTCACCTTGAAGCCGGAAGAAGACACTCCGGCCAAGTTGAAGGCCTATGCCAAAGGCATCGGCGCCAAGCCCGGCTGGACGCTCCTGACCGGCAATGAATACGATCTGACCACCATTCGTTTCAAGCTCTTCCGCCTGGACGATCCGCTGCTGGATTTCAGCCGCGACCTTCATGCGACAGAGCTTCGCATTATCAACGACAACAACAGCCAATGGACCTCCTGGGCCCTGCCGGAACCTCCGGCGATGATCAGGGAGGCCATCTCCTGGGTTGAGCCATTACCACCGATGGAGGAGAGGATTCGCCACAATGCCGCAGTTCAAAGAAAGGTGGAGAAAGAAATGGCGATCCTAGGCCCCCAGCGGGCTGCATTCAAACACGCTCATGGTTATTCCGAGGTAACTGAAAAGCGCGAAAACCCTGAGGGCATGAAGAAACTGCAAGCCCTGCTGGCAGCAGGATCGAAGGGGAAGGTCGACTTCGTGTCAGCCGTGTAGGCGGAGGCCAGCCGCTTGCGCGTTTTTGGCGCGACAAGAAAGCTGAGGATGAGGGGCCGCCGGCAAAGGTGGACCCTCATCACCGGTAAGCAGGCTGAAGAGCGGGTTTGACCTAAACAATCCTTCCTGGATCTCGGCCTGAAGCTGAGGGCAAGGGATGTTGGGAAGACTTCCCTTGTCCCCGGTTGTGTTTTGACAGTGCTTTCTTGATGGTTTGATATTGCACACCTTATTTGGAGGTGCGCGCCTTCTTGTTTAGAAATATTGCGAAGATTTTAACGGCGATCATCCGGTTCCAAGGAGTTTTTCCATGAAGCGGTTTGCCTTCCCATTCTTGCCGATTTTTGTATTTCCCGTTTTATGCACAATCGCCCTGTACGCTCAGGAACACAAACAGGGTTGCCAATTCAACATTGCCGGAACGTGGCAGTCGTCCACCCACGGGCAAATGAATCCAACGCGACAGCATTTTAGCGCCAATGGGGTAATGATAGATCTCTCTCGCAACACTTCGGGCAAAGGGCCTGAGTGGCAGGTGACCGGGAAATCCAGGTACAGGCTGGACGATCCCAAAAAACCCAAGGCCATGATCTTGACTAAGGTCGAGAAGGGTAGCCGCCTCGCTGCCGGCACCACTCTCGAGATCAAGACGTTTGACGACGGAATGTTCCTTACCGGAATGGTTGGAGGCGACCTTACCCGCTGGACCAGAATTGATTCTTATCGCTATTTCGTCGTCCTGGCTGCCGGCAAAGGGGACCCAGGCTTTGGCGGTCCTGGTTTTGCCATCCTGATCAAGACCGATGGCGTTTACACTGAGACCAACACCTTTGGCACATGGCCTGAGGTCAACGAGTTGGAGCGCCATCCGATGATCGGCGTGATTCCTGAGGAAGTTCGCAAGCAATTTGATAATGAACCGGTGGGCGACACCGGCTCTATGCTGCGCCTGGAGGTGACTGCGGGCCCGTACAACCGGGCGCTGGAGGTGATGAAGACGTGGCAGAGACGGGCAGAAGAGAACCAGTTACTGTATCCCACCATACCCTATCTCAACAACGCCGTATACCTCAACCAGCTTACCAGCAGCCTGAATGAAACTGACGTTCTGTCATGGAGCCAGGGCACGCCCTGCACTGAAACCATCAAGCTGCAGAAATTGACGTGGCTCTTGAATGACGACATCATGAGCAAACACAATTTGACTCAGACCCCCTACTATCTTTTTAAGACGCTGCGGGAACTCAACAGTTCTTTGCACCTCAGTGACAACCAATTCCATGCAGCATTGACAGGCGATCCGTCCGGCGCCGTCGCGATCTCATCAAGGTGAAATGACCTATGCCGATTTTCGAGTATGTGTGCAAGAAGTGCGACCACCGATTTGAGCGTTTTGTCCAGGGCAGCCAAAGACCCAGGTGCCCTGAATGCGCGAGCGGGAAACTTGAGCGGCAGGTAGAGTCTTTTATTCAGGGCCGGCCAGCCCGACCGGCGCGTGGACTCAATACCTCAGCCGGTATCAACCACCTGCGACGCCTCGTAGGAAACATCCCGACGATCCCGAGGCACCAGACCAACGTAAGCAACCCAGGCCGGCGTTCCCGGCGTTCTACGGTAGCGTGATGTGCTGATCTGGCTTCCGTTTTAGACATGGCATAGACGTAGATTAGAGAGGCGACAGATGGCTAATTTGCGTAGATTTGTTTTGATCGTTGCAGCTTTTTTGGTAGGGGTGGGCGCAGTCCAATGCGCAAGGGCGGCCGAACCTCCCGACGATCTCTGCTCGCTTCTCCCGGCATCTGAACTCAGCAAGACTTTAGGACAAGATTACGATTCGCCGCAAAAGAGCGTGGCTCCCCGTCCCGCTCCAGACGCCGTTCCGGGAATGGATTGCAACTACCAGCCCAGGGACACTGCAGGGAGTAAGGTCCTGTTCCGAGCCTACGTGGATTCTTCCGCTTCCGCCGCCACGCTGTTGTTCTTAAGAATGAGCAAATTCTATGACACCATAACCGCAGTGACCGGACTGGGAGACGAAGCCTATTTTGACAACGTCCATGGGCTTCATGTGCGGAAGGGCAAAGTGCGTTTCGCCATCACCCTTGTTCCGCCGGGCGACTTCACCCCGGCCAGGGAGAAACAGATGAAAGATCTGGCGACTCGCGTGGCCGCACAACTTTAACTTGAGACAAAATAGCGGATGCCTATTTTTGAATACATTTGCCGGAAATGCCACCATCATTTTGAGGTCATTGTGACCGGCTCGAAAAAAGCAAATTGCCCCAAGTGTGAAAGCCGGAAGCTGGACCAGCAGTTTTCCAGGTTTGGCGTTAGCGGTGAGAAAGGGGCCTCCGCCACAGCACAGCCCCTCGGCCGTACGCACACGGGTAGTCCGCCCACCAGGGCCGCAATAGGCCGGGAGCGCCACTAGCGCCGTGACCACGCGATTTGCGGGTTAGCGGTTTGCGGCAGTGTTGTTAGCGGCAGTTGACCTGTCCACGATGCTGTGGCAACATCCTCGAAACAAGACACCAAGTATCCGCTGGCAAATATGCGCGACTGGAAACAAAAGAAGGGCATCCGCAAAGGCGGCGACTCTGATGATGTTGTCATCACCAAGTACACCATCAGCGTGGGCACGGCCAAGGCAATTAAAAAAGCCGTGCCTACATACGGTTCACAAGGCCGAGCCTTGCAGGTGGCCACAGAGATGCTCATCCGCATGGAAGAGCCGCCGGGTCTGCAACCACAATCAGAAGACGAGCCGGTGGTGCGAGTGAGCATGCGCCTGCGCAAGCGGACGTATGAATTGATCCGCGAGCTTTCGGAGCTGAAATACGGCCACGACACCGGCCAGGTCATTGCCGCATGCGTGAAAGTGCTCAAAATGAAAAGAATTAAAATCTAGAAAGTCTTCAAAAATGCAATCAACGCCCGTTTATCGCTGTCACTCAATCCCGGCTCTGCGCCGGGACCGGTAAACATGCTCGTGCCAAAGTAGTGGCCGCGGTTGACAATCAAGTCCGGGCACTTGCTCAGGTCAAGCATTTGATTCACCACGTTGGAGAAGACCTTCCGCGCCTCGGCGTCGCTGGCGTCTTTGGGCAGTTTGTGCAAGTCCCTGGCCAGCCCTATCACCAGGTCAAGGAGCTTTTTATCGCGCGCCAGGCGCTCTGCCGGGTCCGCGCTTTCGGAAAGCGGATTGATGTTGGCCAGCAGGCCTATGGGGGTACCCTTGGGGATGGGCCCGATGACCAGGTTTTCTTTCTTATCGTCCAGCAGATCCGGGAAGTCCTTGGCGATGGATTGCAGCGCCTCTGGAAGATAGCCAATGGCAATCTTGAGATAGCTTGTCTCCGTGGTACGGTCGATCCGGCCCGGAATGCGGTCGCCCAACTCTTCGTCCTTATCGCGTTTTTCCGGCCAGAGCATCTGCTCAATGGAATTCTGGAAAGAATCCAGACGGCCTTTGACTGAGGGATCGTAGTTAAACTTGCCCACGCTGTTGTTTAACAGGAAAGGCGCTGTGGACCACAGGCTGACCAAGGATGGTGGGCGAGTATATCCGCGGCCGCCGGCCGGCATCGCGTAGGTTTTGGCTTCGCCCGTGTAGGGATGGTACCAGGTGATGGTTCCCACCGAAGGCAGCTCTTTGTAAGACTGGGAGGAAAAATTGTCCCAGATATTGCCGCCTAGCGCGTTGGTGGCCAGGGGGCTGCATGCGTTGGTTTGGAGCAAAGTCACGGGAACACGAAGTTCACTGGAGAGGTAGTTTCCATCCAGGAAATCAGGAGCCATCACCATCTGCTTCATCTTTTGCTTGAAGTCGTCGGTTTTGGTCCAGTCCCAATATTTATTCCAGCATTCCAAATAGTCTTTGCCGGCGCATCCGTTGGGATCCAGGCCGGGGACGGGTGGATCCGGAGCCTTGCTGGAATGGCAGCGCGCACAACGCTCGGCAAACACTTCTTTCCCGCGCGGCACCAGCGCCTCGTCTTTCTTCAGTTCCTCAGTTCCTCCGGGAGCGTCTTTCAGATGGTGGGCACCCGTGGTTTTGAGGAAGAACAGCGCTGTAGCCGGGGTCTGTGCTTCCGTGGCGGCAAAGTAGGCTGAGTTCTTGCGTGCAACAGCTATTTCGATCGGCGTAATCGGCTTGCCGCCGATCAAGGCATTGAAATGCAAGAGCCACTCTTCACTGAATGTGCCTATATTCAAGTACACACGGTTTAAAGCGCCCAGGGCGCCCACGGAGTCGGCACCATCCTTGAGAACGCGGGGCGTCCACACGGTGTCCGGGGCTTCAAAGTACTTGGTCAGAGGTCCGCTGGAAATGAAGTCGTTAAACTGCTTGTTGTCCTGTTGGCCTCCGGCAAGCGTCTCCTTGCCCCAGCGCCTTGCGTGTTCCAGGCGCTCTGAAAGCAGATACACCGCATTCATGGTGCGAGGATTGTTGATGTTGTCTGTGGATACAAAGGAGGTATCCAAAGAACCGGGCCGTGAGGTGTGGAAGAGCTGCCAGACAAAATTATCTTTCTCGCCCTGCCAGTAAAAGATGCGTTCAATCCAGAAATATTGCGCCCCGACGTTGGAGCTAAGGTTTTCCCATTTTGGGTTATCGGGGTCAGCCGGAGGTTTAACAGGGTTGGGGCCTACATGGCAGAAGCCGCAAGACATGCCTACCCGGTAAGGCCTTACCAGGTTTTTATCGTCGTAGTACGCGGGATCCGTATAGAACCTGACGGGATCCCACTTTTTGGCCGCAGCATCGTCAAAAGCGGGGTTGGGAAAGAGCCTCAGGCCCACGATGCCGGTTTCATATCCGTAGAATGAACCCACAGGAAAATCTTTGCCGTTCACCGTGGCGCCTCGAGCGCCGATCTTGACGCCGGGATATTTCTGTTCATTCTCGAACGGGTCGGGTTTGCAATCTGCACGACGCTTATCGAGCCACAATCCCCACCGCTCGGGATCAGGGCCGGTAGCCTTTTCAAAGCAAGGATCATTTACCAGGCCCAAATATTCCCAGCGTTGATCGCGACTGAATCTGGAGTCAATCTTCAGGAGTTCAGGGTGGGAAGAGAGGACCTTCAGGAAATCCATGGCGCCGGCGCTTTTGTAGATCAGCGTGTCCCAGAGATGGTCATTACCGGCAGTCCACACCAGCCAGGTATTGCGGCCTTTGACTTCATCCGGCGAGAGAGGGACGCCGCTATCCATATCGTGGAAGTAGTCTTCATCTGCGGCGGGAAAGCTGGAGGCTTCACGACCCGCGAGCAGGGCCTCATCCTTCACGTGTCCTGGCTGAGGAGTGGTCTCCCACCAGACCGCGTAGATGATGATCCCGCTGACAACTAACAGCAGGAAAACAAGGAGAATAATCCTGGCCGAGCCACTCTGTTTGTTAGTCATGCTTAAAAGCCTCCTGAACCGAATTTATGCCCCTTGAACAACATACCGCCTGATTCTTTCGTTTCTCCTGGCTGCAATCAACTCCCAATGGCGCATAAGTATTTCAAAGCCCGCATGCTGGGCAGGAAGAAATAAGCACCTCCGCGCACTGTAATGAACTGAGGCACATCCATAATGCGCCGGCGCACCCCGTTTTCCTGGGGAAGCGAGAAAGTATTGGTAAAAGGACAGCCGGGAACCGGCGCCCGATTGCCCAGCAGCGGATCGCTTTCCTCCGTGAGGCCGTCAAATTTCGTGCGCGCCATCCACGCATTTTGCACGAACTCAAATTGGCGCTGAATATTGGCGTTGACCGCCACAAACTGCAGTCCCCGCTCCGGCTCATTGGAAGGTCCGGCCTGAAGCGCATTTTCCGGAGACAACTCTTGCCCGTACTCCCGGCCCCGGCGCAGAACACGGTGAAAACGGGTGGAAGCGATGAGGTCATCGCGAACATTTTTTGTGCCGAATCCAAGGATGTGAATCAGATGGGCAATCAACCCCTGGCGGCCGCCGGGAATATCGGCATTGCGCGGGTTGCCGCGACGAATGTGCGCGCCAAAAGGACAGCGAGTGCCGGCCACATCCGAATCATAGGTGAACTGGTTCAGCTTGACATCCTGCTTTTGTTTTTCCGGACTCCCACTGCTTCCAACTCCCGGAATGGGCGTGTTGATTAAGTCAACCAGTGGCGCGCCATCTGAGATACGCCGCCCAAGCATGGCTTCCCCCAGCTTGTAGCGTTCTTCAAAATTGGAGTCGGCCGCCTTATCCAGGAATCGCCAGAAGCCGCGTACATCCTGCTTGAGTTGCCGCATCACCACGTAGCTCCCATTTAAGCCCAGGTCCTTTTTCGCGGGTTGATCTGGAGCGGGAAGCAGCTCCGCGCTCCCCGGATCTTGCGGATCCAGCAAGGGCCGGTCAGTAAATCTTCCGTACTCATTGGAGTATCCCAGCAGGAATTCTCCCAGACAGACCTGGTTCCCGTATGTAAGCTGATCGCAATTCCGTGACACCTTGCGGGTCTGCTGCCAATCCAGATCGGGCTGGCTAATGCCATCGATAAAACCAAAGGGTTCGCGACCACCCATATCGGTGGTAGACAAACATTCAATCTCGTCGAAAGCTGCCTGCCAGGGTTCGCCCTTCACGGATTGTCTCCAGCCTTCGAGCAGCCCCTTCCCGGCAAACAACATCACCACAGCATGAGGAATTTTTTGGCCGCTGCCCCATTGCCAGCGCGTGGGTGAATTTTCTTCGGTATCGCCCAAACGCCGCGAGCGGCTGGGGTCGCCCGCTATGCCGCTGATGAACTCGGTGGAGAAGCCGGCAATGACCGTTTCCGGCACTCCCAGTACCGCCAGTCCCTGGCTGGTAAACGCAATTTGCAATGCGGTGGTGGGCAAAGGATCCTTCTCCTCTGCCGTGGTGACGGGCGCCTTCCTGAGCCATTTTCGAGTGGCCTGAGCGTCGCGGATGTTCAGCAGCAAGTAGCACGCTTCCGTCATTTTTGCATGACCGTAGCGCACTATCCCTTGAACGTCCTTAAAATCCACAGCAGGCATTCTTCCCTTCCCTAAAACAGCGCCACCCATTGCCGCGCGTCCGCGTCCGACATGGAAGATTTTTCAATCCCTTGGCGAATCAAGGTGTTTCTCTTGAGGTCAAACACAGTCAGGCCGGGGTAGGCCTTGTACCAGACCTCAGTCAGCAACTGGTGCCGGCGGAGCACATACTTATAGGGCTGCTCGTTTTTGGAGCCATCCAGTACGAGCCAGTTCGTCCTGGGGTAGCTTACGCCATTGCTGAAAACCAGGTTGAGCCCCCAACCTACCTTGTTGATGAAATCATCCATGTAGCTGTCTAAACTGCCATCGTAGTTGCTGGCAAAAACCATCCGCCGCTTCTGGTTTATGAACACCCAACGCGCAGCATGGATGGTGGAAATGCGCGCCAGATGCCCGCGAATATAAATGTGCCGCGTGGTGTATTCCAGCACCCACAGCAGGAAAGTCATGGTTGACCGCCGGAAAAAACCGGGCTTGATGGCGCCCATGACGGTGAACTGGTTGGTGACATCATGGTCCTCCAGGCTCCCGAGTTCCTGCTCGATTTCCAGGGAGACCCGAGGATCAATGACCATGTCTGTCTTCTCCCGCCGGCGAAGCTGGTAAATAAAGAACGGCAGATAGAGAATCAGGAAGGGCGTAAGCAGGAGCAAAATGAGCGGCACGCCGATCAGGTGAAGAAAATTGCGCAGCCACCAGCCGAATGGAGTGGGCGCCGGGTCCGTCAACTTAATGCGGCCCCGATATTCCTCTTCTCTCACAAATTCCCGCAATGCCGCATGAATCTCTTGTGGCGCCTTGCCGGTGAAGCTGGCGGAATTGCTTTGCAGATAGGCTTCCAACAACTGCCGTAACGCATTTTCTTCCCGAATCTGGGTTACGGTCCTGCCGCGCCAGTTCATGTACATGGTTGCGGCGGGGCTCTCATGTTCCTTCATCCAGCGAGCGAGATCCGTGCCTGGATCGAAGTCCTGGCAGCAGGAGAAGATGCGCTGCAAACCGTCTGCGGCGTGCCGGGCCAGGTCTGCGCGAAAATCGTCGGCTATTCCATCAAAGTCAGCGATGAAAGCCAGGGTCAACGGGTAATCCACGAGTGGCAATCCGTAAGCCGTGTGGATGTCTTCGAGCGTCCGGTCTTCAAGAATCACCAAGCGGGCAAAGTGAATCTGGCCAAACTGCTCAAAGGGCACAAGTAGATTGGCGGGATTCACCTGTCCCTTGTCATAGTTCATGGAAGCGAGCAGATTTCTCAGCTCGGCTTCGCGCTCCGGTTTGAGCGGAGCAACCACCATCACATGCGATTGCGGCGTCATACGAACTGAGGAGTGATCTTAGGTTCCTCTCCGGCTTGCTTGATTCAGGTTTCTGGTTGCAAAGAACCGGGCGGCGCGGCGGACGCGCTCCTTTTAGTGCTGCGCTGGCGGTACGGCGGCGCCAAATTGCAGACAAAAATGAATCAACGGTTTCTTCCCCCAGTAAACTCGCCCAAGATAGAAGTCCGGCCCAATCAGTCGGATTTCATCGCGAATCCAGTGGGCCACCAGCGAGGTTTCAGAGTAGTCAAGAACAATACAGTCCTTGTTATCAAGCCAACTGGCTGCTTTGTAGACCTTGGCAATGATGGCGCTGATTCCAAAGACGGTGATCCGGTTCCGCAGGACTCCTTTGGCCTTGTCAAAGGTCTTCCCCTGCCACCCGAATATATTCACGAACTCGGCGATCTCCGGACTGAATTTTGTGCCCGGCGCGATGATCGCAGTACCTTTCGCTGGACCGTCGGGAATGTCCCCCGCCGGACTGTTGGAGAAGAGGGTATCCAGATCCGCATTCGACATTTGCAGTAACTGTGGCACATCGTAAGCCATAACTTGGTGCTCCTTAAATAACTTCTTAACGCAATATTTGGAGAAATCCCAACTGCCCTGGAAATAATATGGAGAAGTCCGAATTCTTGTGACGCCGCTCTGTTGGTGAAGAACGCTTCAAACTATGAAACCAGACGTATTCGTTTGTCAATCCTTTTCTGTTGCAAGCAGAGAACGAACGTCCCAAACTGGAAGAGACCTTTCAGGCAGCGCCAAGAATAACATCGGCGGCCTTCTCCGCGATCATATAGATAGCGCTGACAATGAACATTCCCGGAATCCGGGGAAAAACGGAGGCATCCACAACCCGGAGGCTCTGGGTCCCATGGACCTGGAAATTGCTGTCCAGCACGCCCTTCTGCTCTCGCGGCCCTATAGCGCATGTGCAGGAAGCGTGGTGGCCCCAGGCATTGCGACGTATAAAATCCTTTAATTTTTCGGGTGTATCCTTGTCGTCCCCGGGGCATTCTTCCACCGCAAGCTTCTGGGCCCGGGCCTCGGCCATCAGCTTACGCACAAACTGGATGCCATCCACCACGGCATCCAAATCGTGTTCTTCGCCTTCCTCAAAATAGCTGAAGTTGATGGTTGGAGTATCACGCGGATCAGGCGAGCGCAGCGTCACCTGGCCGGCCCGGTTTTGCGTATGCGCCTTCAACACCACCCAGGTCAGGCAGTTGAGGTCTTTCAGGAATGATTGAGAATAGTTGGGATAGTATCCCTGGAAATTCGTGAGCAGGGCCATGCAGAACAAATCCGGAGGGCCTTCCGCCACGCTGGAACGTCGGATCACAGATAGCACGGCTCCGTTGGTGGAATAAACACCGGCCCGGCTGAGCTCCCATTCGCGGTATTGTGGGTCGCCCGGCGCGAATTTCACGCCCTTATACACGTTCCACTCGGAGAAATTCATCCGGTTCACCACCCCCACTTCGTAACGGTCTTGCAGGTTCATGCCCACGCCGGGAAGATCCACCAGGACCTCGATCCCTTGTGAGGCCAAAACGTCCGGCGGACCAATTCCAGAGAGCATGAGCAGTTGCGGAGTGTTGAAGGCGCCGCCGGAAAGTATGACCTCTCTCGACGCATAAATCTTGCGTAGTTCTCCCGCCTGCCCGCTGGGCTGGGAGCATGCGCGGTAAAGATTGGCGCCCTTGAGATACTCCACGCCGATGGCGCGCTTATTTCCATCAAGGAGCACCCTGGTCGCCAGCGCATTCAACTCGACTTTAAGATTGGGGCAGGCACGCGCGGTTTTCAGCACACGCTCCCGTGATCCCATGCGGGCGTGGTCGCGGGTGGTGAGAGGAGTGTAGCGTGCTCCACTGGCATTTTGCTCTATCAGTCGCCAGTCGTTTGGGTCTCCCTGGCTCTCCAGCAACCAGCCTATGCGCTTGACCAGGTTTTGCCGGTCCCTGAGGAACTTGAGGGCATAATCACGCATGGTATGGAAGAGATTTCGATCACCCAGCATCGCGTCCATCGGAATGGCCTTCTCCGTATGCAGCCATCCTTTCCAGCCATGCCGGGAGAGATTCAAGCCTAGTTTGGAGAACCAGCGAGCCACAGTGCGGTGGTGACAGTTCTCTAAACGCTCAAAGTAAGTGCGCATCCGGTCGGGCGACCAACTGGAATCCCCGGTAAGGTTGGCGATGTGCTGCCAGTCCTCGTTATGGGGATAGATCAGAATCTGGGCGTTGTGGGCAGTGCATCCGCCCAGCGTGCCAGCCCGTGGATATAGAACGCCATCCACAACCTGGCCATTCCACTCGCGTATGTACTTCCAATCAAACTTTTGCTTGCTGTCGTCCGAGTAGTGCCGGACAAAGAAGTCCCACCGCATGGCCTGGTTCTCAGAGGCGAATGCATGGAAGGCAGGGACATCGTAGTCGTGCGGCAGGCGGTTTCCATCCGGACCGATAGGGTCCCCACCTTCAAGCTCGCGGGGATCACCACCGGCTTCCAGCAAGATGACGGAATGCCCCGCTTCAGCCAGGCGCGCCGCCACCGTGCCACCACCCGCGCCTGAGCCAACCACAATGTATTCGCAATCCAGTTGTCGGGGAATTTCCTGGGCCATGCTTCATCCTCAGAGAGTCTAGTGCTTGTCCTGAAACAGGAAGCGGCAAAAGTTGATGCGATAGTTCCCGCGCATAGTATACTTGCAGCCCTCCATCGTGCCAGAGAAGAGAGATAACGGCTATAGCTTGCCACCTGCCGATACTGGCTCGCGGCTGCTGAATTGGATTTCCAATACTGCCATGGTCGGCGTACACCTGGAGCGCCGTTTCGATCCGCTCTTCCGTTCTGCATTCGACTTCCTGTTGCGCGAGCCGCTTACCCTGTTCACGAATGCTCTCATCAATCTGGGGCGCAGAAACGAAGGTTACAAGCTGGCTGAGGAAAGAATTCAGCCAGATGAGGAAGAGCACAACAGCGACATTATTGCCACCATGGGCAACCAGATGCGCAGGTTGTGGCAGCAGGGGGATTATCAACGTTGCGGCAACACCAAGACCCACGGCATCGTACGCGGCGAAGTTATCATCCGCGACGATATTCCTGAGCACATGCGCTGCGGGATTTTTGCCAAGCCGCAGACTTTTAAGGTATGGGTGCGCTTTTCCGGGCCAGGCCCATACATCACGCCGGACATTGATGATGTTGGCTTCATGAGCATCAGTCTCAAGATCATGGGTGTTCCGGGACCCAAGCTGATGGATGATGAAAAGTTCACGCAGGACATGTTTGGCGTTTCTACGCCCACCTTCGTGACAGCGGACACCAAATCCAACGCAGATCTACAACACTGGAGCTACAAGAATGCCTCCATCTTTCATTTTCTGAAGTTCAAGGGTTCCCACGTGCTGGACTTTATCATGCAGGGTCTCTGGCTCAGGACCCAGAACAGCCCGCTGGAGAGCCAATACTTCAGTTGCGTTCCCTATCTGCTCGGTGAAGGACAGGCGATGGTCTATTCCTTCTGGTCGCGACGCAAGGCCAGAACCCGGATACCACGGTTGCCTCTGCGGCCTCCGGACAACTATCTCCGCGATGCCATGGTGGCCACGCTGGCCAAAGAGGATGTTGAGTTCGACATCAAGGTCCAGGTACAGACGGATCCCTACCGCATGCCCATTGAGAACAATGCCGTCTACTGGCCACCGAGGCGTTCACCCCGTGTGCCGGTTGCCATCTTGCGCATACCCAAACAAGAATTCGATTCGCCCGAGCAGATTGCGTTTCCCAGCATCCTTTCCTTCAATCCCTGGCACTGCATTCCCGAGCACCGTCCGCTGGGCAACCAGAGCCGCGCCCGCCATCGAATGTATAAAGAGCTCTCCACCTTCCGGCAATCCGTGAACCATCTGAAGCATTACGAGCCGAACGGGGATGAGAAATTTCCAGGCTCACCGTGAAGCTGTCTTGACCATGCGTTGCAGGTTGCAGCCTTGCCACTGTCAAAGAAGGTGATGCGACTCAGAAGCTTTGGGAGTAGAAACCATTTCTAGAAACACTTCTTCACACTTGTCATCCTGAGCAGCATCTACCGGTTCTTGTACAGAGCGTCAATCACCTGTTTAGATTCACTCCTTACCTGCTCGGGTTGAATTTCAATCGCGTCGCCAAATTGCTGATATTGCGTCGCCTTGATCCAATAGGCGACAAAGACATCCATGGCGATCTGTGCATCACGAATATCGAGCCGCAGCGGAGTGATATGGGAGGTCCTGAGGCGCCGTTCAAAGTACATTGCCTCTACAGCTTTTTTCTCCTTTAAGAAGACCGTTACGTGCTTATTGTGCAACCACCACGGCAGCCAGCGTACTCTGTTTTCCAATTCCGGGCCAAAACCTTCTCGCAAGCGGTCGCAGTAGGTCTCGTCGGCAACAATGATGGCCAGGCCGGCCTTTCTCTTTTTGATCTCGTTGCGCCACTCATCTCGCAGAAGCCATTGTCCTGATTCGGCCGTACATAGAATGGAGTCCCAATCTGATGACAACATCATTCTGCGGGTGTGAGCGCGAAGGCTGGCGAGGGTAACCATCGGAATCGGGTTGGCGAAGATATCGTTGGTCGTTGCTCCGGTGTCGCTGGAGATTTCTATCTCATCACCCTCATACATGCTCATAAACGCTTGCGCCAGCGTCTCTCGATCGCACTTCCTTTGCCTCTCTCCACTCAAGTTGTCGCGCGTCACCTCCGCCAGTTCCTGGGCAACCTCTGCAAATTCTCCTTTTGGGAGAATCGGGCGCCGCAGCCGGTCCCGGCTGGCATTTCCCAGGTACAGCGTGTCCCGCGAATATCCGAATTCCCGCAGTCGTAACTTTGCGCACATCGAGAGCAGCGAAGCCGTTCCTGCGCTGGTGCTGTGGCGCTGAAGGAGCCGAAAATACTGTCCCGCTCGCCCGCGCGCCAAATGCTCCAGGCTCACAAAGCCCTTGGCCTTCGCTACTGCCAGGGCAATCTCGATATACACGCGGTCCCGCAGGTAGTTTTCGCGGCGGCGGCTTCGCGCTCCGGGGTCCTCGTCGAGGATGGCCTCTCTCCGGAACACGCTTGAAATCAACCGGTGTCGATGGATCGAGCGCAGCGTTAACCCGTCATTGAAAGCAGCGTCCGTCGCCTTGGTGATCGCGTCGATGAAAGAGTCAAGTCCACCCTCCTGCGTGTTGAAGAATTCCAGGTCCCATTTGGGAGCATTGGTGGCATTAGGAGCATTTGGCACTCGCAATTCAGGCTCTTGCCGGCCCAACGCGTAAAAATGCAGGCCTCTGCCGCGATTTTTCCGCGCCAAAATATCATTGAATTCAACGCTCTGCATGGCATGGCCGATCACGATCACATCGACTTGGTCATCAAAAAGATTCTCCAGAAGCTTCACCAGGTCGGCTGGTAGCAGTGAATAGGAACTGCGGGTAAATCGCATGGTTGATTTGTGGCTCGCTGTGCCGTGCGGCTTTATAAATAAAGGGAAACGGAAGCGCCCGTTCTTATCCAGCCATTCTTCGATCGTTTCCGGACAATCTCCGTCGGTGATGACCCTGTAATAGCCGTGACTGCCGAGCTCATCATCCACTGCTTGATCTAACAGCTCATCGAAATTGAAATTGACAATGGCGTCAATGAAACGATGCTTTAACCAATGTGCCAGAACTTCATAGGTAAGCGATGGATAATGCCGGCGGCCATAGATCGTATTGAGCTCACGCAGCACCGTGGTCTGGTCAAACTTGCTGAGTGCCAGAAGTACTGCCTCGAAATCACCTCTCTCGAGTCGATACTCCACCGTGATCCGGTGAATCTCATCTTGAATGAGTTGGCTGTTAACGATGGACCTTGAGGTGAAAGCGTTGATTAAACGGTCCGCGGCGGCCTGTCCCGTTGGAAGACCACAGGCGTTGTTGCTGGCGCCAGCTCCCACTACCACCACGATTTTTGGCGGAAGAGAGGGGACAGCATGTTTCAAAAAAGACTTGGAAGCGTACGCATAATCCTCTTTTTGAACAGAAAGAAACAGATGGTTCTGCGCCATGTGCAGTGGTAGTTCGCCAAAAGAGGGGAGATCGTCAGACATCCGAAGGCCTGATTTCTACCTCAGCCCAAAAACGCACTATTCCACCATTGTGCACTGTGGCTGGGGGCTTGTGTCAGCGACAGAGATTATCATGACAATATGAAATTGCAAAAAGAGTCTGTCGCAGCCAGGAGCGCGAACGCTCCCGTTTCTGGCGCAACGCCCAATTCCCGCTGACTCCGGACTTCTAAATTACGTCGAGTTCCTCCGTGGGTCTACATGCAGAAGTGCATAGGAAAAGCAAGGATGCGGATTCTAAAGAACCGCTTCCTCGGAACCCAAAAAACCTGGGCTTCACCCGTTGATTAGTTTCTTTGGCCCAGCGGTTGGAATTTTTGACCGGTAGGCCCCTGATACATTGCATCAGGCCGGATAAGCCGTCCTTCGCGGAGCTGCTCCAGGCAATGTGCTGACCAGCCCAGCACACGTCCAGCGGCGAATGCTGGAGTAAAGAGTTCGCTTGGCAAGCCTACGCCGTGGAGGAGAAGAGCCGTATAAAACTCCACGTTAGTATTGAGCGGACGGCCAGGCTTTTCTTCCGCCAGGACTTTTAGCGCTGCCTTTTCTACGGTCAAAGCGAGCTTGTAGAGCTCCTTGTCGCCCTCAGTGGTATAGAATTTTTCGGCGGCGGCAGCCAGCACGTCGGCACGGGGGTCTCTGACTTTGTAGACTCGATGTCCGAATCCCATGAGCCGTTCGCCACGCCGCACCTTGTCCCGGATCATCGACTCGGCCCGTTCCGGCTTGCCGATTTCAAATACCATGTCCAGCGCCGGGCCCGGGGCGCCTCCGTGCAGGGGGCCCTTCAGAGCGCCCACCGCTCCCGTTATGGCGGAAACCAAATCGGAACGCGTTGACGCGATCACGCGCGCGGTGAAGGTGGAAGCGTTAAAACCATGATCGCAGACCGTATTCATATAGGTTTCCAGTCCGCGTGCCCGCTCCGGCCCAATTTCGCCTCCAAAAATCTGGTGCAGGAAATATTCACCGTGGGACAACTGCTCATCAACTTTCAAAGGCTCCTGCCCGTTCTTGAGCCGCCAATAACCTCCAATGATCCCCGGAAATGCGGCTATCAGGGTCCATGCATCCTGCTGTGGGTCTTCAGCCCGGCCCAGGCTCAAGGTGGATGCGGCCATACGCAGGGCATCCATGACAGGTGTCCGCTGCTTGGCAGCTTCGCGCATCAGGACCAGGGTGCCGGAAGGGAGAGAACGTCGCGAGGCCAGAGTGGAGGCAAGGGTCTTGAGTTCCTGAGCACTGGGCAGCCGTCCTGTCAAAAAGAGATGCGCCATCTCCTCAAAACTGGCTCGTGGTGCGATATCTTCCACTGCATAGCCCGCCAGGACCAAATGACCCGCAGCGCCATCCACCAGGCTCAGCCGGGTGGCTGAGGCCACCACACCTTCCAACCCTTCACGAATTTCCGCTATCATTTCTCACCTCTGCTCAGTATCGGTTTCTTTCCATTGCCTTGTCAACATTGGACCACATCAGCGGAAGGGGTGGCCCGCATTGCATTTGCAGAGGCACAGATTTGAACCGTGCCGTTAGGCCTTTAAAGAATAGGACGTGAAAGCATTTCCGGATTTTGTTCGCTGGGTACGGTGTCTCATAGCAACTGGCAAAGCGTTCAGACTTCCGTCACCTCACTGGTGACCAAACCAAAACTCGCTACAATCGGAATCACGATCAGAATGGCCAGTGAAGTTGTGATCATTCCGCCCACCACCACCCGGGCGAGGGGCTGCTGGGCCTGGGCCCCAATGCCGTGGGACACGGCGGCGGGCAGCAGTCCCAAACCGGCGGCCAGGCAGGCCATCAGCACGGCCCGCATCTCACCCACGCTGGCCCGGATGATGGAGTGCTTGATCCCGTGTTCATGCGCTTCCGCCCGGCGGATACCGGCCACAAAAACCAGGCCTCCCAGCGTCGCAACTCCAAAAACTGAGGCGAAGCCCACCGCCGCCGAAATACTGAATGCTGTGCCGGACACAAACAGCGCCAGTACCCCGCCGGCAATCCCGAACGGGAGCACGGACAAAACCGCCAAGGCATCGCGAATGGAATTGAATGAGACGTAGAGCAACGCCAGAATCATTCCAATCGCCACCGGAATGATGATGGCGAACCGCTGCTGCTCTTTGCGCAGACTGTCGTATTCGCCTGCCCACTCGTAGTGATAGCCCTCGGGCAACCGGATCGAACCTGCAAGCTTCGACTGCAGTTCCTGAATGGCGCCGGCCAGATCACGGCCGCGGACGCTGAACTTGATCGGGATATAGCGCCGGCCATTCTCGCGATAGACCATGAAAGCACCTTCGCGAAAACCAATGTTGGCTACCTGTCCCAGCGGTACGCGTCCACCATCAGGAGTGGCCAGCAGAATATTCTTCATCGCTTCCGGGTCCTGCCGGGTCTCCGCCTTGTAACGGACCACAAAATCAAATCGCCGGTCGCCTTCCAGAATCTGGGTCGCCGCCGTGCCGCCAATCGCGGCTTCGACCGCGGCGTTGACATCCGCGGCCATCAGTCCATATCTGCCTGCCATGGCTCGATCGATCGAGATGACCAGGTTGGGCTGCCCCGTCTCCTTGAACACCGCCAGATCCGCCACACCCGGAACCGTCGCCATGACCGTTTGTATACGTGCCGCCAATTTGGCCAGCTCGTCAATGTCCTCGCCAAACAGCTTGAGCGAGTTCTCCCCCTTGACGCCGGACATCGCCTCCTCGACGTTGTCCTGGATATTCTGCGAGAAATTGAAGGCGCAGCCGGGATAGCGTCCCAGGGCCTCATTCATCTTCTGAATAAGCTCATCTTTGCTGCGGCCCGTGTTCCAGGAAGACTCGGGCTTCAGATCAACCTCAAACTCAATATCATTGAACGTGGTGGTGTCGGTGCCATCATCGGGCCGCCCGGTTTGTGAAACCACCTGTTGCACCTCCGGGAAGGATCCCAGCATCGCGCGCATCTCATCTGCCAAATGTGAAGCGTAGTCAAAGGATATGTCCTGCGGCAGCGTGGTGCGGATCCAGAGATTCCCTTCCTCCAGCTTGGGCATGAACTCGCTGCCAACTCCCCAAAACAGTGCTAAACAAGCTATCAGGCATATTGCCGCCGCCGGCAGAACATATCTGCGCCCTGCCATCAGGCGAATCAGCAATCGTTCATAGTGGCGTTTCAACCAATGCACCAGGCGCGTATCGG
Source organism: Candidatus Angelobacter sp. (assembly GCA_036522115.1). Taxonomy (GTDB): domain Bacteria; phylum Acidobacteriota; class Terriglobia; order Terriglobales; family Acidobacteriaceae; genus Angelobacter. The sequence goes on from DATDGL010000073.1 coordinate 42,868, forward strand.
CCACATGCCCATGGCGAACGCCCTTTCGATACGACGCCAGCACCGGCGCGAACACCAGCGCAAAAATCAGTGCACCGCTTAGCGCGAACCCGTAGGTCACTGACATAGGCGCGAAAATCCTTCCCGGAACGCCCTGCATGGTGAACAGCGGAGTAAAAGCAACCAGAATAATGAGTGTGGAGAACAGCACTGGCTTGGCCGCTTCCGCTGTGGCTTCGGCGATCAGATCCAGCCTGTGCTGGTCATCCGTGGCTTCGTGCATTCGCCGATAGATGTTTTCCAGCACCACAATGGCTGAATCCACAATGATGCCGAAATCAATGGCGCCAATTGAAATCAGGTTGGCCGACCGTCCCGTCACGGACATCATGCCGAAGGCAAAGAGAACGGCGAAGGGGATCGTAAGGGCCGTCACCAGGGAAAGCGGCACGTCGCCCAGGAAAATCAGGAGCAGCACAGTCACAAGAACCAGGCCAGCCAGCACGACATGACGGACTGTTTCCGTGGTGAGGTTGATGAGCGATTTGCGGTCGTAGATGGTGTCAATCTTCATGCCGCGCGGGAGCAGGCCGCCATTGAGATCATCAATTTTGTGCTTGAGGGCCTCCAGGGCCGGCAACGATTGCTCTCCGCGTTGCAGCAGGACCGTACCTTTTACGATGTTGCCGTCGCCATTCCGCCCCACCCGCCCCAGCGGAGGCTGGTAGCCTTCATGGATCGCGGCGATGTCGCGTAGAAAAACAGGCGCGCCATTCCGCTCCGCCACCAGGACAGATCCCATCTCAGGAACACCTTTGAGCAGGCCCAGCCCGCGCACGTTGACGTTTTGCGCGCCAACCTCCAGGTAATTCCCGCCGGCATTCTGGTTGCTGGCGGCGATGGAGGAGAGCACCTGTGGCAGAGTCACGTTGTATTGCAGCAGCTTCTGCGGATCGATCTCGGCCTGATACTGCTTGGTCGTACCGCCAAATGTTGTGACATCAACGATGCCGGGCACCTCCTTCAACTCGCGGCGAACAAACCAATCCTCCACCGCTTTGATCTCGTTTAAGCTGTATCCTTCGCCTTTGAGTTGATAGCGGTAAATCTCGCCCACTGCAGACCAGGGTGAGAGTTGCGCCTGCAGGTTCTGCGGCAGGGCGACGGTTTGCAGCCGGTTCAGCACCTCCTGGCGGTCGCGAAAATAATCCGAGTCGAAATCAAAGTAGAGCTTTACGTCGCTCAGGCCAAAGATGCTGATGGAGCGCACATATTGCAATTGCGGAATTCCGTTTAAGGCTGTCTCAATGGGAACTGTAACCTGCTGCTCCATCTCCTCTGCTGACCACGAGGGGTTCTGCGTAATCACATCAACCAGGGGTGGCGAGGGATCGGGATAGGCTTCGATATCCAGCCGCAAAAGGGCCCAGGTCCCGGCGGCAAGCCACGCGGCCATGCCGATCAGGGCGATCACGCGGTAGCGCAGGATAGTACGGATCAGCGCGCGCATTAGTCGCCCGGCCCTCCTTTTAAGAGTTCCGCGCCCACAGCCGCGATCTCGTCACCGGCACGCAGGCCATTCACGATCTCCACATTCCCGTCGAGCGTTTGCCCTACAGTTACAGTCCGTTGCTCCGGCTTGCCTGCATTGTTGAGAAAAACCGTAGTCGTATTGCCTTCGCGGATGATCGCTGCCGCCGGAACCACCAATGCCGGATGGGTTCCCGTGCTCACGTGGATGGTCCCGAACATCTCCGGCTTCAAGCGCTGGCCTGGGTTGGGAATCGCGACCCGCACTTTCAAGGTCCGCGTGGTGGGATCGAGCGCGCCCGAAAGCGAGTTGATGCGGCCGCTCCATTGCTGATCGGGGTACGCTTGAAGCGTGATCGTAACCCGCTTCCCCCGCTCCAGCCTGGCCAAATCTTTTTCATAAACATCGCCCACAATCCACACCGTGCTGAGATCGGCAATGGTGATCAGTGCATTCGCTGACTCCAGAGACTTGGAGAATTCCCCCGGAGCCGCGCTTACGTCCAGCACAACTCCTCTTGCCGGCGCAATCAGAGGCACATTGTCTGTGGTCGCGGACGGAGAAACACTGAGCAGGTCAAGACGTTGCCGGGCGCGCGCCAACTCAGCCGCGGCTGCCTCCGCCTGCGCTTGTGCGTCAATGTAGTCCTTCTCCGCTGCGGCGCCGTGTTCGAACAGCAGCTTCTGCCGTTCCATCGCCCGCGTGCTTCGTGCAGCTTCAATACTGGCTTTGGCATAGTCCGAGCGCGCGCTGGCTACATCGCTGCTGTTCAAGATGGCCACCGTCTGGCCGCGCTGAACGGTGTCGCCGGGCTTGACCCGAATCGCCATCACGCGGCCGCTGGCTGGCGGAAAAATGTGTACCACTTTGGTCGGGTCGGCTTGCACCCTCGCCGCCAGATCCAGCGTTTCCGGAATCGGCTGCTCCATCACTTTTATGTAGCGGACAGGATCGTTATTCGGCTGAGCACTGGCGGCCTTCGCCGTGCCCTGAGTGGAATCACCGCATCCCCCAAAAGGCAGCAATAGTGCCAGCGCAGCAGCGCGCAACACGTCGTGGACATGAGTTTTTCGTCGCATCATGATTTGTTTCTTCAGAGATAAGCGAGCGCCAGCAACAGAGCACGAACCATCGTTTCGGCCTATTGCATCCGCCGCGGCGCACAGCTCCTTTTGGAGCAGAGAGCGCTTACAAACTTTTTCAGGAACCTGCTGAGAAAGACACTACGAAAGGGGAGGTGCTCTTGAGGAGTTCAGCGCAAGCGTGCGCACCTTGATTGACGAGAGGAGCCATACTGCGTTGGAGCTGTTCTTTGAGGGTGGGCGGGCCAGCAAACCGGCCGTTAGAATCGGAAGCTCAAAACCACGCTGCGGGGGAAGACACAATACCAGCCGATCTGGCTGATTGGCCGGCAACCGCAGGTGTTCTTGAGTCCCTGGCGCTAGTGAGGGGAAGTCCTGGACCCGCCCCTCGTGAAACTCACCATTCCCGTCGTTGATCCAGACGCGAAGCGGCTTGTGTGTCATGTTTTCTTCGACAACAAGGTCCGTATCACCATCGTTGTCTATGTCCCAAGCCGTTACTGCAAGCGCTGTTTCCTTCGATTGGAAGGCGAGTTCAACGTTCGTGTGCCCTGTGAAATGAAGTTGTATTTTGAAATTGCCGGAAGTTCCAGGCCAGCCGGACCGCAATAGGACCGCGCCATCGGGCTGGTTATCACCGTCCAAGTCTGCGACGGCCAGCGAGCGCCCAAATGGCGCCGTAAAATTCGTCTGCGCGAGAGCACCTTTCATCCCGTCCTGAGCCCACACAAACGAAGCCGTAAGCGCCATCGAAATGGCCACGAGTTGAAGGCGCGATCGGCGGGCAGTCATTAAAGTTCCCGAATATAGCATAGGTATACCTTGAAACATACATTACGGGCGTTTTGGCCGCCGATTGGCGCTTGTGAATGCAGATGGAGTTGGGACCACAACACAACCAGGCCGCGCTAACTTAGATCAATAAGATTCAGCCATCAGTTGACCTTCGTGGAACTCGAAAAGAAGACGCTATCCACCTTCACCGGGGGCCGTTCCCGGTCAAGATGCTCGAAGCGCAGAATGATTGTTACCTCGCTTTGATTGGCCAGCATCTGTGCCGCAGCATCGTTCAACGGTACCGGCAGATCGATCTTTCGCAACGGAAGCCGGGGCGTGCGCTGCGGATGTCCCACGAGACCGGTTACCGCCAGGGATACCGGAGAAGCGCCAGACCGGGGCTCGCCCAGTACCTCGATTTTGAAGCCTTCATTCGCGCCAAACTCAAGCCCGTGCAGCATCAGGATTGGTGCGGGAGCCGCGGCATCACCTGCCAGGCGGCGCGCTGCCTGAGCAGCAACGTCCCTGGGGATACTGACGTGCAACGTGAGTTCGTTGTGTCTGGACGCAACTGCACACATCAGCATTCCTGACAAGAAAGCGCAATACATCCAGGAACGCATCTCTTCATTATTCTACTAGAGCAACCTTCTCCGCATCGAGAGGAACAGCAGAAGCGGTGGTCTTTCCTGTCCTCCGGTCAACAGGCGCGATGGCCAACCGGAATGACTTCTTGTCCCGATTCAGGAGGCCGGCCAACTTTGGAGTTAAATCCAGCGCCGCAGTCAGCGGTCCCTTGACGTTGGCTTCGCCCATCTTCACCGCTGCTACCTTTCCCAGGAACCCCGGTTCCCTTTCCGCCTCTGCGCCCACCTTGGGCTCCTCGTCGGCAAAAATGCCAAACGTGTTGGCTTCCTGCGGGAACTTCTCCAGGCCCTTGATGTTGTGAACAACCAGAGTGCGGCTCTCCACGGTTTCCGTGGTAATTTTTGTGAGCATCTCGGGATCGGGCAGGACCAATGCACGGTTCAGCAGGATCGGATAGACCCTGATGGGGATGCGAACAGGGATCTTCATCAAGCTGGAATACTCATAGCCCAATTTCTTTTCGTCACGCACATCGTTCAACAAAATCGAGCGGAACTTGCGGTCTTGATCGTAGAAATACACCTTGTCTGTACCGAAATCAGGATTGGCATGACTGGCCGCGACCCAGGAAGACCACAGACGATCAATGTTGCCATGGTGTGCGTAGAAGATCGGGTCGCGAGGCGAAAACTGCAAGTCCGACATGTCGCCCAGGAAGGCATCGTGAACGTTGGCATGCGGTCCGCCGAAGGCCGCGCCGGTCTGCCCCGAGCCTCCACCGCCAAATTGCGCCCAGGTAGCGGTGGTCAGCAGCGGCTGTACATTGACATCAGAGGGTGAGAGGCCTTGAAAACTACGGTTGGCATAAAACAAGTATTGACTGGCCTGCGTATAAATCGCGGGGACGGTGCGGTCCTGCTCCCAGTTCCAGTACATCAGGCGGAGATCGTCATCGCCGCTCAGCTTGCGCAGGATCCGTTCCAGGGAATAGAGAAAGGCCCGATGCCACGGCAAAAAGTATTGGCTGAAGTGAATGTTGTCCGGCTTGCTGGGCGCGCAATTCAGGCAATGCTGCGCTATCTGCTTGTCCCAGCCAATCACGTCGCTGGACGGCAAAGCGTGTATCTTGCAGATCGCATCGCGGAATTTCGCCAGCGCCGCCACATGGCCCGCCTGTCCCATCTCCGCGGTTGAAAACCGCTTCAACACCTTACGCTCGTCAGGCACCCATGGAGTCGCTCTCTCTGTGGGCAACGTGCACTCCGGCCCACCCTGCGCCCAGGCGCTGGCGCTCTCCAGCCAGGAAGTCATCGACACTGACCCAATCGTAAATGTGGCCTGACGGATGAATTTGCGGCGATTCATGCTCATAAGCAATCCCCTTTGAGAGGCTTACCCTTTGATTTGAAAAATGGCATGATTGTACACCTCGGCCTGCTGTTCCCAACTAAAATCTTAGAACGGCTCACAAATTCACAAATGTGAAAAAGAGCGGGGAGAGAGTGCTCTCTTGATTTGCGTAGAGAACTGAGGACATTTAGGTCTCTTCTATTCCCTCTCGAAGGCGTTACGGTGTGTAAACTTGGCACGGCACGGCAAGCCGCACATAAAACCACGAGTGGAGCGCAGCCGCCCCCGGCTGCGTCTCTCTCACACCGGTCTTGTGTTGACTCATTGCTGCCAGCCCACTTCCTGATCGCTTCTGGCGCCAGACTTTCCGCCATTGGACAATGGCCCTAAGAGAAGGCAGCTAGAAAGCGTTTCGAAGCTTTCATAGCACCGGAAGGATGGCGGAAAGCCGCGCGGATTGTTGTGTTATAGTTCCTTCTTTCCTTTCATATTGGAGCCTTTTCATGTCGAAATGGGAGACATTTTATAGCATTGAACCAAGTTGCTGGCAGCAAATCACCCCGCAGGGGGGGAACAGGCCGATCTGGATGCTCAATAGCAGTTACACTTCGCAGTATTATCCTGGAGTCTATAGCACTATTCTTCGCGATGAAGATCCGTTTCAAAATACATGGAAGGTCTGTAAATTCAATAAACCAGCTCCGCTGGGGCAATACGAACTATCCATCCGGTGCTTGCGCACGAATCCTTCCGAGTATTACCACATCACCTGGAATTCTTTAGCTCCAATCATCACGCCGACGCCGATTTCACGGTTTGACGGCGATAAGGGACTGCAAAGGGGTAGCGCTACCCTGCAAGGCGCTGGGCGCTCCATCCGCATTATTTCCCCCGAAATTGATGAAGACATGACGATTGATCTTGAGACGCTGCAAATTACTCTGGCCGAATCGAAACAGGAACGGCAAAACAGACTTTTGCCGTGGACGCGCTTGCTCTGGTGGTATGGCCACATACAGGAACTCGACCTGGAGGCTTTTCTCCGCCTTAGACCGCCGATTCAAACCTATTTAAGGGGCCCGAGATACGCCGAAGCTGCTTCCAACTTGACCGATGCGCAACTGACCGCATGGCAGCAGGAAAAGGTCATGCCTCCCGAATTAGCCTGGCTGTGGGAGAACGAAATGCCGGAAGAGGCCATGAAGCTCGAATCTCTTCTGGAGATGGTAAAAGATCCCATGCGGCAGGCAAATCCCGCTTATATGCCTGTGATTCCGAATTTGCTCAGGTACGTTGTTCCGTCCAAGCTCCAACTGCTCGACATGAAAGCGCTTATGACTATCGGGGCAGTCCGGGAACGGTGGCGGTATAAAGCCAGGGAATGGCATAAACTGCTTCTGCGCAAACCGGCCTTGAAAGCACTGGCAGAATCTCCGAACGGGCAACAACTTGCGGCGCAGGATCCCGAGTGGATTGCGGTCGCGAATCATCCTCTGGCCAGACAGGAAGAAGAGGAAGACCTCGAAGCTTACCAGCACACCAAGGGAGATTACGGCCCAAGCTACATGGAGCGAATGCGGCAATCGGACGCCATGGTTAACAGCATGATGGCTGGCATGATGCAACAAGACCGGCAATGGACTGCGATGCTAGGCGGCATGGGGTTGCCGGTAGGCGCGCCGCTCCAGGTGCCCACTTTGTCGAATCCGCTTTTACAGCAAGTCCCAACGCCTGCGTGGAGAATCTATCGCCCCTACATGATGTGATCTGCATGATGTGATCTAACATGATGTGATCTAAAAGGAGGCGTTCATGGCAGGGCCGTTTGCTTTTTATCAGTCTGCGCCAGCAATGTACACCGGCTGGCTTCCTGTGGGAACTGAAAATCTTTTCTATGCCGTTTCCGGGTTTGAGATTCGAACCTTGCCGGCGTTAGCGCCACAACAGAACCAGAGCAGCGTAAATATCATCGCCGATGTTCTTTACCGGTTTGAGATGTATCTTCTGGAACTGCATGATCCGGGCGTCAAGCGTTCTGTGGCATTGCAGCTCATGGCCCATCCCGATCAGGCCGTGATGAACTCGCGGGTCCGCATCTACATTCTGTGCCGTTCGGCGCATGCCGATGCAAACACCGCTTTAGCTGATGTGCAAGCCTTCACCGCCCAGGCTGCGCATGGATTTCCGAAAGGAGAGTCTTTTCACTACGGCCAGCCAGTGTGGCTCTCGCAGTCCGAGCTGCAAACAACGCTCTTCACTGCCAAAGACGGCGGCGCCTGGCCGGACATTGACATCGTGGAGCTGCGGAAATTCGAAGACCGCCAAACCTGGTCCCGCCAGAACGCTTTGCACTATGTTCCGCACCGCTATTGGCCTGATACGCGGCGAGATCCCTGGCTGGGACTGATCGAAACACTTGCCACAGCTCCAACCACCGCCGCGATCCGCATTGAAGTCAACCCGGCGCGGCTCGACCCCGCAACGGGACTGGATCTTGTAGCCGGCGCCGGACGGTGGTTTGGAGCCATTGGCGAGGACCTGGATCGCCGGCAGAGCCAGGGTGAGCACCAGAATCGCCCAGACGGAATCATCACCTCAGAAGCCGCCCGCGCCGGTGAAGTGGAAGTGGCGTCCAGCAACGCCTCCTTTATCAATTATGTGCAGCGCGGGCGGCATGTCTATCAGAAACTCGTTGCCAATCGCGACCGCTTGTTTGGCATGCGCGTAGTGCTTGCGGCGCGGAACCGAGTACCGGACGCGCTGATCGGCGCTATTCGCACCGGGCTCTCATCTCCTTCCACCGATGATCCGGTGGGCGCCCAGGGATGGGTTCGTCCCGACGTGGTTCGTCCCTCGCAAGGCGAATTCATCTCTGCTTCCAGCAATCTTACCTTCATGATTCAAAGGCGCTGGGGATCCACGCCCCCCAACCCGGCCATCGGAAATTTTGTTGACCTGCGGTACATCGTGACTCCGGAAGAAGCTGTCAGCTTGTTCCACTTGCCGGTTTTCAATCAACCTGGACAAACTTCGGCCCTGAGCACCTCGGATACTCCCTTTGTTATTCCGCCGGAATCGCTGGCGGCTGACCGGTTCAAGCCGTCTGACCGCAAAATTCGCATGGGATACCTGTACCAGCGCGAGGAATATCTCGGGCCGGATAACAACGGCAGCGGTGGCCAGCCGTTTTACGTCACCACCAATGATCTGATGAAGCCCTCGCTGCTGGTTGGAGCTCCCGGCTCGGGTAAGAGCAATCTGGCGTTCTCGCTCTTGATCCAATTCTGGCGCGATCAGCAAATGCCGTTTCTGGTGCTGGATCCGTCCACCGGAAACGAATACCGCCTCTTGATGCGCGACCCAAAATTGAAGGACGACCTGATCGTTTACACCGTTGGAGATCGCGAGGGCTTGACGCTGCAATTCAATCCCTTCTCGGTTCCCCCTGGCGTAACCATTCGAAACCACACGACACGCATTTTGGCCGCCTTCCAGGCCGCCATGGCTATGCCCGATCCCGTTCCTTCCATCTACGATGCCGCTCTTGAACGCCTCTATTGCGATGAGCGCTACTGCGGGAAAGGCCGCGCGCAGAACATGGATGCGAAAGGCACTCCCGATACCGCCGCGCCTACTTTCTCCGACTTCGCCCGTGCCATTCAGGACGAGCTGACAGAAAATGCTTTGACGTTATATAAGGGATCGGCTGAGACCATCGGGATCATCCGTGGCGCAAGCACGGTGCGCATTGACGCCATTGGCAAAAAACTCGGCTATATTCTGAATACACCCGCCAATAACACTGAATTTTTTCAGAAACTTTTGCAACGCCCGGCTGTCATCGAACTCGGGGGGTTGGGAGACACGGCGAACATCGCTCTGCTGATGGCCTTCATGATCTCGCAGCTCTCGGGCCATATCGAATATCAGGCCCGCCAAATGGAGGCCGCCGGCAAAAAGCGCGAGCACGTGATGTTGATTGAAGAAGCGCACCGGATGCTTGCAGACGGGCAAACAGGAGGAGTCGCCAGCAAAAGCGCGGAAGACTTGAACACTATGCTGGCTGAAATCCGGAAATTCGGACAGGGCATCATGATTCTCGACCAGCGGCCCAGCAGCCTGGTTGGCGGAGTTCTGGACAATGCCTATATAAAAATCCTTACCCGGCTGTCCGATCGCGTTGGGTTCGAACGGTTGAGCGACGAGTTGAACCTGAATGAGGCGCAGCAGCGTTTCGCGCACAGCCGCTTAAAAGTAGGCCAGGCAATTTTGCTGGATCGCGATGCCGGACAGCCCGTCCTGACACGCTCCGAAGAGATCAAATACAAGAGGCTTCCCGCAGCGGAGGAGCTTGAACAAATGCGCGCCAATGCTCGGCGATGGGGACTTACACCTCCTGAAGCGGTTCCCTATGTCTCTCCTCAACGTCCCGGGAACGAGGAAGCGGCGGCCAAGACTCCACAGGTAAAGACTACGCCGGCGAGTACGGAACCTAAAAAAGAAAATGCTCGTGAGTGGCTGTCGGCTGAAATCGAACGTAGCGTTCTGAAAATCCTCCGCGACTTGAAAGAGGACGCGCATGTCTATTATGCGGTGAAAGAAATGCTTGAGTTGAAGCGTCCCGACATAGCTGGCGCAAAGGACGCGGTGCAAAAAGTTCTCTCGGATGGCCACGCGGTGCTCGACCCTTTCCTGGCCGAGATATGGGAAAAGACCCAATGGGCCGCGCTCTCCGCAATTGCTGAGCAGCGATTTCCGCAGATGGCCGGGCAGATCGCGGAGATACGCCAGAACGCGGCGGTTCCGTCGAGCCTGCCGGAACGTTCGGCAGCTTCCAATACCCAATCTGCCGGACCGGTTCAGCCGGCCGGGTCGGAACGCCGCGGCCCGGCACAAGAGTGGCTGGATGTTGTCATGAATCCACTGGTGAAGCGGCTTACGGATATAGCTGTTACCTGCGAGGAAGATTCCAAGCTGAAAGATCTGGTTTTGAGTGCGCTGCGGAAAGAGCCTGCAGACCTGGAGACAGCGAAACAGATTGCCGCTGACAACCTGCAGCCGGTTCGTGGCCGTCTGGAAGCCTTTATGCGCGTAGTACTGGAGTCATTCCCCTGGATCATCGTGGGCACGATCGCTGAAACAGAGGTTCCTCAAGACGTCAAGACTGGCATCCTCCAGCGCATTGCGGGCAAGCCCGCGCAGAAACCACAGGCACCCCAGGTATGAACCCCATTGAGGCAATTAGCGCGGTCGAAGCTGTGGAAGAAGAAGCTGCGCCACCCCCTCCTCCTCCTCCCCCACCCCCTCCGCCCCCACCGCCCCCTCCTCCTCCGCCTCCTCCTCCACCCCCAACCACGATCTATGTAGACCCGTTTGCCGCGATTGATGCGGTCGAATCATCCGCGCCGCCGGAATCGAAATGGGAAGAACGTTCGGCGGCCCTCCGGGCACAGAGAAATGCCGAGGATGCGGAGCATGAAGAAAGGCGTCAGGAGAACATCGAAGAGGACGAACACCGCGAAGAGCAGCGTCAAGATCGGATCGACGCCGAAAGAGAACGGTTGGATCGACGCCAGGCGCAAGACGATGCCGCTTACGACGAACGCAAGTATGAGGAAAAGATCGACCGCCAGAGAGATGACGCTCGAGCTTTGCAGATCCAAGAGCAAACCGACCGGGAAACCCACCAACAGCAGCAGGTGGATCGTTTGCGTGCGGAAAACGCCACTAAATCAGCGGCGGTTGATGTTCAGAGCGACCATGGGGATGAACCCAACGAGCGCCCGGAAAGCCAGCCTGCTGTCAGTGATGCGTTGCAAAAGAAACTCGCAGACCTGTGGGGCGAAGAAGATCCGGTCGAAGCGGTGAAGACTGTAGATGATGCCGAATCCGTCCAGGGAGCGAGGGATCTAGATAGCCGCGCCGAGGCGAAGCCAGTAGAGAAGGTAGCAGCTGCGGACGAGGTTGAACCCGCAAAACCAGTGGAAAAGACGGAGCCGGTGGCCGAGACGAAGCCGATAGAAAAAGCGGAAGCTGCGGACGAGGTTGAACCGGCAAAGCCAGTGGAGCAGACGGAGCCAGTGGCGGAGGACAAGCCGGTAGAAAAAGTAGCCGCCGCGGACGAGGTTGAACCCGCAAAACCAGTGGAAAAGACGGAGCCGGTAGCCGAGACGAAGCCGATAGAAAAAGTGGAAGCTGCGGACGAGATTGAGCCGGCAAAGCCAGTGGAAAAGACGGAGCCGGTGGCGGAGGACAAGCCGGTAGAAAAAGTAGCCGCCGCGGACGAGGTTGAGCCGACAAAACCAGTGGAGGAGCCGGAGCCAGTGGCGGAGGACAAGCCGGTAGAAAAGGTAGCTGCCGCGGACGAGGTTGAGCCGGAAAAGCCAGAGGAGAAACCGGAGCCGGTGGCGGAAGACAAGCCGGTAGAAAAGGTAGCCGCTGCGGACGAGGTTGAGCAGCCAAAACCACCTGAACGATCTAAGAGGCGGCGCCGATCAAAACTGGAAATCAAGGAAGAGAATATTCTCGACAATCTCTACCGGGCGGCGCCGGGAACCGAGAAACATCAGGAACTGGAGCAAAGTTACAACGAGATGCGAAGGC
>DATDGL010000074.1:0-27821 GCA_036522115.1 Candidatus Angelobacter sp.
TCTCAAACGCAAACCTAAGGTGCCTCGCATCTACAACCTCGGCGGACGTCCTGCTGTTGCCGCCGTAACATAACTATTTCTGTAAGGAGGGGTGACATTTTATCGTTGCAGTTAATACGACATTTTTTCGTTGCAACAACATCGAATCGATGCCTCACCAATGCCTCATCTTCGCCACAAGACCTTTGATGCTGGACTGCCAGGCTTTTGACGTAAAGCATTGAAAGTAAATGGGGAATGCCTTACCTTTGAGCATATTTGAACCCCATTTGGAGTAATAGATGCCGGGGAAGAATCGTGAGCGCCTTAGCTCATTTTTGTCTGCGGATTGTTTGCGGATTTTTCCGGGCTTGTCTGCATTTTGCCGAGTCAAGTCCTTTATCTTCTTTGTTCTCAATAGGCTGGTTCTGACTCTGGATTGGCCTGTCAGGTCGGTAATATTCTGCGTTAACTTTTGCTTTCGTGCGAGTCTTGCTGTTCTGAAACCAGCAGAACTCATCTTTTCACCGAGCTGATTCCGATGGTGTCCCATGTCAGCTTGCTACTGTGATCACTGTTCGCGAGCAGTTCCGACAGAGTTGGCACGGATTCCAGATTTGGCGCGTCGGCTTCTAGAGCCGCTTTCAGGCCTTGAGCGACCAAATTGGAAGGCACTGCATATGTGATATTTGTGTTTCCAAATCCTGCGTGAAGGATTCCGAGAGCGATAGGCTCATGCAGTAAAAAGATCGGCGAACCGCTTGCACCTCCCTGCGACATGATGTCGATCGTAAAGCCGTGGGGTTGAGGACATGGAAACGGCAGAACACTGCTTATGATCCCACGGCGCAAGAAGGGTGTAAGCTGGCATACCTTTTCATAAAAGGTTAGACCACTCGTCCCGAGAGGAAATCCGGCTGTAGCGATCTCTGTCCCAGCGCGTAAAATATTGGCCTGGTCAGCCAGTGGAAGAACCGGTACGTCACGAACCCGCAGTTGGACAAACCCGAAGTCTGGGAGAGATTCGCTGAAAAACGGACCATCAGGTACAAAGGACTGAATTGCGTTGTAACCCTTGATTTCGATAAAAAGCGTTCCCATCTGATGTTGTCCTGATGTGTGTTCAATCTCAGTCGCCAGTATGGCAAAAGCAGGAGCTTCTTTCGTTCCGACAGGTTTAGGAATTGGTGACTGCTATGCCCCGCCTGTCCACTATAAAGCCGGTGCCAATTATTTTGGGAAAGAGGGGTTGTTCACCTGGTTTCGTGGCTACCAGCCGCGAAGCAAATGCAACAATCGACGGCCTTACCCGCTCAAAGACTTCCACAAGAGGGAGCACGTTTTCCATCACACATATCTTCTCAGCTTTTATGGCTGACACAAATGCAAGTGTGCCAATTTAGCTTATCTCAACCGAGGGGTTCACCCCAATCAACCGTGCCGTAAACGTGCCGTACCGCTTGCTACCGTGTGCGCTAAATCGAGCCTTTTCAATACCGGTCGAGAATGCCTCAGTGCGGGCTTATTTTAGAGGTAAGTGCTTGATTCTAAATTGGCTGCCCCCCAGGGATTCGAACCCCGATATGCTGATCCAGAGTCAGAACCAGCCCATTGAGAACAAAGAAGATAAAGGACTTAACTCGGTAAAATGCGGAGAACTTCGGAAAAATCCGCAAACAATCCGCAAACAAAATGAATGAAGAAACCTGCGCATCACGGTGAATTCCAGCATCGCCAAATTTCCCAGCAAGTACCGGCCACCACCAACATGAGCAGTGGCCCATCGAAATTTTAGCCGCATCAGACGCTCAAATCCACATTCCAGAATGCCAAAACTTTTCGAACGGCGTCGTGTCCGTAGTGAACGAGCGTCGCGTCGGATAGTTGTCGCTTTAACTTGGCTTTCCGCTTGATAATCGAATATTTTACCCGCGCATTGTATGGAGCAGTGCCCGGCGGCAATACACAGCGGTCTGCGGTCGGCCACTCCTCGGGGTAGCCCAACGGCACTGCACAAGAGCGGATGCGTTCGGAGTGGATTTTGAAATCATCGTGCTCACAAGCCCATCCGTATAGGTGAAATGCACAGACCCGCAAGCATTCTTTGATCTCAGGAACAGCATCGGTAAATCCCTTCAACGGTGTTGGCAACCACGTCATGTTTCCGATGCAGGAATAGTAGCGCGGGTCCTTGACCACATTACTGTTTCCTGCAAATTTCTCGTCGTCGTAGCCCCAGATGTGACAAACGGTCCAATTCTTCGGCTTTGGAGTACCTACACCTAACGCTTCTACTAGCGCCGTCGCGGCTCTGATATTTTCTTCCTTCTTCTGTACACCGTGGCCGTTTATAAGAACGCGCGACCACTGAGCATCGTACAGGAGGAAACCTCGTGCCGTATCAGGACACCAGATAGGAAGTGCTTTGAATGTGTCCGGATGAACCCAGCGGGCAGTGCGGGCAATCATTTTCATAATCAGCGGCAGTTCGTTCTTGATCTCTGAAAGCCCATCAGATACGTGAAATGGAACCACAGCATCGTTCCTGGGTTTCTTAATTCCCATGAACCCTCCACTTCCAAGCTACTGTTTTTCAATAGCTATTTTTACCTATCTCGGCTGATAACACATTATATTATACATAATGTGCAACGTGTTGTATAACTAGGTGTGTGAGGCAAGATTATAAAGCGGACTTAGTTGCCGGTCGAGAACGGCTGGCGGACCTTCTTGCACAACGAGAGGAGATCGAAATGCTCATTGCTGAACAGAGACAGCGTGTTGTCGCGCTCGCGTCACTTTGTGATGAGACGGAGAATGTGGGCGAGACCTTGGAGTCGCAGGTGGGAGGTATTACAAATGCGATTCGTACTGCATTAAGGGCGGCTGGCTCCAAGGGACTCACACCAGTGGAAGTCAGAAGCAGTTTGAGCCGACTAAGCTTTCCTATTCACGAGTATAGCAACGTAATGTCATCGATTCACACCGTTCTCAAACGCCTTTGTCAAAGCGGACAGGTTCGGCAGGCGATCCGCGAGGGTCGCGACGAGAGCGTCTATCAGTGGATCGGCGAAAATTATGGAGCGCCCAGCAGTCTCGCAAATCAATTAGCGGATCTTGAGCGAGACCAAAGGCAGGTCAGCCACGCAGAATTGCAGCAAGTTAGAAACCATTTAAGGCAGATCTTGCGCTTGACAACTGTCCCCCTAACGGTGGGTCAAATGCGCGAATCACTCAAAGCTAGGGGATGTCCTGTCCGTTCAACCCTGGCAATCCAAGGAGCTATTCGCGCTATCCTCAGGGAATACAACAAAACTTTGGACAAGACGCAAATGCAAGGGGGACAAGTTGGCTACAGGTGGAAGCAGGGTGTCGGAGGCTGAGGATGGCGACCACACTACAGAACTTTGTGACTGGACGATATTGCGGGACCAGCCCGTGTAAAATCAACTGCTTGTGTAAAAATTCCCTGATTCGTATCCACAGCTTGCTGCTCAGGTAGACTGTCGAAAATGGCCAAATATTTCTCCGTCGATGCCCGCGCAATGCTGACCTGGGGTCGCGAAAGCATCAAAGACCACACAACTGCCGTTCTGGAGCTTGTCAAAAACAGTTACGATGCTGGCGCGACAGTCGTAGAAGTGCAAATTTTTACGGGACTATTTGCCGAGGGTGGACCCTATATCCGCATTGCTGATGATGGTATCGGAATGTCCTCGGAAGACGTAGCGAACCATTGGCTCCGCTTGGGCTATAGCGCAAAGCGGGAAGAGAAATTTGCTGCACAAGGCAGGCGGAGAACCGGGGAAAAAGGTGTAGGCAGGATTTCAGCCGACCGTCTGGGCGCGGTGTTGGAACTTCGGTCTCAAGCAGCATCGCAGCCGTCGGTTGGGCTGCGCGTGAATTGGAATGAGTTCGAGTTGCCAGGCCGTGATCTAGAAAGAATTGAAGTTGAAGAACTGCAAGATACTCAGTTTCTTGTCCCGCAACCGTCTGCCTGGGATGCGAAAACTGAGGAATACGGATCAACGCCTGCCCCTGTGCCAAACTCGCCCAAACGTGCCGGCACGGAACTGCTAATCCGTCATCTGCGACAAGATTGGGATGCGCAGGATATTCAAGAACTACGGCGACTGCTGTCTTTGCTTACCTCTCCGTTTGAACGCGTTAAAGATTTTCAGGTGCGGATAGACAACAATATTGATGTCGCCTGCAATGGCGTCGCTCCATCTCCGTTGCTCGCATCCGCCGCGATAGAAGCTGATTTTTCACTTCGCATGGACGGCAAGGTCACTGGCAGCATGACATATCGATCTCCCGAGTCGAGGAGGCGCATCAAGACGTCCGTCTCTGTTCCTTTCGACCAGCTTGTCCATCCAAAGCCACGCTCAGACACGCAGACCTCAACTCACAAACTACTGAAACGGCTTGGTCCAGTATCGACCCGATTGCTTTTCTATCCCCAGCGTGCAGAGACGGTACGCGGTTTGGATCTCAATCTAACCGATTTAAGACAGTTTCTGCAGACAAATGCAGGAGTTCGTGTTTATAGAGATGGTATCAGGGTACCTCCTTATGGTGACCAAGATCGGCCCGAGGGCGACTGGTTGGCACTCGGAGACCGGAAAACGCGCAACCCTGCGGGACCGGCGCGCTCTGACTTCCGTGTTTCTCCTATCCAGCTTGTCGGAGGGGTATTCATCGGGCGTGACACCAATCCGGAGCTGGTTGATACATCGGGACGAGAAGGGCTCGTAGCTGGAGAGACTTTGGCTCTTCTAAAGAGCTTCCTAATCGGTTGCCTGACACGACTGGAGACGCAATATCATCAATTGTTTGTCTCTCAATTGAAGACATCGAAAGAGCAAGTGCAAAGCCCGCGGGATACCGTGGACGAGCTGCGTGTGCAACTTTCAGATCTTGCCTCAACGATTAAGAAGGCTGAGGAAGAGCTTCCCGAATCCGTAGCCAACCAATCGAAAGGCGTCATCGAGCAGCTAGCCTCCACCAGTGAAAAGCTCAAACGGGCCGAAAAGGCCTTTGAAGAACTTAGTTCTCAGGCCGCAGTGAGCCGAACATTAGCAACGATCGGCATCGCGTCAGCCACTTTTGGCCACGAGACACAACGCGGTTTGGACAGCATGAGAGCCACACTTGAAGCTGCCAGCTTACTCCTGAGAAATGGCGAAAACCCAGACGATGTCCTCAGTGAGCTAGAGAAAGCGATTAGTGAATCCGAGAAGGTCTCTGCCTGGGGAGCATTCGCGCTGGGGCGGGTAAGAAGAGACAGACGCGTTCGTAGGGTTATTGAGATTGCAGGGCTGATAAATGAGGTTCTCAATGAAATACTGCCGGCGATGGAAGCAAGTTCCATTGCGATGGTTCGGGACCTGGAGCCAATTAAGGCAAAAGTCTTCGCAATGGATATTGAATGCGTTACTATCAACTTGCTGACGAATGCATACTATTTTTGTAAACAGTCTTCCAGGGATCGAAAGGTAATTGTGAGGTTAAAATCACGAAAGAACGAAGAAAGACGTGGCTTTGATCTCATTGTCGCCGATTCCGGTCCCGGAGTTGCTAAGTCGATTAGGGAACGAATCTGGGACCCACTGTTCACAACAAAAACCGATGATACCGGCAAAGAGATTGGAACAGGCTTGGGCTTAGCTTTGGTAAATGCTGTAGTGCAAGACATGGAAGGAACTCGCGCAGTTGACCAAGACCCTAAGCTTGGAGGAGCCAGATTTTCAGTCTGGTTTCCTGATGCAGGAGCATAAATGCCGTCAATTGCCATTCTGGACGACCGTAAGAATGATCGCGAAACCATCACTCGTGTTGTCACATCGACCCTAAAGAAGATAAAAGATGCACAAAATTGGGAAGTCGTATCAGATGAGCCTCCATCCAAAGAACGAGATGTGATTCACTGGCTCGATGAGAATGACGCCACAGTACTCGTATCCGACTGGAAGTTGAACGAGGGGGCCAACAGTCGGCGGGTTGTGACATACGAAGCCGACAGTCTTATCAAGGAGATCCGAAACAAGCGACCCACCTTCCCAATTTTTGTCATAACAGGTTTCGAAAGTGAAGCGCGAGCACATCTGAAGGAAGTAGAGAACATTTTCAGCCGCAAAGAGTTCGCTAAAAATGCGGAACAGCTTGTGCCACAGATGATTCGCGCCGGAACCCGCCGCTACGAGGAACAGCGGAATCTCCTCACACGGATGGATGCACTTGCCCGCAAAGTTGCTGGAGGTCATGGTTCAGCCAAAGCTAAAAAAGAACTAAAGAGTCTACAGGGATATTTCCAAGCAGAATTGCCCACCTACATCAATCTCGATGAAGTGCTGAATGAGTTTGAGAAAGCCAAGGAACGGGCCGACACGCTGCAGCAGAAAGTGCAACAAAGATTAAAGAAAGGCACTAAGAGGGCGAAATAGCAAGTGCAATGGCCAAAATTAGTCGGTAAGTCTCGGAGTCAGCCAGTTAAAGGTCAGTGGCATCAATGGAAGCAGGATATCGCTGATCATTGTGGCGGTCAGTGTATATATTGTGCGATCTCCGAAGCCCGGTTTGGTGGAATCCGAAATTTCCACATTGAACATTTTCGGCCAAAAGTAAAGTTTCCCAAGTTAGAAAGTGATATCCGCAATCTTTATTTGGCCTGTGCAATTTGCAATGTTCTGAAATGCGATGATTGGCCTAGTGAACCAGCCACCGATCATTCAGTAGCAGCATATCCAGATCCTGCCGTAGCAGACTACAACTTGCTCTTTACTATTTCGGGCGTCACTCATGAACTAGATTCAGCAACAGTGGCAGGCAGATATGTAATTGAGCGAATTCTTTTGAATCGCGCCCAGTTGATTCTGGAGCGTCGGCTTGTCTCGATTCTGACCCTTCTGAGTAAATTTGAAACCTGGGTCGATGAGCAGCTTTCGTATATGACGGCTTCGGAAATGAAAGCTACTATTACCATTCTGCGCACGATCAGCAGCATCAAGACCGACGCTTTGATCGCGCGGCCCTATCGAGACATTGATACAAAACGCCCAGTCAAAACCAAGGCAGCGAGGAAACGCTCCCTGTAGTGAGATGCCGACAGCGCATGGTCCGGTCTAATGCGACGTCTGTTTCTGACGACTGGAGCATGCTCATAAGACGGCGGCAGATAGGAATTGATCCGCGTCGCGGCAGAAGTACAATGAGATGGTTCTCAACAGCCACTCGGCGTTTTCCCAGAACTAAAGTTGCAATCGCACGGTGGCCCTCTCCTGGGCGAGACGTTCGACGTACAACGACAAATGGAGGAGCAAAAGTTCGCCCCTGGAACTTCCTAATTTCGTCAATGCGCCGGATTTCATCCCAAGGCGATGCATTTTTCGAGTGTAGATACGCGAATTTCGCCCCCGACTTCGGGTGCCGATGTGGAACCACCGTACCTACGTTAACGATAAAGTGGTCGCCAACTGTTGAATGCCTACTATTCTTACGGTGCAACTTCGGTGACACGGCGATTTCGCGCTTTTGAAAATGTTGGATAAAAACATCGACATCTGCGTAGCTTGAAAACAGTCCAATGGAGCGCGGTTTCGAACAGGTAACGTGTTGACTTATGTGCGACCGCCAACGAGTGTAACTGGTCCCGGTTCGTAACACCTCCGGTAAAAGGGCAACAATCTGGGCCTGGGGTGAAGCCAGCGATACAGCGCGCTCCGTAAATAAAGCAGCGGCACTCACCGTTCCTTCGCGCCAGGGACGATCTTCACTGGTCACTATGCCAAATGGCGGGTTCATCGCGATATGAGAGCTTTTGATGTATTGATCCGAAACAGAAAGACCGTCCGCTACAAAAAGATTGCTCAGAAGTGCGGTCAGATTTGTCACAGTATCATCGAGCTTGCGTCCTCGGGTAACGGCGAGCAGGACAAGGCGCAGCCTAGCAGCTTCGATAAACTCTGGACTAATATCACATCCCCAAATATGTTCGTTCCATAACTGCAGGGTTTCCGAGAGGGCAGGTTTCAATGACAGTTTATTGGCAATGGGAATCAGAAGGTCGGCTGCTCCACATGCTGGATCAAAGAAAAATGCATCATCCCAGTTGGTCACTGCTAGCTGCTTTACGACACGTTGGGGCGATTTTGGATGGGGTGAAAAACGCGCCTAGCCTGCGAACCGACTGCGGCCTAACAAGATCAAGGCACCTTTGGCCTGCCCGGCCGTCAAGGAGATGAACGACGCTTCGTTCAGTTGGAGATCCAAGGGCGAGATGCAACTCCTTGATGAACTTGGTGTATGGACGCGTGCCAAAACGCGGCAACTCGCGACCGCCATTGAGGAGTTCACTGTTCAACGAAATACCCCAGGGAATTTGTTGAAATCATAACAGCCATTCTACTTCAGGTCGAATCAAGCCTCTAACTCTTAACGCCTTAAGGTGTGCCAGAACAAACCGCCGCCCATGCCAACACTCGCCAAAAGCATCTCCGACTGCTCTTCATTTACAGCTCGCAAAAAAGGGAGACACGCTCCAATGGGAATCCTGATTTCGGCACTTCGTTACAATTACATCAGATCGAAAGCGAAGCGTTCGGTTGGGAATAATTGCGGCTGAAAAGAATGGCAAGCGTTCAAAAATTAGGGCCACCGGTTTACGAAAACTGGCAGGCAATGCTGATAGGAGAGCCGCTGCAACACGCTGCCGAGTTTCCGCTCTATAGCGATGCTCTGATTGTGGGTGAGGGTACTTATGGGCCTTATGTCTTTTTGCATACAGTGCCCCTTCGCACAAGTGGCGTCGTCCGACCAACTCTTATCCTTCGGTCCGAATGGTATTGGGCCTTTCCGTATCCTAGTTTTGAGAAGACGGATGCTGAGCGATATCACGCCGGGACACCGCCTGAAGAGATTGCTGCATTGGCGTCCCTCGCAATGGGCGTGCGCATGCGCGCGGGAGAATCTGTTCGAGATTTTTTTCCTGGCGGCGATCCGAAGGGCACACCGAGGGCTTGGGCAACACGTCCTGAACCTGTTCTGATGGTGAATCCCATCTTGCATAGCTGGATCTTGCCGCGTGCAGTTGAAAACGAGCATTCGATTGAATTACTACAGCCACTAACGATGCTGCCGAAAATGTCACCTCAAGATGCAATCAGCTTAGTTCGGGCGGCACGATCATATCAGGATGCTTTGTGGCTTGTAGAATCAGAACCAGAGCTGGCCTGGTTGTTGATGGTCGCCGCTCTGGAAACGGCAGCAAATCATTGGCGTCGTGAAAAAGAAACACCCACCGCACGGCTTGAGAGTGCGAACGCTCAACTGTACAGTTATCTATTGGGTCTAGGCAATGCAGAGATTTTGGCCCGCGTCGCAGATGAAATTGCGGACTCATTAGGAGCAACCAGAAAGTTTTTGGACTTTGTACTGAACTTTCTCCCACCAGAACCGGAAGAGCGACCACAGCTTGGCAAAATCGACTGGACGCCGGAAGCTCTTAAAAAGATATTGAAAGTTATATATGGATATCGTTCCAAGGCTTTACACGAAGGAAGGCCATTTCCCGCTCCGATGTGCGAAGCTCCTCATCGCGCTGACAAGTCCTCTGCACCTGCAGAAAAACCAATTAGTTTGGGGTCGAGTCAAGGTGGTGGTGTTTGGCTGGCCAAGGACACTCCATTGCTGCTTCATACATTCGAGTACATAACCCGCGGAAGCCTGATCAACTGGTGGCGTTCAATGGCGGCGAAGGATATTTCGCCACATTCCGGTCCACAGTAGGCTCGTACAATTAATGCCCAACGCATTGCGCCAATCAATTGGTAGCGGTGCCACGCCGCCGTTCGATATGCTGTGAGAGAATCAGCAGGCATCGGCAGCAAAGAAATCACATGAGCACCCGCACTTGGCAAAATGCATTCTTTTGCCATTCGAAATCCGCAAACACCACGCAAACGGTTTTGGATGAGTCACACTCCAAATGACATGCGGGCCTTCAGGCACGTTTAATGTTCGCGTTACTGCTAAGCGCAGCACGAGAAGGGTTGAATTTCAACTTCTGCGCTGAAAGTGGAGACGTGCTAGAGTCCTCTAAATATTTTGGGCAGCGGTGTTTTCAACCCCTTCGCAATCTTGCCGATGTTCACTAGCGAAATATTCCGCACGCCGCGTTCAATGCCGCTGTAGTAGGTGCGATGCAAGCCACATCGTTCCGCTGCCTCTTCCTGATTGATGTGCTGGGCCTCGCGGATGCGACGGATGGCACGGCCAAAGCGAATACGGATATCGACAGGCATGAATTGCCATATTCGTGGCTTGAATCCGATACGTACACAGCCGATGAGTCACATGCTGCAAGCGCATCCAAAAAACGATTAAGCGCGAGGACTTTTCAAGTCGTCACTTCGCAAGTCAAACAGCCACAAGGGCTTAGCCGACTGTCGCAAATTTGGCCACATCGCAGTAGTTTTTGCCACTCAATTCCTCTTGCCGGACATTCCCTTTTCGGGTTAAGGTCAAAGGAAAGCTTAAAGTTTTCCCCGAGTCTTACTCCCAGGTAGAAGTCCTCCCCCAAAGGCCCTTCTCCGCAAAAGTGAAGACGAGTTCGCCCGCTCCAGGCAAGGGAAAAGAGTAGGCGACTAAATCCCCATGCGTATCAATTGAAGTGGGCGCTGCCGAACGAAGCTGCGCACGCAGAGTCATAAGTGTGTCTGGCGGAAAGAGGCTTTTCCGCAAGTGTGGGGCGAGAAATATCCGTAGCGCTTGGGTTCGGGAACGCAGGAATAAAAAGGGTGGTATAGAGCGCCACTGCCCAATGCAAGCGGCGAGTTGTGTTCGTTCTTAATTCATGACGATAGACGTTTATAACCGTCGTCGGTGTCTAAACGAGTGGAGTTCTGATGATCCGGAAGCTAGCGTATATTTGCATTCTTACTGTTGTTTATCTTTCATCCGTCTCATGCCACGGCCAAATCGTGCAGGTGAGTTCCGACCAAGCGGCACCTACGGCTGGCACCGGTCACAGCTATCAGGGCTTTGTTAATAGCGCAGTAGACCCGGCAACTGGAGGCGTCCAGTTCAGCTTAGGCACGCCTGTTCCGGGAGGATTGGGGCCGCACGTACCTTTTTCGTTCAAATACAACTCAGGTTCCGCATTTCACCTTCAGTCGGGCATTGGTTGGACAGATAACACGCAATATCTCGGTGCTGGCGGATGGCGATATGTACTTCCGATGTTGCTGGAATCGGCAGGCGGCAAACTCGATGGAATAAATATGTACATCTATCCCGCACCGAGCTTCGGTGGAAGCCCCAATCAAGGCGGATGCGGCAGTGACGGTTGTTCAGTTGATGCTCCTGTTGCTTTCTATGCCCATGCCGGCCCAGGCGGCAACATCCAGTTGTGCGCAGGGTATGGCAATTATTTGCTTGAAGACCCCTCAGGCGGCACTCATCTCCTTCCCTTGATCGCCGAGGACGTTAGTTGCAGCTCCGGTGGGGCTGGTCCAATACCTCCCATTCTCTCTGGTGGCGATGCGCATTATCACGGAGTTTTAGCGGCGATGGCAACGGAACAAAAGACGCCGCCTCCACTACTTGTTTCAGATGCTGATGGCACGATCTATTCATTTTCACACCAGGAACCCATGCATCTCAGCGGAGCCAATACGGGGAATCAGATGAGTCTGCTTCCCGATTGGATCTCGGACCGCAATGGCAACAAAGAAGTGTTTACCGATTCCGGCAATGGAGCGGTCAAAGTTACCGATAGCGAGGGGCGCAGCTCCATTCAGACTGACGGCTTTGGCAATGCACAAGATCACATCACCATTTCGGGTTTGGCAAATGCGTATACCGTGCAATGGAACTCGCAAGGGTATGCCTGGAAGTATCCTGCCAATATTTTGGTTTCCACCACCCCTTCTGGGCTGCATCCGACCGTGTGCGGAAGTTTTTCGTCGGATACTCTCACAACGATTGGGCCAGTCAACGGCGGATTGCCCGAAATCACGAGTATTGGCTTGCCGAATGGAAATTCGTACCAATTTGCTTACGACTCGCAGTACGGTTTGCTCAGCCACATCAGTTACCCCAATGGGGCGACAGTCCAGTATTTTTGGGGAATCGATTCGCAAAACGGGCTCTCTAGCTTCCAGGCATATGGCAGCCTGACGACGAACCTGCCCTGCGAAGTCATCTATGGTACGCCAGTAGTCCAAAGAGAAATCATCAGCTTCGACGGACAAACGCCTGCGCTTGAACGCGACTATTCCTATTCGACAACCTGGCAAGCCGCAAACGGAGTCGGGACCACCACGAGTGGCGGCTCTTTTCAAGTCTGGAAAGAGAAGACAACAACGGTTATCACCCGAGACCTGTTGGCGGGAACAACGTATACGACAAATTACAGTTACGCGCCGATCGCCGCGCCGATGCCGCCCTTGCCTAATACGCTAACCTCCATTACAGGCGCAAACCCTCTCGATCCGGTAGAGCAATCCGAGGAGATCGTCGATGCGAATAACGTAGCTCTGCGGCTGACTACGAAGACTTACTACAGCGAGCAGTTGCCGCCAATCGACGTTAAAACCACCTTGGAGAATGGGCAGACCGCAGAGGTCTTTCATTGTTATTTCGGCGTTAACAACCAAAATACAGTGCCACAGGGATTTCAACCTCCGGCACCGTGTCACACTGCGTCAGTGACTCCGTTTCTGCAAATATCCGACAGCTTTGAATATGACTTTGGCAACGCCACGATCACGCCGCAGCCTGGAGATACGCTTACCCCAGGCGCAACCGGTGTGCTGCTGCGGCATTCGCTGGTTGACTATGAACCTGCCATTGCCAGCCCGCTCTCTCCGCAGGGACCAGGCATCATCGACCGCCCGGCAGATCAGATTGTTGAAGACGGAAGCGGCAATCCCGTGGCAAAAACTCAGTATTTCTACGATCAGTCGCCGCTTACCGGCGCATCCGCATCTTGGCATGATGACCAGCACTTCCCCCCCTACATTTGTGACTCGCGGCAACCTCACCAGCAAAACGGTTCTTTGCTATCAGGGTCTCATCGGCGGCTCGTCTGCTTGTCCGCAGGGTTCTTCTCTAACAACCACGTATACCTACGACCAGACGGGGCAGGTCGTCTCGATGACCGATCCCATTGGGAATGCCAATGGCAATCAGAAGGCGGCGCACACCACTACCTACGTTTATCGAGACAGCTTCGCCGACAGCTTTCCCCCAAATAATTTCCAGACTCCTTCCGGAAACACAAATTCTTACTTGGCTGAGATTGACTATCCCAATACGACGAATGTCGAAGGCGTCGGCGTTCCGCACGTGGTGACATTCTCGTACGCGCCTTCCGACGGCCAGTTGACGATAGCCACCGACGAGAACGGGCAAGCTACGCAGTATTTCTATAACGACATCCTGCGGCGCGAAACGGGCTCGACTTCGCCGGACGGAAATCACACGACGATCAGTTACAACGATCAAGGTTCAAATCCGAGTGTTACCACCTCCCGCAGCAATTCTGCCGGGGTTGTTAGTTCCACAGCAATCGTGGATGGCATCGGTCACCCGATCCACCTTCAGCACGCCGACCCCGAGGGCACGATCTATTCAGATACGACATATGACGGCCTTGGGCAAAAGCTCACGCAGAGCAATCCTTACCGCCAGCAAGGCGAAGCCACGTATGGCATCGTGCAATATAACTACGATGCTCTCGGGCGCGCGATCTCCATTACCAATCAGGATGGCACTTCCTCGCGGACTACCTACGCAGGCACGGCCACCGAGGTTACCGATGAAGGCAATGGAAGCGTGAGTGTGCAACACATCGTCAAAAGCAGATGGGCCACAAGAGCATTCAGGTCACGATTGATACTTACGGCCACCTGATTCCCGGCGAGAACGTAGCCTGGATCGACCACGTTGATTCGAAGAACCTCAAAACTGGTCCGCAAAAATCCGCAAACAAGCCGCAAACGCCAGGGGTCTGTGGAAATGAGATTTCAGAAGGTGCTTCGGAAAGTATTGAAAATGCGGAAGATATTTGGCTGCCCCCCAGGGATTCGAACCCCGATATGCTGATCCAGAGTCAGCTGTCCTGCCGTTGAACGAGGGGGCAGCAATAAAAATGGTGAGCACCGGCCATCTACACCGGCTGTTTCGATTCTACATCAGCCCTTGGCCCCCAGCAATTCTGCTCACAAGACACCCTACAAGAAGGTGTAATTAAAAGTGCGAGTCAAGCCAGTATCCATGCTGTTTACTTAAGCGGTTTCGGGACCTTTTGAGTTCAACGATGGAACCGCAAGGTCCCTCCGCTTTACCCCCGCTGGCGCGTGGGTAAAGCCTTGGGATCACGAACCATGTTGGGGGGCCCTTCGCAAATAGTGACTCTCACTTTTAATTACACCCCCTACAAGACACCCCTTGCGCAGACCGAATCCATTTGCCTTCCAGCACATCTGATCAACTTTGATCTAGAATCTGAATGCGGAGAAGCTATGTTGGATGCCTTGGTCATCGCAGTTGGAGCGGTCCTGATCCTCGCGGTGCTCTGGGAGACCTTTGAGACCATAGTGTTGCCTCGCCGGGTAACACGGCATTTCCGCATGACGCGGTTGTTCTACCGCAGTTCCTGGAAACCCTGGACGATTCTGGCGTCGCATCGCCCGAACAAGAAGCGCGATTCCCTCCTCAGTTATTACGGCCCCATCTCCCTGCTGCTGCTTTTGGGACTCTGGGCGGTGGGCCTGATGTTTGGTTTTGCCCTGATTCACTATGGCTCCCACACTCAATTCCTGGGCACAATCTTCCCCAGCCGCTTTGGCAACGATCTTTATGTAAGCGGAACCACCCTGGTTACGCTTGGCCTGGGCGATCTGGTACCGGCTTCGCCTCTGGCACGTTTCCTAGTTGTGCTGGAAGCGGGCATCGGTTTTGGTTTTCTGGCGCTGGTAATCGGCTATCTGCCGGTTTTGTATCAGTCATTCTCCCGCCGCGAAGTCACCATTTCCCTGCTGGATGCTCGCGCCGGCTCTCCGCCCACTGCGGCCGAACTGCTTCGCCGTCACGCTGGCCCGCACGGTTCAGAGGCCCTGCTCCAGCTATTAAAGGATTGGGAACATTGGTCAGCCGACCTCATGGAGAGCCATCTTTCTTATCCGGTATTGGCTTATTTTCGCTCCCAACATGACAACCAGTCCTGGCTCGGTTCCTTGACTGCCATCCTCGACGTGTGTTCCCTGGCCATGGTCGGCGTGGATGGCATGTGTGAATATCAGGCGCGGATGACCTTCGCCATCGCTCGCCATGCCCTGGTTGACCTGAGTCAGATTTTCGCTTCCAAGCCAGTCCAGTCCTCTGCCTGCCTGGATCGTTTGACCCCGGAGACCCTGGAGCGGATGCGCGGCCACCTGCGGCAAAATGGGTTCATCTTAACGGACGGGGATGCCGCCGATCAGCAATTGGCCCACCTGAGATCGCTCTATGAGCCTTATGCCATCGCCTTGTCCCGGCATCTGTTGATGGATTTGCCGCCCTGGATCAAGGATGGGGTAATTAAGGATAACTGGAAAACCACAGCCTGGCGTCCTCCGGCTTCCGCACTGGCGGAGACAATAGCTCACGAAGAACATTTTTGAAAAGGCAAGCTAATGGTCACTGCATCCATTGAAACCTCGTCGTATTCTGAAATCGTTCGCCAGCCGCTTCGTGCGGACCAATGCGCCTTGCTGGTCATCGATATCCAGGAAAAACTCCTGCCACCGATCTTTGAAAAGGACCGCATGGTCCGCAATAGTCAATTGCTGATTCGCCTGGCCAACATCCTCTCACTGCCTGTGATCGCCACCACCCAGTATTCCAAAGGGTTAGGCCTGACAGTGCCTGAGATCGCCTCCCTGATCCCGGAGGTCCAGCCACTGGACAAGCTGGAATTCGGCTGCTTTGGCAATGGCGAATTCTGTACCCGCATCGCCCGGCTCGGCGGACGCGGTACTTTGCTTCTATGCGGAATGGAAGCTCACATCTGCGTGCTGCAAACCGCGCTCGGCGCGCTCAATCAAGGACGCATCGTCCATGTAGCCGCCGACGCCGTCAGTTCCCGCACCAAATTGAATTGGAAGCTCGGCCTGCAACGCATGCGCGATGCCGGCGCCGTGATCTCTTCTACTGAGATGATGATCTATGAGTTGCTGGGCAAATCAGGCAGCTCCGAGTTCAAGGAGATGTTGAAGTATTTGAAGTAAAGCTGCCAGAGCCTTTCAATTGCCCCGATTACCAATTATCCAATGTCTCAATCTGCTTTCTTGACTCTTACCACCGTAATCTTCGCAAAACCTTCCTCAAATTTCGGTGGCCGCAGCTTCAGCGCCATGCCTTGAATCAATTCCTCCTTCACCTGACGCTCCCGCCGTCGGTTTCTTTCCAGGCACACTTCAACTGAAACATCAAAAAAAACCGCATGGACCTCGTAACCAAAGCCTTTAGCCATCTTGATCCACTGGCGACGCTCATTGATGGCCAGGTTCGTGGCGTCCACATAATTCCAGGGCATACGGGCAATCAGGCGGGCGCGCAGCAGTGAACGCAGGGTCGAGAAAACCAGTCCCTGATAGCGCTGCTCATCAATATCGTCAAACAGGATGTTGCGCAACATATCGCTGGAGAGCGGAGTCACTCCCCTGCGTTTAAACCAGGTGGTCTTGCCTGACCCAGGCAGACCAATGGCCAGCACCACCACCCCTTTGGATTTCCGCGGCGACTTTCCGCCTACTGGAACAGCCGGGCGCTGCTCAGGCGCTCCCGGCGGTGGAGTGAATGGGGATTCCGGTTGGACTTCAGTTTCCATCCGGCCGTCATTCCCTGGCTTGGAAGCCTCTGCTGGAGCCTCTGCCTCAATTTCAGGGGGGGCCGCTGCGTCCGCATCTTCATACGCGGGCACGATGGGTTCAGGGTGGTGCTCATCCACCGGGGGTTTCTGCTGGCCTACTTTCCCAGTGGCTTCGGATAAGTTCTCCGGCTTCTTTTTCTTACGGCGCTTCATGCGCTCGCGCATCCAGTTGCGCATGACTCGTGTGTAACACACAGGGCTGAAGACTTGCAAGCAAAGGAAATCATCGCTGTTGCTATTCTCTGCACCGGTTGGAATCTTGGGTCCCGTCGTCGTCGGCTGATCGGAGCTGTTACCACGGGATCCGGTAGAAGTGGTGGCCGATAAAGAAGGCCAGGAGCACCATATTAATGATCCAACAGGTAACCGCTGAAGCCAGCGCGAATCTCCGCCATAAGAGCGCGGCAACGGCGATCAAGCTCACCCAATAGCTCGCTCCAAAACATGCAGGACTGCGACGGAAATGCTCGAGCCACCATGCATTCATAGGGTTGTAACAGCGGCAGTTGGGAATCAGATAGACCAAGGTCAGAAGAGTAATGACCGAAAGGAGCCAGCTCTTTTCTGAGACAAGATAGGCCACGGCAGCTATAGCCACAAGGGGAGACCACACCCGGACCAAAAACATGCAGGTGGGAGTACACCCGCTGAGGCTTAGGCCCATGCAATCCAGGGATGCCCCCAGGAACCCGATCGGGATGGCCAATACCAGGGCCGCTCGGATCCAACGGTTGATCTGTCTCTGAGATTGCAAAGGTCGGAATGCTGAGAGGAGATTCGCCGCTATCATGCCCAGCGACGCAAAGAAAAAGAGCCACAGCGGAAGTGGCAGCAAACTGTGGAGATGGGACAAGTCGTATGTCCCTCGTGTAACCACCACCAGACCTGCGGCAAGCGCGATCACCACCAGCCAGCCAGTACTTGCCGTAGATCCACCGTGCGAAATTCCGATCGCTCCTGATTCAACCATGTTGAACTCTGCCTCGACGGCTGAGAAGCCAGGACAATGATAGAACGTCTGCCCGGCCATCGCATGCATCTGAAGAACGGCCAAGCCGACGATCTATGCTCTCGACAGCAGGCGGGCAATCCGCTGCATCTCATTTCTCAGGTTGCACTTTAGGGTTCGTATCCCTAAAGCAACGGGAGGACAATATGCTTAGGACAAAGGTGTGGATTCTGTCAGCGCTGGTGCTGGTGATCGTCATTCCGGCAGTTGCCCAACGGCACGCCGCGCCTGAAAAAATTACGCAAGGACCGGTCATTGAAGGGATTGGGGACAACTGGGCTGTGATCGCCTGGACCACGGACACGGGCGGCAGCACCATCGTTCGCTACGGCGCCGATCCCAAACATCTGGACCAGTGGGTGAAGCACCCTATTCGGACAATGAAAAGACGTCTGCCCAAAACCATCGCGTTCACCTCAAGAACCTGAAGCCGGGCACAACCTATTACTTCATGGTAGTTTCCGGCCAGGGTGAAGGCACGGGCACTGAGGCCCAAAGCCCTATCGGGCAATTCACCACCAAAGCTCACAAATAAGCCCCCTTGATTCATGCATTTCCCAGCACGCCCGGCCCGCAGTCTGGCCGGGCGTTCTTGTGCCAAGGTATGAACCACGCAACCTGTACTTTCCCATTATCTCTCTGCTAACCTGATTTGTAGCTTGGCAAGCGCGTCACAGTCTTCTCGTTAACCCTTTTCTGCATCAAAATCCAGATTCCCTGCTTTGGAGGAATTTGCATGGCACTCAAGGTTGGCATTAACGGATTTGGCCGCATTGGCCGCAACCTGTTTCGTTCCTCGTTGGGCGACTCCGGCATTGAATTTGTCGCTGTCAATGACCTCACCAGCCCCGCTACCCTGGCGCATCTGCTGAAATATGATTCCATCCTGGGCAATCTCAAACACGATATCCATGCCGACGGAGAGTCCATCACCATAGACGGCAAAACGTTGCGGGTATTCTCAGAAAAAGATCCCGCCGCCATCAAGTGGGAGTCGGTTGGCGCGCAGGTCGTGATTGAGGCTACGGGCAAATTTACTGACGCCGAACAGGCTAAAAAACATCTCCACGGCCCGGTGAAGAAAGTCATCATTTCCGCTCCCGCACAGAATGAAGACATCACCATGGTCCTCGGCGTAAATGAAAACAAATACGATGCGGCAAAGCACCACGTGATCTCCAATGCTTCCTGCACCACCAACTGCCTGGCGCCGGTGGCTAAAGTGATTCATGATAATTTCAAAATTCAGAGTGGGACCATGACCACCATCCACTCCTATACCAACGACCAGGTCATCCTGGATTTTCCCCACAAAGACCTGCGCCGGGCCCGTGCTGCCGCCATCTCCATGATTCCCACCTCCACCGGCGCCGCCAAGGCCCTCCACCTGGTGATCCCGGAGCTGAAAGGAAAATTGGATGGGTTTGCCATGCGCGTGCCCACACCCAACGTCTCCGTGGTGGATCTGGTTGCGTTCGTGGAAAAGAGCACCTCAGTCGATGAGGTAAATAACACCCTTAAGGCCGCTTCCCAGACAGGGCTCAAAGGGATTCTGGGTTATGAAACCAACGAACTGGTCTCATCCGACTTCAAGGGCGATGACCGTTCTTCCATCGTGGACTCTCTTCTCACCCGCGTAGTCAACGGCAGTTGCGTAAAAGTGATCGCCTGGTATGACAATGAGTGGGGATATTCCTGCCGGCTGCGAGACTTGATTCATTATTTGGAGAAAAAGGGGCTGTAGATTTTTGCAGTTTTTTTGTAGTTTATCTCGAGCAAGCGAGAGATAAACTACAACAACTGCAACAGCACTATGCCTAAGCTCTCAATCCAGGACCTGCACCTTGATGGCGACCGCGTCTTCATGCGCGTGGATTTCAATGTCCCGCTCACGGAAGATGGCCGGGTCTCCGATGACACGCGCATCCGCGAGACCATGCCCACCATTGAATATGCGCTCCGCAAAGGCGCCCGGCTGATTCTGGCCTCTCATCTCGGACGTCCCAAGGGCAAGCCCAATCCCAAAATGAGCCTCAAGCCCGTGGCCGAACGGCTCAGGACCCTTCTGGACCAGAAACTTGGGCACAGTTGCAACGTAGGATTCGCGCCTGACTGCGTGGGGCTGGCGGCAGAGGAGATGGCTAAAAATCTGGAGAAAAGCCAGACCCTCCTGCTGGAAAACCTGCGCTTTCATGCTGAAGAAGAAGCCAACGACGAAAAATTCTCCCGCCAGCTTGCCGCCCTCGCAGACGTCTACGTGAACGATGCTTTTGGCACGGCTCATCGCGCCCACGCCTCCACCGTGGGCACGACCCGGTTTATGAACAGGGCGGCTGCCGGGCTGCTCATGCAGAAGGAATTGGAATATCTGGGCAAGGTCACTTCCAATCCTGAAAAACCATTCCTGGCCATCATCGGGGGCGCCAAGGTCTCAGACAAGATTGACGTTCTGCGTAATCTGTTGACCAAAGTTGATGCGCTGTTGATCGGCGGCGCCATGGCTTACACATTCCTTAAAGCCCAGGGGCTCGGGGTCGGCAAGTCTCTGGTGGAAGAAAACAAACTCACCCTTGCCAAAGAACTGCTGGAACAGGCCAGGAGCAAGAACATCCGCATGCTTTTGCCGGTAGACCATGTAACCGCGGAAAAAATGGATGCGGCTTCGCGCACCCAGATCGTCAACGCAGATCAGGGAATTCCCGCCGAGCAGATGGGGCTGGATATTGGCCCGCAGACCATTGGCGCTTTTACCAGGGAAATTACCGGAGCAAAAACCATTCTATGGAATGGCCCCATGGGGGTCTTTGAAATGGCGCCATTTGCCAATGGGACCGTAAAAATTGCCTTGGCCATTGCCTCCAACCACAATGCCACCTCCATTGTGGGCGGCGGCGATTCGGTGGCCGCTGTAAAGCAAGCCGGAGTCGCCGATAAAATCACCCACATCTCCACCGGCGGCGGCGCGTCCCTGGAATTCCTGGAAGGCAAAAAACTTCCCGGCGTAGAGGCGCTGACCGATAAGTAACGGCGATTTGCGGGCGCCTCAGCGGAGCGCATAAAAAGATGTCCTCAGATTTTCGCTATCACCTCGCCCCAGAACGCGTCCTTGAGCTGGTCATCGGCAACATCACCAACGAAACTACAGATGCAATCGTGAATGCGGCAAATTCCAGCCTCCTCGGCGGAGGTGGCGTAGACGGCGCTATCCATCGCGCTGCCGGCCCTGGATTGCTGGAGGAGTGCATGAAGATTCGCGCGCAGCGAGGACCTCTTCCGCCGGGTCAGGCAGTCAGCACCTCGGGCGCAAAGCTGAGCGCCAAATATGTGATCCATACGGTCGGTCCGGTGTGGTATGGAGGTGAATCCAATGAGCCGGAGACCCTGGCCAGTTGCTACCGCGAATGCTTGAGGCTGGCTCATGAGTTGAAATGTGCCAGCATCAGCTTCCCTTCTATCTCCACCGGCGCCTTTGGCTATCCCGTACACCATGCGGCTAAAGTGGCTTTGCGCGCCATCGCGGAAAACCTCCAGCAACAGCCGCACTCGGTAACTCTGGTCCGCTTTGTGCTGTTTGATTCCCACAGCCATCAAGCGTATAAGCAGTCTCTTGAAAAGTTGCAGAACGAATTACCCGGCTTACGAGTCCAACCCGAGCTGTAACATAGTCATGGTCCTGCCCAAATCAGTTAATCAGTGTCTTTATGAGAAAGAAACTTATCGCCGCCAACTGGAAGATGTACAAGACTCCCGACCAGGCCCGCTCCTTCGTCGCCGCGTTCCGGCCGTTGATTCAGGCCGGCTCACAGGCAGAGATCGTTCTGTGCCCGCCCTTCATCTGTCTGCCCGCAGTTCTGGAGGCGACCAAGGGATCAGGAATCGGCGTAGGCGGACAAAACCTGTTCTGGGAAAAAGAAGGCGCCTACACCGGTGAAATTTCCGCTCAGATGTTGAGGGCAACCGGCTGCTCCCACGTGATCATGGGCCACTCTGAAAGGCGTCAGTTTTTCGGTGAAACTGACGATGCCGTCAACCGCAAGCTCAAGGCTGCCCTTGCTTCGGACTTGCAACCCATCGTCTGCGTAGGCGAGCTGCTTCAGGAGCGGGAGGCCGGACTTACTGAAGAGGTCTTGACCCGGCAGTGCAATATCGCCTTCAGTGAAATCTCGGGAATCGAGGCTGCGCCATTGATCGTGGCTTATGAGCCGGTATGGGCCATTGGCACCGGTAAAACCGCCACACCGGAAATGGCGGCGGATGCTCACCGGTTGGTCCGCGACCAGGCAGCCAAAGCTTTTGGCGACGAAACTGCCGCCAATCTGCGGATCCTGTACGGCGGCAGCGTCAAACCGGAAAATGCCCAAGCCTTGATGTCACAAACGGAGATCGACGGCGCATTGGTAGGCGGCGCCAGCCTCGATCCGCATTCGTTTGCCAAGATTATCGCTGCTGCAAGTTGATCGCTTGCACTCTTCACTTTTGGGCTTGCTTTTGCTTTTCAATTACCCACTGACAACTTACCCAAGACCAAATATTAAATAAATAGTTTATTTTCTGTAACATACATGATATAGCCCGGACCTTCACGGCCAGCAGATTGATCGTAGCTCACTCAACTCTTGCTCCAACCCCTCTTGACAACCTCAGGATAGTACATTTATATTGGCACTCGATGGATGTGAGTGCTAGCAGCTTACCTTCATCCCCCCAAATGAAACAACAAGCAATTGTAAAACCCTCATAAAAAAACATTCTGAAAGGAGCAGCACATGGCACAGAAGTTCACTCCCTTGCATGATCGCGTCCTTCTTCGTCGCGTCGAAGACGCGGAGACGGTTCGCGGCGGCATCATCATCCCGGACACCGCAAAAGAAAAGCCTCAGGAGGGCATCGTCATTGCGGTTGGTACTGGAAAGTACGAAAAAGGCCAGACCATTCCCCTGGCGGTCAAGGATGGCGATCGGGTCCTCTTTGGCAAGTATGCCGGCACGGAAATCAAGATTGACGGCGAAGAGCTGTTGATCCTGCGTGAAGAGGAAATCCTGGGCATTCTGAGCGGCGCGGGCAAGCCCGCCGAGAAGCACGAAAAAGTCAGCGCCGGCAAGCGGTAAGAAAGCAGTAGTCAGTACTTAGCAATATATGTAGCGGAAAGGTCTGCCTTTTCCTGGTTTTGCTGATTACTAACTGCTAATTACCGCAAGTCAACCAAGTTCATTGCTGTACAACGCAAAAAAAATTAGGAGATTGACATATGGCAAAGCAGATTGTTCATGGTGAAGAGTCGCGGCAGGCAATCCTGCGCGGCGTGAACACCCTGGCCAACGCAGTTAAGGTGACGCTGGGTCCCAAGGGCCGCAACGTCGTAATTGAGAAGAAGTTTGGTTCGCCCACCATCACTAAGGACGGCGTGACCGTGGCCAAAGAGATCGAATTGCAGGACACAATGGAGAACATGGGCGCCCAGATGGTGCGCGAAGTTGCCAGCAAGACCAGTGACGTGGCCGGCGACGGCACCACCACGGCGACGGTTCTGGCGCAGTCCATCTATCGCGATGGCGTAAAGACCGTAGCTGCGGGCGCCAACCCCATGGCCCTGAAGCGTGGCATCGAGAAGGCTGTTGCCTCCATTTGCGGCACCCTGGATAAAGATGGCGAGCGCACCAAGGGTTATCTGGACACGCTCTCCAAGCCCGTCAGCGGCGAGATGATTGCCCAGGTCGGCACCATCTCCGCCAACAACGATGAAACCATTGGCCGCATCATTGCCGAAGCCATGAAAAAGGTCGGCAAAGACGGCGTAATCACCGTCGAAGAGTCCCGCACTATGGAAACCAGCCTGGAAGTGGTCGAGGGCATGCAGTTTGACCGCGGTTACCTCTCTCCCTACTTCGTTACCGATCCGGAGCGCATGGAAACCATTCTGGATGACGCCTTCATCCTCATCAACGAAAAGAAAATCAGCACCATGAAGGACCTGTTGCCCCTGCTCGAGCAGATTGCCAAGGGCGGCAAGCCGCTGCTGATCATCGCGGAAGAAGTTGATGGCGAAGCGCTGGCTACCCTGGTCGTCAACAAACTCCGTGGCACGCTGCAAGTCTGCGCCGTCAAGGCCCCGGGCTTTGGCGATCGCCGCAAAGCCATGCTGCAGGACATCGCTATCCTGACCGGTGGCAAGGCCATCACGGAAGATCTGGGCATCAAGCTGGAGAACGTGCAGCTTCAGGATCTGGGCCGCGCCAAGAAGATCACGGTGGACAAGGACAATACCACCATCGTCGAAGGCAAAGGCAAGAGCGCCGAGATCGAAGGCCGCGTAAAGGAAATCCGCAGCCAGGTCGACAAAACCACCAGCGACTACGATCGCGAGAAACTTCAGGAGCGGTTGGCCAAGCTGGTCGGCGGCGTTGCCGTGATCAAGGTGGGCGCTGCGACTGAAACTGAAATGAAAGAGAAGAAAGCCCGGGTTGAGGATGCCATGCACGCCACCCGCGCTGCCGTTGAGGAAGGCATTGTCCCCGGCGGTGGCGTGGCCCTGGTTCGCTGCCAATCTGCCCTGGATGGCCTCAAGCTGAAGGGCGACGAGCAGATCGGTGCAGATATCGTGCGCCGGGCGCTCGAAGAGCCTTTGCGTCACATCGTCGCCAACGCCGGCGAAGAGGGCGCAATCGTGGTTGGCGAAATCAAGAAATCTTCGCAAGCCAACTTCGGCTACAACGCTCAGACCGGAAACTTCGAAGACTTGGTCAAGGCCGGCGTCATTGACCCGACCAAAGTGGCCCGTACCGCGCTGCAGAACGCAGGATCAATTGCAGCCCTGATGCTCACCACGGAAGCCCTGGTCTCCGAGATTCCTAAAGAAGACAGAGCTCCTGCCGGCATGCCCGGCGGTGGCGGCGACTTCCACGGATAAAATCAGTCCCATAGGCTCGATTGAAAGCCCCGCAGCAATGCGGGGCTTTTTTCTTGGTGGTAGTGGAGCGCAACAGGTCCGGCTGCGTCTTTAGGTTTTGCCATTATGGGTGGTGGAAGCCCCGGGGCTTCCACCATAAATTCGCGTAAATCTTCCTGCGTCGCCGTTGCTTTTGATTTTGATTTTCAATTCCCATTTGCCAAATTACTCAATGATTCAAATGAACTGATTCGCTGCTAAACCTTGCTGCGATTCTGCCGGCAGTTTCATTACGGTTCCCGTTTCCGCAACAGGATTCATTTTTCTTGTTTGGTACTGGGAACGCATGCAATAATGTCGCGTCCAAAATCTCCGTGCCCCAAGCATCCAGGGAGGACCTGAATGACCTGCAAAACACCGCGTATAATCCTGGCTCTTTTGCTGTTTGCATTGCGTTTGTCGGCGCATGGTCAGGTCCATGATTTCCCGCTAGAGGTCAGTACGACGAACCCTGTGGTAACCAGCATCAACGGCGCGACGGGCGCCCAAACCATCACCCTCACCTGGGCATCTGTAGGGACGGCTCAGATCACCTCGGTCGTGGTTCCCGCAAATTTTTCCCAGCAATCCTGCACGCAATTTTCTTCGAACCAAAGTTGCGGCATGACCATATTTTACCAACCGGCTACGGCAGTGCTGGGAAGCGTATCCGGCCTCATTACCATCAACTACAAATATTCCTTCAACGGTGAGAACGGTAACCAGCAGACTGTGTTCAACGTTACCGGCGTCACGGCTGCGGCCGCCACCGTGCACCCCGCTTTCTACATTCTGTCGCTGCTGTATGCCCCCCCAGGCAACGCCAGCAGCAACGGATTCACAAATACTGTCACCAGCGGTACCACCACCACCATCGGCTCTTCGTTCCAGGACGCGGTTAGCATAACCTTTACCGGCGGTCCCAAGGGTCTTGGAGGATTTTCACTCGGTGGCAACTTCGGATTTTCCACGACTTCGTTTGATTCCACTGCCACCACAGATACCTACATGAGTGCTACCGGCTCACAGATCGTTTCTGCGGAAGACAAAGTTGACCACACGCAGGACATAGTTTTTTTGTGGCTCAACCCGCAACTTAACATGCTCCAGACCGGGACCTCCGTTCCTGCCAACGTCAGTTACAGCATCGGCGTTCCATTCCAGTCGAGTGGTCAAATCGATGCCGGCTTGCCGGAGCCGATGGACATTGTCCCGATACGCTTGGGCGCTATGATGACCACTCCGACGCAGGTTCCCCTGGGCGCCCTGTTGCCGCAGACCGTCGATGACTCCAAGGGCAATCCTGTTACAGGATTGCCGGGCCTGGCTCTGGTTTGCGCCGATCATCACTTTTACCCCAATTCCTGTAACCAGCAGAACCAATGCGGATGCGTCGCCAGTGACTTCACGCAAATCGTGAACCAGGATGTGCTTCTCGGCATTTCTAACACGGAGGCTCCATCCGCCCTCGACGCAAACCGCTTCGTCTCGATCGAATCCCAAAAGCTCGAAGGACCACAGTGTCCGGTTGGGCAGACCTGCGGCGACGAACGGAACACCTTCGGAGTCACAGATTCGAACCAGACGGTGGTCACAAAAGGCGACCAGCACGCATATAGCGTGGGTTACACAGTGACTTACGGTGTTCCCTTGATTTGGAGCGTGCAGTTCAAACAAGAATGGACCTGGACCAACATGGAAAGCAAGGGCACGATCAACGGAACCAGCCATCAGGCACAAGTAACCCTGGGTACCTCGACACACGAGTGCTTTGAGAATGTCCCCATCTTCGAGGACACGCTGTATCACACCTTCGTGTTCCAGCAGCCCACAACAGCCGGAGGGTGCTGATCACCGGGTAGCCAACAGAAACCCTGCCAGGCGCTGCGTGTCGTGGACTGGCGATTAAACCTTGCCGCCTTTCGCTGTTGCTTCTCACTCCTCTAGGTGACCCATAGCAAGACGCCCGAAGGGGAAACCCGCGAGATTCCTCTCTCCGAGCGAATGCTCGCGTTGCTTTCGCCTTGAGTGTTGCGGCGCGGGGCCGGTGCGGAGGCAGGGTTATTTGCCGTAGATGTTCGGCGGGCCCGAGGTTGATCCAACATAGTTCGCCGTGACCGCTGCGCCGGTAGAAGTACAGGGAATGGTGGGAATCGTCACATCCGTGAAAGAAACACTTTTTCCCTTCCCGGCGACAAGCGTGGGCGGAAGGCCATCACCCCTGCGATAGAGTTGAGCGTTAAGGCCGCTAAGTCCGCTCGTGCTTACCAGCGGGTATTCATTACGAAAGACAGGGGCTGATTCGTCCTCTTCCTCCACTTCCTCCACCTCATTGAAAACGTTGGGGAAAAGTGGAGGACGAATGGGTGGAGGAAGTGAAATGATTCCTCCACCGCCAGCTCTGTCGGCTGAATACAGGATGGAAACATGATGGTTGCAACTGATTTTGCATCTTCCATTTCCGCCTCCTGTGTTTTCAATGGCTTGCGAAGCGGCATACAGGATGGGTACAGGATGGAGGCAACCGAAAGCCGAGAATGCGTTGCTTCCATCCTACTTTTGAGCGCTGTTGTTCGTGAATAAGAGATGCCCTTGGCCTTTGGCTCAAAAACAAAACCAAAATCAAAAACGAATCCACACACCACTCCGTGCTCACGGGGGGATCAGGATTCCGCCTGAGGACTCCCGCTCCACTTACGTTTCGCTACGCCCGTAAAGCAGCTCAATATTCAGTTTTCAAAGATCACTGCCGAGACCATAAATCCCGGTCGCCCTGGGGCGAAGGCGCATCTATCGCACCCAATTCCAGAATTACATCCCTATGAATGGGAGTCAATCAAGTGCTGTCACAATGCTGTCACAATGCTGTCAGAGTGACAGCACTGGGGTGCCACCACATCATGAGACAAGTTCGATTGTGACACTTTGCTGTTCACTGAGATTTAGTTTCCTTCTCTTGGGTGGTGGTTGCAGACTCGTCCCCGGCTGGTGAA
>DATDGL010000075.1:0-30864 GCA_036522115.1 Candidatus Angelobacter sp.
CTCAAACGCAAACCTAAGGTGCCTCGCATCTACAACCTCGGCGGACGTCCTGCTGTTGCCGCCGTAACATAACTATTTCTGTAAGGAGGGGTGACATTTTATCGTTGCAGTTAATACGACATTTTTTCGTTGCAACAACACGCGGCAACTCTGGATTGCATCCAATCCAGAGCACAGGCAGTTGTGAGGATTCGGTCTTCCTTCTGACACAGACCGAATGGCGCCAGTCGAGAAATTTGGTAATTGGGGTAATTTGGTAAGTTGTCTTCCATGGCCTGCGACCCGCGAAAGCGGATGAAAATCTTCCGGATTGCAGGCAAAGAGTCGCGCCTTTCGGCGCGGAGACGGTGCTGAGCACCGTCTGTACGGTTTTGAATTTCCGCTTAGAGAAATAACGATGCCCAATTGGACTACCTTCGACGACGAGAGCTCGGGTGCCCTTCGCTCCAGACTACCGGAGCCGGTGATAACGCAACTCCCCGCTAACCTGGCCCTGGAACACGTGCTGCAACGCGGTGAAACCCTGGTGGCTGTGTTGCCGGGCGGCATGCTGGATCAGGCCGCCCTGGCTGTCTTTCGCTGGAACCGGGTAGAGCCAACGCCCACGCCTGTCCGCTCCGCGAACACCCGACCCGGAGGATTCCTGGGACTCAGTGACGAGCCGGCCTTCGAGGAAGAAGAACTTCAGGAAAAGAAGAGCTGGTGGAAAAGGCTTTGGGGAGAGTAGCGGGCTGGAATCCTCCACTGTTGGCTAGAAGGCAGATTCTCACCGTTTCTTTTTGCCCAGTTCCTCCAGAGGGGGATAAGACGATGAAGGGACAAAAGTGTGCTCCGGGGGCTGCGGTCCGCCTTGAAAGGCCCGCGCCAGCAACTCCAGTGCGATATCCATTGTCAGCGAGGTGACGGCTGCGGCAGTCAGAACTCCCCGATGCACCAGGGGCTTGGTTTGGCTGGCATTACCGGCGGCGGTATAAATTCGGCTGAGCCAGGTGTCGCGTTCGCCGCCAAGAGTGTATTCCTGAAAAGCTTTTCTAGCCGCCTGAATGAAGTCAGTATTCTGGGAAGAAATCAAGTCAACATCTGCCGCATGGACGGTGGACAAGCGCAGCCAGGAAGCAAGGGATTGCAAGGCGTTTTGTTCGGTCCATTCTATCTTTAAAGTCTTGATCCGGATATTCGCAGCTTTCCCGCTTTCAATGCCTTCAGTCCGTCGGGTCGCCAATGAATTGCTCATCGGCCCTCGAAGGTACAACACTGCGCCGCCTTCCGGCAAAAGCGCGTTAAATTGCCGGCCCTGGAGCTGGCCAATTCCGATATGGTCCTGGGAAACGGCGAAGACCGGAACTTTCGCAATTTTGCGCAGACGTTCCAGGTAGGACACTTCAGCGTTACTGATGACCCACGCCACACCCGCTGTTACCGCTGCCTCTGCCACGCGTGGCAGTCCCATGGCGGTCACAGGCTCAACCACGATGGCGTCAGGCTTGGGCCCGGATTGAGACTGAACAATTTCCAGCAACTGTTGGCTCTGGGTTACAGCGTCGCTGTTGGCATTGATCAAATTGAGCTCAATGCCCAAGCGGCGTGCGGTTTCCCTCGCCGCCCCTTCCTGTTCTTTCAAGTAGTTGTTCTCGCCGGGAAGAGCCACTATCACTTTTAGGTTTTTCATAAGGGGTTCAGTGCTGTGTCCGCACGACGGCAAACGGAAACGCAATGCGGTATTAAGCCATCACTGAGCAAATAATTGAACGATTCTATCTAGAAAGTAAACGCCAGGCCGCCGCGTAACGCGCGGGCGGACTGTACCAGGTAGAGCGTGTGGCCGTCCTGTCCCAGAATGGGGACGTATCCCTGGGCCAGCAGATTACGCACGTCCAGCAGAGCTTCCATTTTGGCAGGGATAAACGATGTCCCGGGCAGAGGCTGCCGGATGAAGAAGCTGAGGTATGGGTCCATCTGGCCCGCTGAGGCGTTGAACTCGTCGACCGACGATAGAGCGCTGCCGCTGTTCCATTTATAGGAAGCCACCAGCCGGGTACCGTAGCGCGGGATTCGCCCTG
Source organism: Candidatus Angelobacter sp. (assembly GCA_036522115.1). GTDB lineage: Bacteria > Acidobacteriota > Terriglobia > Terriglobales > Acidobacteriaceae > Angelobacter. The sequence goes on from DATDGL010000075.1 coordinate 2,061, forward strand.
CGATCTTGGCCCCAATCGAATGCTGACGGTCTGCAGCCAAACTGGAGGCCACAGCCTGCCACGTGCTTACAGGGGCCCGGAATGTCATTACTCCGCCGGTTGAATAGTCCACCGTGGCCGTCAGCCCGTCAGAGAACTTCCTCTGCAATACCAATCTCATTCCGGTCGTGCTTAATCCGCCGCCGGGATAAGAGAAGGTCCCGGAATAAATATCCGGAAGCACATCGTCGGAGTAGCTGGAAGGATCGCCGGCCCCGGTCAGTACGATATTGCGGATTTCATCGCCGTAGTAGGCCACCTGGATGCTGTTGTTCCCGAAGCGGCGGGAGACGGAAATCTCCTGGTGCCGGGCCTTCTCCAGGTCAGGGATGCCGCCGTTCAATGCCATGCGTGGACCGGATTCACTCAGGTCAGCCGGCGCGGTGGCAAAGCCTTTTTCCGCGCGCGGATCAGGCTCGGAAGTGGCGTAACGATATTCGACCAGCATGTTGGGTGAAACATGCACATCCACGCGCCCAAAGGGCCGCACAGCGGTAACCCGCCGGGCAAACTGCAAGGCCTCCAGTTCGGCCCCATAATTCAGGTCGATAAATCCGGCCAGGGACATGTTGTCCGATACCGTCGTGCCAATGGCGGAATAAGCGGCGTTCTGGACCGCCATTCCAGGCGATGCCAGATGACGGTAGGTAACCGTCAGCGTAGGATGTGACCCATTCCCCAAATCATGGGAGTAGGACGCTCTCAAGACTCCTGTGGGTTCGTTTGAGGAAGCGCCAATGTCGCCATTGAATGAGATTGTTCCCGAACTGAAGAGCGACTTCTCGAGGGCAAAGGTCGTGGTCATCTCACCGGCGCTGCCGAAACCATCGGCTCCGGAACCGGCGATAAAGCTCACGCGCGCCTTTAAATCATGACTATCATCAGCTTCGGGGTTCTCTACCACTACCAGGGGGCCGCTATCAAAGATTCGCAGCACCGGACGGTTGGCTGCCGAACGCAGGGTCCAATGCCATTCATCAGGATCGGAATCAGGCGAGCGACGCTCCGGAAGCAGTTTGAGAGCGTCTACCATCGTGTTCAGCGTAAGATTAACAACCATTCGGGCGCCGGCGCGAAGAGTTACGTTCTCGCGCAAGGATGGCAGGAAGGTGGCGGCGGAAACCTTCACCTGGTAGACGCCGGCGGGCAGGTTGTCCGCATCGTAGAAGCCATGAGCATCCGTGAAGACGACTGTGCCAAGGGCGGCGGCCGAGGTAAAGACCTCCACCACCGCTCCCATTTGGGGCGTGCCAGACGTACTCTTGATGACTCCTGTGATTGCTCCGGTCGTGGCTGCATAGACCGGTGCGCACGCAAAAAGAACCATCAGCAATTTGCCGAATTTATGGACCATACCCACCACCTGCTTGTGATGTGAGCCCGTGTCCCCGACTAAATTTATGCGCTTCGCCCTCTGTCGCCGTTCACAGCGGCAACGCCGGTTCCCCCGACTGAAGTCACGCGCCTTGCCCTTACGGGCTCACGCTGGGGGCTAACACCCACAAACAAGCGGCACTGCCGCTTATTCGACGGCAAACTTAGCTGTAGGCGAAACGGTCTGTTTTGAAACCAGATCATTGACCTTAATGGTTACCTGATAGACACCCGGACCCAGCTTGTTGAGCGGCAGACTCTTTTGCAGCGTTAACTGATCGCCCACGTTGCCCATCTGGTCCGTATTCTCCGTAATATCCACCACTGCCTGATTTGTACCCGTATTCACGATCTGGTACTCCACAGTGGCCGAGGGTTTTTTAGTCTTGTCATCCAGTGTGAGATTGTAAACCTGCATCCAGAAATTTACGTTCTGATTTTGCGCCCGCTTGAAGGTCGCCGGCTTCCCGGCAGATGGCGCAACCTTGGGGCGGACTTTGTTTGTCCCCAGCACAAAATCCCCGCTGCCAACCTCGCGCGATGGGACGGGCTGGAGAACATCCGCCAGAATCAGCGTGGAGGAAGCCAGCTTGTCGTCGCTGAATTCCGGCACCATGACGCTCTGGCCAAGTGTTCCCAGTTTATCGCCGTTTACGTCCTTCACGACTATGTCCAGGCGGTAATGCCCCGGACGCATCGGGAATGCCTTCCAATACACCCCAACGTTATTGACAACCTTGTCCAGGAGCTCTGACGGCACGTCCAGGCGCAAAGGTTCTTCGAAGGTTTGCACTATTTTACCGGTCAGCGTGGTCATCCGCAGGAACAGGTTGACTGTGGCCCGGGCGACGCCGTCTTTGTTCACAAATGTCAATCCGCTGTTCGGTATCTGAATGGTGATCGGTACCAACACCGTATCTGAAGTGACCCGCACAAAGTCCACGCGCGCATCAAAGGGCAGCAGGTTGTAGCGGATCTTGGTATTGACCACTGCCTCCAGGTCCTTAAATTTAACTTCCGGCGCCCGGTTCAGCTTGGCAAAAGTCTCCAACCGGTCAAATTGTTTTGTCTGGTTGTTCTGATTGAAGAAGCCCTGGCCCAGAGCCTCAACGCCCCGGAACCGGTCTGCCTTGTTGGCCATCCCCATGGATTCCATGTCCGTCAAACCGGCATTAGGGACGTGCAACAGTGCGTCTTTTTCTGAGCGGTCGATGGTCATGTGGTATTCGCCGCATCCGCAGGTATCGACGAACTCGATTTCAATTTCCTGCCCAATGCCTTCCAGGTAGCGATACCGCCAAATCTCAAAAGGATAGGTTTCGGTGCTGCCGCCACCCTCTTCAGCGGTACGCTGATAGGGACCGCCCATGGGGTGTGAATCAGTGGAATCCGGCTTGCCGTACATGATGTAGATGCGTCCGCGGTCCGTGCGCCATCCGGGGATTCCGGCGGCATAGTGCTCATTGGCGAATGCGATGCGCCGGTAGTGCTCGTCCTTGTATTCGTTTTCCTCGGTATCCGGCGTGGGGTCGCGGCGCTGCCAGAAGGCCTCAATAAAGTTGTCTCTTTCAGTGTTGGTGGTCAGCTTTTTCCAGGCAGATAATTCTTCATCGGTGATGATCCACCGTACGTCTTCATTGACCCACTTCTTGTAATAGCCGCTTTCTTTTTCAAGAACTGCCTTCTTTTGTTGTTCCGGGCTGACCTGTCGGTTTAAGGGGTCCTGGTCCTGCTGTGCGGCATTTTTACCTTGAGAATCCTTGGGGTTTTTGCCTGAATCCTGACCGGTAGCGGGTACTCCGCATAAAACCAGAAAAATAATAGGGATAAGAGCGAGCCTGAATCGGTAATAAACGGGCATCACGTGAACAGCTCCTTCACCGAAGAGTTACAGTTATTTCGAATTCTAAGTCTTTGCGAACGTGGAATCAAGGTTCAGCACCCTTATTATTCTCTAGCGCCCCACGGCCAAAGCCGGCAAAACCGGCCAGAAACCCGACCATTTCCCCTATAAAACTGGCGCACCGGCCTAAACGGCTACTCAACGGCAAACCGGGCCGCAGAAGTAACGGTCTGGCCCAAAATCAGGTCCGTCACCTTGACCGTGAGCTGGTACTCTCCAGCAGGCAGCTCGGCCAGTGGCAATCTCTTTTCCAACGTAAGCCGGCCGTCCATTGCCCAAACCTGTTCTGCACTTTCCCTGATGTCCATTGCCGGCTGGTTGGTGGCCGTATTCACCATCAGGTACTGAACGGCGGCTGCCGGTTTCCTGGTGTTTTCATCCAATGTCAGGTGGTAAACCTGCATCCACACGCCCAGCTTCTGGTCACGCCTGAAGTTCACCGCTTTGCCGGCATTCTGTACTTTGGGCCTGACTTTGTCGGGGCCCAGCACAAAATCGCCGCCTCCCACCTGTGCGGCAGGTATCGGTTCCAGCACGTCTGCCAGAATCAATGATGATGAACTCAGCTTGTCCTCGCCATATCCTGGTACCTGAATCGCCTGAACGAAAGTTCCCAGCTTATCTCCGTTCAAATCCTTAACCACAATCGCCAAGCGGTAGCGTCCTGGGCGCATGGGCAGCGCTTTCCAATACAGTGCCCCGTTGTTGACTGCCTGGCCAAGCAGCCCGGACGGGATGTCCAGACGAAGCGTGTCTTCGAAGGTCTGCGCGGTCTGGCCGGTGATGGTGGTCATTCGCCCGAAGATGTTCACCAACCCACGCTGCACCCCGTCCTTAGTGACAAACGTAAGCTCCCGGTTGGGCACCTGAATGGTTATGGGCATCAGCACGGTATCTGAAGCGCCCTTCAAGAAATCCACGCGGACGTCAAAGCGGAGCAAGTTGAAGCGAATGTTGTGGCTGACCTCGTTCTCCACCATCCGCAATGCCGGAGGACGGTCCAGAAGCGCATCCTGTTCCATGCGCTCAAAGAATTTCGTCCCGTTGTTTTGGCCGAAAAGGCTCTGCCCGATCCCTTCGGGATCGACAAGGCGCCTGCCCTTGTTGACGCCGAGCATCGCTTCGGCATCCGTAAGCCCGGCGTTGGGCACGTTCTTCAGGGCGTCCTTGTCTGAGCTGTTGAGGGTCCGTCGATATTCGCCGCAGCCACAGGTATCGACAAATTCGATCGTAACTTCCTGGCCTATGCCTTCGAGATGACGGTAGCGCCAGATTTCAAATGGATGGGTTTGTGTAGTGCCTCCGCCTTCATCCGCCGGACGCAAATACGTTCCACCCATGGGATGGGCTTCAATCGAGTCCGGTTTGCCGTAAAGGATGTAGATGCGGCCACGGTCGGTCTGCTCACCGGCAACACCGGCACTGAATCGCTCATTGGCATATGCTTTCCGGCGATAGAATTCATCTTTGTATTCATTTTCTTCCGTGTCCGGGGTGGGATCGCGGCGCTGCCAGAAGCCCTCAATGAATTTGTCCCGCTCCAAGTCCGTGCTCAGTTTTCTGAAGGCGGAGAGTTCCTCATTCGTGATGATGACGTTTACATCCTTCTCCCATTCCCGATAGTACTTGCTTTCTTTCTCCTGCACCGGCTTGCGTTCATGGGCTTTGAGCGGTCGCTTGAGCGGGTCCGTATCCTGAATGGATTGAGATGAAGCGCTGTCTTGCTTCTGCCGGCTCAAATCACGAGCTGAAGCCGGGCTGACTGCGAATGCAGTTAAAAACAGCGATACCAATAGAAACAGGTAGGTATGGCAACGGGAAAACGTCACCTGGATCACTCCTTAACGTTGAAAGTCAGGAGTAGGGGTGGCCCAATCCTAAATCGTTTGCAGAAGAGAAGCAAGAATTTTCGCGCTGGGGGGTTAACGAGCGCCGATTTGTACCGTCTACATAATGGCAGATCCTTGTATCAAGGTTTGCCCATTTCCGGGTGGGAAAAGATCCTTTGTTTGTTACGGAATAGCTGGTTCTTGGGTGGCCAGACTGGATATAATTCAAAGATAGCGGCTCACCCCAAAAAATAGCGACGTGTGGCGCCCGGCTCATTCTGGAACATTACGGGTCACAACGGCGTATACATATCTTCAGGTTGGATCTTGCCTGCGGTGAGTTGAAAGGCATTCATGAAGACTAAGAAAAAGGCCATCTTGATTATCGGCGGCGTCATTGTCGCGCTGGCCATTGTCGGGTTTTCAGTGTCCCAGGGACAAAAGGGCCTTGTGACCGTGCAGACCGGCAAAGTAGTAAAGCAAGACATCGCCGCCTATGTCACGGCTTCCGGTGAGATCAAGCCCGAAGTGCAAGTGAATGTGGGTGCGAATGCGATGGGCAAGATCACCCGGCTCTTCATAAAGGAAGGCGATCACGTACGCAAAGGGCAGGTCCTGGCGCAACTGGAAAATATCCAGTCTGCTTCAGATGTGGCCGGCGCCAAAGCTGCGCTTGAATCCAGCGTTACCGACCAGATTGCAGCCCAGGCAAATCTGAAGACGTCACAGGAGGCGATCAAGAGCAGCACCGCAGACGCCCTCCAGAAAAAGCAGGATTATGACCGCAATGCCAGCCTGCGTAAGGAAGGGCTGATTTCGGAGGCGGATTTTGAAACCAAGAAGGCAGCCTATGAAGTGGCTGCCGCCACGCACGCACAGGACCAGTCCCGCGTCAATCAGGCCAAGGCGCAGCTTGATTCCGCGCAGGGCCACGTAAGCCAGGCGCGGGCTACCGTCACCCACACCAGCGATATTCTGAGCAAAACCATCTACGACGCTCCCTTTGACGGCGTGGTCACCTACGTACCCGTGCATGAGGGAGAGACTGTAGTCATCGGCATCCAGAACTCGCCGGGCAGCACGCTCATGACGCTGGCCAACATGTCCGTTATCACCGCCGAGGTTCAGGTGGATGAAACCGACATTGTCAATGTGAAATTGGGCCAGACTGCTGACGTTACCATTGATGCCATTCCGGGAAAAACCTTCAAAGGCGAAGTCACGGAGATCGGCGACAACGCCATTGTCCGCTCTACGGGGCTGGCAACCTCCCAGAGTACCGCCAGCAGTCAGGAAGCCAAGGATTTTAAGGTCGTGGTCAGGCTGAAAGATCCACCGCAGAACATTCGTCCTGGGCTTTCTGCTACGGCAAAAATCACTACGGGCACGCGCAGCAACACGCTCGCCATCCCCATTCAGGCTTTGACCATCCGTGATTCCGCGGATCTTCAGGCACAGGACGGCAAGAGCAAAGTTCAGGCGGTAGCGAATCCGGCTAAAAAGAAGGAAGAAATTCAAGGAGTCTTTGTGGTTCTGCCGAGCAAGAAAGTTGAGTTTCGTACCGTAGAAACCGGGCTCACCGGCAGCACGGACATTGAAGTCAAGAGCGGTCTGAACGAGGGCGACGAGATCGTTACCGGCAGCTATAAAGTACTGCGCACTCTGCGCAATGGCGCGGGAGTGAAGGTGGACAATTCGGTGGCCGTCAAGGCAGAGTCGTAACCGGAAGCATGATGGAACGTCTAAACAACTAAGACCGCTCGTGGATGCACCAGGAAACCAAGGCATGGCAACTCAACTAGCTGACATTTCTGAAAAAACGATAAAAGTTCCCCCTTCAAACTGCATGATCTGTACGGAGGACCTGTGGAAGACCTACGAAATGGGATCAGAGCAGGTGCATGCCCTTCGCGGTGTGAACGTCAGCATTGACCGGGGCGAATACGTTGCCATCATGGGCCCCTCCGGTTCCGGCAAATCTACTTTGATGAACTTGATTGGCTGCCTCGATACGCCGAGCAAGGGCAGATATTGGCTGAACGGGAACCTGGTAAGCGAACTGGACGATGACGAACTTGCCCGCATCCGCAACAAGGAGATCGGCTTTGTCTTTCAGACGTTCAACCTGCTGGCCCGCGCAACCGCCTTGCACAACGTTGAGCTGCCTCTGATTTACAGCGGCACCCCCGCGAGCGAGAGGATCGAGCGCAGCAAGAATGCCCTTCGTGCAGTGGACCTGGAACCCCGCATGAATCACAAGCCCAACGAACTCTCCGGTGGGCAGCGCCAGCGCGTGGCTGTTGCCCGCGCACTGGTTAATAATCCTTCTATCATTCTGGCCGACGAGCCTACCGGCAACCTGGATTCACAAACCGGGGCAGAAATCATGGCTCTGTTCGCCGACCTGCACAAAAAAGGCAATACCATTGTGCTGGTAACCCACGAAGCGGACATCGCTGAGAATGCTCACCGCGTAATCCACATCAAAGACGGCCTGATCGCCAGCGACGAGCGGAAACAGAAGTAATCCGACACTTCGTCGCTAAGGTGCTATCAGCAGACTCTATCGCCTGTCTTCCAATTGTCGCTATTACTGTTGCGTCCCTGCAGCCGGCTTTTCCGCGCTACGACTCGCTGCGGTGGTGGGCTGGTTGAAGAAATTGTGGTCGTAAAGATTGCGATAGAACTTTCCGCTGATCTCTGCCGCCTTCGGCCCATAGGTAGGCCGTCCACCACGTAAAAAGACTACAGCGACAATGCGCCCGTACTGGGTATCAGCATAGGAGGCAAACCACCCGAACCGGGTCCCATCCTTGGAGCAGGTGCCGGTCTTCCCCAGGACTGGTTCCTCAATAAAGTTCGTACGCAGGCTGCGCGCGGTGCCATACTCAACCGCTCCCATCATGCCCTGAGTCATCTCCTGAATCAACGGCGCAATATCCAACTGCCGCTTGATCCGGGGCTGCAAATCCAAGACTTCCTCCGCGGTGTTGGGATGCTGGAGGTAATACAGTGTCCCGCCATTGGCGATGGCTGAAACCAGCGCGCCCAACTGGAGGGGTGTCATGGAAATGCTTTCCCCAAAAGAGCACATCTTGCCGACGCCGCCGAGACTTGCATCCAGCACGTGGCTGGGATAGACGCCCGCATGTTCGCCCTCAATATCGAATCCGGCAAGTTCACCCAACCCGTACTGATGGGCGTAATAACTCACGCGCTCAAAACCCAGGCGGCGGCCCAAGGCCTCGAAAAAGGCGTTGTTCGAGTGGGCCAGCGCTTCCGTAAGGTTCATCTGCAATCGTTTCCCCAGGGTGACCTCAGTCTCGCGGGTAATAATCTTTTCACTGAGAGCTGCCAGAGCAACGGAAAGCTTGATGGTGGAGCACGGCTGCGCGCCTTCTGAAAGCGCCAGCTTCTGGTTCACCATGGCCAGGATGCGCCCGCTGGTGGGATCAATCGCCACCATGGCGCCGTTCATGTCTCCCAGGGCATCAATGGCTGCCTGGCGGACAATCTGGTCTTCACCCGCCACGATATCGCCATCGGTTATATCAGTGGCATATGAGCTGGTATAAAACCGCTCATAATAACGGACATGCCGCTTCAGGCGGACGTTGTGCAATCTGCGCGAGTGGCGCAGCCGCGCCAGCCGCTTTTTGGTATGGGAACTCTCGGCCACCTTGCCATCGCGTTTGACACTCTTGGTAGCCGTGGTGGAGGTGCCCGCAAACGACCCTGTGGATAACAGGATTGCCAGCAGCAAAGAAATGCATACCCTGAAGCGAAGACCCATGTTTAAAAACCTTGTCGCGGGGGAATTGGCCTGTTGAACTTTATTCCACTCCAGTATTCATCGGTCCAGGAGTAGAAACCCTTAAATTCCAGAGCAGTTCTGCGATAGTAAGAGAATTGCGGGAGGCAATGCAAGTCCCAATTAGTAATGGTTAATCCAATGAGTACCTCCACTGACAACAAGATGCAGCTACTCTGGATCTGAGTTGGCTGTTGGCTTTTGGCTCTTGGCTCAACTTCAACACCAAAACGCACTTCGCCATTGTCAGCCACTCACCAAAAGACTACCCGATTCGCGCATCTTTGCTAAACCTTATGATTCATTTGACTCTATGACCTGTTTTTCCTCTGCGTCCTCTGCGCCCTCTGCGGTGGAGGTTTTAAGGTTTGCCTTTGCTTTTGGGGTGCAACCTATCCCCTGTCCCCTATCCTTTGCGTCCTTAGCGGCCTTTGCGGTAAAGCCTCCGGGGTTTGGTCTTGCTTTTGATCCTGGCGTTACCTGACCTGTGATTCTTTATCCGCAGATGTTAAACGCTTTACTGTCAACGAGGCACTTGAGTTTTTCTCCCGACGCCCCGATTGCGTACGCTACCAATTTGCTTGCCAGAGAATCACAGATTGTTCAATGCGGTCTCACCGGAGGCAGGGCTGTTCCCTGTCCCCTATCCTGTTTGCGGTTGTCGCCTTGGGGGCGAGCGGGTTTTGTAATCTAATCTTTAATCAACATATATCAGTACATAAAATAACAGTTGACAACAGAATTAAAGCTATGATCTACTGAAGATGGAGCCCCTAGGGGCTGCTGTTGCAGTATCGATCTTTGAAAACTGAATAGAAGCAACACGCGCGCTTTTTGTTTGGGCGCGTGTTGGGGTGGAACCGGGGCTCCCGACGCGCGCGCCTTTTGTTTAGCGCGTGTCGGGGTGGAAGCAGAGGTGTGTGTGGTGGCTGGCAAGCTGCATAAAGATGTATCCCGGATTTTCGGCCAATCAAGCGGGCGGTGGAGGAATCATTTCAATTCCTCCTCCCATTCGTCCTCCACTTTTGCCCAATGTTTTCAATGAGGTGGAGGAAGTGGAGGAAGAGGACGAATCATCCTGATTTTGCTCTAAGGTTTACTGGGACGATAAACAACCCAATGTCCTCAGTAATACGACGTGGTGCGAAATCGTGTTTTTTCTCGCAAATTTTCATGGCCTTTTCTTCGAGTGGTTTTAAGATTCGCGTTCACTCGCGTTAATTCGCGGCTAATGGTTTTGATCTGCGACGATCTGCGAAAATCTGCGGCTAGTTTGGTTGTGGCGCCCTCTGCGATGAATGGTTTTGCCGTTGATTTTGCTATTGACGTTGAGCCAAGAGCCAAAAGCCAAGTTTCCCGCATTTGGCGTAGCTTGTAGCAGGGTTGCACCCTCCTCGCAAGATTCCTCTGCGCCCTCTGCGGTAGAAGGTTCTGCTGTTGGTTCTGGTTTGCTTGCTTTTGAGTTTATCCCGAACCCTGAGCTTGCCGAAGGGGAGGGACCCCTACGGTCTTCCAAGTCGCCTCGCGTTAGCCAAAAGGCACACGACGTATTTTGCTTCTCGCCCAAAGTCACAGATTATTCAATCCGGCCCGGCCGGTGGCGAGGCTGTCCCCTATTCCCTGTCCTGCTTACAGCCGCTAAGAAAGGTTTTCCTCTGCGCCCTCTGCGGTGAATGGTTTTGCCGTTGATTTTGCTATTGACGTTGAGCCAAAAGCCAAGAGCCAAAAGCCAAGTTTCCCACATTTGGCGTAGCTTGTAGCAGGGTTGCACCCTCCTCGCAAGATTTCTCTGCACCCTCTGCGGTAGAAGGTTTTGCTGTTGGTTCTGGTTTGCTTTTAGGGTTCAACCTGCCCCTACCTTTGCGTCCATAGCGATCTTTGCGGTTAAGACTCCTCGATCTTTAATTCCTCTTCCGGATGAACGCCGGCACGTCGAGATCGTCCTGCTCGATTGTGCCTTTGACGGCATCCTTCACTGCTTCCAGGCTCGGCCTCTCCCTGGTGGGTGTAGCCACAGCGATGCGCGAGGGTGCAGCTACCGCGTGCCCATTACTGGTCGGACGGACGGCGACGGGCGCAGAATGCTGCGTTGGGTACGCCGAAACCGTCCTGGCAGTCGAAATGGCGGCCTGCGCGGCCGAGACCGCGCGCTCTTTTCTCTGCGGCTGATCGGTCTTGAATCCGGTGGCAATCACGGTGATCTTCACTTCATCCTTCATCTTTTCATCCTGCACCGCGCCAAAGATGATGTTGGCGTCTTCATGGGCGGCGCTCTGGATGATGGTGGAGGCCTCATTCACCTCCGCCAGCTTGAGCGAACTGGAGCCGGTTATGTTGATCAGGATGCCGCGAGCTCCATCAATGGCTCCGGCCTCCAACAGCGGCGAGGCAATCGCCGCCTGGGCGGCTTGCAGGGCCCGGCGTTCTCCATGCCCTGTGGCCGTGCCCATCACCGCATAACCCATTCCGGCCATGATGGTTTTTACGTCGGCAAAGTCACGGTTGATGATCCCGGGAATCGTGATGATGTCAGAAATGCCCTGCACCGCCTGGCGCAAGATATCGTCGGCAATCTGGAATGACTCGAAGAAGCCGGCGTCCTGGGCCACAGCCAGCAGCCGTTCATTGGGGATGACGATCATGGTGTCCACGCTGTCCACCAGTTCAGAGAGACCGCGCTCTGCCTGGTTCAGGCGACGCTTGCCCTCAAAAGCAAATGGTTTGGTGACCACAGCGACGGTCAGTGCTCCCATCTCGCTGGCCAGTGAGGCAATGATCGGCGCTGCGCCGGTCCCCGTACCGCCTCCCAACCCGGCGGTCACGAACACCATGTCCGCACCCTCCAGCACCTCAATGATCTTGTCCGCGTCCTCCAAAGCACCCCGGCGGCCCATTTCCGGGTTTGCCCCCGCGCCCAACCCGTTGGTCAGCTTGGTGCCAAGCTGGATCTTCACTGGCGCACGCGACATCTGGAGCGCCTGAAGGTCAGTGTTGGCGACCGCAAACTCTATGCCCTCCACTCCGGTGCAGATCATGCGATTCACAGCATTGCCACCGCCGCCGCCCACGCCAATTACTTTGATCTTGGCGTTGTTGCGCGGGTCTTCGTTGAACTGAATGCGGACTCCATCCTCTTGCTGCATCTTTTTTTCGTCGCTCATTGTCACCGCCCTAAATCAGTAGTTAGTTAAACCAGTATTTAGTAGTTAGTAATTAGCTAACTACTCAGGGGACTTTGCCCCTGATAACCCTGTTCACCGCGAGGCTTGGTTTGGTTTGGATTTTCAATTACCAAATTACCAAATTCTTAACCGATCCTCTCGTCTAAGCATTGCCGCAGTCATGTTGGGCTCTTTCTGATGACCCGATGCCCAGATAAACCGATACCCCGAGTCTTCAGGCCCCCAACTTCGCCCACCATGCGCGCAGCTTAGAGCCCACGCCTTGCTCCTGCACCAGCCGGGCAACGGCCGTGCGATGAGCGTACATTGCCAGGCCGACAACCGTGGCAAATTCCGGTCCTGCAAGCTGGGCTGGCATTCGAGCCAGTGGCGTAGATTGTGCCAGTCTGACTGGGCACGCCAGAATCCGCTCACACACCTCTGCCATGCCGGTCAACCGCGATCCGCCTCCCGTAAGCACGATGCCGGCACGACAGAATTCCAGCACCCCGGCATGATGCAAGTGGTCGCGCAGCAACTCACACAGTTCCACCGCGCGGGACTCCAGAATCTCAGCCAGGAATTGTTGCGGCATCAGACGTGATGGCCGGTCGCCAACAGCGGGCACCTCGATCTCATTCCCTTGCGGCACCTTGTTGCTGATGGTATGTCCAAACAGTTTTTTGATCTTTTCCGCTTCCACCAGGGGCGTTCTGAGTCCCACAGCCACATCGTTGGTGAAGTGGTCTCCGCCCAGGGGGATTGCACCGCTGTGGGCCACCATGCCGTCACAATAAACAATCAAGTCGCTGGAGCCTGCGCCGATGTCCACCAGGCACACGCCCAGATCTTTTTCATCTCCCTGCAAGGTGCAGTCGGCCGCAACCAGGGCCTCGTAGACCGTGTTGTCCACGTTGATTCCGGCGCGATTTACCGCCGTTATTACGTTCTGGGTGACGCTGGAAGCCGCAGTAATCAGGTGCAGGTTCACCTCCAGGCGGCAACCCATCATGCCTGCCGGATCGCACACGCCCTGCTGATCATCCAGGATGAACTCCTGCGGTAACAGGTGAAGGATCTCACGGTCCGGCGGCAGGCTCACCGAGCGCGCCTTCTCCACTGCCGTCCTGATGTCATCGCGGGTCACCTCCCGCGGCCGCGAGCCTAGCGCAATCCCGCCGCGGCTGCGGACGCCCTTGATGTGCGCGCCACCCAGCGAAACCACCGCATTCCCCAGCGAGCACTCCGCCAGCTTTTCAGCTTCCTCTATCGCTTTCTGAATGCTCTGGGCCGCCTTGTCCAGCTCGGTAATGATTCCCTTCCGGGAACCTCGTGATTCCGCGATTCCATGTCCGCGATAGCGCGGGCCTGCGTCGCCGGCCTCACAAACCAGAGCCACAGTTTTGGCGCTGCCTATATCCAGGACAGCAATCGTGTTGTTCTGTTCTTTACCCATGATCGTTATTTCCGTTTATGAAGAACATCCGGTTTAGTTGCAGCACGCGGTTTCGCAGGGATTTGGATTTTCCCTGTTTCCTGCCGTTTGGCATCCGGATTTACCACGATCTGTCCTTCGTAGCGAAGGTCCACAGACTGCAAATTCTGGAACTGCTGCCGCCATTCGGCTATGTGATTTATATACAACTTGTAGCGAGTCAGAAACTCCGCATTCCCCAGGTGCACCACCACAGAACCTATGGCGTCGGCTGTGACCTTCACATCCTCCGGGTCGGCGAGATCTACCTCGCTCAGGTCATGCGAGTAGTGCGCGCCGTCAGAATCCAGTTCGCGCACCAGCCGGTTGTAGATTCTCATGACCGCGGCACGTGACGAGAGCGGCTCCGTGTCTGTGATTCCTTCGATTACCGGAAATGAATACTTTGCCTGCCGATTGGCTGGCATCCCCAGGATGACGCCGTTGGCGTCAATCAGATGGACCTTGGAACCAACGCGCGCAAAAGCGACCGGAGTGCGCTCCTGGATACGGATGGCCACCCGGTTGGGCAGAAGGCGCATGACCGTGGCCGACTCCACCCAGGGAATCTGCTCCAGCTGTTTTTTTCTCTCATCCAGGGGAACAAAGAAGATGTTGCGGCCGATGTCGCCGCCGATCACATCCATGACCTGTGCGCGCGCGGCATTGTGCACGCCGGTGACTTCGATGTTTTCGCTGGAGTCCAGGCGGAAGCGCCAGGAATGGATGCCGTACTGATAGGCAGCTACAGCGGCGGTGCTGAAGAGAAAGAGGACGCCCGAGATGACCAGCGCTTTTTTGACGCGGCTTTGGGTTTTCTTGCCCAGGGGACCCCGGCGGACAGGAACGCGCTTTTGCGTCCGCAGAAACTGGGTCTCATTGTCATCGTCCAATTCGATAGCGCGCGTAGAAATATCGTCTGAATGGTTTGCCCCCTCGCGGGCAGCCACCAAAGGGCGAGGCTCGTCTGGTCCGTGGAGATCAGCAAGCACCATTAATATTTTTGGTTGCGGAGCAGCGCCAACATCCAATATACCTGTTTTTGCCGATTTTGAAAGAAGTTTTATGGGTTTTGTCGGCTTTTTTTAAGTAGCGCGAAAGAAGAACTGTCACGTGGATGTCTGAAAATACCTTGAGGGGCCTCCGATCACCGGATCCCCCGATCCTTAGGCTGTCTTTGCGCTGCGACGGGCTCTCAACTGCTCCAGAATCTCCGGCCCGAGTTGCGAGACGTTCCCGGCGCCCAGCGTCAGGACCATGTCGCCGCTTTCCGCCAGAGTCCCCAGTTCGCGCGCGGCGTCGGCAAATGAAGAAATATAACGAGCACCTTTTTTGCCGAGCCTCTGAATAGCATCGGCTACCCGCTCGCCGGTAACTCCCGGAATCGGTCTCTCACTGGCAGCATAGACATCAAGGACATACACCGTATCAGCCTGTTCGAAAGCAGTACCGAATTGTTCCAGCAAATCCTGCGTGCGGCTGTAACGATGGGGCTGGAAAGCAACATGAACACGATTAAAGCCGCACTGGCGTGCCGCGGCCAGGGTGGCGCGGATCTCGGTTGGATGGTGGCCGTAATCGTCAATTACGCTCACGCCACTCGCCATGCCTTTAAATTCGAAACGGCGGTCCACCCCCCGAAAACCCTCCAGCGCTTCCCGGATCCGCTCCGGATCGATGTCCAGACCAATGCCCACCGCAACTGCGGCAGTGGCATTCAACACATTGTGGTTTCCTGGAACGCGAAGATGGAAATCGCCCAGGGATTTTCCGCGATATTCAACCGTAAAATGAGAATAGTGCCGCTTGACGCTGCCGCATTCAATCTCGCTTTTGAGGATGCGAAAGTCGGAGCCTTCGTGCAATCCGTAAGTTATGGCGCGACGCGCCAGTCGGGGCAGCAGCGAACGCAAACGCTCGTCATCGTTGCACAGCACCGCCATGCCGTAAAAAGGCACGCGGTCAACAAAATCCAGGAAGGCCTGCTCCACGTCCGCCATGTCCCGATAACAGTCCATGTGTTCGCGATCGATGTTGGTCACCACCGCCAGAATGGGAGAAAGCTTGAGGAATGAACGGTCACTCTCATCGGCCTCCGCCACCAGATACTGCGACTTGCCCAGCCGTGCATTGGACCCCATGGCGTCTACGCGACCACCGACCACAACGGTAGGATCCAGGCCGCCACCAGCCAGCACAGCAGCAACCATGCTGGTGGTTGTGGTTTTGCCGTGCATTCCCGCGACCGCAATGCCATATTTCAGGCGCATCAACTCAGCCAGCATCTCCGCCCTGGGAATCACAGGAATATGCTGTGCATGTGCGCGGGCGACCTCAGGATTATCACGGGCAATGGCGGAACTGGTGACCACCACCTCAGCCCCGGTAATGTTTTCTGCCCGGTGTCCCTCAAAGATGATCGCGCCCAGGTTGGCTAACCGCTCCGTGACCGAAGAATTCTTCAGGTCAGACCCAGAAACCTTGTAGCCAAGCGTGAGCAGCACCTCGGCAATGCCGCTCATGCCGATCCCGCCGATACCCACAAAATGAATTCTTTGGATCTTTGCAAACATGTTCTTTGTGTCTTATTTTTTAGTTTATTCAGCGCAGGGAAGGACCACCACCCGCTTTCATGCGCTCTCAGGGAGTACGCCCTGATACATCGCTTCTAACAATAGGGACCTCTCACTGCGTTCGAGCCAAGCTGGAAACCATCTCTGCCACCTGAGCGGCCGCGTCTCTGTGTCCTAGCTCCCGCGCCTTCGCAGCCATCTGCTGCAATTTCCCAGCATCAGAAAGCAATTCGGTGACCACCTGCGCCAATCTTCCGGGTGTCAGCTCCGATTCCGGTAACAAGACTGCTGCTCCAGCTTCGGCAATCGCTTCAGCATTGCGGCGTTGATGATCGTCGGCGGCTCGTGGAAATGGGATAAAAATCGCCGGCTTCCCTGCCGCGGTCACCTCGGCCACAGTGCTGGCGCCTGAACGGCACACCAGCAAATCAGCGCCGGCAAACGCCTGAGGCATGTTGTCAATGAAAGCTGAAACTTCCGCCGCGATTCCTGCACGTGAATAGGCTGCTTGAACCTCATTATAGTCGCGTTCACCTGTCTGATGGATCACGCGCAGGCCCGGCAAACGTCCCTGCACCTCCGGAATCGCCGCCGTGACAGCCTGATTGATAGCATGGGCGCCCTGGCTCCCGCCAAACACCAGCAGTGTTGGAGGATGGTTCTGGGTGGGATTGGACACAGTGAAGAATTCCTGACGCACCGGCACGCCAACTACCCTGGCATTGCGAAAATAGCCTTTCGTCTGCTCAAAATGGACTGCGGCCGCAGACACTCGCCGTCCTACCATGCGGTTGGCAAATCCCGGTACCAGGTTGGGCTCGAAGGCCAGAGTAGGAACGCGCCCCAGAATCGCCGCGGCCATCGCTGGCCCGGAGGCATACCCGCCCACTCCAACCACTACATCAGGACGAAACCTGCGAATGATTTTTCTGGCTTGCAGGACGGCCCGCGGCAGGTCGAATAGAGTCCGCAAGCGCGTCGCCAGGCTGACGTTCTTCAGCGCCCCGACCTTTACCAGCGCCAGCTCAAAACCTGCCTGAGGAACCAGCCGGTTCTCCATGCCGCGAGCGGTGCCCACAAACAACACCTCCGCTCCCTGGCGCGCCTTAAGTTCGCGCGCAATGGCCAGCGCCGGAATTACGTGTCCGCCAGTGCCTCCACCGGCAATTAGAACCCGCATGCGTTCTAGGGTATTTCATTCCCGGCAAATTCATCAGTGATGTTTTGGGTTACGGATGGTGACCAAAGGAAAGATGGATGTGATTGCCTGGTTGAAAAAGGATGGCCCCGGCTACCAAACCAAGGTCAATCGTCTTTTGCGGGCTGAAATGTTGCGATCTTGCGAGCGAAAAACGAAGCGCAAAGGAAATCTGGCCGAGTTTCTCATGGCATCTCCTCTGCGCGGCTCGGGAATCGACATCAAGCCTTTGCGCATACGCTTGCGCAAGGTTGATCTGTGAGCGAAGGAATGTGAATCTCGCAGAGCTGTCGACGAAGCCCAAAATGTTAAACTAACACTACATGGCTTCCATTCAGCGCAGAAAGAGCGTTACTGTAAAAATTGGCGACGTGTGTGTGGGCAGCGATTGGCCTGTAGTGGTGCAATCCATGACCAACACTGACACTGCCGACGTTCCAGCCACGGTCCAACAGGTGGCCCAACTCGTACTTTCCGGATCAGAACTGGTGCGCGTCACAGTGAACAATGATGACGCGGCCAAGTCCGTCCCGGCAATTGTAGAGGGGCTGGAAAAACGCAACATCCATGTGCCCATCATCGGCGACTTCCACTATAACGGCCATCTTTTGCTGACTCGCTACCCGGAATGCGCGCGGGCTTTGGCCAAATATCGCATCAATCCCGGGAACGTGAGCGTCGGCCGCAAGAACGACGATAATTTCCGCGCCATGATCGAAGTGGCTATCAAGAACCGCAAGCCCGTGCGCATTGGCGTGAACTGGGGATCACTGGACCAGCAGTTGCTTACGCGGATGATGGATGAAAACTCGCGCAGCAGCGGTCCCAAAGATGCGCGCGAGGTCACCATGGAAGCCATGGTGGTGAGCGCTTTGCGTTCCGCGGAGCTAGCCGAACAGTTTGGCTTGCCCCACGATCTCATCATCCTGAGCGCCAAGGTCAGTGGCGTCCAGGATTTGATTGATGTTTACCGCAGTCTGGCTTCGCGTTGCGACTATCCTTTGCATCTCGGGCTCACGGAAGCCGGCATGGGGAACAAGGGAGTAGTCAGCAGCACGGCGGGCCTGGCAGTTTTGCTGCAAGAAGGGATTGGCGACACCATCCGGGTCTCGCTCACGCCGGCGCCCAATGGCGACCGCTCAGAAGAGGTGATTGTGGCGCAGCAGGTCCTCCAATCTCTCGGCATCCGCAGTTTCACTCCGCAAGTCACCGCCTGTCCCGGCTGCGGACGCACTACCAGCACTTTCTTTCAGGAGATGGCAGAACAAATTCAGTCTTATCTTCGCGCCAACATGCCTGTGTGGAAGGGACGATACCACGGCGTGGAAGAGCTGAAAGTCGCGGTCATGGGATGCGTAGTCAACGGTCCCGGCGAATCAAAACACGCCAACATTGGCATCTCGCTTCCCGGAACCTTTGAAGAACCCAAAGCGCCCGTCTTTGTTGACGGGCGTTTGATGACTACGCTGAAGGGCGACAGGATTGTCGCGGAATTTATTGAGATTCTGAATGAGTACGTCCAAACCCGCTATGGGGCCGGAACAGAATCGGTGAAGAGTGGCGAAGGAGTCGGGGCCCGGGCCTGATTCTTCCGCTCTTACAATGCCAGCAAGCCGTAACTGATAGCCAGCCACGCGCCAAAACCCAGCACCAGCAATGTGGCCCGCACTGATAGCTTATCAATTACTTTGTTCCATTTCGCATCCATGATTGCCTCCGAAAAACCCTTTCTGCTGCTGTTCTTTTTGACGTTCCTGGCAGCCTTTGGTTAGTAATACGTATGAGGCGAAAATTGGTTCCAGATTTTTTGATTCTATTGTTCCCCTGCCTGCATCAAGGAACGCTATAGGCCCCGCCCTGCTCTTAAGAAACGCCAAGAAATGCTGCTATTTATAAGACGGACGTGATTGAGATAAATTACAAAAAGCCACTCACTTTTCCGATATCGATGACTAAATTAGGGCCCTCGACACACCTGGTTTTTGTCGTGGTGGGGTGGTGTTCAGATTCCATAAACTCTGGCCGGCCGTTTCCACTAATGCTGCTGCCGGGCCGTGGTCATCCGGAAGCCAAAGGGGCTGGAGAAAAAATCGCATGATCCTGTGAGCCACTACTGCCCGTTTGGCTGGGGGCCAACGGCAACCGGATGATGACCAGCAATCCCCCATCGACATTCTTCGCTTGAATGGTTCCACCGTGCAGTTTGACCGTACGGTCAGCAATGGAGAGTCCCAGCCCGGCGCCGCCGCTGGCTCGGTCTCGCGCCTCGCTGACGCGGTAGAAGGGTTCAAAGATGTGCTCTAACTCTGCTTCCGGAACGCCCGGACCGTGGTCTCGAACCGTAAGCTCTGCAGTTTCCAATTTCCAATATAGGCCCACCTCCACCGTCGTCCTTCCCGCGGTGTAGCGGATTGCATTGCGGACCACGTTTTCAATGGCGCTACGCAGTAATTCGGCTGAGCCATTCACCCTGCATTTATCGAGCTGTATGATTTTCACTTCTTTGTTCAGAGGTTTGGCTTCAAAGTTGGCATCATCAATGATCTGTTGCACAAGATCTTCCAGCAGGACAATTTCAGCGGGAACACGCTCCGCGCCGCTCTCCAGCCGGGTCAATGCTAATAGTTGCCCCACCAACTCATTCAGACGCTCTGCTTCCTGTTCGATTCGATTCAAGGGTGGAGCTGCACCCGGTGGACTGTTCTTGCGCGCCAGTTCCAGGGCCACACTGAGCCGCGCGAGCGGAGAGCGCAGTTCGTGAGAAATATCTGCCAGCAGTCGCTTCTGTGAGTCGATGAGAATCGAGATGCGCTCTGCCATGTGGTCAAAGTCACGCCCCAGATCTGTCAACTCGTCCCGGCGTTTGCCGAGTGCAGGACTCACTCGGACGTCCAGATTACCTTGCGCAAATGCCTGCACGGTCGAGCGCAGCTTTTTTACGGGTGAGGTCAAATACAACGCCAAAAGATAGGCGATGAGCCCGCCAACAAGGATCGCGGTAGTCACTTGTATCGCGGTCAACCGACGCGGTTGATAAGGCTGACGAAGCCGCGTGACAAAAATATAGTTCTTCCCACTTGGGCCTTCGACCTCCCGACCCCAGGTAATCCGGCCTAAAGCCGTAACCTGGGAGACGTGCTGTTGCGTGCTGCGCACCTGATCTGCGACGCTGGTTGCGTCGGAAGAACTCTGTGGCGTAAGCGGCTTGCCACTTCCATCGAAGAGAGAGATCTCCGAACCGGCCTCGGTCATGGAACGGCTGACGTACTGCGCAAATGCCTGCGTGCCCTCGCGATCATAGACCTGAACGGCCGACTCCGCATAAAGATTGAGCGCCTCGCCAAAGGCGCCGTGATTACGCTCAGGATTGGGGTCTGCAGCAATGCTGATCCACAGCGCCAGATTCAAATAACCAATGATGCCGGCTGCCGCCAGCCAAAACCACAAGAAGATCTTCAGGAAGAGACCGCGGGGCATTACAGTTGCTCTCCTGGCAGCAGGTATACATAACCACTGCCGCGAATGGCCTTGATCCGCTCGTGGTTGCCGTCGTAAGTGCCCAGCTTGCGTCGCAGGTTGCTCACGTGAACGTCAATGCTGCGGTCCATCGGCGACATGGGCCGGCCAAGGGCCGCCTGCGTCAGGTCCTCGCGACTGATGATCTTTCCCGGACTGCGCAGGAACGTATAAAGCAGATCAAATTCGGCTCCCGTCAGGGTTACAGATTTGCCTCCGCAGGTCACGCTACGTGAGTCAGGATGCAGTTCCACATCAGCAAGATGGAGCGGCTTGCCGGATGCAGATATCCCACCGCCAGTAGTGCGGCGCAGGATAGCGCGCAGCCGCGCCACCAGTTCTCTGGGATTGAACGGTTTAGGAAGGTAATCGTCAGCGCCAAGCTCCAGGCCCAGAATTCTGTCCAACTCACTGCCACGGGCCGTCAGCATCAACACCGGAACTGAACTTTTTTGCCGTAACTGCTTGAGGACGTCCAGTCCGCTCATGCCCGGCAACATCACGTCCAGCACCACAACGGCATATTGGTTGGCCAATGCCTTTTGCAGGCCGACAACACCATCGTGGGCGGCATCCAGATGAAACTGCTCTTCTTCCAGATACTCCTGCAACAGCTTCGTAAGCTCGGTATCGTCGTCAATGAGCAAAACGGAAGTCATGGGCGTAAACATTAAATCAAGCCAACCAGTGCCTAAGTTAAGAACTGTGAAGAACCTGGGGCGGCTACATCTTAACAACTCCTAACGTTCAATTGGGCCGCCTGGGTAGATACTAAATCAGGCAGCCATTCAATGGTTGCAAAAGATGAAGCAGAACCCAAGCATGTTCTGAGCCTCCTTCATACTCCCTCCTGGTTTGGGCGGCAAAAAATTGCCGCCCACTTTTTTGTACCTGAATTCGTCTTGAAGTTTATTTTTGTCCGCCTTCTTTGATGCCCTTGTTAAGCATTCCTTCGTGCCCTCGCCCTTTCTTCGTGCCCTTTGTGGTCGGGTTTTGCTCTTGCTTTTTGTCTCTCTCGGCGCCTGCCGTGTCTCCCTGGTGATCTTTTGATTTGGTTGTGCCTTCGTTACGCTTGCCCTTTGTGGTTTCCTCTTGCGCTCTGAGTTACGAAAAACGCCCTGTTAGAATGAAAGATAATGCTCAGCGGATCGGAAATCCGGGAAAAATTTTTGCGCTTCTTTGAAAGCAAGGGGCACCGCCGCGTACATTCTTCCTCGCTTGTTCCGGCCAATGATCCTACCCTGCTTTTCACCAACGCAGGTATGAATCAGTTCAAGGACGTGTTTCTGGGGCTGGAAAAACGCGATTACAACCGCGCCACCACCTCTCAGAAGTGCGTTCGGGCCGGGGGTAAGCACAATGATTTGGAGAATGTCGGCTTCACCAAGCGGCATCACACATTTTTTGAGATGCTGGGCAATTTCAGTTTTGGCGACTACTTCAAACGCGAAGCCATTCAGTATGCCTGGGAGCTGGTCACGTCGAAGGAATGGTTCAACATCTCTCCAGCCAGGCTCTACTGCACTGTTTTTGCCGGCGAGCAAGGCATTCCCCGCGATGACGAAGCGGAAAAATGGTGGCTGGAGGTAGGTGTTCCCAAAGAGCGAGTCTTCGCTCTGGACATGAAGGACAACTTCTGGAGCATGGCTGATACCGGCCCCTGCGGCCCATGCAGCGAGATTCACTATGACATGGGCACAGCAGCTTCCGAGCAGGGCCATACCGATTGCAAATTCCCCTGCGAGTGCGGACGCTACGTAGAGATCTGGAACCTGGTCTTCATGCAGTTCGACCGCGATGCCGCCGGTACTTACAATCCGCTGCCCAAGCCATCGGTTGATACCGGCATGGGCCTGGAGCGCACAACGGCCGTGCTGCAAGGTGTGCTCTCGAACTATGAAACTGACTTGTTCACGCCATTGATTCAGGCCGCCGCTAGGCTGACCGGAGCTGACCTGAAGAAGGAATTGGCGGCGGAAGAAGGCGCGCGCTCAGCCGCATCTCTGCGCGTGATTGCAGATCATGCACGCGCAACAACTTTTCTGATTTCTGATGGTGTGCTCCCCGCCAACGAAGGACGCGGCTACGTGCTGCGCAAGATTCTCCGCCGCGGCATTCGCCATGGACGCCTGCTGGGCGCGGCCAAACCATTCATGTATGAAATGGTCCATGCCGTCCGCGATCTGATGAAGAATGCATACCCGGAGTTGATTGACTCGGCGGAGCGCGTCTCAAAGATTGTTTATGAAGAAGAGCGGCGATTCGCCAACACGGTCGATCTAGGGCTACAGAAACTGGAAGAAATGCTAGACGAAGGCTTACAAACGGCGCAAGCTCACAGCCAACTGGCTTCATTTGTTCCGAAAGGTTCTGGGTGGCTTTCTGGTAGAGATGCTTTCAAGCTTTACGATACCTTCGGATTGCCGATTGATTTCATTGTGGAAGCTGCGAGGGACCGCGACGTGCAAGTAAATTTGCCGGAATTCGAGCAAGCCATGCACGAGCAGCGCGAACGCGCGCGTGCATCCTGGAGGGGTGGCGCCAAGCAGGCAGCTTCGCCCGCGTACCGAGATCTGAACAAAACTATCTTTGAAGGTTATCGCCAAACCGAATCGGATGATTGCGAAACATTGGCCATAGTGAAAGACGGCCAGGGTGTTCAAGTACTCAATCCCGGCGAGCATGGTGAGGTCGTTCTTGATCACACACCTTTCTATGCCGATTCCGGTGGACAGGTCGGCGATGTCGGAGTTTTTTACGACCACCAACGCACCACCATCGTTGCTAATGTGGATGGTTGCTACATGCCGGTCCAGGGTGTGCGTGTACACAAAGTGGTGGCCAGGCATCCGATTCACGTGGGCATGAAGGTAAACGCCGTCGTGCACGCAGAGCTTCGCCAGTCCATCATGCGCAATCACACCGCGACGCACCTGCTTCATGCCGGTTTGCGTGAAGTGTTGGGCGAACATGTGAAACAAGCCGGTTCACTGGTAGATCCTAGACATCTGCGTTTCGATTTCTCGCACTTTACCGGAGTCGCCGACGAAGAACTTCATGACATTGAAGACATCATCAACAACCAGGTTCTGAAGAACGAAAAAGTGCAGGTCATCGAAGATGTCCCGATCGACGTTGCCATCAATGAATACAAGGCAATGGCGCTGTTCGGAGAAAAATACGGTGAGCGCGTCCGCGTCGTCAGGATCGGCGACTTCTCCACCGAACTCTGTGGCGGCACTCACACGGCGGCCACAGGCGAGATCGGCCTCATCAAAATCTTGAACGAAGGCAGCGTCTCCTCCGGCGTCCGCCGCGTGGAGGCCGTGAGTGGCGAAGGTTCGCTCCGCCATTTCCGCCAGGACCATCAGCTTGAGAGCGTAGTGGCCGCGCTGGTTCCGCAGGCACAGAAGGCCGGCTCTCCCGCGGAAGCTCTGCGGTCCGAACTGGAGCGAAAAGATGCCGAGATCAAGAAGCTGCAAAAAGAGCTTGAGCAGTTGCGGATGAAGTCTGCGGCATCTGGCGCAGTCAGGCCAAAAGATATCCAGGGAATAAAAGTTCTCGTTCAGGAAGCTGAAGGCTTGGATCGCAATCAGATGAGAACTCTGATGGACAATCTGCGTCACAAACTCGGCACTGGTGTTGTAGTTCTAGGCGCCGTTTTGGAAGGTAAGGCTGCCATCATCGTCGGCGTGACTCCAGACGTCGAAGGCCGCTTGCCTGCGGGCAAAGTTATTGCTCCCATTGCCGAAAAAGTGGGTGGAAAAGGCGGTGGACGATCAGATAAGGCTGAAGCAGGCGGAAAAAATCCGGAACATCTGAGAGCTGCTCTCGACTCGGCATATCAAGTGGTCGAATCGCTCCTCAGCGGCCATCAACCATCCACCGCAGGTCAAACCATCAGCCAATAGATGACTGGGGTTTGTCTTTCCGATCACCCGATCACGGGCGATCACCGGGGTCCGCGACGCGCTCGGTTTTGGCGTGGCGGGGTGGAGGTCCCCCGATCTCTTCCTGGGGGTTTCTACCTGGATTTCGTGGGGTTAGATAGGGGATTCGCCCGTATTTTCGCCAATTGCTCCTGGTCTGCAACCGGAATATAATCCTGATGCTCTGGCAATTCTTGGTCATTGTCCCGCAGGTTTGAGGTAAAGGTGTTGGGTCTTCGGTCAGTAGCACGGGCCGGCCCAAAGGTGATATGTAAAGCAGTTAAGCCAATGAAAAAACACCTACTTATCTTCCTGTCGGCCATCTTGTTTATGGTCACTAGTTTACAGGGCCGGGCGCAGCAGAGCATGGTAGCGGTTCCGGATGAGAACGGCCGCACCGTCTGGGTGAATAGTGAAGACGCTAAGCCTCGACCTGCATCTCAACCAACCAGTAAGCCGAGCTACCGCAACCTGGTCTACTGGAGCCAGGCTGAGCATCGGTGGAAGCCGGTTCCGGCGACCTCGCCTTCCCAGATGAAGGCTGCGCGCCGAGCCGCTCAGGAAGTTACAAATCTGGTGGCAGCCGCTCCGCTTACAAATGCATCTTTCAGAGTATCTGAACCCGTGCGTCCGGATACGGCAGATATGGTCCGCGGAAGGCTGATTACCTCCCAGTCCGTGGACAACGCCATTGAGTCAGCGGCTGCGCGTCATGGTGTGGATCCCAACCTGGTGCGAGCCGTCATTAAAGTGGAGTCCAATTTCAATCCTCACGCGGTTTCGCGTAAAGGGGCCATGGGGTTGATGCAGCTTATGCCGCGCACGGCGCAATCCATGAACGTCACCAATGCCTTTGATCCCGAACAGAATGTCGATGCCGGTGTGCGCCACTTGAAGTCCCTGCTGGAGAACTACAACGGCGACTTGGAACTTTCCCTGGCAGCCTACAACGCCGGCAGCAGCGCCGTGCAGAAAAATAACGGCATTCCGCCCTATCGTGAGACCCGTGATTACGTCAGAAAAATCACTGGGCTCTATTGGGGTGGATCAGGCCGGCCTTTGGCTTCGCAGATTCGCATATCTCGTGATCCGGAAGGACACACCGTCTACTCCAACGAGTGAGACGCCAGTCATACCGGGTCGCAGGTTTGCGTTTAAAGAAAGTTTGAATGAAACCTGGAAATAGAATTTTGACCCGGATCTCTCCCTCAATCCTGTGGGCCCTCGCTCTTTGCTGCCTGATCGGCATATTGTCGTCCCCCGCGCTGGCGCGCACCGTCAAGCAGAAAAAAGAGGCCGCACGCGCCCAGTTCGATGTGGCCCAGCGCCTCCGTGAATCGTTGAATGGCAAGCCTGAATCGCAACGCGAGCGCAGCGATTATGACAAGGTCCTGGACGCCTACCGCAAGGTCTACCACACTGCGCCTAATTCCAACAAGGCTGACGCCAGCGTGCTCGCGGTCGCCGAGTTGCTGGAGGAGCAGGGCCGCGTCCTCAACGATCCCAAGAGTTTTAAGGATGCCATCGGTCAGCTTGAGTTCCTGCGCCGCGAGTATCCCGGAAGCAAGTTTCGCGTGGAAGCTCTTTTCACCATCGCGCAAATCTATCGCGATGATCTCGATGATGCTGTCCCGGCCAAAAGCACCTTTCAGGATTTTCTGAAGCATTATCCCAACAGCAGCATGGCTGCCCGCGCACGCGACGAGATCGAAAATATCGACTCTCCGGCCAAACAGGAACTGCAGTCCAAAAATAAACCGGTCAAGGCCGACTCGAATGCCAAGTCCGGCAGTGGAGAGAAAGCAGAGCCGCAGGAATCAAAGAATGACCGTCACCGCTTGCCTCTGCTCACCAATATCCGGCATTGGTCCACCGGAGATTACACTCGCGTTGCCATAGACCTGGAGCAGGAAGTCAAATACGAAGCTGGCCGGGTGCCGCATCCTGATCGAATTTTCTTTGATCTCTATGGCGCCAAACTGGCCCCTGGGCTGGGGGGAAAGTCATTTGATGTCGAAGACGGCTTCCTCCACAAAATCCGCGTGGCCCAATACAAGGCTAATCTGGCCCGTGTCGTCCTGGACGTGGATGATGTAGCGGAATACTCTGCATTTCTGCTGCCCAATCCATATCGCCTGATCATTGACATTCACGGCAGAAAAGCTGCACCCAAGGCCGCAGCCAAGCATCCCGCGGCCCCCACCAGGACTGATCTTCAGGCGCTCAATGCGGAGAAAGGTGTCAAACCGTCCGAGCCGGTAATCACCGCCAGCACGCCGGTCACCCGGCCGCCGGCAGAAGAGCAGCCTGCTGTCGAGAAAACCACGGAAGCAGTAAAAAATGAAGACGCTGCGATTGAAGAATCCAAGATCGACGATAAAGACAAGGCGACCAGCAAGCCGACCACCGGCCCTACATTCCAAGCCGTGGCTCCGCACGAGGATAAGCTCACGGCCCGGACCAAGCCAAAATCAAAGCTGCCGGACCTGACTGCGCATACCGCTTCGCCCAGTTCGTCCGGTCAACGCTCTCTCATCCGCGCGCTGGGATTGAAGATTGGCAAGATCGTGATCGATGCCGGACACGGCGGACATGATACCGGCACCATTGGCCCCAACGGTCTGATGGAAAAAGATCTGGTTTTGGATGTCGCTCTCAAGCTGGGCAAAATCCTGGAGGACCGCCTGGGGGCGGAGGTAGTTTACACACGCGATGATGACACCTTCATCCCTCTGGAGACGCGTACGGCCATTGCTAATAAAGAACAGGCCGATTTGTTCATCTCCATCCATGCCAATTCCAGCAGCGATTCCTCTGCCCGTGGCATTGAGACTTATTACCTGAACTTCACCTCATCGGCGAATGCCCTTGAGGTTGCAGCTCGTGAAAACGCGGTGTCAGAAAAGTCGATCCACGAACTCCAGGATCTGGTGAAGAAGATCGCGCTGAAGGAAAAGATTGAAGAGTCAAGAGAGTTCGCTCTGGATGTGCAAAAGTCCCTGTATGGCGGGCTGCTGGCCAAGAGTCCCGGTCTTCATGATCGCGGCGTGAAAAAAGCTCCCTTTATCGTCCTCATCGGCGCCAACATGCCCTCCATCCTGGCTGAGATCTCATTTGTCAGCAATCCCACGGACGAACGAAAACTCAAGACCAACGAGTATCGCCAGCGAGTGGCTGAATCTCTCTACAAGGGCATCTCCAAATACGTGAGCGGCTTGAGCGGAGTGAAGATCGCATCCAAGCTGAACCCGGAGGAGCATTCAGTCAGCACTCAGGCCACGGCCAGCCGGGACCTCCGGCATTCGGTCCCGGCACACTCTGGTAATGCCCAATGATGAATCGGGCTTGTACATCCACTTCTTTCTATCGACCGGAATCGAACATGCTCAAAACGGCCTCGGTTTTTCAATTACCAAATGACCAAATTACCCGATTACCCAATTCTCCGAGTCTGCACCTTGTGAGTTGCTGGTGACAACTATTTCTGAGCAAAAAGAGCGCCTCCTGCACCTGGCTCGCGCAGCCCGGCAGAATGCTTATGCGCCCTATTCCAAATTCCGTGTAGGCGCGGCTGTGCTGCTGGAAAATGGAGACGTCTTCACCGGTTGCAACGTCGAGAATGCCTCCTACGGACTTACCAATTGTGCAGAACGTTCAGCTATCTTTGCTGCCGTCTCCAAACTCGGTGGCGGCAATGTAAAAATCCGTGCCGTCGCCGTCGTCAACGATCATGATGTTCCCTGCTCACCCTGCGGCGCCTGCCGCCAGGTAATCGCAGAGTTCGGCCCTGAGGCCATCCTGTGGTATCAGGGACGCAACGGCATTCAAGAGAGCACCATGGAGCATCTCTTACCCGACTGCTTTCGCATGTGATTTTGAATTTATCCCGAAGCGCAGCGAGGGAGCCTGCAATCTTCCAGGCTGCCAGGGGCTGCGTAGCCTCGACAAAAGCGCGGTCCCGCCCTGCCGAACCGCATGAACTGCGCTCTCAACGGAG
>DATDGL010000076.1:0-31814 GCA_036522115.1 Candidatus Angelobacter sp.
TCTCAAACGCAAACCTAAGGTGCCTCGCATCTACAACCTCGGCGGACGTCCTGCTGTTGCCGCCGTAACATAACTATTTCTGTAAGGAGGGGTGACATTTTATCGTTGCAGTTAATACGACATTTTTTCGTTGCAACAACAAGTTGGTGTAGCGCTGCTCTGTCTCATCGAACACCGCCAGCGTCTTACGCCAAATCTCTTCCTGGCTGTCGTTGATTTCCCCAAGATATAAAACCGTCCGCTGCACCGTTCGCTTCTGCGTGCCCACGCGCCGGTTCTCCACCACGCTGAAATACCGGTGGGGCTTGCCATCCTTGTTCCTCACTTTGGCGCGCAAAAACATGGCTCGGCACCACCATGCCAGAAGCTCGGTTCTCTGCCAAGAGGGTAGGTCGGCACCGCACGCACTTTCGCAGGTGCGGCCGCTGATAATGCGCTACTTACTGGCGACAGGACTACAGATTTGGTGGGAAACTCTGCCTTATTGCGAAAGTCAGGTTAGCGTCCTCCGTGTCCTCTCTCTTCTCTCTGTGTCCTCTGTGTGCCTCCCTGTCTCCGCGCCTCCGTGGTGGGTGTTGAGTGGATGTTGTTCTTTCGGTTTGGATTCCTGTCGCAAGCGTACAATTTAACGCTTGACCCACATGTCCACAGAAAAACCCCACCTGGATTCAATTCTCTCGCTGGCTGAATTTGAGCCCCTGGCGCAGCCCTGCATGTCAGAAATGGCCTATGCCTACATCACGGGAGGCGCAGCCGATGAACTCACCCTCAGCGCCAATCGTGAAGACTGGAAGCGGATTCGGCTTGCCCCACGGGTGCTCGTCGATGTATCAGACCTCGATTTGCAAACGGAAATCCTGGGCCAGAAATTCAAGTTTCCTGTCCTGCTCGCTCCGGCAGCGTTTCATCGCCTCTGCCATGCTGAAGGCGAAATGGCGACTGTGGCCGGGGCCAACCAGTGCGGCGCCGGCATGGTGCTGAGCTCATTTTCCACCGTGGCGGTGGAGGAGGTCATCGCCGCTGCCGCTAATCCGGTCTGGTTTCAGTTGTATTTCCAGGAAGATAAGACCTTGACCCAGGAGATGGTGCGCCGGGCGGAAGCCGCCGGATGCAAAGCGCTATGCGTCACCGTGGACACGCCGGTACTGGGTGCGCGACACCGCGAAAGTCGGTCACAGTTTACCTTGCCGCCGGAATTCAGATTACCCAATCTCAATCTGGGCTCCGTCACCCATCGCCCGGTGCGCAGCGCCATTTATAGCGAGCTGTTGAACCCCGGGCTGAATTGGAAAGACATGGATTGGCTGTGCTCGACCGCCAAGGTCCCGGTAATTCTCAAAGGCGTCCTGAATCCTGAAGATGCCGCTCGCGCCGCCGGCAGCGGCATTGCCGGATTGATCGTCTCCAATCATGGCGCCCGCAACCTGGATACGCTCCCCAGCACAGCGGATGCGTTGCCCCGCGTCGTAGATCGTGTGCAGGGAAAAATCCCAGTGCTCGTGGATGGCGGCATCCGCCGGGGCACAGATGTCCTGAAGGCGCTGGCTCTGGGCGCAAAGGCAGTGCTGATTGGAAGGCCATACCTGTACGCGCTGGCCTTTGCCGGCGCCGCCGGCGTGGTCCGCGCCATCGAGATCCTGCGCACAGAGTTGATGATGGCCATGGCCCTCACCGGGCGAAAGAACATCGCGGAAATCGACCGGTCAGTTTTATGGGACCGTTAGCGCACAGCGCCGGAGACGCGTCAAGGTCCAACCAGACTGCCTCCACGACCGCTCTTACTTTTCCTGTTCCCTGTCACCTGCTTCCCTGGTTTTCCGGCCATTCTTTTAAAAAAGTGCTGTCACTCTGACAGCATTGTGACAGCACTTGATTGACTCTCACCTGGGTCCGGGCGCGCTCGATGTCAGTAAAAGGCGAATTGAGTGTCAGTGCGCGACTACAGGGAAGAATTGGATGTCAGTGGAACAGGCTGCGGGGGAGAAGGCTGTGGCGGAGCCGTAGGAGCCAAGGATTCCAGAAAATCATGCGCCCACTCATGCGCGGCATGAGCTTTAGCTACCCTGTCCAGATGGTCGTTTATCTCTCCTAGTATTTCAGCCTCGGTTTTGCTGGCCACATCAAAGGGGAGCGTGTGCCGGGAGGTCTCAAGAGCGCTGCCACAACAGACCGCCTCGACGGCTACAACGCCATTCGCTACCGTTTCATATCTAACAAACTCGGCAACGTGCGTGTAAGAGCTTCCGTCCCGCTTCGTAACTGTGAGTGTTCTGTTTACTTTCGCTGCCATGCTCCGTCCTCTCTCTTTTTAGGGAAGCATTCCACCAGGCAATCCGTCGCCATTCCCGCCCCCTGTCCCGATACCTCCGCCGCCGGACACAGTCGTGATCACCCCAACCCATATGATCCCGTCGCCCGCGCACTTGTCTCTGCCAGCGGACGTCGCAATGTACGTCACGGTACCGCCCGCATACTGCGGATCGATGCAATACACTCCCCACGTCCCATAGCTGCCTGGGTTCACTGATCCACTCGAGTAGGAGACAGTCCCACTGCCGAACTTCTGCGAAAAGCGGCAACGAGGATCGTTGTAGTATGAGCGCTCTGAGACAGCGGATTGGCTCCTGTGATCACGCCCTGTGCGTTCGTGGGATTGTTGTTCGCTGTCCCTCTCAGCTGGCCAGCCGCTGTTAGTGCCGACACCGCGCGCGTTGCCCCTGCGGCGACCTCCGAGAACCTCACTCCAAGAAGTGCGCAAAGCTGAGGTCCAGAGCCGCCCCAATTAAGAAGACACAGGAACCTTATATATGCAGCGCTCTGGTTGAATTGAGTGAGAGATGGAGAAGCGCCTCCGTTCCCTGCCACGACCGCTGAGAAGTATTGCCATCCGTTTGATGTGGTAGAACTAA
This sequence comes from Candidatus Angelobacter sp., assembly GCA_036522115.1. Taxonomy (GTDB): domain Bacteria; phylum Acidobacteriota; class Terriglobia; order Terriglobales; family Acidobacteriaceae; genus Angelobacter. The sequence goes on from DATDGL010000076.1 coordinate 2,910, forward strand.
CCACATTGCACAGGCACCACGCCGCACCCGAGCCGCCGTGGACGACCACATTCCGATTGTTGTCATACTCCTGAAATCCTACCCAGCATGCTGTTCCCCCGGTAAGGGGAGAACTGATTTTGCACCAGCACTCGACGAAATAGGTCTTTGACAGATCGACGGGAACGAATTCCGCGCTCTCGAGAGACGCGTTCGATTGTGTCGCTGGAACTATCACTTCCGAAGACCCGCGCGGAAGCCCCGCTACCCCTGCAATGAATTGTTGCGGGATGCTGCCGCCGAACTGCGAGCTCTTCGTCCAGTTTGTTGCACCCAAATCGAAGTCTCCGTTTCGCACAAGGTTGTCAGTGATCGGCGAGGGAGGAAGAGGACCACGGTTGGGGCTAGAAGGAGGACCATTTACAATCGTTGCCACATCAGAAAAAAAAGAGGAACTGTATTGCACCATCTCCAAATCGATTGTTGCAATGCTGGAATCCTTGCCTGAATTGGAGCTACTGTCCAGCGCGGGTAAGTTGAAGGTCTTCTTCGTGATCTCGTATAAGCCCTGGAACTGCTCAGAGACCGTAGCATCAACAGTAATTACATCTCCGATCAGCTGCTCAATCAAAGATTTGTTGGTCGCGTCCACAGCCTGCATGTGGGCGCTCACCTTCCCCTTCCATGGAGCTTTGTAAGGCGTGACGTCGAGACCCAATCTGCGAACCTTGATGAACCCCAGTATGCGCATTACGCGCTCCATCGTGTTATTGCCAAGATCGATATTGAGAGGCAGCTTCCGGAATATGCCGGACAGGTTCAGCCCGCGCGATCCGATCGCATTCTGATGCTTCTCGTGGTCCACCTGAGTTGAGCGCTGGGCAAAACGACTTTCAGGTGTCCCGGTGTAGCCGTTCCCGCTGGTCGCGTTCGCGCCGCTCTGCGCACACGTAAAATGCGTAACATCAGGAACGGATGCGACCTGAAAAACCCCAGCGAAGCTCGCATCGTCCGGACTGACGATCTGGACATTGTCAAACTGCAGGTAGGGGTGAGTGCCTGTAGTCTTGCACGTCACCACATTACTCGCACGAACCAAGCCGTTGTTTGCGGGGGTGTCAATCGTTGCGGAATTGGTTGGGTTGAGATCATTGAACGATCCGAAGAGCCTGTTCTGGAGCGCTCTTATGTCGACCTCGTCGAAGCTCGCGGTCCCAGGCAGGACGTGGTCCGCTGTTAGGGTAAAAGTTGAACCGCGCGCCTGGTCAGGGAGGATGAAGATCCTTCCGTCTTCCTCGGTCGTGTACAACTGATTCATGGTCAGCAGTTGAGAAAGTGCCTGCTGTAATTTCATGGTCGCCACGAACATCACGCTGGACTCGAACCGCTTTTGCCCATTGGGAATGATGAAGTCGCAGGACTGCGCTGCGCTGACAGCACTTGGCCAATCGATACGCGCTTTTTGAGATGCTGTCAGATCGCCACCGGCCGCAGACGCGCCGGCCACGGTCCATTCTGGATTAAGAACCGTGCGCAGGATCAAATCAAGCACCTGCCATGCGCCGTTCGTGCTGAACTGGTAGGCCGTCTGGTTACCGCTTGAATCGAATATCCGCACTTTCGAAGTGCGGTAATCTCCCTCAACGTCCAAGTTCGCATCGGGAGCGCCAGGATCCGGAGGGACATTAACGGCGAGGTACGCCGAACGCGAGAACGTAAGCGGTTGGAAATTTGCGGGAATGTTCGAGAAGAAAGAGTCAACAAGCTGGTCGCCGCCCGACGACGTCGGAGACAGGCCGGCGCCCAGAGTGCCGTCCAGTCCGGGATGAAAATGCACAAGTGTGGTATCTGCAATGTTCACGAGCTTCTTGTTGATCCACAATCGCTCTATGCCGTCCCATGGACCCTGGCCCAGGATGTAAAAGGCTACGCGGTTTTTGCTCGCTAACTGGTTCAACAAAATGTTGTCGCCACGCACTCTGCAGTAGCCATATGCTAAAGGCAATGGGATGCCAAGCTGAGCGTTTGCAGCCTGAGATAGCGAGTTTGCAGATGTAGACATACTTTTAGTTTTGCAGTCCCCCAGGCCCTATACCGGGTCGTGGGAATCCCCCGGGACCTGGCGTAGGACGAGGGACACCTCCGCCGCCTGGTCCGATGGAAGGCGAACTCACCCCAATATTAGGGACGACATAGAGAACACCGGCAAATCGCTCCTGCGCCGCATGGTCCGAGGCCTGGCAAGTGGTGAAAAGCTTGTCGCAGATTGTGGCTGTTCCTGTCGAGCCGCACTGCACACCCTTAAATCTCCAGGGGCATATCTCGGAAATCAAATCGGCGTTCACGTCGAACTGTGCAGTGTCGAACAACTGCAAAAACCGGAAAGAGCATTCGTCTTCAGTCGGTGTGGTTTCGCTGAGTGATCCTTGGAAAGAGATCATGGCCGCATCGAAGAGAGGAAGCCAAATGCGCACCACGCACAGAGCGCCCTCGAACTCGTGCACACCAACTGCAAGCGAAACATCCATGTCGATGCTATTGCCGCTCAGATTTTGCACGAATAAATCGCCCGCGCTGGTGCTGAGATCCTTGGTGCACACAAACGGTGCCGCGTGCTTCACCCACCCGCTGTAGAACTGAGATGTTCCTGTCAACAGTGAAATGTAGCTGCCTTCCACGTCGGCCCAAAAGAACTGGGTGCCGTCCGCTGTCTGAATATCAGCAAGCACTATCGGAGCAATGCTGCCCTCGTTCCTCATCCATTGCTGCATCCCGGCAGCAAGAGTCCTTGGCATGTTTGTTTACCTCATCACTTGAATCGCATCCGCAGCTACGATGAAGCCGCTGCTCGATGCGTTCTTGGTATTGGTTGGATTCAGCGTCACCCGGTGCAATCCAAGCGGCACATTTGTGAGCGTGAAGACGGCTGCCGATGGCGTGAGCGCAGCAGCATAAAGATCTATAGCTGCTTGCACGACCTTATCAAGCGATATTTGCACTATGCCCATGCCCGGTCCCTTCGGAGACCAAAGCTGGAAGCCATAGCCGAAATAAATCCACTCTGCAGCATCGGTCGTGATTGTGCCGCTGTCAACATAGGCGAACCCGTTATGGTAGTTTGCGTTGCTTGTGGGCGCAGCGAGCGTCACAGTAGCCGATGTTGTTGCAGTGTAGGTGGTCGCTGACGGAGCAATTTCGATCTGCGATCCCCACATGTAGTTTGTGAGGGTGTTCGCCGTTGCATCCTTCGCATATAGGTAGAAACCATACTGATGCCCTGCAATGAGTACAGCATTTGATGTGAGAGAGACTCTCGTCCACGCTGAATTAAGACCGCTGACCACGGTCGGCCCCGATCCGCCTGCGGCGCCAGCACCGAACAACACGGCCGCCGTCGTCGCCACCCACGCAGACGCTGTCAAGTCATAAAGTCCAAAGCCTGAGGAGGTTGCGGTGCCTGCGCGCACATGGATGGAAACAGTGTAAGTCTCAGGGAAAGCTATAAACTGGAAGTAGAATGCCGACCCGGCAGCATTGCCGGAAGTGATGAGATCTGCAGTGACAGAGCCGTCCGGAGCGGCAACCTGATCAGCAGTTACCGCAAGACCATTCTGCTTGTTCCAAGCGGCATTCTCGAAGTCCTGCGACTGTAAACAATAATTCTGATCGCGATGGTCCCACACGCCAGTGAGTTTCACCAGATCATTGAGGGCTGCAGACGCTCCGTTTGGAACTGGCCAGTTTGCGCGCTCATCTATGAACACGGCGTCGTGCGTCCAATCGCTAGGGTAAATATATTGAGGCAAGGTCGGCACTACGACGAACTGCGCGGTTATGTTCACCTGGTTGTTGCCCGCGCGCTCCGCTGTGGGCTGGTCTGCGAACATGCCGGTGTAGTATCGCGACATGTCCCAATCTACAAACGTGAAGAAGTCATTTTCATACTGCTTCCACCACTGGCGCAGCGCCTGGTAGTCAACGAACAGCCTCTTCGACCACACCAGGTCGAACACCTCTCCGCGCGCGGCCAGCCGCCGAAAGAACGGTTTCCCGCTGCGCGCCTGGAACCGCGAGATGATTTGCGGGTCCGTCACCTTGATGGGCGTAGTGTAGTCCGGGTTCAGCGAACTCGATGGCGACGGATTCAAGATGTTCTGCTCGCTCATATTTTGCCCTCATTGCTTGCGCGAGTCAGCGCTTGAAGCACATCGGTAACGAACTGGCCTCTGATGTAGGCCTGGTCCAGTTGCGCCGGGTAGAGATTGATCCCGCCACTAATAAGCACGCCTGGCGTACCGCCTGCATTCATGCGTTCCAGCGCGCCCCGGTTCTTGTTTGTTGCGACCGGGTTCACCACATACTCACCGTGCTTTAACATCGCCAGCATCTCGCCAGGCTTTGCAGTCCACGCCTGCACCGAAGCGTCGACCAGCCCTCCATCGTGGAATTGAGGAGGACCGAAAACCAGCCCGGCGCGGCGGTTACGCTCGGTTTCGTCCGTACCGAGCTGCTTCTCCGCCGCATCAATCGCAGGTCCGACTTTGTTTTTGAAAACGCTATTGCCTTCGCCCTTCAGTTTGCCCAGTTGGTCTTGCGCACTCGTTCGAAGTTGCTCCAGTTGTGAATTTGCGGAAACGAAGTCGAGTTGGAATGCCTCGTAAGCATTCACGATTTGCTGTATCGCCGGAGCAACCTGCTGGTCGAAGTAATTATTCGCCGCTTTCTTTCTTTTGCCGCCGCCAAACAGGCCTCCAAAAAGGCCAGAGATTGCGCCAATGATGCCGCCCAGCAACGCTCCGATGGGGCCCCCGAGCATCCCGATCAGCGCGCCGATCCCGAAGCCAGCCGCTCCTCCCGCCAGTGCGCCCACCAATGGCCCCGTCTGCTGGCCGATGCCAAAGCCAAAGAGCGCTGGCCCCAGCGCGGCGAACGGAGCACCCAGGCCGGACAGGAACATGCTCGCCGGTCCTGCAGGATTCATTGCTGCCATAAGGCTGAGGGCAGTCACCATCGCTCCCGCCTGCCCCACGCCTCCCAGTTTGCTCCCCAGGGCCATCAGTCCCATCATTGCGAGTGGAGCAATTCCAATCTTGCTGAAAAGACCGCCGACGGTGCCCGCGCCGAGCGGCGACAACGAAGCTGCGGCTCCTGATGCAGCCCCTCCATTCATCACTTGCATTGCCTGCGTGATGCTCTGCGTGGTGAGCGCTCCGGAGGCAGAGGCAGGGGTCGATTGCGTTCCGGGAAACATAAATGTCGATAGCGCACCCAATGGAGATGCGCTCGTCGTGCTGGAGGTGCCAAACGGAGAGAAGCCGCCATCTGAGGCCAGCCCGGTCGATGACGAGCCGAAAACCGCGGGGAAAAGAAAACTGCCAAGCGGGTTGCTGCCGGAGGAGCTTGTTGAACCTCCGCTTGTGGACTGGAATCCACCAATCGACGAGTTCCCGGATGAAGTGGCGCTGGTGGGGAAGAATGGCGGCGTTGTTGTTGCCGGCATTCCACCGCCAAATAAGCCTCCGAGCGCGCCCATCGGGCTTGCTCCGCCGCCAAAGAAATTCGCGCCTGAAGAGCCAGGCCCAAAGACCAGGGAGCCGAAGATGGAGCCGAAGCCCGACCCCATTTTCTGCGTGGTCAGAAGCCATTGTGCCAGTATCTGGAAGAACATGGTTTCGAAGTTCTTGAGAATCCGCTTCCCAATGTTCCCGCTGGTAATGTCATCGAACACGCTTTGCAGATCGGCGCCCAGCTGCTGCACCTGTTTCTTGTTCTCCTCAATGATCTTCTGGTTCGTCTCTGCCCATACCGCCTCCCTCTTGGCCTGCGCAGCTTTTTCTATGGCCACATATTCATCGTCATTCTGTTGGTACTGCTGCAGGGCTGTGCGTTCAGCTTTGTCGATTGCAGCGACCTTGTTTTGCTCTTCAAGCAGGATCTGCGCATATGCGCGGTGCCACTCGTCGACGCTTGCGAGGGCCACGGTCTGCTCTGCATTTTTTTGTTCCTCGGCAGCCTGGTCCATGACCTGCTTGCGCTTTTCTGCCGTAGCCTGGTCGTTCTTCCCGATCTGGGCGTTAGCGTCCTGATTGATGGCTACGATTCTCCGCTGGTACTGATCGAAGTCAATCTCCCCCTTCGCATAGAGAGCAACCGTTGCGGATATTTGATCCTTCTTGTGGGCCAGGATGAGATCATCACCTTGCAGCGACGCGTCACGCGCCTTCCGCTCCATGGTTTCTGTCTCCTTCTCTGCAGCGTCATTGAGCGCGGCCTCCTTCTGTGCCGCCTGCTGCGCATACAGCACGCTTCTATCATTGAAATCCTTCCTGCTGATCAGCCCCTGATCAAGCTGTCTTTTGAGGTTTTGGATTTCATCGGAGTAGGACTGCTTGATCCTGTCCTCTCCCTGCAGCGAATCTTCAAGTACCTGATGCTGCAGCGCAATGGTTGCGTCTGCATTCTGCCGTGCTCGCGCTGCTGCTGCGGCTCCGGCTGACTGATCGATCTCCGCGCGCTGTGCGCTGTAGATGGCATGAATCGCAGTGATGCCACGCTGGTATTCTTGGGTCTGCTGCATCTGTGGCCCGAAAGACTTATTAAATTTGTCAACTGCCTGTCCTTCCTGCGCGTCAATCAGCGCTTTGCCGGTTAAGCCCGCGAACTTGGCTTGGTCCTCAAGCGATATAACAATGCTGTCCATCTGTTGCTTCTCTTGCTCCAGAAGCGCCAATCGCTTCTGCTCCAGTGCAGTCCCCTTCTCTTCCAGATCGTTGCGCTGGGCATACTGCATGTTCGCTTGCGCTACGTAGCGAAGGGACGTGATCTCGGGGTCCTCGCCGGGGACGGCCTGTACCTCATCAGTCCCTTTCCCCAAGTCCTGCTTTTGCTGCTCAATCGCGTAAAGCGCTTTGTTGACCTCGTCCAAGTGCGCCATGGTAGCGCCCAGCGTTTCCGGTTTGATGAACGCCTGCTGGCTGGCCTGGATGGTCTCCTGCTCGATCTTCTTCACTTCTTCGGTGTAGCCGGCCGCCGCTTCAGTCATGTTCGTGATCTTCTCTGCGATAGTCCCGAGCACGGGCAGCAAAGCCGCGCCAATAGCCAACGGGAACATGCTGGCCAATAGCGGGCCAGCGATCTGGCTACGCGCGATCACAGTTTCAAGCGCGCGAGGCATCTCCACGCCGGTCGTTCTTACCCACAACATTCCAGCCAGGTGAGCTCGGCGCTCCGAGCTTTCTATGCCGTTGAATGCGTCCTTCGCCTTGGCTCCTGTTGAAACAGCCTGGGTCCCGAGCGTGCTCATCTCGCCTTTAAATTGGTTCAGATTCGCCGCCGCAGCGTTGGCATCCAAAGTGATCGTCATCTGCACTGCCGTAGCCATCAGCTCAACTCCCTGCTGCAATGCGGGCAGCGCCGCATACCTTTGTAGCCGCGCTGTCCACACGCTGGGCAATGCGGGTGTTCGCGCTCGAAATCCTGCATGGCCAGTGAGATCGCAGACAGGCCCTCCGCCTCATCTGCAAATATTTCTGCAAACTTCACTCCCGCGCCCATCTTGTTTCTGAGCCACAGCAGATAACACGCCCAGTCGTAATAGCCGTCCGCCAGCTTGCGCGTCGGCAGCAGCTTGAGGATCTGCTGATCGTCCGGCTTCAGCCGCGAGATTTGGCGCTGGAGTCTTTCGCTGTTCAGCGACTCCTCGAAGATCTCCAGCGCCGCGATCCGCACGCCCTCCACGTCTTGTGATACCAGTATCAAGCTGCCTCGGGCTCCGCTGACTCCTGCGGCTCGGCGCTGAAGAACAGCGCGATTACCGCCTGCGTCTTGTGATAGGCATCCATCTCGCGCTGGATGAGTGCGCTGTCGTTCGCCAGCGGCTTACCAGATACCGCATATCCATCCACGGAGTGAATCAGCCGGTCGTACATCTCAATCAACACGCGATGGCGGGAAGGGTGGATGGTCGTTCCTTTCCGCGATCCACCTACAACTTTCGTCATGCTCAGAGCGCGGAAGTAGCGGCGCTTGTCCTCTGCCGTTGGTGGGTTGAAGTAGTGCACCAGCCCCTTAAACATCGCCACTTGCGCCCCTGGTCCAGTCTGCGACCACACGGCGTCCAGGTGCACCGCCTGCCGCTCCGGATCGAATGGTGACTCCCCGCTGTCCTCGGACTGCGCCACGCTGCGCAAGATCCAGGAAAGCTGACCCGAATGTCGAGGCGGGACCTTTTGCTGCCATCCCGGCTTGGCAGTGTCGAACCTGGATACATATCCCTCCACCTTTACCAGCGTCCGCTCCACCAATTCGATCCCGGGCGTACTTATATCAATGGTGTTCACCTGCGATTGTTGCTCTTGCCGGCTGCTGGAATGAATGCCCTCGAAGAACTGGTTCCAGTCGTCCGCAGTGATGCGGCGGAAATGGAATTTATAAGTGAGCTTGCCATCTTTGACCGCAATCACTCGCGGCTCATCCAACGGCAGCAGAGCATCTGTTTCTTGTTCCATGTCGAACTCTCCTTGCAAAAAAGTTTTTGAATGCTGCTTTTTTCACCAAGGAGACAGGCGCGAAGCGGTGCGACCGTCTTTCAACTGAGGCCCGCGAAGCGGTGCGGCCCCATCCAGCAACGAAGCGGTGTTGCTGATCCGCAGGGCGCAAAGCTTTAGGCTCTGCCCTGCGTTCTTCTGGCGCGATTACGCGCCGGTCAAATACGAAGCGACGTTGTTCACTACTGTCGCAGTAAAAATCTCCTGCCCTTGCCACTTCAAAACATCCTGGTCCCCTGCAGTCAGCGGCCAAATGATCTCTACGCCGCTGGCCGTCCCTGCCGGACAGACGGGCATCACATAAGGGTAGTCCAGGATGAGTTGTTGCGCCGCTCCGCTGTTGGCTTTGATCTGGATATTGCGCGGCGTGTCATTCACGAACAGCGTGCGTAAGTCGTCCACGTCCTTGGCTGCAATCTGTAATTGCAGGTTCGCGCGCTGCTTCAGCACTTTGGTGAATGTAGAAAAGAAGCCGCCGCCAGGCGCGCGGTTTGGTTGCATATCCATGACTAGGTGAACAACCCATTGCTTCACTCGCTCCTTAATGCTGGTCAAAGCAGAGGTTGCGGTGGGGAGCGCCGTGCCGGCAGTGAAGCCAGTGTTGGGCTCTGTGTATGTTCCAGCAGCAGCTATCCCCGCCTGCTGTTTCGTCTCCGTCCCCGTGGCCGTTGAAGCATACACGCTGCAGCTCGTCACCCCGGGAGGGAACGCGGCGGGAGCAGTCACTTTCGAAACAGAGTTAAGAGGCACGGCAATGGACACCTCTCCGCTTGCCAGCGTCTCCCCGGCTGCGGACGTGTAGGTGAATTTGAAGTACTCCGTCCTCGCGGCCTGCGTTCCACCCGCCTGGGTCGCGATGGTGAACAGCGTCGGATCGGGCGCGCCAGGCCCGATCAAGATATCTGCGTCCGATCCGAAGACGAAAGCCGGCGTTGTGACCGCAGGAAGCGTGACCGCTCCGTCTACGTTCTTGCCCGACCCGACCATTTTGAACTGGGCCTGCAGCGGTCCAGATTCCTTCCCTGTAATCTGCAGATCATTGATCACCATGTCCGGGAGTTGGTAGATAACGTCATTCGTATCCTGGTGCAGCAAACTTGTTACAGGCATCTGGTTCGTGCTTTGCAGGAATTTGAAAAGGTGCGTGTAAGGCCCGGCGCCGGTAACCGTATCGGCACCCATCGCGAATGCAAACACCCATCCGGAGAGGAAGTTATCGAGGTCCCAGGTCGCGTCGAACGCCGTGGCCTGCATGGTGCGCTGCTTGGTCGTCGGGAACTGGTGCCCTTTGTTGGACTGTTGCTCGTCGGAATAGAAGGTGGGCGTAATCGAAGCAAATGAAGTGCCAGGAGATCTCGGACGCGACACATATGCCGAAGCAGCTACCGGCGTCAGGTAAGTGTTCTGCTTGTTGGCGGCGAGCGCCACGTTCTTGCTGATCAATATACTCTGCGGTTCGTAGGCCATTTATTTTCCCCCCTCTGTGACGGCGGCAGCAGCCTTGGGCTGAGCTTTGGATTTAGCGGTAGAGTCTTTGGGCGCAATCTGGATCAGTGCGACTCCGTTTACATGCTGGTTTTTCAGCACCCGTTCCCAATCGAATGCGCGTGTCACTCGCACAACCTGCCCTGGCGTGAAGCTGAACCCGCTGCCCTCATGAACTTGCATCGGGCCGCCGCCATTTTCTTTCACATACCGCTCACCGAATGGAGTGAGCATGACATCAACCCAGTCTTCCGCCATTTTTATGAGTTCCTCCGCTTTTTATCCGTACTGCGCCAACTGCCCCACCCGTATCTGCTGCGAGCACCATGCACCATTTGCGTCAAACTGCTCCGGGCGAAAGCCAGCCAGCTTCACCGGGAAGGTCAGTGCTGCCCCGGCGTCAATCTGGAGCCTCTGCCCTGCCATCGCAGCGCGCACATTGGCCAGCAACGCATAGGCGCTGTTGCGCTCATTGTCCACGCTGCTCAAATCTGCGGAGCCACAGAACAGAGAGAATTCGTATTCGGATTCGTAAGTGAGCCTGGTCGTATCATTCGCTTCCTGGTCCGTCCCGACTTCCAGGAGCACCAGAACGGCAGGCGGAAGCACGATGATGTTGCCTTGCTCATCCCAATTCTTGCTGGAAAGCCCCTGTACCTGCGCGCCCGAAGCGGAGATCGCTCCATTCGCTTTCAGAGCGGCAATGATCGCCTTCTCAACATCTCCCGGCTTCAACTGCGTCGGCACCTACATGCCTCCTTGCGCCGTCGAAGAGATATACCTCTCGATGGCTCCTGCGATGTTCGCCGGGTCCTCCGGGCGAAACACCAGATAAGGGCGCGCAGGTATCCGCGATCTGTGCCCATTCCTTTTTTTAAATGGTCCCTTGCGCCCCGCGTCGCCGCCTTCCTGCTGGATGCGCGCATATCGCAAGTTGCTGCCGATGATCAGAGTGTTGCCGGAAATTACATATTGATTTGCATCTGTCACCGAATTCTCCATGCGACGGCTCTGGATAAGGATCTGCCTCCCCGCTCCGCCACGTCCGCGTTTCAGAGTCGATGGCGCCAGCGGCTTCCATGACCCGGCCGGCGATCCTTGCTCCCGAAACGTGCGCACAACCGAACTCCTCATCACTTGGCCTGCTATCCGCAGCAGCGGCCCAGGGGACATGCCTTGCTGCAGATTGTGCGCAACAAGCTGCCACTGGCGGTCGTTGACTGTGATGTTGAAATTCATCAGCTTCCAGTCTGCCCTTCCGGATCGAGGCTGGGATCATCCAAATCGCTCGGCGTGTACCCGCTGAGATTCGAGTCCGAAAATCTTTCCGGCACCGCAGTGATCTGCACGTCGCCGGCACCTGTCTGTGGTTGCGCAGCTACCGGCTGGTCCAGCCGCGCCTTCCCGGTGGACACATCTTTCAGGAATGCCATTGCATCTGCAAATGCCTGGCGCACATCCGGCTTCATGCGCTTGCGGCGCAGATAGAGCAGGTATTCCGCGATGCTGAGGCAGAGTCCCTTCACCTGGAGCGAACTCTGCAGCGGCACACTGTAACGCTGTCCGCAGTAAGAGTCGATCTGCCCGGACGCTTCGTCCAGGATGTCGCTCACTAACTGCGTGTTCACGTTGCCTGAGCTCGTGTCGTCAGTGAGCTGGACGAGCTCCGCGTTTGAAATCCGCCGCGGCGAGAGATCGGCTTGGTTTGCGTAGGCCATAAATCCTCTTAGTTGTACAGGACCCTGACTGATGTGGTACTCGCGTCAGTCTGCGCGCACAGGTCCTGCCCAGCCGGCACCAGAATGCCGATGTAATGTGGCACAACCTGAGGGTTGGTTACCGGGCCGAAAAGCACTGTGGTACCGGTACCGCAGTTCGTGCCCGTCCCATATTGCAAAGTGAAGGTCCCGGTCGATCCGGTCGACTTCTCCACCATGACGCGGCGAATGTAAGTTTGCCCGCTTGCAGGCGCAAACACAATCCGCGTCAACGTGGCAGTTGCGACAGGCGCAGTGATGCTGTTCACTTCTCCTGTCTGCAGCACGTTCGTGCCTGTCGAGCTCACGCCTTTACCTACAAATGAAAGCTTGAGCAAGTTCTGTTCGCCTACCTGCTGCCAGGCCGCGAGCGCGATAACCAGCAGCATAATGAAGCTCAACATACCAATCATGCCTAAAAACTTTTTCATCTTCCAATCTCCTTTTGGGCGGCCGCTGCGGGCCGCCCGCAATTTTGAGCAGCGACTTTTTAGGCCACTGCGTTCTTGATCAGGTAGCCGCTCACGTTACTGGTGGCCACCTGGCCGTAGTAGAAATGGGTGGCAAGCTCGTCCGCCTTCTTGCTGGCAGGAGTCTCACGCGCGATCTCCGTTGAGAACCCGCCAACAGTCCCGGGGGCCTGGGTCCAAACAAACGTCTTCCCGAAGCTCACATCTGCTGGAGTCGGGTTCGGCTGACAATAGGCAAGAATGACGTGCTTGCCCCAGACGAAGCTCGCGTTGTTGTTCGCATCGAGCTGTATCGCCGATGCCAGCACGCAACGTTCGATTCCAAAGACCGCAGCAAGATCCGCGAGAGTGACCTGTCCGCCTTTGGTGTAGACCAGACGCTGCACAATGGCTGGGTGAACGCGCAGCTTCTGGAATACAGGATCGGGAATGATCATGAGGTTGGCTTCCTGCCCGACCTGCCGGATCTGGCTCTTCGCCGTTTCCACGTCGGAAAGAGGAGTCGAGTTCGCCAAGTCGGACCACTGGTTCTGCCCAGCCAGCGAAACCACGTTTGTGTTTGCGTAGTTAGCGTTCAGCGCCGCAGCCGCCGCAGCACGCACCTCTTCGGCAAGGAACAGTTTGTCCATCAGGGTTTGCGTGATCCACTGCTCCAGATCGCCAGCCATGAAGTTCCCACGCTCTTCATCGGGGATTAACCGCGCAAGCGAATGGTCAGGAGCGAAATACCTGGTCTTCGAGAGCGTCTGTTGGATTCGCTCTGCCGATGATCCTGGCGCACGCAGGTCGTTCTCACGTACAGCCTGGTTTTCTCGGCCAAACGTCCAGTAGAAGTCCGATTGCCTTTGGACTTCCACTCGAGGGAATAAAAGCTCAGCCACGAATTGATTGTTGCGATAGAGCTGCGCGAACTGCGAAAGCGCAACATCTATCTTGCCCTGGACAACGGAAACTTCCGCGCCCGCAAAACTCACCACGCGCCTGTCAGGCACGTAAATCAGTTGGTCCTGGTCCATTGCTCTCCTCCAAAAACTGGAATTGTGTAAAGTGTGTCCGTCCCCGCCTTTATGCGCTCAACACCGCATGCCACTGCCCGGCCTTTGCCGCATAGAAAGTGGCTGTCTTGCCTGCAGCCAGCGCGAACGCAGCGCTCGCCCCCAATGCGTTGATCTGGTCCGCCCCATTCGGGAAAACATTCATTGAGTTCGTAGCAGTCGCATTCGAGATAGCGATCTGCATGCCGCCCTGTGCTGCCGGCAGCAACACGCTATCGCCCGCGCTCGCAACCGTCGTGATGCGGTTGATCACAGAGGTGAGCGCAGTCGCCGAACCCTGCCCGCCTCCCGCATGGGCCACAATCGCATCCTGCGACGATACGGTTGGGTATTGACCGCTGTATCCCGTCCCCAACCCCTCCGCGTACCACGCTCCAGCCGTATAGCAGGTATACAGGACCACAGAACCCTGCATTTGCGAAACGCCCGTAGCGGCCGCCACATCATTGATCGTGTCCGCGCCTGCTCCGAATACCTGCATCGGATTGGCTCCGTGGTTCTCGACAATGATCGTGAGCCCAGCAGCCGAACCGGGCAGTACCACGCTATCGCCTGCGGTAGCCACCGTCGCGACGCGATTCAGTTCCTTCACGAGCGCAGTCGCCGGACCCTGGCCGCCCCCAGCGTGCGCGACGACTCCATCGCCAGCGGATTCGTTCAGGAATCCAGTGAGCGTCAAGCTGGCGAACATGGGGCTCGATCCGTTGTCCAGCATGCGGACCGGGACGACGAACAGCAAGAACTCATCGCCTTGCTGCGTTGCTGCTTCCAGCGCCAGGCCAACAACCTCGAATTCACCTCCAGTCAAGTTGTTGCTGTTGATCGGCGCAAGCTGCCCGGTGATTGCATTGATGCCGACCCACTGGTTGCGCGCAATTGCTGCGTCCGCGATCGCAGTTACTTCTCCCAACTCGATTACCGTTACGGGATCGTTCGGGTTCGCCGACGCCAGCGCGGAGACTCCCAGGGCGCGCTGGTTGGCCGATCCTGGGAGCGCCACAGAGCTGCGCGATGCTCCGGCCACGACCGCCACTCCAGCGGGGATCGCAACGTCTCCGATGTAGCTTCGCGCTACGTGGTGTCCCACTACTCCAAATTGAGACTTTGCCATTGCTTTTTCTCCTTCCGCCAGAATGAGCGGCCAGCGGTCCGCTTCACGTTAGAAAAAAAAAGAATCTGATCTAAACAGCGCCCGCTGCAATCCCCCCGTTAGGCGCATCCTGGCTGCTACGGCGCACGATCCTCAGCGCGTCGCCGTAGGAGATTTTCTTCTCGTCTGCCATTGTGCGCGCAGCCTCGGCCATCGAGACTGAAGTCTGATCAACTGCGGTATGTGGATCGCTTGGTTCGTTGAACTGGATCAGCTTGCCTGTGGCTGGCATCCCATGAGTGGGCATCTGGCCTACCGGCACAATCTTTGGCAGCGCCAACAGGAAATCAGCAAAGACCTCAGCGATCTGCTTTTCCTTCTTCTTGTCTCCTTCGCCAAAGCTGACCTTCGTGGGCGATTTGGCGAGTTCGCTGAAGACCTGAGGCAGTCCCATCTTTTCGAATGCCGGCACCCATCGACATCCATCCTTGACCCGCTTGATCTGCGCTTCGGCAAAGCTCGCGTGCCCGTGAGTGGCCGCTGCGGCCGCCGCCGCTTCGCGTGCCGACTTCTCGGCTGCGAGCTGCGTTTCAAGGCCGGTAATCTTCTGCTCTAATGGCCGCAGGGCTTCCTTGATTGCATCCACGAATTCCTGCGGTTCTTGTGTGGCGCCGCCCTCGATGCTCGAACGCGCAGACCCAAAAGTGAAGTGCTCTGCAAAAAATTCCTGCAGGGCTTTCTTGAACTTTTTCTTCGTTACTTTTCCATCTGTGCTTTCCATTTCATCCTCCTCATTGAATTCAATCGCTTGGCACTGGCCATCGCGGAACTTCACATCCGTCAGGCCCTTGACCTCGGGAGGCATTGCCCCGAGGAAACCTACATGCCGCAGCACCGGGCCGTCCGGCGTGGTGTAGAAGCTCACCGAGCGCTTCTTGAAGCGGCCGCTGCGCAGCATCTCCTCGAATTGCTCCGGCACGTCTCGGAACATTGCGAACATTGTGTTCCCTACGCGCTTCAGCTTGTCTACCCATCCATAGGCCGGAGCGTTATGCTCCGGGTGCCCGATGACTACAGGCGGCTCATGCTGTGATGGCTGGAAATTCCTGATTGCCCTGTCGATGTCGGCTTCTGTGTAGTTGCCTTTATCGCCGTAGCTGCCAGCCCGAAAGACTTCGATCCACTTGCCATTGAGCAGACTCATGCCGCAGCGCCTCCTCCAAATCCATCATCTGGAACATCTGCCGCTGCCAGCGGGATACGCGCCTCTCCCGGGACGCATCCAGCGCGGGATCTGCCGCTATTGCTTCTGCACGGAACGCACTCCTTGCAAGGTCTCGATCTCGCTATTACAGAAAATTGGCTGCTCATGGCTGGATGAAACTCAGACTGTCTGCAGCTCATACAACTGCCGCGTCGCCTTCCAGCGCACCCAGCAACGCCAGGAGTCCAACTAAATGTACGTCAACTTCCCCAATCCCGGCGACTTTGTGGCACAGTTGCGGTTCGAGGATCTCCGCAAAGCAGCGATTGCCGCGTGTGATGTTTTTGACGCTCAGCCGAACCATGGTTCCCCTGATGCAAAACGGATCATGGATGCGCTGCGGGAAGCCGCGACCTTCCATGTAAATGCCTTCTCAATAGAACTCGTTCTAAGGCAATTCCAAAGCGTCACGATTATGCAGATCTCGAACGCTCTGGATTCGACCTCCATCAAGATCGAGACCCAGACGCAGACGCTAACTCCTGAAGATCTTCGCCAGGCCGCTGGCCTGCTCCGTGGCTATGCAACCAAGGTCGAGGCCGGCGATCCACTCCCCAAGGGGCCTGAGGACTCGGTCGGCTATCTCGATATAGCTCAGCCGGAGGTGGGATCTCCGCCCTGCCACGTTTGCGGAGCGCAAATGGCGCCCATCCAATTCAAGTGTCGAAGTTGCGGCGCGCATACAGGAGCTTCCTGAATGTCAAAGAGGGAACAACTCATCTGGCGCGGCACTCCTGAGACCACGCACGAACGTGTGCAGCGTCACATCGGCTAC
This sequence comes from Candidatus Angelobacter sp., assembly GCA_036522115.1. Classification (GTDB taxonomy): domain Bacteria; phylum Acidobacteriota; class Terriglobia; order Terriglobales; family Acidobacteriaceae; genus Angelobacter. The sequence goes on from DATDGL010000076.1 coordinate 19,331, forward strand.
CTCTACGAGGACGCGCAGACAGCAGGCCTCACCCTCCTGGAGTTTGAAGCACTGATTCAAAAGTTTGTCGTGAAAGCATCTCTCGATGCTACTGGCTGGAACACCTGTGAAGCGGCACGGCTTGTCGGCATGCATCGTAACGGCTTATCGCATCGCATCAAAAAATATCGCCTTCAGCGGCCAGCAAACCTGTCAAAGCAACAATGCAGGTGCGGGCGCTGGATCGCGCCATCCGGGCTTGCCTCTCACATGCAGTTCCACGCGCGTCGCCGAGAAGTAAAGGTCATTCTTCCCACGAACTCTGACCGCTTCCAATACAAATGGCTCCGCGAGCCACAAAAGGCGGTCGCGTGAAACACATTCAATTATTTGAAGTGGTCCCTCAAAGCGTGTGGCCTACGCGAGGTAAGTATCCTGCTCTATCTGCAGCGTTGGAGTACCTGGCCGACGCGAAAATAAACCGCCTGATTCGCATCGAAGCCCCTGCTGACAAAACCGTGCTGATAAAGATGCAAAAGGTTATTGCGAGACACGCTGAGAGAAAAGGCCTTCACCTAAGAAGCCGCACGCGCAACGGGTTCCTCTACATCAAGAAGGTGGTCGCATGACTACTATCACCGAAGGCCATGTCGCCATCACTATGAAGATCGCGCTGGTCTATCCGCGCAGCTCCGTACCGGCTGATCTCGACCTCATCCTCACCATCTGCCAGGCGCTCAACGAGAATGATATGGAGCCGCAGGAAGTCATGGTCCTCAGCCATGAGATCTCGCAGAATGGCAATCAGCCTGCTTGGGGGGGGCGACAGAAATGAAGAGCCATTTTGGTCTTGCTAGAAGCCAGAGGCTAGTAGCCAGCAGCTTTGTCTTTGAAGGAGCCAAACTTCAACTAAGGAGTAGTGTCCTATGAGACGTATTGCATCCATCGTCGGGACGGCGTTGCTCTCAGCCGTCTTAGCTGTCGCCATCATAACCGCCTGCGGAGGCGGTAACAACGGAGGCGGTAACAACAATCCGCTTTCTCGCATGTTCACTTTCAATCCCAACCCTATAGGACCGCGCATCAACAAGAACGCGGTCTCCAGCCGCATCGCCGGAGGCTCGCTGCAGTCCGTAGTGGAAGCGCAAGCTCCAACGCCAGGCGGCGGAAACTTCCCAGGGTTTTGCAGCACCCTGGACCTTGTAAGTGGGCGCGCAGCCGCAGTCATCTTCGGCATAGGCCGCTGGTCCACGGCCGCTTGCTCGGACGGGAGTACTCCTGACAGTGATGTCGGGGTAACAATTCCCACGTCGGGGCAGGTCGGCAACCTCACAGTAGACGCTGTGGGTTCTGGTACCGGGTCCGATAGCGGGCAAATGGAAGTGAAAATCATCCACGCAGATGGGACGCAAGCCATCACTTCGATCACCTGTTCCCTCGGCGTCTCCAACAATGCCAAGGTCCACTGCGAAGACCTTGACCCAACCCATCACACGAACGTCCTGTCCGGCGATCAGGTGAGCGCCCGTATCTTCTGGAATCCCGGCGACACATACAGGGCAGTGCGGGTGAACATCGTCTACGCAACACCCACGTTTTAAGGTCTGGTTGATGAGCATCAGGGTCGCTTAGTCCGCAAGACCGAGCGATCCCTGATGCGGCAAAAGAAGGAGCCACTAAAAAGCATGTGTTTCCCCATGAGCGCGCGGCTTGTCTTCATAGGCTCTAGCCCTGCTCTCACACGAACATTTTGCGTTGGCACCTGTCCGAAAGATTTTTGGGAAGAGTGGATAGCAGAAGGAGACGCGGCTGGAGATCCAGAAACAGGCGAAGAGTGGGAAACGAGAGGACGAGGTTCCATTTTCTGATTGGAAGGTCGCGTAAATGGCCTACTGCCGGCAGTGCGGAAAAGAAGTTGTGAATGAAGACAGCACGCCAAATTTCGAACGCCAGTTTTGCTTGCCTCGCGCGGGCGCTCCGTCGACCTGCGCGAAGGATTTCCGCCGCGACCAACTCCGCGCCAAGCGCGCAGCCACAAAGTCCCGCAAGCGCTGTTCGCACTGCACGCAGCCGATTCTGCCAAGGGAGACATGGAGCCAGATCAAAGCACTCGCGGCCAAGGCCGGCATTTCAGTATGAGCAGTAAGCAAATCTCGAAGGGCCAGATCAAGCGCCTCCAGACGCTATGGGGAAAATATGCGCGCCACGAAATGGTAAAGAACTCACGCGATGAGCGCCTGCGCTGGGCCAATTCTGTTTTATCCCATCGCACCAGCCCGCGCACTAGCCCGATCTCCAGCTTCGCTGAACTCACTGGCTCTGAAGCCTCCGAGCTGATCGATCTCCTGCAGTCCGACCTGGCCATTCCAGAGACGCATCCCAACATACGCCCTTCAAGGTATTCGCGGCGGTACCGGGATCGCGACTCCGCGCGCGCAGCCGGCACGGAAGGCCGCAAAGGAACGCTCAGCAAGGTTACGCTCGCCACTGCCGAGGATCTGGCGCTCATCAATGAGCAGCTTAAGCACATGGGTTGGAACCGCACGCGCCTCGACGCCTTCCTGCAATCGCCATCATCACCACTCTCGAATCGAAGCAATCCCACGCTGCGGACAATGGCCGATGTAAACCGCGTGCTGTGGGCACTGAAGGGCATTGCCAAGGCCACTGCGCCAACGCCGGCCACTGGAGCGCAGGCATGAAGCGTCCGCAGCGCGATTCATTCCAATTGAGCCTGTTCGAGCAAGAGCTACTCGGTGTGGAATTTGTAGCCAAGCTATTAGGCCGCTCATCAAGCAGCATCAAGAGACTGCTGGACGAGGGAAAGTTGCGTTCATTCCAGCACTGCGCAAAGGGAACGCACTACATTCTTAAGGCGAGCCTGGACGCGTACGAGACCTCCTTGCGCAAGCAGTTCGGCCTGGATGATCTCCCGCCTGCAAACGGCAGCAATGGCCAAAATCCGCCGCCTGCAAACGGCGCAAAGGGAGCAAAATGATGTCGTTGGGATTGGTTGTGCAATTTTTGGGTCGCTCTGGCGTGTCGCTGCCTCCATCCCCGCCACAGTCGCATGTTTTTCGCTCATCAAGCAGCAGCAAAAAGAACAGATGTCGCTTGGATTGCAATTTCGCCCTTTCTTTGCCCTGTTGCACTACGTATTATCAACAACTTACGCGCCTCCATCGCGATCCCAACGACATGAGGCGATTTTCGTCACTGACATCCAATTCTCCTACCGACTTGCAAAACCCGCCATTTCCCGCGCCTTCCCGCCATTTCCCGCCATTTCCCGCCACTGACATACAATTCTCCCTTTCCCATCACCACTCCGGCTGTAATGCTGGTAACAGGCGTACGAAATACGCCGATCGCCCTCGGGCGACCGGGATTTTATTGGTCCCGGCAATGGTCTTTGACAAACTGAATATAAAGAGTGGAGCGCAGCCGCCCTCGGCTGCGGCCCTTAGGCGCCGTCACAGCCCGACGCAACGGGAGACGTGTGCACCGGCGCTCGCGAAACAGACGCAGTGCTGCGCGAAGAAATCCGCAGCACCGCCGACTGTCATTCCAGGTCGAGGCTGAAGTTTCGCCGAGCGAGGAAACTGGATCTCTTCTTGCTGTGCATCGCCGCGCGGGGAGAGGTGTGTGCGGCCCACGGTGTTCCGATTCCTAGCCGCTAGGAATCGCGGAACCAGACCGGCTTTTGAAAAACCATGGAAAGCACCCGAGGCGAAAATTGAAAAAAAACGCTTTTGTATACTGTATCCCTACTCTATCCACACTGCATGCAGCGCAGCAGACAGGGCTGGCCGGTGGTGTAGAAATGGTAGCAGCTACAAAAACCCCTCCCGCTACGGTTGCCGCTACGCAGATTCCCTTTAGTTTTCAATTGCTTAGAGGAAATGTAGCGGCGTAGCGGAAAAAGGGCCACTTTTTCTAAGGTTTACCAGGACCGTGGGCTATACTCGACGATGCTTTTAAGGCAAACGCCTGGGGGGAAAGTATGTTTCACTTAATCTGGTATGTTCTGATTGGGCTGCTCTCGGGGCTTATCGCGAAATCGGTGATGAATGTGCACATGACGATCTTCTGGACGATCGTGCTCGGCATCGTCGGATCGATCGTGGGCGGCGGCATTGCCCACATGCTTTCGCGCTCGAACAACAAAAAATTTCATCCTGCCGGCCTGATTTTTTCCATCGTGGGCGCGATCCTGGTTCTCTTCATTTGCCACAAGATGAAGATTCGTCTTCCCGACGTCAACCCGTTCTAGGCCTTTTTGAGTTTACCTCGAACCCTGAGCCTGCCGAAGGGGAGAGGTCTCTACTGGCTCGTGATCGCATCGGGGGGCCGCAATTTGAACGGTCACATTATTTCTGAGAATGCTATTGCTGATCGCCGGTTCGTTGGCTTTTGCCGGAGCTGAGGGTAGGGCGCGGGTGAAGGAATTTCTGCGCGCAGAATTGGAAATGGCGATGGGCCCTTGCCGGGCGCACCGCCATTTCCAAATCGATCATTCGGCCCCGTGGGACCGCTACCCCTGGCGCGCTACTTAACTGTTGCCAAGGTCATTTCATTGGGCAACACAAAATAGAACAGCAACCCGATCAGGATGAGGTACGCTAACACTCCCAGCGTCCACGACATATTGTGGCGGATTACCGCTCCTTCACTGCGAACGAACCGGCTGGTGGAAACACCCACGCTGGCCGTCTGCGGAGCAATAGGTTTGCCCACTTCGGCTCCCAGAGAGTTCAGGGTGGGAAGGAGCAATACCGGCAAGTTCAGCAGCTTGCCGGTGACGGCCTGAACAGGACCGAACATTGCGTTGGTTGAGGTGTTACTGCCCGAAAGAGCCACACCAATCCAGCCCAGGATTGGAGCCACGATTACGAATGCCCAACCAACCTTGGAAAATCCAAAGGCCAGCGAGTTCGCCATTCCGGTGAAGACAAATATGTAGGCGATGGCGAAGATAAAGAAAGCAACCAGCAGAGCGCCCCACATCTGTTTAAAGGTGCGGGCAAACACCTGGCCGAGCACTTTGCCACTGGGGCGCAGCAGCAAAATGATCAGGATCCATGATGCCAGGATGGAAGTCCCGCCGCTTAAGGGATTAAAGTTAAAGACAGAATTAACGGGTTTGCTGGTAACCGACGAAAGCGCAGACACCTGCAATTTGTACCAGCTGATCCCGGGCAGTTTCGACCAAGGTCCTGTCCACAAGACCACCACTATCAGAAGGACTATATAAGGAAGCCAGGCTCGCAGAACTGCGCCGGTGGTCATGGGGGCATCGCCCGCACTGGCCTTTACTTGGGCTGGAGGGATGATCTGCCCGCCAAAGGCGCGGATATTCTTCGGCCGCCAAACCTTCACGAAAACAAACAGTATCCAGAACGAAACCAGGGCGCCGCTGATATCCGGCAGGTACGGCCCTAAATAGTGCGCGGTTGGCCATTGTCCCAGAATGTAGGAGAGTGAGCCCACAATCGCCAGCGGCCAAGACTCTTTCAGCCCATCCCATCCGCTAACCAGGTATATGAGAACGAACGGCGGCAGGAGCGCCAATATAGCGACCATGTCGCCGACTGATGCCGACAATGCGAGCATCGGCAGCCCTGTGACTGTCGCCAAAGCCAGGATAGGAGAGCCGAGAGCGCCATAAGAAACCGGAGCATTGTTGGCCAGCGCGGCCACCCGGATGGCCTCGAGGTCAACGATTCCCAATCCAACCAGAATGGGCACAACTACTGCCCACGGGTACCCGAAGCCGACCAGTCCTTCCAGTAGTGCGCCAAAAGCCCAGGCCAGCATGATGGTCTGGATGCGCACATCGGCTGTGGCCTGCTTCACCATCCAACCCTTGAAGTGGTCGAAATCGCCGGTCAGCACCAGGGTATTGAAGATCACTAAACCCCAAAAAGTGATCCAGTCGATTGTCCAGGCACCCTGCAATCCGCCGTAGAGGTAGGACTTCAAGAGGCCTGCGACAGGTGCGTGCCAGACCAGGATGCCGATGAGCAGCGTGATGGCGCCGGCGATGATGGTGGCCAGCCATGCAGTAACCCGCAACACAGCCAGCATGAACAAAAGGGCCGCAAGTGGCACCAACGCCAGCAAGATCGTAGACCACATACTTCCCGTGGGAGCCAGAATTTGTTGAAACATGTTTCTGCACCTCAGAAATTAGATTGGTCTGCTTAAATCGAGCACAGCCTCTGGATTAACACGAAGGCAGCTTTAGCTCCTCCGTTCACCCCTACTTTGGTTGAAGGACAAGAATGCGCGAACTACTCTCTACTCAAGCGGCAATTCTGTCAAGGGTTCTGTGCATAACCTCCCTAACGTCTTTCCCTCATGAATCGCCGATGATGACGCCGGCCACGAACACCAGCAGGCCGCCAATCACCACCTGCACTGTGGCAGAGAACCACGGAGTTTCCATGTAACGATGCCGTACCCAGGAGATGGCGCCGAGTTCAGCCAGCACAACTACTATGGCAATCGCTAATGCCGTCTGGAAGTGAGGAATGAGAAAGGGAAAGGTGTGGCCCAACCCGCCGATCGTGGTCATGAGGCCGCAGATGAGTCCGCGCACCCAGGGATGGCCCCGTCCGGTAAGGCTTCCATCGTCAGAGAGGGCCTCAGCAAAGCCCATGCTGATGCCCGCGCCAATGGATGCCGCCAGGCCGACCGTAAACGCAGTATGGACGTTCTGCGTAGCAAAGGCAGCGGCAAACACGGGCGCCAGCGTGGAAACCGAGCCGTCCATCAGGCCGGCCAGCCCTGGCTGCACAATCTGCAGAACGAACAGGCGGCGATTGGCCTGCTCTTCCTGTTCCAGGTTGGCCGGGTGCAGTTCGTGTCGCTCCAACTGTTCGGCGCGATACTCGTGCGAGCGCTCTTCCTGGGCCAGATCGACGAGAAGCTTCCGGATGCCGGCATCCTGCGTGCGTGCGGCCGCCCTTTCATAGAAACGCCGGGTCTCAACTTCCAGAGTGGAGGCTTCCTTACGGATCTTGTCCAGCCGGAGGGGCCGGATCAGCCAGATTGCCTTGCGGTTGATAAACCCGCGCACATCCTGGCGGCGAATCAGCGGGATGTGCTCGCCGAACCGGCTGCGGTATAGCTCGATGAGCCGGTGGCGGTGCCCGGTTTCTTCCTGGCGCATGCCGTCAAACAGCGCGGCCGAAGCCGGGAAATCCTGCCTGAGACCCTCGGCAAAATCGGCGTAAATTCGCTCGTCCTCCTCCTCCAGCGAGATGGCCAGAGCAAGAATTTCCTGTTCGGAAAGGCTTTCAAAACTTCGCTGCATATGTCTTGTACCTTGAATTAAACGAAGAATTGTACTGTATAAGACTGTTGTGATTGTCCTTTGAAGACGAAGCATGGATCTCAGGATTGTTCAAATCGGCGAACCGGTGCTGCGCCAGACAGCCAGAGTACTTTTACCGCAGGAGATTACCGGCCCTGAGATAGGGCAGCTCATCGCAGCCATGAAGGAAACCATGCGTGCGGCTCCGGGGGTCGGCCTGGCTGCGCCCCAGATTGGCCGCTCGCTGCAGCTCGCGGTGATTGAAGATCGTCCGGAATACACCAAGGATGCGCCGCGCGAACAGCTTGTAGAGCGCGAACGAGCTCCGGTTCCGTTTCATGTAATCATTAATCCCAGACTGACGCTGCTGGCGGAGCCGGCGATCGAATTCTTTGAAGGCTGCCTCAGCCTGCCCGGGTTTATGGCGATTGTGCCCCGGGCCAGGCGAGTCCGGGTGGAGTGCCTGGACGAAAATGCAAAGCCGCGAGTGATTGAAGCCACCGGATGGTATGCGCGAGTCCTGCAGCATGAGATAGATCATCTGCAGAGCACACTCTATGTTGACCGGATGCATTCCCGCAGCTTGACTACACTGGAAAACTACAATGCTTATTGGAAAGAAAAGATGATTGGAGAAGTGAAGGCCATCCTGAACATAGATTCCCGCAGATAAGTGCTGATGCAGGGCAAAGTTAGTCACAAGTTGGCCGCGAAAGTCCTGGGCCATCCGCCGTTCTCCAAAGGCGAACCAGGCAAGTCCGGGTACCCTTCCCGCGTCCCAAAGCGGCATGCCCATCCATTGCGAGGCTGCGAGTTGAATCTTTTCTTTCAAGCCGGCTGGTAGTTTGCCTGGAGCGAGTGGGCGCGGTTGCCACCTTCAGACCGGGCTACTTCCAGGGCGCTCTCCACGCGGTTGATCACCTCGGTGACAATGTCCACGGAATCGAAATGCGGCTGCAACACGGCTTCAGCGATGCCTACGGTAATCGGCGGATTGCGGTCTGTTCCCGGGACCTTGTTGGGTGACAGGACTTTTCTCATCTTGTCCACCACAAGAAAGGCGTTCTTCGAATCAGTATCCGAAAGCAGCAAGGCAATTGAGGTTGTGTCGTAGCGAACAGCGACATCGTTCTGGCGAATATGCGAACAGATCGTCAGTCCAATCTGCTGCATCATGCTTTCCAGCGCAGGTTCGCCTACTTCTTTGATCAGGGCAGAAGTTTTCCCAAAATGAAGCAGCATAAGCGTGAGCGGAGTCTGTTGCTGCAGAGAGCGGCGGACTTCCGATAGCAGGACATCGAGGTAGGAAGAGCGCTTCAGCAGGCCGGATTTTTCGTCCGTCACGGCCAGGGTCTTCATCAGCGTGCGCAGGCGCGCATTGCTGACGGCCAGGACCATCTGCTCGGCAATGGTCTTCAATACAACAATGTCGTTCTGTCGCCACGGGCGAGGCTCACATTGCTCCAGAATCAGCAGGCCGGCCTGTTCTCCGCCATCGATCAGGGGCACGGCCAGCAGCGATTGGATGTTGAGAGCTTGAATGTGCTCGCGCGCCGCATCCAACTCCCTGGCGCTGCCGTCAAGGTTCACCACGCCGCTGGTGGCAAGCTGCTGGATCAATGCAATCAACCTGACGATGGCAATTACATCGGACTGCTTGACTCCGGGGGCGCAATATTCCAGCGCGGCGGAGGGCGGCTTGCCCAGCGTACAGAGTCCGGCCACGCAGCGGCTGGCATTGAAGTGGCGGCCAATTTCATTTACCGCGGTAAAGAGAACGCTCTTGACCGTGGCTTGGCGGTAGATATTGCGCGTGATCTCAGTGACCAGAGAAAAGTCGTCCACGGTATGCTGAGCTCCGGCCGGAGCGGCAGCCGGAGAATTTGCAGTCCAGGCGCCGTTTGGCGCCGGGACTGGCGCGCCGGTTGCGGATCTGGCGGCCGGCTGAGCGCCCTTCGATTGAGGCCAGATCCCCGCTGTGGTGTAGAGTTGCCGCAGTTTTTCGTTTTTCTCTTCCTCGTGCGGAAACAATTTGCTCACACGTTCCAGGCGCTCTACCGCTTTCGAGCGCATGCCGTATTGCAGATAAATTTCTGCCTGCAGGATGAAATCTTCCAGCACGGTCGGCTCGGTCTCCTGGACGCCGCCTTCATGTGCGGGTGTTGCCGGCGCGCTGGAGGCGCTCTGGAAACGATTGGCGATGGTATTGAACTGGATGGGATCGATCTTCCCCCGCAGCATCTCCAGTCGCGTGCCGTGGCCGGCTTCGTAAGGATCAACTTCCGCCGAGCGGTCCAGCGCCTCTCCCGCCTTGGTGTATTTTCCTTCTGCAAAGTAGAGTTGGAAGACTTTGACCAGCGTGCGGCAGTACTCCTGCTCGCGGTTTGCCGAATTGTAGAGTTCCACCAGATATTCCAGGAACTCGACGGAGGGCAAACGGCTGTCCGCCATCTCATGCATCAAAGTGATGAATTCGCGCCGCAAACCGGCTTTACTTTGCTGTTGTTCCAGTTTTTTTGTCAGCGCCAGGGCTCCCGGCGTGTCACCCACGTCCAGGTAAGAACCAATCAGGGAAATGATCTCGTGTACCTGTTGCGGATCAATCTCATACAACTCCCAGGCGTAGGGTTCTGCATCCGCCGGGCGTCCTGCGGCCATCAGCGCTCGGGCATATAACTCACGCAGTTCGGTTGTGGTCTCCAAATTTGCCACGGCCCGCTCCAGCACGGCGATGCACTGGGGAACAGAGGCGTGGGTAAAGAGTCCGCGTGCATAAAAGAGGTTTGCCTGATGGTTGGCCGGATCGAGACTGTAGGCTTTTTCAAACCACTCAAACCCTGAGCCAGGCAGACCCTGCTCTTTCAGCGTTCCCAATTCGACAAAATTCGAAGCGGCGGTTTGGAGTTGCCCCAGGCCGGCTGACTTTTCTCCCGCGCGCTGCAGGTTTTCGACCGTGGGAGCGAGCTCGACCATCCGTTTGGCTGCCGCCAGCGCTTGCTTCTCCTGCCGTAACAGTTCAAAGCCGTGCATCGCCGCCGTGTAGGCATCCAGCGCTTCCTGCTTGTCTTTCTTGGCAATGAGCTGGGCGTATTGCAAGGTCTGGAATGGCGTGGGAGGTGTAATTTTGGCCAGCTTTTTGTAAGTGACAACGCCGCGCGGGTCGGCGGTGGCCACCTGCTCATCTAACAGGCCGCTCAGCAACGTGGCTGCCTCAGAGTTGCGGCCGCACCTTAGACAAAGGTCCGCCGCCGCCTGCCGGACCTGATCGTTGCGAGGCTCTTCCTCCAGCGCGGACAGGTACTCTTCCAAAGCGGCTTCAGGCCTTCCTTTTTGCAGATGTCTCTCTGCTTTTTCCAGTCGCTTGGAGATGTCCGGCATTCAACAATCCTTGAGGATCAACTGGTGGAGGGTCAGTCTTGCCCACTTGATGCTATGAGGGTAAACGTATTTTAACCGATTGCCAAAATTGGGGAAATAATGTGGTGTAGCAAGAAGGCTCTGACCTTTTAGTTTCTACTTTCACTTTGCGACTTGCTTTTAACCAGCCATGCCACCAGAAAGTACAGTACCACTCCGGCAATGATGAAGATCCCGCCCAGCATCAAGGTGCTGATGCTTCCCAGGTGCTCCTCGCGGTTTTTCATAAACGCTGTTGCCAGCATGATGGTGGGGCCTACGCCTGCCAGAATTGCGCCGACCAGTCCGCCGGGAACCCGGAATGGCCGGTGGAGCATGGGCTCGCGAATGCGCAGCACCACCAGCGCCACAAACTCCAGCACCAGGCTGGAGCCGTAGAGCAGGATGTCCAGTAGTAACAGCCGGTCGAGATTGGTTCCCAGGGCAAAAACCACGGCGATCCAGGCCAGCCCGCAAATCACGACTGAAACCCAGGGAGTGCCGCTTTCCAGCTTGCGCGCGAAGAACCGCGGCATGTCGCCCTCTTCAGCCATGGCCGCGGGCAGACGCGAATAAGACATGGTGAGGGAATTGACAATGCCAAAGGTACTGATCATGGAGCCGACTACCAGAGCGAACCCCAGCCACTTGCCACCGAGCAAGGATGCAATCTCGGACCAGCTCCCCTGCGACCAGAAGCCGGACTGAATGTGGGTTGAGGCGACGATTCCGACAGGTATCACATACGAGAGCACGATGGCCCCCAGCGAGAGCATCATTACCTTGGGATAAGTTTTTTGCGGATTGTCCACCTCGCCGGCGATGGTTGAAGCATTGTCCCATCCCATGTAGTTCCACATGGCAACGATGACTGCAGTCATCCAGTCACCGTGTGGCCCGGTTGTAGCGGTGTCGTCATGAAGAGAGCCGTGGTGAAAGATGGCGAAGGCGATGATGGCAATGAACGGCGCCAACAACAATGCACCCAGCAAAATGGAGCCGTTGCCCACGGCACGCGAGCCGAAAAGGTTCCACAGCACACAAGACAGGACCACGCCAGAGGCAATGAATACTCCGTTGTGTCCCTGATTGGCGGGCGGCCATAGATGAGCCAGCGAGAGCACGAACAAGGCTGGATAGGAAGCCATGTCAAACAGGCTGGCAGCCAATGAGAGCCAGGCTTCCTGAAATCCCCAGAAGCGGCCCATGGCGCGGCGCACCCAGACGTAAAACCCGCCCTCGGCGGGGATAGCGGCTGAGAGCTCGCCAACCATCAGCGATGTGGGCAGGCTCCAGATGAGAGGCGTAGCCAGCAAGATGACTATGGCCAGCGTGTAGCCGGAGTCCTGGACGATCTCCTCGATGCCGGAAGGCCCGCCGGAGACCATGAAGTAGGTGGCAGCCACCAGCGGGAGCACCGTCAGCTTGCGGCTCGGGTTCGAGTGATTTTTCATCATCGCAAAATTGCGACCTAGTATAAGCTGGGCCACCGCAAGAGACTTGGGATCCTCCTTTCGAATACGTTGTTGGGAGTGACTTTCGCCCTCCCGACTACCATGGCAAGGGAATCGGTTTACGCTGTTAAGAAGCTCCCTCATGCATGAGTGTAATTCTCTGCATTAAGGCATCACGGAATCAGATTCCACCAAGCTGTTGTTGCAACGAAAAAATGTCGTATTAACTGCAACGATAAAATGTCACCCCTCCTTACAGAAATAGTTATGTTACGGCGGCAACAGCAGGACGTCCGCCGAGGTTGTAGATGCGAGGCACCTTAGGTTTGCGTTTGAG
>DATDGL010000077.1:0-27022 GCA_036522115.1 Candidatus Angelobacter sp.
GTCTCCAGCTTTACCACCAAAGCGGCAGCCGCACTGAACTTTGATCCCAACGCCATCACCTTCAGCTTCCCGGATGCGAATGGAAACATCACCGTGAGTGCACCGGCTGGCTCGCTGCCTCCGGGCACGCAAGTACTGATCCTGGATCAGACCAGTGGGTTGGTGTTGTCTCTTACTGCGCTGAATGATGGATCAGTCTCCGGTAACTTCCCTGGGACCATCAACGACGTTCTGCAACTGACGATCACTGATCCAATCGGCGCAACCACCAGCTTTACGCGCAGCCAGTTTGTGGCCGCTGATGGTTCAGTGGCCGTAGGTGCCGGCGGCGGAACTATCACGGGATCCGGCGGCGTGGCGATGATCATTCCGGAAGGCGCACTCGACAAGGGAGTCACGTTTAAAGTCGAAGCTTTTGGACCTGACCTGTTCCCGGAGCGTCCTAACGTGCCGGGCGGAAACTTCGGTGGTGGCTTGAAGATCACCTCACCCGGCAGCCCCGCGTTCAAGAAAGAAGTAAAAGTGGCGTTCCCGATGCCTCCCGATGCGCCTCCCGGAGCTTTCTTCCAGGTATTTGGTCGCATGCACACGCCAGACAATAGTCAGGTGACATTCGAGGATGTCGACTTCGCCCTCCCGCAAGGCCAGGGATCAACGGCCCAGGTAGTCACGGCCTCATTCCCCTATCGCGGGCTGATCGATCTCAATATGCTCCTGGCTCAGGCTGACTTCCAAGGTCAGGTCCTCGACACGGTTTTCAGTGTTCCCCCAGTAGCTGAACTGGGACTGGAAGCTGACATGTACCTTATCTGGATGGCAAACGACGCATTGCCCGGTGTCTCGCTGGGCGGGTCCATCACAGGGCGTGTCCGCTACGCGGTCGCGCCTGGAGGTACGCTGCCGGATGGAACAATCAATAAGACAGGAGATAACGTCTTTGTCGGTGTGTCCAATGCCTTTGTGACCGTTGACAGCAACCCTCCGTCCCATGCGGTTCCTGCTGGTGCAACGGGAGCCAGGACACAGCCGGATGGAAGCTTTACCTTCTCTGATCCCAATTACAACGGCGGAACCGTTAAGGTGATCGCATACGACGGCAATGGCCACGCCGTGACCACCACTGCCGCTGAAGTTGTGGCGTTAACCGACAAAACAGTCAATGACTTTGCCGGACCGCTTCTCAAGTACTACAGGAATGTTGCGTTTGCAGATATGGTGGTGCCTGCACCAGTACCGCCACCGCCAGCGCCTCTGATCGGGATCAGTCTATTTAAAGAAGTGCCAGATCCGAATCCCGATCCTAACGGCCCTCAACCTGCGCCTCCCATACGCCAGGATGCTGGAGGAATCATCGTTGATGGTACTCCGCTGGTGATCGCATTTAAGACCAACGGAACCATTTCACAGCCTCCGGGCGTGACTATCAATGGAGTATCTTATGCAACCCAGCAAGATGCCCCTGCCAAACCAACAGATCCCAACAAGCTCGATTTCGAATTGTCACAACACTTTACTTCGAACGGACCGGGAATCTACAAGATTGTGGTAACCGGTCTGACGGCCTTCGCGCAGTCAATCACTGTCTCTAAAACTTTCCTGGTAGTAGGGGCGGGGGGTGACAATAACGCAATCAGAGTAGGTGAACCGCCGCAGGTGATCAACACAATACCGGTTGCTGGTGCCCAGGGAGTTCCTGTAAACACATTCATACAGATACAATTCAGTGAGCCAGTCGTTAACGTTCCGGGAAATGTCACTTTGGTTCCCGATGATGGAAGCACACCGCCAGACCTGAACTTCACTGGCATCAATTACAAGACCGGTCTTCCCATTGCCAATCTGGGCAACACTGATGCTGTCTCTTCGGTCACCATACAGCCAGTGGAGGGTCTCAAGTATGGAATGCACTACACCTTGAACCTTACTTCCGCAATCCAGGATCTTGATAATATTCAGGACCCGACTAAGCCGGCGCTGGGATTGAAGCAGCCTGATTCACCCATTGGATTTACTACGTTTGGGCCGCAGGCATTGGGCGGAACAAGCAACTTCTCTTCCACGCGTCCTGTAGTGCTGGGGAATCGCGTGTATGTAGCCGTTCAGAATGGAACGCTGGCATTCATTCAAGCCTACGATCTCTCCGATCCTGCGAATCCTGTGCAAGTGGATATCGGCACGGGAGCTTTCATTGGTAGGGCCCAGGACGCCGCAGGTGAAGAAAATGCTCCAGTGATCGGCGGAGGCGATCTGCTCGCTGTCGGAGCTGGCGTCGGCGGATTTGATTTTGGTCTCCCCTCGAATCTCTGGCTCTACAACGTCAGCGGGGCTCAAATACAGCGTGTAGGGGCCGTAAGTGTAACCGGTAGCACAGTGAATGAAGGACAAATTCTTCGTGTGGCACTGAAAGGTAATTTTGCTTATACCGGTACATTCCCACTTGGTATTCAAGTCGTTGATCTGCAACAAGCCATTTCCGATTACAACGACGTGTTTGCCAATGACCCCACAGAGTTCGGACAGCAGATCACAACCGATGGCGAAGGCTTTGCTCGGGATGCAGTTGTCAATACCATTCCGATTAAAGACGCCAATGGTAGAAACTTCATGGTGTTCGGTCTCAAGGGCGGAGATTTCGTTGTGCCCGGCTCCGATCCTGCAAATCCAACTTTACAAACGCTCGTGGTAGCTACCGGCACGGTACCGGGAGCGATTCCCAATTCAATCTCCTTGGTGGTTGCCGATCCCACGAATCCTGGTCCGCCTTCCTACGCTGGCCCCTTGACTCTCGGCAATGCTTCCGTGGATTCTGGAAATGCTCTTGACCTGGGGCAGCTTACAGATTCCATCCTGGATGCTAATGGAAATCCAGTGCAGATACCCGTGGCAGTGGTCGTGGGTAGAGGTACCGCGTCACCGGATCCTGCCAATCCAGGGCAGGTCTCTGCAGGTGGAGTGCTAGGAGTGGTCGACCTGACCAACCCGAGTTTGCCGCAATTGATTGGAATAGTGAAACTCGATACTTTCCCGACTGATATCGTGCTCAAGGGCGCCACAGCCTTGATCGGCACAGGTGAAAACCGGGTATTACTTGTGAATCTGAATGATCCGCGTCACCCAATCAATGCCGGTTCTTTCAGCGCCGCAGCCTTCGGTGACCGCTTGGCCCTCACAAGCGATGGCATTTTGGTGGGTAGCTCCCTCAATGGCAGTCTTGGTGGAGTTCATACGGCTTTGACTTCACCGGCTTTCGTCATACTGTCTGTAAGCCCAGCCGTTATTAATGTGGATAGTTTGGGAAACACGATAGATCCAATCAATGTTGATTATCTATTCTTAGGCGATCTCTCCACCATTGCCTCGGCTTCTGTAGAACTCCTGGAGAACAATCAAACAAAGCTGACACTCCCCCTGACAGATCTTAGTCCGGGAAGGCATACTGCAACCTTCGCACCGGGCATTCCCGTAAAACTGCCTCCGCAGACGGTCGAAGTCAGTGTTATTCGACCCGATGGAACTCGCACTTCGAGCTTCATGACCTCGACGGCCCCCGACCCGCCTTCTTCGGCGACTACCACGACCGCGACGTTGCAAACTCCTGCGAAAATACTTTTGGCTCGTTCGAGCCCGCCTCCAATGCGCGAAAGCAGGAAGGAAACAGCGGACGACCGTGCTCCTGAATTTGCCGGCATAGATCCGGCATCGCCCGTTTCTCCGATGCAAGACTCAGCACCGTTGCCTCCTGAACTCATTTCCGCCATACTCGACCTCTCTCCAGACAATTTGGCGGTTGGCGACATCACTAGCTTTGTCACGCTGGGCTTCAGCAATATTGATCCTACCCAGCCTGTCTTTGCTCTTGATACCCAGGACAATTGGTCACCAATCAATCTTACGGTTCAACCGGATGATACTGTCGGGTTCACGTTGCCGGGCAATTTGGCGGGCTCTGCCGGCTTGCTTTATGTTTCGCCTTCTCAAGACGTATTTAGTGGCGCGGCTCTCACGGTTCGTGATGTCAGCCTTCCGTCTATAGGAACTTCTTCGTCTATCATTGCGGGTTCCCTCAATAGTCCATCTTTCGATTCGGACAATCTCCTGCTTGAAGTGAATGGCCAGAACTTTGCGAATGGAATGAAAATCGTAATCGGGAAGGACAACATACCGATTACTGTATTGACGACTGTGTTTGTGAGTAATTCGGTCTTGCAGGCAAATCTGCCGAATTGGGCATTAAGACGAACGGAGTCTATGTTTGCTGCAGTCCTGAGTGTGGACGGCAGCACCCTGTCCAATGCCCTGCTATTTTCCAGGACCGTAGGCGCTGATGAAGATGGTCAGGAGACTGCTGTCGAGGGCCCGCCGCCTGATCCATCAACAGCATTCCGGAATGGGGATGTAGAAATTCTGGGATCGACGAAACTCCTGTCTTCGCCGTTGGCTTCCAGAGTGTCAGGATTTGAACTTGAAGGTGTGGGATTGACGGAGGGCGCAAGCGTACAGTTCCATACAACCAGAGCTGGAGTAGATCAGGTCGTTACCACCTCTCTCTCTGCCGTAATGGATGCAAGTCCTTTCGTGCCCTCAGGGGCTTTTGCGTTACCCAATAGCCCAGCAACTCTTGCACCCACTGCATTGCCCAATCTGGCACAGACGCAACCTCAGCCTTCGGGACCATGTACTGTCATCCAGCAGGCTATCGCCAACTTGGCGAAAGCGAAACAGGGCAGGGCAAACCTTACAGGACCAGCTGCCACACCCGTCGGGCATTCGGTCCAGGCCAAAGCCCAGGACAAGAATGGGGCGGTGGTGGCTCAAAGCGCTCCAAAAACTGTCACTGGCGCAGATCCGTTGGAGATTCCGTTTGGCGGAAGAGTAAAGATCGTAGTATACAAAGATGGCAAGAATAATAATTACATCCTGACTGATAGCGAAAAGAGCAGTATCGCAAACTCCTCATCCTTGATGGCGCAGAGTGATGTGGTGCCTTCTATTGAAATTACTGACGGTGGGGCTCTGCTGTTTCACATCGAGCAGGAAAATAAGGTGTTGTATTTTAGAGGGCTGCACCTGAACAAGGTCCCTGGGGCTACAACGGAGCGCCCAGCCGCCAACCTGAAAATCGGCGATAAAGTCATTCGGCAAGCCAAAGTTATCCAACATATGCTTGGCTCAAACCCCATTTATCTGGATGACTCTATCGCCAAAATATCCGATAAATATGGACTGCCGCCCCAATATTTAAAATCGCAGGCAATTACGGAAAGCGCCTCTTATACCGCGAATTTCAAGTATGAGCCCGGAACCATCGACTTTGGCCGTCTAAGCGGCGACGGTGCCGCTAATGCGACAAGAGCGCCGTACCTGCACTATCTGTTTGCTGGACAGCGGCTGATGCCAAATCATATTCAAACCCAGGCGAAGCCATTTACGGCAGACTTGGCAGTCGATGCAAACCACACAGTTTTCCAGTTGCCAAAACCATTGATGCGCAGCAAGGGTGGGATTGGTGGTGATGTGCCCGTAAGTATTAAGGCAGTCATCGAAACACCGAACGGCCAATCAGTAACCACAACTGTACTAACGCAGGTATATCCGAACACACGTTGGACCAAGGGGACGGGGCAGATAGCGGCAACATCGCTCACCGGCAACAACACCTTTGCGATTGACTATGACGCAGGGCAAATTCAACTCTCCCGCTCTCTTTTGGCAAACGAAACTCTCAAGGTGTCAAATTATTATCCGTCACCGGTTGTCACGGCGGTTTCTCCGGGCGATCTCCTTGGCGGGGCGCCAGACTTGAACGACAAAAATGTGACTAAGGAAACTAGGTTCGCGATTCTTTACTATCGCCCCGGCGCCATGCTGGGCCAGTTCCATACTGATAACATCAGTTGCTGGCCTAATGGCCAATATTTGGCTACCACTCCGGCAGATAAACGGCTTGAATTCAAGTTTGCGAGCGCCCCGATTGCACCATTAGATCCGAAATATAGGGTGACCACAGCCCAATATATCGCTTCTTCATCTTACGGCCTGGTGCAGCAAACACTTTTGGCATGGGAGGGTCCGAATGCAAACCTCCTCTCCGCAAGGCTGGATCCAAATCAACAGCCGTTCTTTCAATTATTGACGGATAATGAACTGAGCCTCGAACTCGCTGGCATTATTGACAGCGCAAATCTGCAGCGCGTTATGCAGGATCCGACGGAACAAGGCAATGTCTGCCAGGTTGGAACTGTGTCTAACCCTGTCAGCACATGTACAGACACGAAATGGAGCCTTATGTGGACGCGCGCCTTCCAGCGGTATAACCGTTCGCAGGCTGCTTATGCAGCAAGTGGTACTCAGACGAATGCAATTATCGACAACGGGAACGCACATTACACACCTAGATAGTTGCCTGAAGCTCTGTGGATTGAATATGCTGGTCCGTCTTTTGTTTATTAGTACGTTGTTTTTCAATGCGCTCTCAACCAATGCTTTAGCTGCGACGCATTACAACATTTCGGAGACGGATAAGCTCACTGAATGCGCGCGATCCATACTCCACAAACCAGTCCTGTGGTGGAGGGGATTGTGGAAAGTCGCGTCGCAAGTTGGATGTCCACCGGATTCGAAACAACTGTTTGCTCGCCTTCGGTCCACTCAAGTCAAGGTGTTCGAAGATAATGATTGGGTTTACTTGTTTGACGCGGAGGCTTTTCCTCCCTGGCAACCCGACGTTCCTGAAGTCAAAAAAATTCATTGGCGGAGTATCTCGACAAGGGTACGCACTTACAACGACGTGTCATCACCAGTGAAATTAACTGAGGCAGAACTCTCTCAAATCCAAACAGAAGTCATCCGCAGCGCAAGGACGTTCTGGGTTGAAGTGCCTTATGCAGCGGCCGGCGTTCAGAGTGTCGTGCTTCCCGTGGAAATCAGAGCCGTCACTGCCAGGAGCAGGAGTGGTGTTCGTTTCACAGTAGCTCTTTATTACGGGGGCGATCAGTCAGAAAGCAGCAGGTTGGTTTATGGAGAATGGCGGGAAGAGAAATACTTCGTGAAATGGGATTCACCCCTGGTCCCATCATTCCATGCCAGTCTCTCATTGAAGGATATGGACGCAGATGGGAGAGATGAAATTGTCATTGAATCCGGGACGGCGGAAGGTATGCATTCCTATCCTCTGCTTGTGGCTTTTAGTCAGGATGGAAAGGAATTGACCCGTCAAGAGACAGATTGCAATGACTATGGTGATGGACCTGAAGGCGGAGCTTGTCCAATCCACGGATTATCGATCGAAATTGTCGCCACTCCAGGGATCGGAGACGATTTAGATATTTTAGTAAGAACAGATACGAGGAAATCCAGACTCGTGCGCTATCATCTGATACACGGTCATTACGAACCGGTTCGTTCTCATTGAAGACCTGCTCTTTACCCAAGCACTTTGCGTTTCATGTGTTCAATATCATAATATAACATAATAAATTACATAAAATAACACTTGACAACAAATAGAATAATATGCTCTACTGATGATAGAGCCCTTAGGCTTTGGGGGCTGGCGCTTCTGGTTGCTGCATTGCCGTCGCTTTTGCGGTGGCGCGGGGCGTTGTGATCTTTTAAAAATTTGAGGCGTTCAGAACATGTCCCGTAGGGAATAGGAGGGGCAGTCATGAATTGCGATTGGAGAGCTTAATGCAAACGCGGAAAGTCCAATGTGCCGCAAGCAACCCTTGCCGCCCGTGATTGCGACCAAGAAAATGCATCTTCAACAACCATCTGTGAGTTTTCAATGACTTGCGCAGATGAGGAGGATGGTAAAGGCTCATCTGCCACGAAGATGTGGTGCGTTTTCAATAACTTGCGCAGATGTGGAGATAATCATGCAATTTCCGCGAATATGCCAGTTTTTGTGGTCATAGTTGAGCGAAATTGCACCGCAAACAGTGCAATCGAATTCCGGTTTTTGTAAATCCTCATGGGGCTGCGGCGAACTATTTCGAATCGTCCGATCGGCCACGTCATAAGAGTCTCCGGAAGATTTACACTTGTTTCTTCTCGTCATGGAGCGCCTGTGAATCCAATACGCCGATACCAATTATCGCTGCTGGTAGCTTGCGTGCTTTGTGTGCCCGGCATGGCCCGCAACAACGGTCCCTCGTCGAGCACTTCTATCACGCCTGTGCCTCAGGCACAACTGTGCGTCACGGAAGGAAAAATCGTAGACCTCGGCGATGACAAACTATCGGTCTCCGTGCCTAAGATGCGCGCCTTTGTCTCCCGGCCGGCCGTGCAGGAAGTGGAAGCGCATTTTACCTATCTTGGTCCAACCAAGGAGAGTGCCCCGTTGACTTCAGGCGAGTTGCGCCGCCAATTCGGCTTGAAGCTTCGCGCCCAGGATGGCTGCAACCTGGTCTACGCCATGTGGCGCATCAAGCCCCAGCAAGAGCTCGTAGTCTCCGTGAAGAGCAATCCCGGCATGACCCGGTCGAGCCAATGTGACGCTCATGGCTATCACACCATCAAGCCGACGCGATCCACTACCCTCCCACCAGTGGAGCAGGGTAAGCATTACACTTTGCGCGCGATCATCGACGGCAACCAGATGCAGGTCTACGCCAACAACAAACTGGTGTGGCAGGGACTCCTTGGAGCGGAAGCGCTGGCGTTCAATGGGCCCGTTGGCGTCCGTACGGATAATGGCCGCTTTGACTTTGAGTTATTTGCCGCTGAGCCGCAAGCCGGACAGCAGGGTGCCTCGGCCGCATGTCACGCCGGAAATGGCGACGAATGAGTTCAGCGCGCTTCCGCCGCCAGTAGCTTTTGCTTGCGCTCCCTGCCCCAGCGATAGCCGCTTGAGCTGCCATCCTTGTGAATCACCCGATGGCATGGCACCACCACAGCGAGTGCATTGGAAGCGCAGGCGCTTGCGACGGCGCGGACTGCGGAGCCCCGGCCGACTGCATGGGCCACCTCAGAGTACGTGCGCGTCTGGCCTGAAGGAATTTTCTGCAATTGTTGCCAGACCTTCTGTTGAAAAGCTGTGCCGCGAATGTCCAGAGGAATCTTATGAGAAGATTTCTCTCCCGCCACCAGGGCGCGCACTTGTTCTGCCCATGCTGCCAGGCCCTCGTCATCCCGTTTGAGCAGCGCACCGGGATATTCCGAGCGCAAGATGTTTTCCGCATCGCTTCCATCCGTGAATTGGACGGAGCACACTCCCGTTGCGCCGGCCACCAGCAACATCTTTCCCAAGGGTGTTGAGAAGCGGGTGAACCGGAGCTCTTCTTCCGTCGCGCCCTGGCGATAGCGGTTGGGCGCCATGCCCAGCCGCGTGCGCGCCGATTCATAGACCCGGCTGGACGAGCTGTATCCAGCCTCAACCCATGCCGTAGTCACAGGATGCTTGCGCAGCGCGTGTTTGAAGCGGGAGAAACGGCAGGCCTCCAGGTATTTTGCCGGCGAGATTCCCAATTCCGCAGTGAACAAACGCTGTAAATGGAAGCGGCTCATTCCGGCCAGCCTGCTCAGCGTGGCCAGAGTGATCTTGCTGTCCGTGTTGGCTTCCATAAAACGGCAGAGCCGCTGTACCAGCGCGGACTTTCCCGCCAAGGCGTCCGCTGGCTTACAGCGAAGACACGCCCGCAGGCCCTCCTTCTCAGCCTGTTGCGAAGAATCAAAGAACCTCACGTTCTTGCGCAAGGGCCGCCGGGCCGGGCACGACGGACGGCAATAGACCCCGGTGCTCAAGACACCGAAAACGAACGAGCCGTCCAGATTCGCATCGCGCTGCAGCACTGCTTGCCAGCGCCGCTGGTCAGTGGGCGGAGTTGTCTCGACATTTTTCAAGGGCGAAAGTTCATTATATGTCGCTGCCTGATTCGGAAAACTGCTGGAGTGAGCGGTCGCGATTTGCAAGTTTGTCATGCTCTGACTGTAGATCTTCATCGTCGCCCGCTGCTATCCGAATGTTGCGGTGAAACAGCATTCAAATCACGCCCTGCGCCGTATATACAGGAGGCTCATGGTCTGTATTACCAGGGCGCCTGCTATTGCCAGGGAAAAAGATGCGGCGATATTCAGATGAACCAGGCTGGGCGAGAGAATCAAAAAGAAGGTTGCTGCGGTGTACAGGCCCACAGCGACTCCGCGAAGAACATTGATGGCCGCGTCCGCTCCGTGGCGGTGAGCAAAGACAGCCAGAATGGTGGTATAGGCGGGGAAGGCGCTCAGAATCCCGCTGCGCATGGGCCCTAGAAATCTGGCGGTTTCCGTGAGGCTCACGATCATGCCGGCAGCAGTGAGCATGCGAAGAAGAATGTCGTAGCGTCCATGGGTGCCAGGAGAACCCGAGGGCGTTGATTTGGGAAAGACAAATAGAATCAAGCTCAATAGCACGACTACCAGGACGAAGGCCGCAAAGACCCTCAAATGCAGCCGGAGAACGAGGGCCGCAGCCAGGAAATATGCAGCCCATCCAATCATCGTGCTATACCACCACGTCAATCTGCGGCAACACCAGGCATAAACCAGGTTGAACATTGCCCAGGCGATAATTCCCAGTAGGCTTCCAACCGCTGTGCGAGCGGCAAAGTCCTTCCCTTGTTCCATCGACAAGAAGAACAATATAGGGCCCGAACTAAAGGGAATTCCCAGCAGCCATCCCGAGATCCCGGGACCCCATTTGCGGCCGGCCAGGCTGATCAGAGCAATCAGAACAGGGGCAAGAAAGATCTTGAATAAGAGCACCTGTAATTCTAAAGGGAAGCAGTTACTGGCGGAATACGCGCGAGAGACAGTCGGCCAGTTTCCTCACAGCGCCATTGAACTCCTTGAGGCCGGGCGTTTGAAAATCGATATCGCCGCCTTCAAGATCGCAAAGTACGTCCTCAAGTAATGTGGTGGCCATTGTCAGGCGCTCGCTCAAGACGCGGTTCATCAACTGGTAAGGGTCGTTGCCCTTTCCCTGCTCCTCCAGCCATTGCTGCACCGCAGCCGTGGCCTGCCGCGCTCGCTCAGTTGCGTTGCGGAACTCCATCAAGACCTTCACATTGATCATCCCCGTCTTCAGGGAGTCCTGGGCTTCCTTCAGTTCGTGTTCGGTTTTTTTTAGCTGGTTTAGCTGGGAGGCAATGGCCGGCTTCGCTTCAACCTTATCTGGCATGGTTTCAAATCCTTTTGTTTTTTTAGAGCGTACGCTGTCAGTGCATGGCCGTCATGTTACTCAGGTCACCCCAACAGAATTGGAATTGCATAATTGGTAATCCGGATAACTTGGTAACAAAGCAACTTATTTCAAGAAATCAGCTTCTCATGAGCGGCCCTGGATGTTGGCCGATTACCGGACGTGTGTGTGAATCAGGACTAGCACTTCGGAACTAGGGCATTTTTGGATGAGGCGTGCTATTCTGAATTGCCGCTTTGTCTCCGTGGTTCTGAAGGTATAGGAGCAGGAGACACAAATGTATTCCTCCCCCTCGGTTCGCCTGCGGATTGCCCTGTGGGCGCTCGCCTTAATTCTGCCGTTTGCTGCCTGGGAAGCTACGAATCTGGCTTCGGCCACCCTCCACTTGCCTGTTGGCGTCTTTTTCCTTGCGGCGGTTGTGATATGCGCTGCCCTGGGCGGATTGGCGCCGGCCATGGTGTCGGCGCTGGTGAACAGTGCAGCTCTCATTGGTTATTTCTATCTTCATCAGCCCGGCGGCTCGCACCGGCCTGAAGTCCTTTGGTCTCTATTCCTGTGTACGGTCGCCTTGCTCATTGGATACGCGCGGCAGAAGTGGTCTTCGGCGGAGATGCTGGCCGGACACCTGAGCATCGACCTGGCTCGGCTACGGGATGAACTGGATGCCCAGCGTTCCGATCTGAAACGGTTCCACGAATTGAGCGTAAGCCTTTCCAGCAGCCTTGAGCTTCAGCGACTGCTGAACGACGTGCTCAACGCCATCGCCGCACTGCAGAAGACAGACCTGGCCATGCTCCTGTTGCTATCGCGTGCTTCGAGCAAAATCCTGCGCGTGGAAACCTATACCGGCTTCAGTTCGGAACAGATTGCGTTGTTTGGTGAATTCCCGGCTGCATTTTTCTCCACCCAGCGCCGCGTCCTGCTGGAGGACATTGAGGCCCCTGGAACGTACTTTCCCTTTGTGGATGCAGCAACCCAAGTGGGCTTCAGGGCGGTCTTCAGTACACCTATCATCAACAGCCGGGGTGAAGCGCTGGGTGTGGTGGCGACCTTCTTCCGGCAACCGCATGCGCCCTCTGATCGCCAATCCAGGTTGGTGGAGCTGTATGCACGGCAGGCGGCCAACGCTCTGGACAACGCAAGGCTGTATCGCCACTCTCTGGAAACCTTGGCGGCAGAGAGGCAGCGCAGCGCGGTGCTGCGTTCGCTGGCGGAGGCATCGCTCCAGATCAACTCCGCCCTCAATCTTGATTCCCTGTTGCAGGTCATCACGGACCAGGCGCGAAAGATCATTGGGGCGCGCCAGGCATTCACCACCCTGCTGCCCCATGGCGATCGCAGCCAGAGCTTCACCTGTACATCCGTGGAGCAGGGGCACGATGCATTGCCGTTTCCACCTGAGCGTTCGGAGATGTTCATGCTGGCTTGCAGCCTCAACAAGCCGGTGCGGATCACCGCCCGCACCCAGGGAAGCCATGCGTGGCGGACCATGATGAAGAGCAGCGACGCGGCCCGTGATGGTTGGCTGGCTGCACCGCTGCTCACACGCGACGGCAGAAACCTGGGGCTGGTCCAGTTGTCGCAAAAGATCAATGACGAGTTCAGTGAAGACGATGAGGCCATCCTGGTTCACCTCGGCCACATGGCTTCTGTGGCCATTGACAACGTGCGCCTGTACCGCGAAGCCCACGAGCAGATTGCGGAGACGAAACGGACGCAGGAGGCTTTGCACCGCAGTAAAGAGAGCATGCATCTGGCACAGCGCTGCGTGGGCATCGGAATCTGGGAATGGGACCTGCAAAGCGGTGAACTGGTGTGGTCTGACGAAATCTGCCGCCTTCACGGCATGGAGCCTGCACGTTTTGACGGCCGCTATGAAAGCTGGATGGAGAGCATTCACCGGGAAGATAGCTGGCGCGTGCATGCCTCGATCACGGATGCGCTCTCCAAGCATGGCGAATACGAAGCCGAATACCGCGTGATCTTTCCCAATGCCAGCGTGCATTGGCTGGAAGCGCGGGGCCAGACAATCGTGATCGGCAATACTCCGGTGCGAATGCTGGGTGTGGTCCTGGACATCACTTCGCGGAAGCTGGTGGAAGAAGCCTTGCGCCGCTCAGAAAAGCTCGCAGCCACCGGCCAGCTTGCGGCCAGCATAGCGCATGAGATCAACAACCCTCTGGCAGCCGTTACCAATGTGCTTTACATATTGCGCACCCACCCGGAGCTATCAGAGAAACTGCTGGACCACGTGAAGACCAGCGAAAGAGAATTGGCCCGCGTGATCCACATCACCCGCCAGACCCTGGCGTTTTACCGCGAGTTCTCCCAGCCCGTCCCCACTTCTGTTCCCGGACTTTTTGAAGAGGTATTCAGCGTCTATAGCCGCAAGATTGAGGAGCAGAACGCTTATGTTGAAAAGAGGTTTGATGACGTGGAAGAGCTGCGAGCCTTTCCCGGCGAACTGCGACAGGTATTTTCCAATCTGGTCCTGAACGCGCTGGAGTCATTGTCCGGACCCGGGACCATTGCTATCCGTGTGCGCAGGGCCACAGCGCCCAATGGGAAGATCGGAATACGGGTCACCGTAGCCGACAACGGCATGGGCATAGCCCCGGAAAACCTGCCTAAAATCTTCGAACCATTCTTCACAACTAAGGAATCCAAAGGAACCGGCCTGGGGCTGTGGGTAAGCCTGGGAATCATTCAAAAACATGAAGGTTTGATTCGTGTGCGTAGCAGCGCCCACGAGTCGCGGCACGGCACCTGTTTTGTTGTATTTCTTCCCTACACACGATCACAAATGCAGCCAACGGAGGCGCCGGACGCCTCAGAGAACACCTTGGCACGGATTGCGCAAAGTAGCGCTGCCGGTTCCGGCAGCGATCTTTCTGTAGCGTGAGGGCGTGCAATCCGGATCATCGGTGCATCGGTTCATCCGGAAGAAACAGCCCTGCCATCCCGGGTTCTGCAAGCATTCAGCAAAGAAACCGAATGCTCCCAAGCCGGTGGTTCCAGCCGACTCGCAAGATATTCGAAGCGGCACGTTCTAACGAAGGCGGGATTTCGATTTGAACTACGGAACGGCTGCTCAATGGTTGAGAGCTGGATCTGTGCCGATCAAGGCAATTTGTTGGAGGCCAACCGGCATCTGCGCGATGTGCTTTTTTGCCAAGGGATAGGTTTGGCTTTTTGCTAACTGCCACTGCCGATTGCTAATGGCTGGAATTCAGTCTGCTGCTCTGGGTTCCAAGTCGGCGGTTGGAATCATCTCCTTGCCTCGCATGGGCAGCAAGCCGCGGACGACCATATACAGAATGGGAATGATGAACAGGTTGAGGAAGGTGGAGATGATCATGCCGCCGAAGACGGTGGTGCCTACGGAGTGTCTTCCGGCGGCGCCGGAGCCGGTAGCAAATACCAGCGGCAGCACTCCCAGAATGAAGGCAATCGAGGTCATTAGAATCGGGCGGAGCCGCAACCTGGCTGCCTGGATGGCGGATTCCACCAGGCTCATTCCCCGGTGCTGTAACTGCTCGGCGAATTCGACGATCAGAATGGCGTTCTTGCTGGCCAATCCAATCAACATGACTAATCCGATCTGGCAGTAGACATCGTTCTGCAATCCCCGGAGAGATTGCGCCAGCAGTGCGCCCAATATCGCCATAGGCACGGACAGAAGAATAATGAAGGGCAGCACAAAGCTCTCATACTGGGCAGACAGCGTGAGGTAGACCACCAGCAGTCCGAGGGCGAAGAGGATAAAGGTTTGTTTGCCTGACTGAATCTCTTCGAAGGAAAGGCCGGTCCACGAATAGGAATAGCCCGCCGGCAAGGCTTCTTTGGCTAGCTCTTCCATGGCCTTGATGGCGTCTCCTGAGCTGTAACCGGGAGCGGCGCTGCCGCTGATGTCCACGTTGCGAAACATGTTGTAGTGGCTGATGATGCTGGCGTTGGTGGATTCTTTGACGGTGACCAGATTATCCAAAGGAACCATCTGCCCGTTATCGGAGCGGACGTAATATTGCTTCAAGTCGTGCGGTTGGGAGCGAAACTGCTTGTCTGCCTGCACGTACACGCGATACGAGCGATTGTTGAAGTCGAAATCGTTCACATACTCTGAACCCATGTAGATCTGGAGCGCAGAGGTAATCTCAGTGAAGGAAATGCCCAGGCTCTTGGCTTTTTCCCGGTCCATCTGGACGACGTATTGCGGGTCACGCGCGCTGAAGGTTGCGAACGATCCAGCCAGTTCAGGACGTTTCTGGGCCTTCTGCTGAAGGTCATGAAACGCGCGCTCCAGTTCTTCCAGGCTGCCGCCGCCGGTTTGCTGCAACTCGAACTCGAACCCGCCATAACTTCCCAGGCCCTGAATGATGGGGGGCATGATGGCAAAGACCGTGGCTTCGCTGACTCCCATGAGCGGCCCGCGCACCGAGTTCAGAATGGCTTGCGCGCTGTGTTTTTCCCCGGGACGTTCGCTGATGTCTTTGAGCACGGCAAATATGAAGCCCTGGTTGGCCGCTCCGGAACCGAAACCGGGAACGGCGAATACGCCGGCAACATCGGGGTTCTGAGTAATGATGGCGCTGGCTTTGTCCATGGCTTTGATGGTGTAGTCCAGCGATGCTCCCGGTGGCGCCTGGACCACAGCCACCAGGTATCCCTGGTCTTCATCCGGCAGAAAACTTGAAGGCACGCGACGGTAGACAAACCAGGTTGCCGCCAGTCCCAATACAAAAATGGTAATGATGGCAAATCGCCAGTTCGTCAGATGGTGCAGAAATCCCACATAGCCGGATGTACCCTTCCGGATGCCCCGGTTAATGCCTGTAAAGAACAGGTTGGCACGCGCTTTGCGCGGGCGCAACAGCAGAGCCGCCAGGGCCGGCGACAATGTCAAGGCGTTGAAGGCTGAAAGAGCAATGGAAAAGGCGATGGTCAAGGCAAACTGTTGGTAGAGGCGTCCCGTGGTGCCGGGAAACAACGATACCGGAACGAATACAGCTATCAGGACCAGCGAGGTAGCGATGACCGCACCGGTGACTTCCTTCATTCCCGCCTGGGTTGCGCGGGTTGGATCCGATGTGCCTTCCTCCATGTGGCGCTCTACGTTTTCAATCACTACGATGGCATCGTCCACCACCAGACCTGTGGCCAGCGTGATGCCAAACAATGTGAGAGTGTTGATGGAGAAGCCGAACACCTTGGCAAAAACAAACGTTCCCACCAGGGAGACAGGAATGGTGATAGCTGGAATCACAGTGGCGCGCCAGCCCTGCAGGAAAAGGAAGATGACCACGATGACAATGACAATGGCTTCGCCCAGGGTCTTGAGCACTTCGACAATCGATTGCCTGACGGAGATGGTCGTGTCTACGGCAATCTGGTATTTCAACCCCACCGGGAAGTGTTGCGACAGGCGGGCCAGTTCCGCGATTACGGCATTTTCCACGTCCAGGGCATTCGCGTTGGAAAGCTGAAACACGCCGATGGCGACCACATCAATGCCCTTGTAGCGAATCTTGCCACCATAACTCTCAGCGCCTAACTCGGCCCGGCCCACATCGCGGAATTCGATCAAGGATCCGTCCGCCGCCCGCTTGAGCACGATGCTCTCAAACTCCTTAGGATCGGTCATGCGTCCCACGGCGCGCACGCTGATCTGGTACGCCTGGTTGGGCAGGGCAGGCAACTGGCCCACCTGTCCAGCGGCCACTTGAACGTTTTGCTCGCGCAGCGCCGCCACCACATCGGACGCCGTAAGACCGCGCGCTGCCAGCCGCGCCGGATCCAGCCACAAGCGCATCGAGTATTTGCGTTCACCAAAGATCTGGGCGTCACCCACGCCTTTCACGCGCTTGAGCGCATCGCGGACGTAGACGTCAAGATAGTTGCTGATGAAGAGATCATCGTACTGTCCGTTGTCCGAATAAAAGCCGGCCGCCAGCACGAACGAACCTGCGGTCTTGGTAATGCTGAGGCCCGTGGTCTGCACCTCGGCGGGCAATCGCCCCAGAACCGTGGAGACGCGGTTTTGCACGTCGACGGCGGCAAGATCGAGGTCGCGGTCCGGTTCAAAGGTAGCGGTAACAGAGCTGGAACCATCGTTGCCGCTGCTGGAACTCATGTAGCGCATTCCCGGCGCGCCGTTGATGGCCTGCTCGAGCAGAGTGGTGACGCTGGCTTCCACCGCCTGGGCATTGGCGCCCGTGTAAAACGCGCTCGCTGTGACTACCGGCGGCGCCAGCGTGGGAAACTGGGCGATGGGCAAGGTGGGAATAGAACTTGCTCCCGCGAGAATGATCAGCAGGGAGCAAACCGTTGCGAACACCGGCCGGCGAATGAAGAAGTCAACCATGAAAAGCAGCAGTTAGTAGTTCGTTAGCAATTCGTCGTAGCAAAACCTACACAGGCAAAACCTTGATTATGTCTGTGGAACCACGGGCATTCCGTCGGCCAGCATCTGCACGCCGCTGATGATGACGCGGTCGCCGGGTTGGATGCCGTCCAGCACCACATAGTCATTGCCGATTATGTCGCCCACCTGGATCACTCGCTGCCGGGCCACAACGTTGTCTCCCTGGCCTTCGGCGACAAAAGCAAAGATCTTGCCGCTAAGCCGCGATACGGCTGTGACCGGAATCATGGGCGCTTTACGCTCTGACCAGATCAGGCGCGCGTGGACGGTCTGGTCGTTATTGAATTTTTGCCCCATGCCTGGGACCTTTGCTTTCAGCAGCAAGGTCTGAGTATTGGGATCCACTTGCGGCGAGATGAAAAATACCGTGGTCCGCAACACAGGTTTGCCATTGTCGTCCAGGATTTCCAGGGGCATATTGATGCGTACGGCGCCGGATTTTTCCGCAGGCACGTAGACGTAAGCTTCCACGTCGCCGCCGCGGTCCAGCGTTGTCAGCAAAGTGGTTGTCGCTACGCGGTCACCTACATGCACAGGTATATCTCCCACGATTCCGGCGGTTGGGGCCTTCACCATGTAATAACGGAGCTGCTCTTTTTGCTCGCGAATGCTGGCGGCCAGGGAGTCGGCATCCGCCTTCGCCGCATCGTAGGCAGACTGCGACGCATCCAGATCGGCCTTAGCGATCACACCCGCACTGTAGAGCTGTTTTTTGCGCTCCAGGTCAACGCGGTCATATTCCATGGTGGCCAGCTTTGATTTGTAAGTTGCCTCCTGGGTGCTGACCGTAGCTTCCTGTTTCTTGGGATCGATCTCCAGAATGGGCGCTCCGGCAGCCACTTTCTCACCGGAATGGACGAAGATCTTTGTGATCTCTCCCTCCACCTGGGGCTGCAAAGCCGATGCGTTGCGCGATTTCAGGGTGGCCAGATACTCGGTGGCCTCCGGCGCCAGTTGCGCCTGGACGGTGATCACCGTGACCGGAAACGCCGGTGGTTTGCCCGCCGCGGCCGCATTGGTGGTTTGCCTGCTGCAACCGGCGACCAGGGCAGCAACGGCGCAGCAGAAAAGGATGCGAATACTAATCAAGGTGACGAAGCCCTCTTGAAATAGTATTGGACGCCCGAGGCGCATGACAAGGAGCAGGAATCTGTTGTCCGAAGCGTTTTTTTACAATTTGTTACAACTCGACGGTTAAAGGCACTATTGCCTGAGTTTCCTGGAATCCATTCGTCTAAATCAGTCTTCTTGGGGTCGTTTTCCAAACTCCCAAATCGATGGCCCGGTTACCTAAGTACCATTGCGTTGGATGAACTTCCGCCTAGAATTTTCAGATAGGTTGGGTACAAAGGTTGTCCAGGTGCGGTCGGTGGCTTGCACGGGGATCAGATCTATAGAAGGGCCAGCGGCCTTGCAAAAAAAGAGGGATCTCAATGACAAGGATTCTTTCGGATCTTTATAGAGCAAAATGGCGTCTGATGGCTGCGGTTTGCCTGGGCCTGGTGTGGGTGCTGGGCTTGTTATCGCCAGCCAAGGCAGGCGCGCAGAACCTAAATGCCTACGTTGCGAACAACGCGGACAACACGGTTTCGATCATCAATACTTCGAATCTCAGCGTGGTAGCCACGATTGCCGGATTCAGCGGTCCTGATGGCGTGGCGATGACGCCAAACGGGCGGAAGGTGTACGTAGCCAACGGTGGAGCGACGCCGGGCACAGTGGCGGTCATCCGGGGAAGGCGCAACAGAATCCGCAGAACGATTAAGGTAGGGAACAACCCGACCGGGATTGTCGTCAGCCCTGACGGCAGGCGGGCCTATGTAACCAACCAGAATGACGGCACCTTGTCCATCATTGATGCAACCAGGGACACGGTAGTCGCCACCGTCCTTCTGGGCGGCGCTCCATTGGGCATGGCCGTTACCCCGGACAGCCAGCATGTCTACATTGCCGTTTATCCAAATATGGTGGCCGTCCTGACAACCGCTACGAACCAGGTGACTGCCACCATTGTTGATCCGTCTCTCTCTGGTCCGGCCTTGGTGGCGATTAGTCCTGATGGCAAGACTGCTTATGTCTCCGACATGATCAGCAATAAGATTACGGTCATCTCCACAGCCACCAACCTTGCCACCGGAAGCATCCCCGTGGGACAAATTCCGCTGGGCTTGGCGCTGACGGCCGACGGCAAGAAACTCTATGCAGCCGATGGCGCCGATAGCACTGTTTCAGTGATTGACACCGCCGCCAACAAGGTGGTCAAGACGCTTTCCGGTTTCGATGGTCCCGAAGGGGTCATGCTCGCCCCGGATGGGAACAACATCCTGGTGGCCAACACCGTTATCAATACTGTTTCCGCCATCGCCGTTGCTTCTGACACCGTTAGCGCCAATGTCGCGGTGGGACAGATGCCGGTAGAGATGGGCCTGCTGACGCCAGCCGCCTGCACGGCTCTCAATCGCGGCAACCCTTGCCCATAGCCTGATATTCCAGAAGGCCTTGCTGACACTGCCCCAAGAGGTCCTTGTGTCCTTTTCTCTCAAGTCCCGCCTTGCGTCTGCCGATAACAACCAGTGAAGCGGTGCTCGGGGATGGAGGGAAGGCAACCTACTCCGGCCAATCCAGATCAGTACATTTGGTGCCGCTGAGTGGACAGGGCAAAAATGCAGGGCAGAGCCTATGTTGCGACGGCGCTGGCGATGCTGGCGATTTTGATGGCTGCGGCAGGTCCAACGGCGGCCCAGCAAAAATCGAAGAGCGGCCAGATCGTCCTGATTGCCCGAATGCCGGAAACCTTGACGCTGGCTCTCAATCGGAACGTCAAAAGCGGGATAGGTGCTTCCAGCCAGGGCTTTGACTACGCAGGCCTACTGGCCACTGCTACCAGCGTGACCGCAAGCTGGGTTTTGGCGCGGGGACGCTCTCATATTGCCACCTGGTCCCACATCAAGCATCCTGCCGCACCGGTAACCCTTGCCCTGGCTGTTCCAGGAGGCATTGAACCTTACGGTGAGACGTTCACGGACAGCCCATTCAGATACAGTTTCTCGGCCCGCCCGTCAGTTTCCAGCAGAAAGCTCGACATCCTGAACATAGCCGATTCCAACCGGGCCGCCGCGAGCACGGTGAGTCTCTCCGACTCAATCGAGACCGCGGCTTCGGCGCCAGTTCCGGAAGATGCCTACCTCGGAACCATGAAAATCCAGGTTCAGGTGGTTCCGTAACCTCCGGTTCAGCACCAGACCACCACGTTAACTAAGTACGATCGTAAGTTACGTTCGTTACTTGTCGTCCTTTCGATACATCCATACCCTGTACCTGCGTACCCAATGGTCGCAATTCAGTTAAGCTTTTCTGGAAAAAGCAGAGAAAAGAGGAGAGATTCATGACGAACCGAGCCAGAATACTTAGCACGATTACGTTGCTTGCAATGGCGCTGGTAATTGCAACCACGTCAGCCGCTGCTCAGCTCAATTCCAATGTGGGCACAGTGACTCTCAACGCCACACTGCCGGAATCACTCACAGTCAGCGTCACCGGGGGCGCTGTAGTTAACTTCACGCTGGCCGCGAACACTGCCGCCAATCCCGGTAGCACCACATCTACCATCCAGACAGCATGGGTCCTTGCCCCTGGCCGCACCAAGGTCACGGTATGGGCGTGGGTGGCCAATGGAGCCTCGGCTTTGACCGATGGCGCCGGGGACAACATCGCAGCCAGCCAGGTGACCGCCACTGCTGCCGGTTCGGGCAGCGCTGGAGGCGCATTGAACACATCTGCCAGCGGCGGCGCGGGCGTACCGGCTTTCATCACTCCGGCTGCGGCTACAGGCGTCCAGATCGGGAACGTCACGATTACTGGAGCCAACAGGGCCAGCAGCACGACAACTACGCTGACCTGGAACATCAACACCACGGCGACACCGCAGTTGCCGGCGGCAACTTATACGGGAACAGTCAATATTCAGGCGCAAGCCACGCCGTAAATGTTGAACGTTTTTTAATATGGATCCATCTCCCCCCACTTTGCTTTTCGGACATCGCGCCTGGAGACAATGTCTCCAGGCCGCGTGTTTTGTTTTGTTGTCTGCGATAACCGTTCTGGCCCAAACCGTGCGGCCTGTGATTGACGAAAATATCGTTCAGGGGCCAGGCAAGAAAGCCAAAGGCAAGATCGAGTACGTCAACGACTCGCTGCAGCCTCTTACGGTAACGCTGGATACGCAAAGTTTTACCGTTTCCGATACCGGTGAGCTTTCCTACAGGCCGCTGGACAGCAATATCCATGTGAAGTTTTCTGCCACCAGCTTTCGCATCCCGCCCCGGCAGAGTTACTTGGTTTTTTACGAAGCCACCGCAGATGCTGTGCCCTCGTGGTTTGTGGTCTATGCCACGTTTGCCGGTTACAAGGAAAGGACCGCCGAGGGCCTCAAAATCCAACTCTTGTTGCCGCACACCATCTATCTGCTCCCGAAAGAGCAGGTCAAGAAGGATGAGTTGGTCATCAAGACAGCGGAATACGATCCCGGTTCCAAGATCGTGCGCGTGCGAGTGGAAAACACCGGAGATGTCTTTTGCCGCGTGCTGGAGGCTGATCTTACGGCGGGGCAGGACAAAGCGACCAACAACGGTTTTCCGGTTTTCCCCCATAGCCAGCGGCAAGTGGAAATTCCGTGGCCGGCAAAAAATGGGCCGACCCGGCTGACACTCCAGCTACAGCAGTTTCAGTTGCAGCGGGAAATAGGGAGCACAATGCCCTGAATCTTGCTGGTTGAACCATGCCACATTTCCCCAAATCGCTCGTAGCACGATCAGCATTGTTCGTAGCTTGCCTCCTGTTTTTCACCGGCGTCACCTCGGCACAGTTTATAAGGATCGAGGCCGGCGCTTCCGATATGGTTCCAAGCCAGGGCGGCACCATCAATTTTGAAGGCCAGAACTATAAAGGCTATCTTGGCGCCGGTGAACTGGACGGAGCATTCCGTTTCGGGAGTTACTTCAAAACTATGTTTGACGGGTTCGGGCTTGCGGTGGGAGACCAGAATCAGTCCTTCACGCTGCCCACGGACCTCTTTGGCGGCAGTCAGTATTTTTCCACTCGGGGGGTAGGAGTCGCGATTCCCGGAGACGCCAAAGTGTTTGTTTTTGGAGGCGTTACAACCCTGGCGGTGGGCGGGCCGCTTTTCCTGGCTTTTCAGCGCCAGACACCGGTGGGAATGATTTTTGTCGACAAGGCGATCACGGACAACCTGCACTTCTATTCCCGCAATGTTTTCTCCGGACAGCAAAGCTGGATCCAGGGATTCGACTGGCGGGCGCGCAAGTGGCTCAAAACCGCTGTGTCTGCCGGGGCCGGCTCGAACAAGCCTTACCTGGCTGCCAGCGTGGACGCCGATCGCAACTGGTACACGGTGAAGGCCGCCTATATTCAGGCGAGCGATAGCTTTCGCAGAATCACTACGCCATCGATCTTTGCTTCTGAGCCGGACCGGGAAAACATCCTGCTGACGGTCAAGCCTTATTCCAGCCTGGTGCTGACCGCAGGACACGAGAACTTCCTGGCGCCGCAGGGTAGTCTGACTGCGCCATTTCAGCGGGCCAGCGTGGACCAACTGCAATCCAGTTTCGATTTGGCCAAGTTCCGCCTGGGCGCAGGATTATTCCAATCCCACGGGCCCTTCCGGCGCAACGTTGCAGACGGTTTTACCGTCTCACGTCACGTCGTGAGGGGAATTGATGCCAGCGCAAGCTATTACCAGAATCTTTCCGGGCCACGGCCGCGCACCAGTTACCTTATAGGCACTGTGCGCGAGACCATCTCCCCCAGGGTGAGCCTGCTGCAAGTGGTGAATCGCACCATGGGGAACACCACTGTGCTGTTTGGCGGAAGCTATACCTCCAACCGTTTTTCTGTGTCGGTGGACTATCACACAGTCTATATGCCGTTTCTTGCCAATCCGCTGCAAACCGGCATTGGCATTACTCTGAATTTGAAGCTGTGGGGAGGGTTTCAAGTGAACGGGCAGACCTTCCGGTCGCCCGATGGCAAGCTACGTTACACTGCGTCGGCCAGCACGTTACTGACTCCCAATCTCCGCCCGGTCCGCGGCAACGAAGCACAAGCTTTCAAAATCGCCGGCTACGTGGTCCGCGGGCACGTGCGTGACGAGCAAGGAGCGCCGATTGAGGGCGCTGCCGTGCGCGTGGGCGATCAAACCGTGTACTCGAATGCCGCAGGGGAATTTCTGGTGCGCTTCAAGAACGCCGGCATTCTTCCGTTGATCACGGTGACCCAGGAATTTCTCACTCCGCTCAACTTCGTTGTTGTTTCCATGCCGTCCACGGTGACGGCAGTACGCGAAGATTCCGCTCCCGATGTCTTGATTGTGCTTCGTCCCATTGCCAACGGTAAACGGTGAGGCCGGGAGCGTTCGAAAAGGGGCTGAGGGCAGTGATGTTTTGGTCATCGAGCACCAGCACTTGCTTATAAGCCTCAATTGCTTCATCGGCCAGTTTCACATTCTCCGGCGAATCTACATCCGGACCCTTTTCTTGACTACTGCCCAGCTTCAAACTGTCTCCAGCAGCTCCAGCACCGTACGTCGCAGAGGACGCATCAGTGGAAGGCCGGCAAGTCGAATCAGCGTGATCAGCAGTCCCAGGCTCTTTTCCATTAAGCGCTGGGTCCGCGCTTGACTGGGCGAGCGATCGTAAATCCAGAAGAGAATCAATCCCATCTGATAAAGCCACAGCAGGTAAGGCAGTTGCGGCTTGAGATCAGCGCTGACCTTGGCATCGCTGCCCTCCACGGCAATTCGCAGGTGCTCCATGGCGCGTTCGCGGATCGGGCGCGTCTCCTCGCTAAAAGGAGAGAGAGGGTCCTTACTGTCCGGGGCGTGGCGAAAGAGGGCATCGCAGAACTTGCGATTGGGCGCCAGCGATTCCAGGCGCTTTTCCAGGACGCACCGCAGGCGGTCCTTCAGCTTGCGCTGGCCCTGCATGGCTTCCATGATGGCATCGTCATTGCCCTGCTGTACCTCATGATAGAAGTCCAGAACAATGGCCTCTTTGGAAGTGAAGTAATAGTAAGCCGCGCCCAGGGCGACGTCCGCCTTGCGGGCGATATCCCGCATGGTGGTCTGTTCAAAGCCTTGCTCGCGGAAAAGCTCGAGCGCAGCTTCGTAGATGCGGCGGCGCGTGTCCTGGGCGCGGGGTGTGCTGCGGATTTTGGTTGTGGTCATCGCAGGTAGTCCGATATGGTCCCTTCCGGAATTGAACATGGCGCCATGGGGACCTGGCGCAGTTCATCGGCTATTGTGTCAGGGCTGGAGCTTTTCAGCCATCGTGAAATGGCGTGCCGATTTCTGGATACTGCCGCAAACGCCTGCCGGGCCAGAGGCAGCAACAGCGGATGCGACAGTCGCCACGCCCATTCGCGGTATCCCACCAGCGCATACAAACACATGATCCAGGCGCGATTGTTCAAATAGACTTCGCCTTGGTCGCTAATGGCCACCAGGTCCTCGGCAGTGGCGACCCGGTCCAACCCAGGAAACATCTGCAAAACCTCGGCTGATGCGGAGGGAATTAACTTCAGTTCCAGCCATGTTTCCTGATGGGCCAGCCATTCCTTGAGCCGCAGGCAGAGATCACATCGTTCGTCGTAAAGCAAGTACAGACTGGGCATGGTAGCCTCCTCCGTTCAAGGATGCGATATGGGCGAGACCCGCAGGACGGCATCGGGAGCAACCGGAGTAGTTCTTCCCACAAGGCCGTGCTGCCGGACGCGTGAGAAGACGTACAGGTTAAGAAAATGCATGCCCCCCAGCGTGAGTATCACCAGGCCGAGCTTGGCGCTCAGTAACTCAATGGCCTGCCGCCAGTCTTCGATCTGGGCGTCCGTTCTCAGGGCCAGGCAGACAAATCCGATGTTGATGAGGTAAAAGCCGACCACCAGCAGATGGTTCACGGAGGCTGCCAGTTCAGCGTTGCCGCGAAATGCATCCACCAGAAAGGCGGCCCCGCGCTTGTGCAGGGTTCGCGCCACCCATACGGTCAGGATCACGCTGATAAGCAGGTAGGTCAGGTAGCTAACGATGATGTGCATGACATCTCCTTTCATATTGAACATGTTCAAAATAATCCCCGAGAGGCGGATATGTCAAGAAGAATTTTGAACACATTCAAATAAAGTGCATGGTGTGACTGGAAACCATTCATCCAGAGGGAGTTACCGGAACAGCTTCTCCAGCAGCAGAACCAGAAGGCCGACAGCGCAAACCAGGATGGGGCGTGCGGGCCAGCCGGGGTGGAACAGGCCGCCAATGCCCTGCACAGAGGTCACAACATAGGCTCCCCAGGCAATTCCGCCCACGATCGCCAGGCCGCCGATGGCCCGCAGCAGAGGACTGCCTCTCTTTGCAGGAGGTCTTCTTCTGGGCTGATACGCGGGGCGATCTTCATAGGCCTCCCGCGTGGTGGTTCCCCATTCGTCCTGGTTGTGAGGATCCTTGGGCTTGGGCCGCTGCTCCGGCATAAGCATACTTTGAACCATTTCCCGGGAGAATTCAATGAGGAAACTGCGTTGCTTCGAGAGTTGCACGTGTCGCCGAGGTTTATCAGTTTGCGCTTGGTCCATTGAACGCCGTTTCGGAGGCACCAAAAAACCGGCCAAACAGCAGGTGATATCAAGGGAGGGCCCTTGGCTAGTTAAGTTAGAGCAAAATCAGGATGATTCGTCCTCTTCCTCCACTTCCTCCACCTCATTGAAAACATTGGGCAAAAGTGGAGGACGAATGGGAGGAGGAATTGAAATGATTCCTCCACCGCCCGCCCGGTGGGCCGAAAATACGGGATAACGTAACAGGAAACGTGCAACCGATTGTTCATTTTCGATTTTCACCTCATCTGTTTTCAGTGATTTGCGAAGGGGCGTCTTACAGCGCACACACCTCTCCCTTCGGCGCAGCGAGCAGGGAAGAAGGGCCCGGATCGAGGGCTGCGGTTTTGTTATGCGCAGCACTCGAGTTTCCCGGCAAGCCGCGAGTTCTCCTGCGGACTTTCGCTCGGCTTCGCCTCGCTCACGCCCGCATAACGGCTCAATCCACGGCAGACCGGGATTTCGGCAGAAGGCTCCCACTGCGTTCACGCCTTCTGAACGCCTCAATATTCAGTTTTCAAAGAACAAGTCTTACAAGCTGTTGGCCCCTGGGGGCGCAGCCTCGGAATCGGGTCATCGGTTCATCGGTTTCATTTGAAATCCCTCAAAATCCGAAAATTTATGACACGCTTCTTACAATTCCAGAATTGCACCCGCAGCACTGAGAGTCAATAAAGTGCTGTCACAATGCTGTCACAGTGACAGCACTGGACTGCCACCACAAAATGAGACAGTTGTTAAAGTGACACTATGCAGCGAAAGGAGCA
>DATDGL010000078.1:0-12023 GCA_036522115.1 Candidatus Angelobacter sp.
TCCGGCCCTACAATCTCGCCACGCTCATTGCCTTCTACGTCGGCCGTTTCTTTGGGCGCTTGTTTCGTAGGCACAAGAACAACGACGGCGGTTCGAAGGCGCTCTGAGCTAAGCCATAAGGGAGTGCAAACCCCGGTCGACGTTGACGTTCTTCCGACATGGACAAAATCATATTCCGGTTTGGACGTGTGTATAATCCGACATAGACGGAGTCATAATCCGACATGGCCGCTTCCAGTTCAGCATTGTTCCCCCGTTTCTCCGCCGAACGCGTGACGACGGCGCTCAAGGATACTCCAGTTGTCACAGTGATTGGTCCACGCCAGTGCGGCAAGACTACGCTGGTCCGTCAATTCGTCCATGGGGGTCGTGTCTACGTCACCCTAGATGATGACACGGTGCTTGAGGCCGCCCGAAGTGATCCGACTGGTTTTATACGTGGTCTTGATCGAGCCGTTATTGACGAGATACAGCGTGTACCAACGCTTCTGCGAGCGATCAAGACATCGGTCGATGAGAGCCGTCGTCCGGGCCGCTTTCTGCTGACGGGCTCGGCCAACGTTCTAATGTTGCCCCAGGTTTCAGAGAGCCTCGCTGGGCGTATGGAAATCGTAAGCCTGCTGCCACTGTCGCGAGCAGAGATCCTGGGCAGAAAGCCGACTTTCCTGGAAAAGGCGTTCGCCGGCAAGCTTAGCGCGACGGCGGAGCTCATGATCGGTCAGGATCTTGTTCGTGCCGTACTCGTCGGCGGTTATCCCGAGATGCTGCAACGCGAGGATCCGAAACGGCGACAAGCATGGGCGCGCGCCTACGTGAAAGGGCTCATCCAGCGCGATGTGCGAGACATCGCCGAGGTGGAGAAGCTCGAACACATGCCGAGACTTCTCAAAGTCCTCGCTCATTACTCCGGTCAGTTGACCAATTTCACTCAAATCGGGGGACAGATCGGACTTGATGACAAGACCACGCGAAAGTATGTGGCGATCCTTGAGCAACTGTTTCTGGTATGCCGATTCGAGCCGTGGTTTCGCAACAAGCTCAAGCGATTGGTGAAGACACCGAAGCTGCACTTCCTTGACTCCGGGCTGCTTGCTGAAATGCTGGGAGCGGACGCGGGACGCATTGCGCACGATCGTTCCGTCTTCGGGCAACTGCTTGAGACATTTGTGTTTGCTGAACTCATGAAGCAGGTTGGTTGGCTTGATGACAGTTGCGCTTTGCATCATTATCGAGACAAGGACCAGGCCGAAGTTGACATCATTGCGGAAAATGATGAAGGGGCCGTGGTTGGTATTGAAGTCAAGGCGGGCGCGACAGTCAATGTCGGTGACTTCAAAGGACTGCGGAAGCTCGCCGACGCATGTGGCAAAAACTTTAGGCTTGGGGTGGTCCTCTGCGACGAAGCCAAGATCGTCCCCTTCGGAGACCACCTATTCGCGGCGCCAATATCGTGTCTGTGGGGATGAAGCAACAAAGGATCCTCCGACAGTTTGTAGATTTTGGCAGGACCACCATGCATCTCTAAGTTTCGGTCCTATGCAACAACTATTGCCTTCCACATCGGGCCGGTTCTTCAGTCGCCTGTTGCGCAGGCGCAATAATGAAGCCGGTTCGAAGCCGCGCTGAGCAAAGACGATCCCTCTCCCAAGCCAATCTTTCCTGAGTTGCGTTTTCGCGAGCTAACTTTGCGGCGACAGAGTCCGCGCTGACTGCATAGCAACGGCGCCGAAGGTCCCTACCAGCCTCACCAGACACCAACACAAATCAGCAGCGAGGAAAACTTATGAAACTTCGTCGCAACGAACGCTGCCCGATCCACAGGTCGCTCTTCTGTTGTGGCCGAGAACCGATTCAGAAAAAGTGCAGATTCTGGGCCGCGGTTCAGCGTATTGAAGATCCGCATCACCCCAGAGGCTACCGCGAAATCAGATCACCAGCAGCGATGAAGAGTCTGCTGAAACGGAAGATTGTCGATCAAGGAAAGAAATGCGGAATCTGCGATGAGCCATTCACCGATTTCAAGGACATTGTTCCTGATCACATCGAGCCGAAGGGGATGGGCTCAGCCCGACGAGATGACCATCCCGATAACATTCAGGTGGCTCACCGATGGTGCAATCTGGAAAAAGGGTCGAGGCGAGTGCAACGAATCGGCTAGGAAGTTGAAAATCCTCCCTTGGTTGATCTCAGAAGCAGAATTTCCAGGACGACGCGAGGCAGATGCCAGTGACACCCACGAAAACAACACATGTCTTAACCGCTACTGCCGAAGAAATACAAGGCGCTGAAGCAATGGGAGTAAGCATAGGTGTGTATCGGCTTCAGCAACGTCTCAGTAGATTGCCACTGGTACCGCGGCAGCACTGGCTTCGCCAGAAACGCGACAGATTGCTAGCAGATCTCTACGCAGCAGCACGGCGTGACCGCTGTATATCCCGGATTAATCCCTTTGCCGCGACGGAACGTCGCTCGGGCAGCATCTCTTCAAGAGAACGTTGATACGGTTGCGCCGTCAGTTCCTGCTCAGTCGAGCAGTTCAAGTTCAGCGGAAGCTGGAACAGCATCAGTCCCGAAATGGAACCGCTGCGCTTAGTCGTAACTGAGGCGATGTCTCGCTGAACCTCCGGCCCAATCTTTTTCCAGAAATAAAGCAATTGCGGAGAAGACATTGGCGGCGATCTAAGTCATGTTTCTCTCTCGCAAGTAAAAGTCCTAAGAATAACGTCCGGCCACGCAGCTCTCGAAGACCAAAACGGGTAACGGCGGGGCGGTTCGAATTAGCAGGTTGCTGCCGACCTCGGAACACTGGGGTCCTGGTCTGAGAGTGTGCAGATTGGAACGCTAACGCCAAATTGCTAGAAAGGGAAACATGACGAACAGAAAATGGATCGTGGCGATTGCTATCGGGGCCGCGATGTGGGCTTCCGGC
The DNA here is from genome assembly GCA_036522115.1 of Candidatus Angelobacter sp. Taxonomy (GTDB): domain Bacteria; phylum Acidobacteriota; class Terriglobia; order Terriglobales; family Acidobacteriaceae; genus Angelobacter. The sequence continues at coordinate 2,930 of DATDGL010000078.1, forward strand.
AGGGCTTCCGCGCAAAACTTCCAAAATGACGGCCCGGCGGTGAAGAACAAGGCTCAATATGCGGTGCCTATTCCAATGGGCACGAGCGGATTTAACATCGCGAAAGGCGACTGCGCCACTGGCACATTGGGGTCGCTAGTCCAGGATGCCGACGGCCTGAAATACATTTTGAGCAACAATCACGTTTTGGCGCTTGCCAACCAAGGGAACAAGAACGTGGACCCAATTAAACACGTAGGCACACTTGACACTGCCGGCTGCGCTGGCTTGGGCACTCTGGCAGTGGCAACACTCACTCAATTCCAACCCATCGATTTCGTGAATCCGAATATGGTCGACGCCGCGATCGCTAAGATCAATACGGGCAGCGCGAAGGCGGACATTGTCGCTATCCCGGGTTTCAATCCGGCAACGGAAGTTCCGGTGTTGAACCGCGTGGTGATCAAGAGCGGCCGCACGAGTGGGGTGACCAAGGGCACGATCAGTGCGGTCAATGTGACCATCAACGTAAATTATGTAGTAAACGGAGTCGTGAAGGTTGCGCAGTTCACAAATCAGATCGCGATCACCCCGGTGATTCCGGTTGCCTTCTTCTCACAGCCAGGCGACTCTGGCTCCTTGATCTTTCAGTGCGATACGACGGATAAGAATTGGCACCCGGTAGGACTCCTGTTTGCTGGGGGCTTGGTGCAGCAAGTCAATAACGGATGGGTTTTTATCATCAACACAACTTTCGGGAACACACTACAAAATGTGACAACAGCATTTCACAACCTCGGCGTGGACTTGACGTTTGTCGCGCCCTCGGCGGCGTCCCCTGACTGCACTGCCGTGGCCGCAGCGACTATGGCGCAAGCAATTCCTGCCGGCGCACCGGATGTGAATAACCTTCAAGAAGAATTCCTGAGGACACCCCAAGGCGTCGCGGCCCTTGCGTCGGCCAACGCAGTCAAGGACCACTATAACCAGTTTCTAACCACGCAAGAGGGCGTAATAGGAGCTGGAGTTGGATTCTCCGACAAGGGGACCGAACAGATTGTGATTAAAGTCTTCGTCCGCAGCGATGCCGGTCCGGGCACTCTTAGCAAGCTCCCCAAAGTGCTGGATGGAGTTGTTGTGGAAGCCGTGGTGGCTCCCCCGACGATTATCGCTCTCTAGACACTGCACACACTGGGACACAATGCTTCAAAGGCCCTTCTGAGCGGGTGATGTGCAATCTGGGCATCACCCGCCGCAAGGATCTTGGGCGAAAGATATGGCAGATAGGTACGGCTTGATTTTGGCCCTGTATCAAGCTGCCATGTTGGGCGGGTTTGGGCTTCGAGATGCTGGTTTTGCCGCTACATTGGCGATCTTCGACTTTAGTTGCAGCAACTCCCTCCAGAAGCCATTCTTTGCGTTAGCGGCCGTGGTCCCGAGCAGCATTGCGACTTCTTTCCACTCGTACCCAGCATTCCTAAGCCGCAGGATTATAAGATTTCTCTTGCTCAGTTGACGAACCAAGTCAATGAGTTCCAACTGGCGGTCGACTCTCTCATGCCACGCGCCATCATGAACACACTCAGCAACCTCAGTGGCATGTCCGACGGGTTTCGTGCGCCCAAGCTTCGCAGCATGCGAGTACAGTTGATTTCGAAATGCGACCAGAAGGAGTGCGGCGGTATGTTGCGTGAACGGTGCTGCATTTCGACGATCGAGGTACCGGGAGACGCGCGCCACACACGACTCCATAATTTCGGCGGCGTCTGCAGAATCGCCCAGTACTGAGCCTGCTAAACAACAGGCTTTCGACCACACTTCCTGTGCGGATCTACGCACATCTGCTCGAATTACTCTTCCGTCCCGGTCAATACTTTGATCCCAAAATAGCGCCCTGTGATTGCCACACATGCGGGATACTCCAGTGGGGAAGCTGGTCTCAACAGACCTAATGGTTTGCATTATGGCCCATTCCCGGCGACCAGTTGTCTCAAGACCGTCAACAATTCCCAACTTTTTATGCTGGAAAGGCCTTCTGGCTGCGGTTTCTGCCGGCTGCGGCGAGAGTCGCGCGCTGAAGTAACAAAATTCGACAGCGTTACAAAAAAACTTGCTGCCTGCTGAACACGCTGCCGCTTTGGGACTGTTCTATATACATACAGGGAGGAATTCAGGAGCGGGCACCGGCCCACAGACTGAGTTCTTGGTTGCTATGAGTGGACCGGAAGATCGCAAGCCATATCACCACAAGCGATGGCCCAAAGAAGCCCGGCAACTGGTTGCCGACTACCTTGACAGCATCCGAGACAGAAACGCGGATGAACCAACGGACCTGCGACTGCTCACCACAAGGCTTGTTATGCTTACCGGCAACTCCCGGGAGGCATGCCGGCGCTTTGCTCGCCAGCTCGGGGTAAGAGCGAAGCAACCCTATCGGGCGTGGACAAAGGCTGATCAGCAGAAATTGCTCGATCTGATTGTGGCGAATCCTCCCCACGAGGTCGCAAGAATCATGCGCCGAACGCCGGGCGCGATTCGCGTCATGCTTCACCGGCTTGGAGCCAATGCCCAAATGGGCCGGGATTGGTTCACCAAGTACATCCTCGCCGAGGCTCTCCATCTTGGTGTCGTCGAGGTACAGCGGTGGATCGACAGAGGCTGGCTCAAAGCCCGGATCGTGGAGACGGGAAGACTGAAGAAGGAAATCATCGATGCCGATGATTTTGCAGCATTTTGCAAACAGTACCGCGGTGCGATCGTTGGTCGCCGGTTGAATGCAGACCGCCTGGAATTCGTTCAGAAATTCGTGTTTCCTCCGAGTCACACGGAATTGCTGCCGGTACGAGAAAGCAAGAAGGAGAGAGCCGCCTACGAGGCCCAAATTGGAGGAACAAGAATGCCAGCGATGGCGGCCGATTTCGAGGAATCCGAGGATGGCGGTAGCCTCGCAACCGCATAGTAATCAAGCGCTGCGAGACGGAGGCCAAGAGGTTCCATGAGTGGCAATGATGTGTAATGGTTTGTACTCCACTTTGCGGAGCACTATGTTGTTGGCGATAGATTAAATCGGAAGAAGAACGCGGAAGCAAATCCCAGCCCCGACAAGATTGACCCATGCCAGGCGCACTTTAGTCGATTCCACTGGTTATTCCGATTCGTGTTCTGTGGCAAGTTCCCCCTTGCCGAGATACGTTATTCAATCATAAATTCCAGATTTATTTTCACCTTCAAATTAAATAGCTGTAGCGTTTTTCGACTTTTGATCACTACTTATCAGGGTGAGCCCTTTTCTTTTGCCAAATTAGGACTTCTCAATCTTCTAGGAGGAGGCTCATAAAATAGTTAATTATGCTATTGCTATATCGTAGCTAAATGTGCTATTACATTGGGGTCGGATCGTGTTGCGGAAGAGACAGAATCAGCACAAGAATATAGCCTCGTGAATACATAGCCTCTTAACCCGCCTTGATCGGCGGCTCAAACCCTCCACCATTGACCGCTCTCTTCCAGGGAGCGCCGAACTAAAGCTTCCAATAAGAACTTTGTATGCGCGCCTCGTGCTCCCGCGAGACAGCGCCAACAGGTACGCCTCTCGCCTGTTGAAGTTTTGTTGCGTGTTGCAGTTGAGTAAGTCGGCCCCCGGGTTCCCCTGTCAGTTTCAAAATCAGCTCTGTTCGATGGAGGAGAGATGCGGGTACGTCGTTTTAGGGGTATGAGTCTTGCAGAAGTAAGAGAAGTGCTGCGTGATGGGTGGAGAGAATGCTTTGCCCTGGCCATGTATTTGAAGATGTTTGCTCCCTCGCGGCCGACAGGGCCAGGGCTTCGCCGGGTTGGCAGGCAAATGCTTTTGCCCGTGCCGGCGGCGCTTATATTTCTTTCTTCCTTTGCCCAGGCTGGAGCTGACCAGCGGATTTCGTTTCGCCTCATTGCCGTTGCTCTCATATTTGCGGTCTGCGCTGCCGTTTCATGGCTCGTTGCCACTTTGATATTGGGCACGATTCCACCACTGTTAAGAATTGGGCGCTTGTTCTGGTTAGCTGCGATGTTCACGGCTGGCAGCGTGTGCGCCGTGGCCCAAATGCCTCCTGACATGGAGAACGGTTTCAAGCACTGGGGTTCCTATGACGGCAGCAGCATCGATACGGTGAATATGCTGAATGGCAACCAGATGCTGCACGCGCAAGTGATTCCAGGTTCGGGGCAACGAGGCGTCTTGCAAACGGCGGTGTTTCTCTCCCAGAACTCAAAACTGTGGCAGGTAAGCTGCATTACCAACGCCTCCGGCGGCATTGATTGCTTCTGGAACTCGTCCAACTTGAATTCGTCAGGCGGAGGTGTCTTTCTGCAGCAGGCGCCCGGCCTGAGCCTGCAGCGAACCACGGACAAGAATGGCAGCGCCACCGGAACCTCAACCTTCAGCGCCTTCGGCTACTCCATTACCAGTCCTGACGGATCAACTCACCAGCTTACCCCGGTTTCCGGGACGGCTGATCCCACCGGGGAAGCCACTAAATTCGACGCCATCGATACTACCGGATATCACCTGGAGATGAGCGTTCCTGACAGCAACGGAGTGATGAGCACGGCCACGGTGACCGACCGCCACGGGAGCCAGTACGTGGCCGTCTTTGGCGCCACCGGAATGGTGTGCAGTCCGCCCATGGCCACCAACCATCTGCCTTCAGCCGGCGGATACCAACCCCTGATTGACGACGCCCCCATGGGCGATCAGTACTGCCCGCAGCAGGCTTTCGCCCAGCAGGTGACGGACAGCAATGGAAACCGCCTTAGCGGTTCCACTAATCCCTATATCGGACTGGATACGCTGGGCCGGCCCATGCCCTTTACTACGGGGAACAGCACCACCGACTATAGCAGGTGCGTCACCAGCCACCCGATGGCCAGCGCTTATGTGTTGAACTACAACGCTCCGGACGGGACGGCGCGATCCGCCAAGCTCTGCTACGCCAACATCAACATCCAAACCGCGTTCGAGGTGAGCGGCATCATCGAAACCCAGAACTACCCCTCGCCTCATACCATGCAGAGTGCGCAACTGGTCACCATCGTACTGGCCGACGGCAGCAAGTGGACCTTCGACTATGACAGCTATGGGGAGCTGACCTTCGTGGGGTTGCCGGCAGGCGGATCGATCACCTATGCCTGGACCACGATTGCATTTCCCACCTGTGATCCGAACGGCGGAAATGTGAGTCGGGCCGTGAGTTCGCGCACGCTGAACGACAACAACGGTCATTCCGATACCTGGAACTACAGTTGGGGAGCACCCTCCAACGGGAGCATGACGAACACGGCTACGGATGCGCTGGGCAACGATAGCGTGCATGCGTTTACGGCTCTGAATGGCACGTCGGGGTGCAGCTACTACGAGACGCGAACGCAGGAATACCAGGGCACGGGCGGCTCGCGGCAATTGCTCAAGCAGGTGGACACAACCTATTCCATTGCGGGCTTCACGATCGAGTCGGGCTTGGGCAGTGGCTGGGGCAACGTGGTGCCTACCAGCATCCAGACCACGGTCTATCCCAGCGGCAAAGTCAGCCTGGTGACCAAGGCCTATGACACGGGCCTGGGAAGCAACAAGCCCATCTTCGGCAACGTAGTGACAGAGAAAGAGTACGACTGGGGGCAGGGCGCGCCGGGTCCGCTGCTGCGGGAGACCGACACGACCTATGAATGGCAGGTGAACAGCGCCTATCTGACGGCCCATATGCTGGATCTGCCGGTTTCGGTGGCGATCAGAGACGGCGGCGGATGCGCTTTTGCGGAAACGGATTATGCATACGATGAATCGGCTTATCTGACTTCTTCCGGCGTGAGCACGCAGCATGGCAGCGCGCCTTCTTCAGTGCGCGGAAACCTGACCACGGTGACGCGCTGGCTAGCCCCGGCCGGCAATTGCAATCCGCGCGGAGGCACGGCCATCACCAGCCACACCAATTGGTACGATACCGGCGAGGTGTATCAGCAGATTAATCCGCTGGGCCACACCACCACGCACAGCTATGATTCCTACTATGCCGGAGCGTATTCGACCAAGACCTGCAATGCCTTGAGCCAGTGCGTGAGCGGAACTTATGACTACAACACCGGTTCGGTGAGCAGTTTTACTGACGCCAATGGCAGTTATCAGGCCAGCGGTAACACGCCCGGTGATCCAAATCACACCAGCTATTACAGCTATGACTATATGTTCCGGTTGACCTCGGCCCTGGCGCAGCCCGACCCCACAGGCAATCGCCCGCAGACATCGTTCACTTATTCCGCGCCCAACGTCTTTCCCCTGAATGTTCAGCGAACTCACACCATTACCGCCAGCATGAACGATGTGGCCACGAACTATTTTGATGGCCTGGGTCGCATCTATCAGAGCCAGCATGCCACTCCGAACGGGAATGCCACGGTACAGATGACCTACGACGGTCTGGGTCACGCGGTGAGCGTGACTAATCCTTACTACTCCACCAGCGACCCCACCTATGGGGTGATCCAGACGCAATTTGATGCACTCGGCCGTCCTACGCAGGCGACCAAACAGGATGGCAGTGTCAGCACCGTCGCCTATAACTATGTGCCCATTCAGGCGGCTCCCGGCGATTGCACCAAGACGACAGACGAGGCCGGCAAGCAGCGCCTCACCTGCTCGGACGCTTTGGCGAGGCTCATCGAGGTACACGAACCCGGAGACAACTTCAACGGTTCCCAGGCCCAAGGCTCGGTGAACGTCAGCGCGGTCAACGGGAGCGGCGTCCAAACCTACACCATCCCCGGCACGAACGCCGCCTATGCAACCGGGAACGTGACCATCACCGGTGCAGAGAGATCGAAGACCACCAGCACTCGCGTTTGCACGCAATACAGCAGCCGAGGAAGCTGCCTGGATTGGGAAATCGACAGCAGCACCACCTACGATTCCGGCTCGGTCACGGCAACTGTGAATGGGATTTCTTATCAATACAACTACGGCGTGGGCGGGACTGTGGACAACGTCAGCACCATCGCCAACTATCTCCAGGCCACCATTAACAGCAACTCTCCGTATGCGCAGGTGACCAGCGTTAGCGCGAACCTATCTGCCAATCCACCGACGGTGACCCTCTACCTGCAAGCTAGGAACAGTGGAGCAGCGGGGAATTATTCGCTATCGGCCAGCACCAGCTACGATACAGCGGACTTCACCGCTGCTTCATTCGTGGCCAGCACCTCGGGCATGGGGGGAGGCACGAACGGGACATCGCCGACCACGGTTTACGATAGCGGCGCGGTCACGGTAACCGTCGGTTCCTTCACCGCCAGTGCTTCTTACAGTCAAAGTGGAAACAGCACCGCGGCGCAGGTTGCGCAGGCGCTAGCGGGGAGCGGAGCTACGGGATTGAGTCGCTCCGGCTCTCCGGTCACGGCCAGCGCCTCCGGCTCGACCATTACCATCACGTATGCAACCGTAGGCTCGGCGGGCGATATTTCTGTGGGTTGCAGTTCCTCGACCGGCCAGGGGGCATATTTCTCCGCTCCCTCGTTCACCTGCCCTGTTACGAATGCCATGGGCGGCGGGTACAACCCGGAAGGCGCTTCGCTGGATTTCAACTACTTCGTCACCCAATACAATTACGATGCTCTGGGGAATCAGCTCAAAGTCACGCAGCAGGGCGATCCCACGGTGACCAGTTCCAGCCAATGGCGGGTGCGGACGTTCACCTATGATTCGCTCTCGCGCTTATTGACCGCCACCAATCCCGAATCTGGCCAAATCAGCTATATCTACGGTGCGGATGGCAATTTGCTGCAGAAGACCTCGCCTGCGCCCAACCAGACCGGCACAGCTACGCAGACCATCAGCTACTGCTACGACGCGCTGAATCGAATGACCGGCAAGGCATATTCCGCGCAAGCCTGCCCGTTGAGTTCACCGGTGGTGGCCTACACCTATGACGCAGGAGCTAACGGTATCGGCCATCTGACCAGCCTGACCGATCAGGCAGGCTCCGGCAGTTACGTCTATGACGCGCTGGGGCGCATCGTTAGCGAGAGCCGGACCATCGCCGGAATCCAGAAGAGCCTCGCCTACACTTACAACCTGGATAGCTCTGTGGCCACGCTCACCTATCCCAGCGGCGCGGCGGTCACCTACACGCCAGACACGGCCGGCAGAATTCTGTCAGCGGTGGACACTGGCAACAACATCAGCTACGTCACCGGGGCAACGTACGGACCGGACAGCGGTCTCACCGGCTTCGTCAGCGGCCACAGCAGCGCGTTTAGCGGAATCACCAACAGCTTCAGCTACAATAACCGCTTCCAGCCGATGACCATGTTAGCCGCAGCGCCCAATGCGACGGTCTTCAGCATTGGCTATGATTTCCATCTGGGCAATGGCGACAACGGCAACGTCTTCGGCATTACCAATTACCGTGACACCAGCCGCAATCAGAGCTTTGGCTATGACTTCCTGAATCGCCTGATCTCAGCCCAGAATGCCGGAACCGACTGCACCAAAAAGACGGTGAACAATTTCACGGAATACTGGGGCAACAGCTATGGTTACGACGCCTGGGGCAACCTGCTCCAGAAGACCGTCACCAAGTGCTCGGCCGAGAACCTGAGCGTAACCGCACTAGCCAACAATCAGTTGGTGGGCTACGGCTACGACGCAGCCGGCAACATGATCCACGACGCCACTTCTGGACTGATTTACACTTTCGACCAGGAAAACCGTATCACTGGCGCTGCTGGCTACACCTACACCTACGATGCTGACGGCAACCGGGTTGAAAAATCGAACGGCACGACCGGAACCATTTATTGGCACATGTCGCCGGGCATCGTCGCTGAGAGCGATCTCACTGGTGCGTTAAAATCCGAATACGTGTTCTTCTATGGCGAGCGCGTGGCCCGCAAGGACTTTCCCGGAAACTCTGTTTTCTATTACTTCTCCGACCATTTGAAGACGACCAACATCGTCACTGACGCGCAAGGCAATATTAAGAACGAATCAGACTTCTACCCCTGGGGCGGCGAGCTTCAGTTCGTCAACAACGATTCCAATCACTACAAGCTTGGCGGTCACGAGAGAGACACCGAGACCAACCTCGATTAT
>DATDGL010000079.1:0-47443 GCA_036522115.1 Candidatus Angelobacter sp.
TCTACGAGGTGCTCAAAAAGGAAAAAGAGATTGGTTACACCGGCGTCTTGAAATTGCTCCAGATTATGACCGTCAAGGGCACGGTCCGTCGGAATGAGCACCAGCGCGCCCATGTCTATGAGTCTTGCCAGCCGGAAGAGACAACTAAGCGTCAACTCGTGGCGGATGTATTGAAGCGTGCTTTTGAAAGCTCCGCCAGCCAGTTGATGGTGCATGCGTTGGCGGTCCGTCAGACGCCTAAAGAAGAGTTGCAGGAACTGCGTCGCATTCTGGATGAGCATGAAAGGAATCTGAAATGACTATCTTCGGGATTTTCATGTCGCCGGCGGTGGTGCAGTCCCTCGGCGCAACCTTGCTGCATTTCATTTGGCAGGGGACGGCTTTGGCCGCCCTGCTGGCTGCCGCATTGTCCGTTTGCAGGAAGAGCAGCGTGCGCTATTTCATTTCAGTTATCACTGCGGTGGCCATGTTGGCTGTTCCCGTCATCACATTCCTGGTCGTGATGGATCGGGAACCGGTTCGACCCTTCACATCGCCGGTGCCATCCGCTCTGGTGTTGGCGAATCCGGCCTCGGCCCCTTCCGCTGTTTCCGCAACTTTGGAGACAGCTCCGGTTGAACGTTTCAAATGGCTCGTGGAAGCGTGGCTCGTGGGTATCGTCTTGTTCAGTTTTCGCATGATCGCGGGACTGATTGCGGTTCAACATTTACGCTTCATCCAGTCCAAATCCTTGGACCCTCAGTTACATGAAAAATGCCTGCTGCTCCAGCGGCGGTTGGGAATTAATCGTTTGATCCGATACTGTAAGTGCCATCGCATTGACGTCCCGTCTGTCATTGGCTGGTTCCGTCCCGTTGTGCTGTTGCCGCTGATGGCCCTGACGGAACTTTCTGAGCTGCAGCTTGAGGCCGTAATCGTTCACGAATTGGTCCACATCCGCCGCCTGGATGCCTTCGTGAATCTCTTCCAGGTGATGGTTGAGAGCTTGTTGTTCTATCATCCTGCGGTTTGGTGGGTGAGCGGGCGAATCCGTGCTGAACGCGAGCACTGCTGTGATGAAGCGGTGATCGCTGTGGTCAGCGATGCCGTTCAGTATGCCCGCGCCCTTACCCTAATGGAAGAATGTCGCTCCGCACCCACTCTGGCCATGGCTGCAAATCGAGGCCCTCTGTTTGCGCGTGTGATGCGCCTGTTGGGGATTGGGAATCTCGGGATCGGCATTCGCACAGTCGGGGTTCTCGCCAGCACTCTCTGTCTTACCGGGGCCCTTTTCGCTGGCCGCGCACTTGTGGCTCTTACAGGCAGTTTGAAACCTGGCACCGGAAATGAATCGTCCGAAAACACTCAAGCCTCTGTTCACAGTCGGGCACTCAACCCGCAAAGTAGCCGCGTTGCGAGTTCACAAACGAATCAGACAGGTGCCGGCCCGTCAAGGGGGGCAGAGCGCAGCGTAAGTGTCTCTTTTTTCGAACAGATGAAGGCTGCCGGTCTTGATGACCTGACATCGGATGATCTGGTTGCGCTGAAAATGGAAGGTGTCACACCTGGCTACGTGCGCTCCATCCACGAGTTAGGGCTGAAACCTGTAGTAAGCCAGATCATTCAGATGCATAGAAATGCGGTCATGCCCGAATACATTCTTGCTCTGCGTGAAGTGGGCGTAGATGAGTCTCCTTCACAGATCATAGGAATGAAAGTCCAGGGCGTTACTCCTGAATATGTAAGAAGTCTACATGACTTGGGGCTGGACGCTCCTGCAAGCCAGTTGATCGGAATGCGGGCTCAGGGAATCTCGCCGGAATATGTCCGTGAGTTGAATGATTTAGGCCTCCATCCTCAGGTGAATGACCTCTATGGACTGAAAGGACAGGGAGTAACGGCGGACTACGTGCGTGATTTGCAGGCAGCGGGTCTTACTCTTAGCGTAAGAGACCTTATCTCCTTCCGCGTTCAAAAAATTGATGCAGAATATATAAATGGACTCAAGCGTGCAGGACTGACAAATCTCTCGACGGGCGATTATATCGCTGCAAAGGCCCAGGGCATTACGCCTGAATTCGTTGATAAAGCCCGCAACCGCGGGTTTCGAGATCTAACCATTAGTCAGCTTATTGGACTCAAAACCAACGGGGTATTGTAGAGCACTGCAAGGTATTTTAGGACCATAGCCGCTCGCACGCGTCTTTCAAACTCCGCTAGCAACTGCTTTTTGTCGATGCGAGTGCGCCACCATAGCGTCTCGCTCCTGCATGCGATACGTCGCGAACGTCTACATAAGTCCAACCCCAAGTGGCTGAGCTTCCTGGGCGCTTGTATTCTGGATGCTCGAACTCTTAGACCAGCTTGGACTCATACTCCCGAGAGTGTCATGGCTGGTTCAAGATATCGCTGTCTACGAGTGAAGTGGGAGCTGCATTCCTGTTTGTTTCAACCATACTTCGTTCAATCGATTGAGGCTTGCATGACAACCATGGCGGATCGGATAGATGACAATTTGTCTTTGATCAGCTCATCGGAAGCGGTCGATCAAATCAACGGAAGTTTCTACAGCCGGTTCCCTTTTCCCTGGCGGCCGAAGTCATTGGATTGCACGTCGGATCCGGATTTCGCGCGAGTCATGTGCAACCAGAATCTTGGGGACTGGACGCATCATAGGGTGCCGGCCAATCCTCATATTTGGGTGGCGGGTTGTGGGACCAATCAGGCAGCAATCACCGCGCTGCATTTTCCCAATGCTGCTGTGCTCGGATCGGATGTGTCCACCTCTTCATTGGAACTCTGCGCTTCGACTGCACGGGACCTCGGTTCCACGAACCTCGAACTCCGTAATGAAAGCATCAATCAGGCTGGCTACCGTGGGCAGTTCGATTACATCATCTGTACTGGTGTGATTCACCACAATGCCGATCCGGAAGTGACTCTCACGAAGCTCGCGAACGCCCTCAAGCCGGCTGGGGTCCTGGAGCTAATGGTGTACAACCGCTACCACAGGATTCTGACCTCTGCTTTTCAGAGGGGAGTGCGGCTTCTTGCCGGCACCGAAGGGAGGCCGGATTTTCAGAAAGAACTCTCCATCACACGGTCCCTTCTTGATAGCTATCCGGGAGAAGGCCTCATGCAAGTGCTTGTGAACCAGCACAAGCATGCGCCGGAAGCTCAGATTGCGGATTCCCTGATGCAACCGGTGGAAAACAGCTATACGATTGAGACGCTGGAAGACATGGTTGCCCGCTGCGGCCTCGAGCTTGTGGCTCCGTCTCCGAATGCTTGGGACACTGGAACTCGCAATACCACATGGAACTTGCGTTTCTCCCAAGATGATATCCAGAGGTCCTACGATGCCTTTCCCGACTCGCGCCGATGGCAGATTACCAATCTCCTGTTGTGTGAAAACTCGCCCATGTTGTGGTTTTACGTGCAACGCACGGATAGCCCGGTGAAAAAAAGAACAGAGCAGGAGATATGTGAGGCGTTTCTGGAAACCCGGTTTCGGTCAAATGCCGTGACACGGCATTCCTATATGCTCAACGCAGACAACCGATTCACCCAGGCGTCATCACCGGCGCTGCCGTATCCGGGAATCCCGATAAAGCCTGAGTTGCGAAAGATTATAGAAAAAGTCAACAGCGGCATCACCATGAATCGTGCCTTGGCGTCTTTGGGCATCGCACGCGACTTTGCTACGGTTAATAGCTTACGCTTCCGGCTGACTACTTCCGTTTCTCCATTCCTGCGGGCGATACCGTAAGGCGGCTAGTGTTGAGGGACTCGTTGTTGCTGCCTGACGGCGTGTCTAGAGGCAATATTGAAGGGCAGCTTGTGCTAGAAGAATTCGGTCATGCCGTCTTGAGATTCCCAATTGACGTAGTAGCCACTTCCTCCGGCTCGTACACTGGACGAATCGGGTCAACGTACTTCGGCCAATCGCGCTTATGGAGCAGACCCTTGATGCCGTGTGTCTTGAGCAATTGCGAAACGATCACAGCACGGTTATAGGCCGTCCGCGGCCCGCAGTTCATCTCGTAAAGCTTGCGAATGAAGTGCAATAGGTCTTCGCACTGTACGTCCTGAAGATAAGTTTTGCGGCAGATTCTCGCGAACAGTTCAAGGCAGTGCTTGTACGCTATATACGTCTTCCGCTCCCGCTGTGGCGGTTCAATCTCCTTCAGGTAATCGGTTACAGCATCCGCCACGCGAACGCGGTCACTTCGATCCCGGCTTTGCCAGCATCCAGCTCGATTGCTTTCCGCCGCGCTTGCTCTAGGATTTCTGCCGAATCCTTCACGGCTTTGTCGGCAGCGCCTTTTGTTCTCATACCACTCGATGTAATAGGTCCCTTCAGGGATGGCGCTCAGGCTTGCCATCAATCAACCCAATCCATTTTGAGTTTGTTGTTGCTGGTTTGCGCAGGAGCAAAACGCCACTTGTCGGCAACTTTGATGTACTTGAGGATGTTTACGCGGCTGGCATAACCGTTGCGCTGAGGGACTGGCATTGACGAATCACCTGTCGGGCTGGGGAAGTTGGCCGGCCCTTACTTTATTTAGACAGGATTATAGACAGGAAGGCTTCTAAGTTAAAGAAAATAATAGTACATGGCGGGGAGTCGCGAACGACTTTCGAACTTTTACACTTCTTAACACTGGAATGTCGCTCGAAGTCGCAACACTTTAAGAATCTCCCTAACTGCTAGCCCGCCCCGGCCAGAGCTATCAAAGTCTCTGACGCTTAACTCTGCGTTTTTGTTTTCAAAATTTTTTACGGGCGCTCGCCGCCCCGCCCCCGGCTCCCCTTCGAAAATCCCTTCTCGCTTTTCCCCAAAGCACGCAAGGACTATCAAACTTTTATGGAACCACAGGCGGATTGCAGAACCATTTCGCCTTCTCCAGCGTTACCTCAAGTAGCTTGCGGACAGTCTTACAATCCGCAGTGACAGTCATTTGACTAGCGAATTCCCACCAATCTTCCCCGCAACGCCGACGATAATAAGCTAACCTGATCGAATGCTCTCCATCTTCTGTTGGGTTATTCCATTTAATGAGCTGAGAGCAAAAAGAGTAATCGCCCCAACAATGCTTACGACAGGATTGCTTGTGCGGTTGGGAGCGATTAATTCTCTCGTCCGCCCACACCTCATCAATGATCTTGCCGTGAGCCGCAGATCCTTGCTTCTTGTGTACGTCTTGGGGTGCTCCGAAGCGTACAGTTTGGCCTTTTCGTGACGTTAACTCACCCTTTATTTTTGCAAAGCTCATGTTTCGCCCAACCTCGCCCAAAAAGAGGCTCGCTTCCGCTCACATAGTAAGGCCCCCGGACTGCCATTCGCCAAGAAGCGAATATCACTGGCCCACCTGAACCCCTGAAACTCGGAAGCTTCCCTGATTATAAATTTCTTAAGTATTTGTGACCCAGCTTGGAAAAAAAAAGGGTCTCCGATACCGATTTTGGGAGCAAAATTGAGTCCTCATGACAACAATGACTGTTAGTCTCAGTGTGCTCAGAGAAATTTATTTTTCCTTTGAATTCAATAACTTCCTTCTGTGAGCGCTGTATATACGATATGCCTTGACACGCTCACAATCCTGAGCCACCATTTTTTTCTACTCTTGTCCAGGGTAGAAAATCGCTGGTAGCAGGATTTCACCATGACAACAGCAGTGTCCGACTACATTGATGTTGGTAAAAAAATGGCCGACCTCGGCTGCCGACATCCAGAGCGAATGGCGCTCTTGCCCATCAATTTTGAGTCCGCAACATCAATAGACCAACTTTTGCAGGCGTCTGAAACCGCGACTATAAAAAAGCTCCTCTTGGCCCAGGCGATTCCACTGGATGACATCGTCGCCCCAAGCCAAAGGCCCCCATATGTAAAGAATAAATCGCACGGTTGGGTTGCACCTATCCTTTTCATCTCCGCATCAATATATTCCCAGAATCAGATGCTTATATCCGTAGCACTCAATGTGTTGGGCAATTACGCAACTGACTTCTTCAGGGGCGATCATGGAACCCACAATGTAAAATTAAATGTCGTCATTGAAAAGAAAAACAGAGCTTATAAGAAAATCGCCTATGACGGACCAGTCGAGGGATTGAAGGAACTGCCTAAAATCATCCGGGAGGCCACCGATGAATGATCCTGTCACCTCGTTCATCATCAAATTCAACAAGATCATTGCGGAGTGTGAGATTTTCACCTTTATAACCCGCGATAGCGCCCTTCAAAGAGATGCGTGTCGGCAACTCCAAGATTTGCTTGCTGCTGTCGAAGCGGAAAAGAAGTACGCGCGAACATCTGGAAAGGAAGACTATGCCAACGTGCTTTTGGGTTGTGAGTGTGTCGCGAGTGGCTTAGTTTCCGAAATTAACATGTGGCTCCTGCTTAAAGACGGGCGACCAGACGAGGCTTGGGGTGCGCTCGTTGATGCTCAAAGTAGATTCTTGTCAGCAACAAAGGCCGACGAGGGATTTGCACATCTCGATCAAAAAGTCGATCGTCTCAAGGCGATTGAACAATTAATCTTCCCGCCGCAAGTCTTTCTGAGTTCCGGAATGATCGTTAAAAGCCAAATTTGCTCAATTTGTGAAGGCGAATACGAAGATTGTGTGCATGTGAAAGGCCGTCCCTACATGGGGGAGTTCTGTACTGTTCGCCTGATCCCATCTGCTGTAGACCATGTTGCGATGGTTGACAAGCCAGCGAACAAAAGGTGCCGAGTATTTAGTTTCAGCGATGCAGGTGGTCAGCGAAATCGCATGACATGGATGGTTACAGCAGCAGAGAGCACCGTTACTCACCCCGACGGCCACATAAAAGCTGAAGGCGTCATTGCAGTTATCGCTCCGCAGCAAGAAAAGACACCAAAGGAAGACATCTCATTCCAGGATTAAAGTCTTCCACATCAGGTGTTAGCAATACCAAGTTCCCTTGCGACGGGCTACCATGAGCTTTACTTGATTTCAAAGCAAGGTCTTGGGCTGTGCTGCATTTGTTTCATTGCGAAGGACCACACATGATTGAGATTCAGACTGATAGTAAAGGCCAACGCTACATTGAATGGGCGCAGGCACCAGGTAATCCAGCCGCATTTAAGCGGGCCTGGATTCAGCACGCAATGCGCTCGCTCCGATAGCTTAAAACGGGTATGCAAAACCCGATAAGCTTCTTCACCGGAATCAGCGTCATCCAGTCCTGATACTCCGCTCCTCATACAACGCGCCAGCGCCCGTTTTCGCCAGCAGCCTAATTCTCTCTTGCGGTTGTCAAAGCGACTTGTGCTTTCACGCGGTTGCTCAACTCAGAAAAAATCAGTCCAGTAACTTTCCTTACAGAGTGCCTGAGTTAGAAACAACACTTCATCCACGTTATCGTTGAACTCTCGCCATACATTCAAAAACTGAGGCTTGGCGTCGCACTTGGCCCGCAAACTCTTCAAGCGACTGGTAGCAACTTCAATTTGACCTTTCAATTCACCCAGTTGCCTGTAATTGTAGCGAACAGCCACCAAAAGCACGCAAATAACAAAAAGCATGAACCCTTTTGGAATCAATCTGTAACGCAGTGCAACAGCTGATAAGCAGAACCACCAAAGGGGAAAGGTTATTGCATCTGCGAATGTTATCTCGTCAGAATTCGCATGGTTTCTTAGAAATCGATAATCACTCTCGAAATAGTGCTCCCACTCCCGGAACAAATCTGCTCGGTGACGGCATGCTGCTCTGAAATTCCACGCCATCCCTAGCAATTTCTCAAGCACATTTCTTCGTTGGCTCCGTTTGTTCCACCCATAGAGTATTAAAGCTGTAAGGAAACCAGAGAGAATCCCGCCAACCAGTACCCAGTTCAGCTGGCGGAATGGCCTTGATCCTTGGCCGTACCAACCGGCCTTTGCTGGAATGAGAACCACAATGCCAAAGAGTCCGCTCAACAGCAGTATGGTCCCCACAGAATCTTTACGTAGGAAAAGCCGCAAACGTTCGGCTACCGAAGGCTTTTCTTCCAGCACTGTGCCGGTGATGGTCACTTCGCTGTCAAATTCACCGGAAAAGATGGCCCGCAGGTAAATCTTACGCTGGCCGTGGACCTCTAGCGAACCATCCGTTGCGTGCTCCGCAAATGGATCAAGAATATTGCAGTAAATTGTTTTCGTATTCACCCCCACCGACTCAAGTTCTACGATTTCGAACACCCTGAGTAAACTGGCTGCATCCTGCCCCTCGAAGGAAACCGTGCGTTTCATCGCCTTCATGACTTGCACAGACTCCGGCCAGTAACCGGATTGCAGAATATCTCCTGGCTTTGGAATCAGTGCGGATTTCACCATAAATTGCTCATGCTGATTCTGCGTTTTTTGTTTTCAAAAAATTTTCCGCGGGCGCTCGCCGCCCCTGCATTGACAGGTTGCCCCCTTACGGAGCTATGTGAGCTTTGAGGCTAATGTCCGATGAGGAAGAGGACAATATACCGAGGGAGGGGTCATGCACGACGAGGAAATACTGACCTGCGTTTATTCTCGCAGTGTGCTCAAACGACATAGTTTTTTGCGAAGCGAAGCCACCGTAGTGTGTGCCCTGGAGCGTATCCTTGAATTTCTCTACACCAACCGCATTCGTCAAAAACACATGTACTGGATTTCCCCTTGTAACCTCAACAGAAATTGTCAGTGATCCATTGTACGGAACCATTACAGGAGTACTTTTCCATGATGCGGCGCTGAGGCCGAAAGAATCGTTCACTAAGTCAGAAGGTAAATTGGCCATCTCTTTAATCGCGGTAGTAGATGGCCTGCCAAGAAATACCCACAGTAGCCAGAGCAAAATCGCAACCCCAACCAAACGCCATATCATCAATGCCGCATTAGATTTCTTACGGGCTGGTTCATTGGGCTCTATAGCCCGAGCTGGAGCCGCCATCGCTTGGGAGGACCCAGATATGGCAGCAGCCTTCGCAGCCGCAAACTCTTGATCACTTATTCGTCCCTTTGTATGGAGTTCTTCAAGAGACCTGAGATCATCGGCTATTCCCATGATTTCCCCTCGATTCTGCCCGATGGCAACTAGTGTGGTGTCCACTAAATAACTGGACACTCCTAACTCATCTAAGTTGTTGACACTATTCAGTCGTGTATGTCCAGCTAATTACCAGACACTACACTAGCTGCTACGCTGTGGGAGACAAGAGGCGTACTCGATTTCTCGTTCTGTAACTCTCCGTAATCCAGACTGCGATGCGAGAATTCAGACCTGTTTCAGCAAATTTTTTTCGGGCCGCTCACGCCGCACCCGGTCCGGGCGCATTCTTTTTACCTGCCCCCGCCTACGCGGGTTCCTCTTGGCCGCCTTCAATCACGCGCCATTCGGTCAAACCTAGCCGCTCCATTAGCATCTGGTGAAGCCACTGGCCCTCCGCCAATGCCAAGGCAAGCATATGCTCCTCAAAAAACTTATAGTGCGCCAACAACACATTGAAAGTCTCTTTATCCACTTTCAGCCCGAGCCTCGAACGGAACTGAAGAATAAACTGCCACCGCACCTGCTCCCATCGCAAATCCGTTGCCTCTTCAATCAGTGCCAACACCGCCACTTCTAGCGGCGCATATTTCAAACCGGGTTTAGTGGACTTAATTTTTTGCTTTTCAAATCGGAGGGCCCGCAAAAATGCGGATGTATTTTGTGTCTCGACGCTCAGGTATCCCCAATTGACCCGAAAATGCTGCCGCCGTGCGCGCCAACGTGCATGCCAGTTCCCCGCCTCTTCGTCCTCCACTTTCTTGTTGTGCTCTAAGACGTGATGCGCCCGCATTGGACCGAGCTTCTTGAGGATTTTGCCCCATACGAGTGCTGACGGAAATTCGATATTTTTGTAAAAAGCCGCTGCCAAAAGCACAAGCACCATAACGGCCTCTGGCAAGACTAAGAATGGACTCAATAGCGACATTTGTCCTCCAACTACAAGTGTTCGCCAAAACGCCGATAGCGGCGCAACGCTTCGCGGATTTCATCGGGTCCCATTCCCAACTCCTCGAACCCAAATTGTTTCACCGGACGCGAGAAAACATAAATCCACCAAAATACAGCTACAAAGTATCCCATAGAGGGAATGTATTTGGTCAAGAAAATGTACTTGTTCCCGAGCAGGGACAGAGTACCCAAGTATAGGAGAAACCCGCCAGCAGCAATTCCAAAACCAGTCACCACCGCGTCTTCTCGTGTGGTACCCTCCCTCATCAAAATCCCGAGAATCACCGTCAAAACAGCAATTGCCAGAAAACCCCACCGGAACAGAAACTCGGCGTCGAATATAAAAGTGAATTTGCGGCTGACTTGAAACGGCGGGCCATAGGCGGCGCGAAGCGCTGAATAAACAATGACAGCCACAATCAGCATCCAGACCAACCAGCGGAAACCAGGCTTACGAGTAAAGCCTTGAAAAATTCTCAGAAAACTTTCTCGCACCGCCATCACGGTCAGCGCAATGTCAACCAGTTCGAGCCACCAATATAGGTTGTAATACAAGTGCGGACGGGCCACGAGGCTAACAAGCGCTACGGATTGCGCGACAAACTCCCAAAGCACATAGAAGGCAAACCACCGCAACTGCTCCCGAATGCGCTGGCGATGGACGAGAATCAGGAGCCAAGCGTAGACAACGAATCCACCAATCGGTAACGCGATGTCCATGAGAAAACCTGCACGAAAAGTGTACAGGATTGTCTCATGGCCTTTTATCTAGCGCACGCAGTTGTGCCAGGGCAAGTAGGGCCGATGATGTCGTGCGGCAAATTTATTGGCAGCCGGTTGATCCGCGAACCTTGTTTCCCGGACGCCTGCCCACCATCCCACGAAATGCCGCTGGCCCCAAGGAGCGCAGTCATCAGAATGACAATCTGGATCTTGGATTTCATTGGATTCCTCCTAAACATCGCATTCAGTTTGTATCGCCCTGCCCATCAGACCCTTGACAGCCTGTAAACGTACTGCCTAATATCCATACAGACAAAAGGAGACGCTTAGGCCACCGGCGTTTAGGCAGGTTGCCGCAGCCTGAGTCCTCTTTTCCCCAAATAACTCGAACAACAAACGCCCGGAATAAGGAGAAGGGAACATCCCGGGACTTTTGCGGTCTCGCTAACTCTTGGCCGAGATGGGGGACCGCAAGCCCCTTGGAGCTTTGAACGAGTGTCTCTATCCTGCTTCTTGATTCCGGCTGCTTTACCGCTGATTCCCTGGGCTGTCCTGCTAATTATTGCTAATGCCAACACGGGGCCTAAGCCCCCAAATAGCCACAATGTTAGCACTCACACCAACAACCACAGAGAAAATTCAGCCGATTTTACTGCCAAACATCCGGCCCTTGTCCATTGGCTGCTGTCGAGGCAGAGGAGTAAGATGTCCGATTCCGCAAAGCCGCTTATCGCTAAAGCTTTATGCCGACAAATGCAGTCCGCGCCATGTACCCACTGATCCAAGACCTTCGCTTTTCGCTCAAGCTTATGCGCAAGCGCGTCAGCATGACGATTTTGGTTCTTGCGGCGCTGATTCTTGGCATGGGCTTAAACACCGCGATATTCAGCGTTGTGAATGCCGTTCTTTTGCGTCCACTCCCGATTTTTCAGCCGGATCGCGTTGTGTGGCTCCACTCCGTAGTCAATCAAACTGGAGCGCAGCTTGGCACCTCTTACCCTGATTTCCTCGATTGGAAAGCGCAGAGCCATTCCTTTGAAGATATGGCAGCTATGTATTTCTTTACCGCTACTCTGAGCGGTTACGGCACACCCGAGAACATCAAGGCCGTCGCCATCTCTGGCTCAGGATTCAAAGTGTGGGGCGTGAAGACGATTACGGGCAGGGATTTCGGCGAT
The DNA here is from genome assembly GCA_036522115.1 of Candidatus Angelobacter sp. Lineage (GTDB taxonomy): Bacteria > Acidobacteriota > Terriglobia > Terriglobales > Acidobacteriaceae > Angelobacter. Next base: position 11,862 of record DATDGL010000079.1, read on the forward strand.
GACGACGACAAGCCGGAAGCCAATCGTGTGGCGGTCCTCTCACACAAGTTCTGGCAGCGCAAATTCGGCGGAGACTCTGCGGTGTTGGGAAAGAGCCTGGTGCTGAACGGCCAGCAATACACCATTATTGGGGTACTCCAGCCCACGCCCATCAGTCACCTGAATTATGCCGATGTGTATGTCACCAACGGCCCCTTGCTCCGCAATTCCCCAATTGTGGGACGAGAGAGCCGGTGGTTTTTCCCGGTGGGACGACTCAAACCGCAGATCGGCATCACACATGCACAAACCGAGATAGAAACGATCTCGCGGCGGCTGGCCGAGCAGTATCCAGCGACCAACAAGGAGTACGGAGTGCGCCTAGAGAGCATGACTGATAACCTTACTGGCCGCGAACGCAAGCCGTTGACGCTCTTAATTCTTGCTTCTGGCCTGATTTTCCTGCTCGCCGTCGTCAATGTCACAATCGTATTCGCTGCCGCCACCCTCGAACGCGCTCAAGAGTTGAGCGTCCGGTTGGCTCTAGGCGCACAACGGTCAACTTTATTCCGGCAATTCCTACTCCAAGCCTTGATTCTTGCCGCCGTGGGCGCCGGATTCGGTTTGCTAATCGCCAAACTAGGAATCTTTTATTTCCTTCATCGGTTTCCCAATGCCGCCGTGCGATTCCAGGAAACCGATATTGACCTTCGGGTCATCGCCATCACGATAGCGATGGCTTTCGGAACAACTCTTCTCGCTTCGCTCGTGCCAGCCATCTATGCCCTACGGGCAAACGTGAGCGCGGAACTCAGACGCGAATCGCAGCTAACGCCCAAGCACAAGTACCGCGCTGTCAGCCGGGGAGTGTTCCTCTTAACCGAAGTTGCGTTGGCTTCCAGCTTGTCACTGGTTGCCGCGTTGCTTATCAAGAGCCTTTACGAGGTTAAGAAAGTGGACTTGGGTTTTAACCCGCACAGCATCTATTCATTTCAGATCAGCCCGCCTATCACCAGATACAAAGAACCTCCCAAATTGATCGCTCTTTACAAAGAGGCCGTTAACAAACTCGCAGCCCTGCCAGGAATAGAGTCAGTGAGCGGAATTTCCAGCCTTCCCCTGACCGGCCAACAACTGGTAAACGCCCTTGATACAGATACACAATCCCTACAACCGAGCAAACCATTGCTTGTCGAAGACGAGTCTGTTCTGCCCACATTTTTTCAGACCATGCGTGTGCCTGTGCTCCAGGGCCGCGATTTCAATGACAAAGACCGCGACGGCATTCCTCCCGTCGTCATCGTCGATGAATTTCTCGCGAGGAAACTTTGGCCGGACCAAAATCCTGTCGGTAAGCGCCTCCGCATGTCCCCTATGATTGGCAAAAGCGAGCGGTGGCTCGAAGTGGTGGGTGTCGTCCGGGAGATCAAACACCTTGGCCCGGAACGTCCGGTGAAGTGGATGCAGGTCTATGTACCTGAATACCAAGACCCCTCTCCCAAGCTATCGTTTGTCGTCAATACCACAGTGGACGGGAGAGCCATTCAGAATGCTGCGGAGAACGCACTTCATGCCTTGGACAAGGACCTTCCGGTTGAGGATTTTGAAACACTCGACAATTACCTCGACAACAATTTCCTAGCCGGACGGCGGATCACCCTTATTCTCCTAAGCGCTTTCGCCAGCATCACGATCCTTCTAGGAGCGGTCGGTATCTATGGTGTGGCCGCGAACTCAGTCTCTACACGCCGCCGGGAACTTGCAATTCGCTTGGCGCTCGGAGCAACACCCCGCCAAATAGTCATACTAGTGGCCCGGCTAGGTGTCACTGCTACACTTGGCGGAATCCTGGTCGGCTCCGTCATCGTCATCAGCCTCACGCGACTTCTGGCTTCCTTTCTGTATGGCGTGAGCACATTAAACCCCCGACTTTATGCCTACAGCGCGATCCTGCTGATTCTGTTAGCGATCTTAGCTGCACTTGTTCCAGCAGTACGCGTATCGCGATTCAACATTCAGGAGATTCTTCGGCAATAAACAAAACTTTAGGTCAGATTCGCTAAACCCATTGACTCCTCAATCTGTACAGGTATTCTTTGATTTCTGGTCAGATCATCCAAAAATCGCTTCCAAGTTTTCTTGGAATTCTCTAATATTGTCTGCCGCCAAACGGAGCCACACAATCATGACAACAAGAAAACGAGATGAGGCCGATACTCCCCGCGAACGATTCCTATACACCGATGTTACCGAAGAAGAATACGAGACGATTGTGCGTTATTGCCGCAAGGAACACATCAGCATCAGCCAATTCCTTGCGGATCTGCTCCTGCAAGAAGCTAATAAAAGCCACGCCAGCCGCCAAGATAAATACGCCGTCAAAATCGACTTAACGCCCGCAGAGCATGAAAAACTCGAGCTTTTGACTCGTCTGCACCACAAGGGCACCATTGGCGATTATATCCGGGAACTTCTCGAGCCCGAGCTTCGCCTTCAGCGTGTTCACAGATCGGCCAAGACCAAACACATCCGTTATTACTTCTCCGACCAAGAATATAAAGCGATCATCGACTACCTGAATGGAGCCGGACTTTCAGCCCGAAATTATCCGGTTATCCTCGCACTGAATGCCATTCAGAAAAGACGCAAGAAAAAGCAGACTTAGAATTCCTTTACGCCTCAGCCATTCCAGTTCCGCTTCCGCGTCCGAAATGCCCCGCTGGCCCACAAGGGCATTTATGGCCCTTTTTGTCTTTTACCCTATTCCCCCTTCGAATTCACTTGGATTCCTGGTCGAAGAATTTTTTTGCGGGTGCTCGCCGCCCCGCAACCCCGGCTCTCTCTTCAAAACCCAGCACGTCTCCGCTTCTCGCCTAAGATTATTTCCTGGCTGCTCTTCATAGCAACCCAACAGGCAGATAACAACGTTTTGAGGCCCGATATAATAACTTGGAGGTTTTTTCCATGGATGAGCAAGTGCGAGAGCTGCTCCTTGCGGATGGGGTAAAGCGGGAATCAATTGAACCCTATGTGACGGCGTGGCGTTGGGCAGAATCAGGTAAACCGAGCGCCAGGTTGGCAGAGTCAACGATACGTCAATATGAGTCGGATTCACAGCGGGTGTATCGCTTGCTAGGCAAGCCCATTCAATTAAACAGTGAGAGCATGTTAGCCGGAAGCAGCAAAACTGTTCTGCGGGGTGAGCCCAGCCACGGTACAACGTAACGGTACAACGAGGAATCGATCATGCAAAACTGGGAATATACGACTCGGGATATGAGCAAGAATCCAGGCGGGAGTCACGTTCAGGAGTTTTTGAACGAGATGGGGAAAGAGGGATGGGAACTGATTCAAATCATGAGCGGCGATCAGACGGAAGAGTGGGCGAATGTTCGGGGAGCTGTTGTTGCAATTTTCAAGCGACCGATCGAGGAATAACCGCATGCGGTTGCGTTACGCAGACCTAGACACCACGACAGTCTAAACATTTCTGCCTTTCAAGGCCCCCGCTCCTGCCGGCCACAGCAGAAGATTGCTTGTCTGTGTGCTTTTCGCAATAATTTTTTCGCGGGCGCTCGCCGCCCCGCCCCCCGGCTCTCCTTCCAAACTTCTAACGGCCTCCAAACTCCCATCACTGACGGTGAGACACCGGCACTAACTCCGCATCGGACATTCCAAAAGCCCTTTTCAGCCTCACCGGCTTCCACTCCACGGCGTTCAACAACCCTTTGCCAAACAGCCGTGAGTAGACACACGTATCGTAGAGGATGCAAGCATCCCCTCTAGGGCGTCACAACTTCGTGATTTAGCGGGTGTGCTTTCGAATTCGGCGAGACTTCTTTTTCGTGTTTTTCTCAGACTTCCAACTCTCGTACTCGCTGCGAACCAGGCGGGCCAGATGACTCACGGTGCACAGGGCAATGCCTAGCGAGATTGCGAGGTATTCGAAGTCCCAGATGAGCTTTAGTAATTTATTCAACTTTGCTCACAAATAAAAATGCCCTGGGCAGTTAGCCCCAGGGCTTTTGGTGTTCCATTTTAAAACCACAGCAACGAAGGTGTTTGCCGTGGAATCTGTTCAATTGAACGATACGCGTGTCCGTTTACATTTGCATGTGGGTTTCCGTATTCAGCGTTGGCTCGGAGCCAAGTAGTAGCTGCGACGCCTGAACGGTTTGTTTTCTTCTTCTGCTATTTTGCTGCCAACAGCATGTATGTGTTTCAGGTTTGGTTTTGTGGTCTTCCGCAGGTGTACATACTCGATGACACCGCCAACTTCAACGAAACAGCCAGCCGGGGCCGGATTGTCTTTGGTTATTGCCGAAGACGCCAGGAAAGCAAGAATCCTCCCGAATCGCGGCTCTCTGCTTAATTCAAAAGCCTGCACTCGTCCTACATGACGGTGATCCCTACAGTTTGGCTGAATGCCACGCGAGAGATTTTCGTAGTCTTCGTCAGCAAGAACGCAGATACGGCCTTTAGGATGAACAGACACACTAATATTGTGGACTCAGAAGAGATGATAGAAACTCATCTCGCAGAGGAGCCGTTCGCTGTCGGCAACAACTGATTAGATTTCCGTCTTTATCAGATAGACGGCTGACCCTTGTACTGCACGTCCTTCAATCGATAAGCGGCCTGCGGCTCACACCTCACGACTTATGACGCGATCAGCTGGTTTTCTCCACCGCAGAACGATTGCGGCTGAAGCGAAGATACCCACAGACACGCACACCGTCCGGGTACATCGGTGCAGCGGTTTTGCCTCCGCGCTGTAGGCTGTCTTTCCGCTCCGCTCGACTCAAAGCAACAGAGCAAATCCTTCGCGAGACAATTATCGTCAATTCCTAACTACACGTCCAATAAAAAATGAGGCGTAAAAAAAGAGGATTGAAACTTGCTGACAGCACCCCCTGCCCACAACCTCAAGTGCTTACCGAGCCATTGCAAACCTCAATCGCGGATTCGAGCAGGACAGCCGCAATCTTGTAGACCTACAAGAATTCGGTTTCTTTCCTTGGATCTTTGGGGCATTGGCAGCTACAAAATCATCTACATTTCCGCTGCCCCAACACGACATGACGAGCCCCGCTAATTTGCGGTTGTTAATTTTTACATGGTGTCCACACTTAGTCCAAATTTCCATCTCTCATAGCGTGCTTGGAGCAGTCCGGGCAGAAGTGGTTGCTCTTCATCAAAGTCGTCCGGAGGGCTCATCTCAAAAATTAGGAGCCGAGGACGAGGAGCGGCCACCAAAGACGCAAGGAGATCTGGGAAGTGCACTCTCAGGAGATGCGCAGTGCGCAGGGTGTCATTGCCGCCCATTCCAAAAATATTCATCACCGCGGGCAGTTTATTTGTTTTGGGCAAGAACGCAACATAGCCGGAAGTGCAGCGGGGCTGAATTCGTGGATACCAGGAACCGGCGACGCCGTTTTGGAGAAATTTTCGGATTCGATGGGGCGAGGGTACCCGATCGTGTAATGACTTGGAAATTGTAATTAAATCGCGGGAGCAGCCTCTAAAGAAATGGGTCTGAAGTTCATTGAGGAGCGTGCATTCCAACCAAGAATAGCTCCGGGGAATCGTTCGTTTGGCATCTTCCCTCACAAAGTCGTCGCTGATTGGTGGGCGGATTGTCAGTATTAAGAGATCCGTGTCGTCAAGCCAGCCGAATTCGGCTGGGTCATGGGCAGGAAACTTAGACGGAAAGTCAGGGGGAGCATCGCGTGGAATATTTTCATATGTTCCCTTATACAGGAAATGAGGAGGTGGAAGCTGACTCTGTACTTCTATAAAGGCTAGGCCATCTCGCGTCTTGAATTCGCGCATGAGACGAGTCGAGCCGTCAGCATTTGTTTCGAGTTGCGGGTAATAGGTAAGCTGGATGTATTTTGTCATGGCACTGCCACCTCCTTGGCCCCGAGACTGGTAGCTGAAACGGCTTCCGGTACTGCAGAAGAATTCATTGATTGATTTGAATTCCAGGGAAGTTTCCCCGGAAAAATCTGGCTTCCGCTATGTTCTAACAGCGCTCTGATTTCGGGACAGGAAAAGCAGTAACCGTGTTGACGTCTAAACGGGTTCCTGGCAGCACGCTTCAGAGCCAACACTGACCCTACGCCATATGGGTCGGCGCGAAACAACTGCAATACCCTATTTTCACCTTCTTCGGCAACACTACGGGCATCTGGATAACCAATTCCTGCGAAGGAAAATCGATCAACGGGCCAGCGCAAGGCTGCCCGATGAAGATCAAAACGTTCTGATTTAAATGCCCATGTCACCACCTCAATGTGCTCTGGATATCTTCCGACGACTTCACGATACCGACAAATTCCAAAGAGGAGATTTTGGAAGCTATCTGTAGCGAACTCTTCAGTGGTTGCACGCTGCTTTACCTCGGGATGTCCATTCCACCCGAGGCTTTCGAGTATCTTCCAATATGATCCTGACTCGCTGATTTGGCCGCCTTCAAATCGGGTCTGACCTCCCGAGACAACAAGCACGGACTTCGGATTGGCGCTTGTCCTTTCTATCGCGTGCCGCATGTGAGCCTGATACCATGGTGGGTCACCCTTTTGATAGGACAGTAGCACCCAACGTGATTCCGTGAAAGGATCCGTAAAATCCTTGCCGTTGTATACGCCATGACAGCACAAAATCACCAAATCTGCGGCATCCTTAACGTGCTCCAGAACCATAGTCCCTCCTTTTTGACAGGCGCATATTTGAGACCTGTTGACCCGTAAAGAGTAAGTTCCGGCTCGCTTCCCATAGTAATAATTTGCAAATCACTTTTGGCGCAAAAAGCACCGCGCTGGGAAGACATAATTGTCAGTTAATCCGAGAATTTCGGAAAAAAAGGAATTGAACAGCGAGTTATGAGTCAAAAATCATGGATCAAACCGTGCCACCCTTTCGATTCAAAAGTGATCTGCGCTGCAGTCAGGTGCGCCCCCGGATTCTGCCTCGGATAGCCCAAATTGATTTCCCTTTGAAATTCAGCAACTTACGCGGCAGTTTACCCAAAAAGCAACTCATCTGTGCCCACAGCATCGTGGGCAATGCCCGCAAATTATTGATTTTTAACCTGCTGAAAATAAACAGCTTATGTTGTAACTCGTTGAGCTTTATTGAATTTTTCAGCTCTTTGGGGCTTGGGCAGCTGCAAAACCATCTACAGCGTTTTTAAGCTGTAAAAAGATTGTCGTTGGGTGGTTTGGCGGTTTTGAAATCAGCATCGCCCCAGTAGCCGCATGGGCAGGGTTGCTGGACGGCTCACATGAGCCTACCGGAGGTCGGGTTCCCGGCATTTGGGACAGGTGAGCGGCTCAGTAATTTCACTCTGATCGGGGCTTCGGTGTGGTATGGCCTATCCTTTTGGCCACTAATCAGCGACGAGCGCGACCCAGAGCATTGCCGTGATCGCCGAAATCCGGCGCGTCGGGATAGGTTGGCTTTTAGTTGATCTGTCTAATGCTCCGCGGAGTGGAGTAGGAGTGGATAGACTGCGCGGGTTTCCGACTTCTCCCGACAGTTAACGTATTGCGGGAGCACTTGAGGGGGCATTTCCAGGCTGAATCCCGCAGCCTGGAGTAGATCACGCACTTTGGTTGCGCGATTCAAGGCCAATTGGGTGTTGTCGAGCTTTTCCTTGTTGTTTCTGATTGGCGTGCAGTCGGCTGAGCCTATGAGCAGCAGCAAGTCTCCTTTTTCAGCCTTTTGGGAGAGGGCTTTTTGAAGCTTCTGCATATTTGTCGGGTTGGTCCAATTTTTGGGAGTGAATTCCGGGACCGGTAACAGGAGGAGTTTGCTGGTTTTCTGATTGGGACTCGGAGTGGGAGGGCTTGGCGGATTGGAACAGCAACAACAAGGTGCAGCGGGGGGAACTGGTTGGGGGTTCCACACCATGACAAACAGAAGGATGACGATCGATGCGGCAGCCACCGGCATCAAAATCGATTTACCGTAGAAGAAAAATGTCTGCGAACGATAGAGCAAGCTCTGGTAGGGATAGAATTTGGGTTTGAATTGGTCGCGCTCTATATCGGAGCGGAGACGATTCGCGACTCGGTAGGCTACAGCTGCTTGCAATAGATCAAACAGGAGCCCAAGCACAGCGATGGCCGCTGTTACAACGATCCAGAGAGGGTGATGCACTGCGACATCATGAGGCAACCCTTTATCCGCGCTAAAAAGGCCCCAGCAAAAGAGCACGGTACCGATGCCAATTGTCCGGAGAATATCGGACAGGCGGCTGCTTACAGTTGCAAGCCGAGTGAGGACATCGTCATATGTGGCTCCCTGGTACGGGGCCGGAGGTGACGGATTAGTGCCCATTGGAATTGCGCTTGTTCTACTTGTGGTCCATCGACAGGCCGAAATGATTGAAGATTAATCGATCAGGACCTGAAACAAGCTAGATTTCCTCCTCCCAATCCCTCAGTCGTTGCAGCGCGGTCTGATCTAACTTCATATCTTTGGTAAGCCAATCCTTGACCCGAATAGCCTTGATAGAAGGGCCTGGGTACCCACCCGGACGAGGGGTAGGGGGACGCCTTCGTCTCCTCCACCAGGGAAAGGGAAACCAGAAGCTTTTTCCAGATGTATCTACGGTAAGTGTGCCGTCTTCCTGCTCAACCAGAGGGATGCTGACCAAATGCGTAGACGACGGAGCAACTCCGGAGAGTTCCCGGATCTCTCCGCTCATTGTCATTTCAGTGAGGGCGTCCAAAAATTTGCCAGCCTGCACGGCTGAGAGCCCGGTTTTCCTGGCGAGATGCTCTATGAGTTTGTCTCTTGAGTGGGGAGGTGGAATGTAGAACATAGGTTCTCCGTTGACAAATGATTAAGCCTTAAGAGTTTGTAGGGGGAAAGTGCTGATATTGTGCCCTTTTTGACATTGCGAAAACAAGCATTATTTGATCGGCGGGTTGGTACAGACCTGTGAGCGTATAGTCCGCTCCCAGGCAATTGCTTGTTTGAAGTTTGGTCAGAACAGGCCTCCGGATCAGCTTGTAGGGATTCCTAATGGTCACCCTATAGCCTTAGCGGAATGAATATTTGAGGCGGGGCTACGAGCGAAGCCGCATGGGCAGGGCTGCTGGACGGCGCGGGATCTTGTCTTTCTGTTGGGAGGAATGAGTCTGCTCGTGGGATGTGAAGTACACGATCTACGGACATTTGAAATTCAGGGTGTCGTCCATCCATGAGAAAGTCGGTACGAGATTTCGTGCTGGAGCCTGGATTTTTCTGAGACCGCCTCGCAAGTGCATTTACAGGTTTTCGATAGAGAGACACCCCATGAATTTCGTGAGCGATATCTGAACCCCATCTTGTTTGCGCACGTCGGGTGCGGCAAGCTTCTGGAATGATCCAACCTAAAGAGCAAATATTGCGGAAGTGGCAGAGCTTGTGTTCAGAACAAGAACAAGGCGGCCAGAGTGCGGCCGCTTTTTGCCGGACGCGGGAACTGCGTCCATCGCAGTTTTATTACTGGAAAAAGCGGGTGCGAGAAGCGGCGATGCCGCAGTTCGTGGAGGTGCGAGTTAGGAAGCCCGCGATGACTCCGACGGACTCTCGCGTAGGGCTTGGAGCAACGATTGAGCTACGACTGGGGAATGGCCGGAGGCTGATGGTCGGGCCAGAGTTCGACGCCAGTCACTTGCGCGCCTTGTTGGCGGTGGTGGAGGCTGAGGGATGATGGGATTGCCCAGTTTGCACGCACTGGACCAGGGACAGGCGTCGCGCATCTGGCTGGCGACGGAGAAGACGGACATGCGCTGTGGGTTTGACCGGCTGGCAGAGCGGGTGAAAACGGTCATAGGAGAGGATGCGCTCAGTGGACATCTGTTTGTTTTTCGCTCGCGTCGGGGAGACCGGCTGAAGATCCTGCTGTGGGATGGAGATGGGTTTGTGTTGTGGTACAAGCGGCTGGAAGAAGGAGTGTTCAAGCTGCCGCGGACGGGCGAGGGCCGGCGCGCGGTGGAGTTACGAGCCAGCGAGCTGGCCATGGTGCTGGATGGAATTGATATGACGAAGCTGAAGCGCATGCCTCGCTATAGCCGGGCCGTGGAAGCGGGAAGAACCAAACAAGGACAGGGCAAAAAAGAAGAAAGAATCGCAGTTTGAGAAACTCTGATGTGGTTTCTGTGTCTATAGTGTGTGCCCGCCGAAGAGACACCGTTGGCTCAGCTTCCCCAGGACAGTGAAGCGCTGAAAGCCCTGCTGCGTTCTCTGATTCTGGAACGCAACCATCTCCAACTCGAAAATCTGCGCGAGAAACAACGGGGCAACGAACTGTACCTCGAGACCCTGCGACTCCAGAAGGAACTCTTTCAGCTCAAGAAGCTGTACGTGGGACCGCGCGCTGACCGGTTGCAATCGGAACAGGAGCTGGCGCAGGCGCTGCTGGATTTTGCTCTACAGCTAGAGAAGCAACCCATCCATCCCGACGATATTCCGCCGCAGAGCAAGACCGAGCCGGAACCGGAGTACGAACTGCGGCGGGTGAAGAAGGGAAAAGGGCGCCGCCAGATTGCCCACTTCGAAAATCTTCCTGTCACCACCCACATCCACGAACTGAAGCCGGAAGAGAGGGCCTGCCCCTGCTGCGGAGTGGAACGCAAGGAAATCGGGGTGGAGGAGAGCTGGCAGATCGAGCACATTCCTGGCCGCTTCGAGCGGTTGCATCACGTGCGCAAGAAGTATGCCTGTCCGCAGTGCGAGCAGCAGGGCGAAAATCCCCAGATCAATGTAGCCACCAAGCCGGAGACGGCCATCGAGAAGGGCCTGGCCGGACCGGGACTGCTGGCCTACATCGTGACCAGCAAATTCGCCGACTACTTACCGCTGTACCGCCTGGAAGATATCTTCGAGCGGCAAGGATTCGAGATCTCGCGGGCTACGCAATCGGTGTGGTGCGGGGATGTGGCGGATCTGGTCGAGCCGTTGTACGAATGGATGGCGCAGCAAGTGAGAAAGTCGCATGTGGTGGCGACGGATGAGACCAGCATGCCGATGTTGCGTCCGGGCCAGACCCATCCGGCGCGGATGTGGGTGTATGTGGGAGACGGCGATTATCTTATAACGTGTTTGACTTCACGCTGAGCCGGGGGCGGGACGGGCCGAAACATTTTTTGAAAGATTACAACCAAGTGTTGTTGGCCGATGCCTATGGAGGGTACAACGGAGTGGTGGTCAGTAATGAGATGACGCGTGCCGGCTGCTGGGCCCATACGCGGAGGAAATTTATTGATGCCGAGAAGACGGCGCCGGAGATCGCGCGGGAAGCGGTGGAACTCATCCGCAGACTCTACGCCGTGGAACAGGAGGCCCAAGAGGTCTCTGTAGCCGAACGACTGGCGCTGCGCCAAGCGCGTTCGGTTCCGGTGCTGGCCCAGTTGCGGGAGAAGTTCCTCACCTGGAAGGAACAACTGTTGCCCAAGCATCCTATGGCCGAGGCCGTGAACTATGCCCTGGGGCAATGGGCAGAGCTGAACGTGTTCTCGACCGACGGAGCCGTGCCCATCGACAACAATGTGAGTGAACGGGAGATGAAGAGGGTGGTGCTGAACCGCAAGAATTCTCTGTTTGTCGGCAATGAACGCGGCGGGCGAACGGCGGCCATTCTATCCAGCCTGGCCAGCACCTGCCGCAGGCACGATCTCGATCCGCAACTCTATTTCACGCAATTGCTCATGAACCTGCCGCAGGCCAAAATGAGCCAGCTCGCGAAATGGCTGCCCGATCAGTGGAAGCTCCGTCACGCGCAGCGGCCTGCCAGCCTGCAAACCACAATCCTTCCCACTCCGTAAACATGCGGTTCACGTACCGCTCACGATATTCGTGCTATGAGTCTGATCAGGATTAACGGAACCATGTGTAAAACGCCAATGAGGCTATAAGGCCGCCTGAGGAACCTTGAGGCTACCTGATGTAACCAAATTTGGGCGCTGTCATGTCTGATGTCCCGCTTGAGAGCCATAATCCAATGTTGAAGTAATCCGACGCATTCCTTAACTGTAATTTCCTCATCGGAGAGGTTCAATAGAAGAAAGTCTGGTGGCGCTTGTATTTTGTCGCTAAGAGTCAGTGACTCAACGGAGGGAGTCTGATAGTAGCGTGCATTTTCCGTGGTAGCGATCGCAGAGGCCTTTTGCGTTTGTGATCGATTCTATTGTAAGCCTTCGCCGCAGCCGATCTAACGTTAATGCGAGATTCAGTCCAAAGATGTGGTTAAGCCCGCTATGAATTATCTGCTCCATAGCCAGTCCACAAATTTGCTGATTTCATAGATGAAACACACGAATATCAGACTTCGCAGCAAAACCCTTTCACAGACCCGAAAGAAAACGTCAATTCGACGCTCAAACTCACGGCTAAAACTCATCTTCGTTTTCCTGTCCATTATTTCCCCAATGTAATTGTGCGACTCCCTCGGTTGCAAACATTACGATAAAATCCCTAGACAGTTGAAGGTAACGCAATTATGTGCAGAAGAAGAAACGCACCAATCCGAACGCTCGAACAGTGTCACCTGAAGAAATAGGGCAAGCCAAACACGATGCAGCAAAGTTAATCCAGGAGTTTTACAAACTTCAGGAAGAACTGGCCCAAACCCAACGGGCCTTAATTGCGACTTGTGCGAAGTATATTGCCGCACCTCCTGACAAAGATCCCAATCGTCTAATTTGGCAGGGCATCCTGCGGTACGCGAATTCTAATTTGCATAATGATAAGGGCTTGGTGGAAGCGATACCTGCATTTATCGCCACGACGGTTCTCTGCATCAATCGCTACGAGGATATCTCAGAGACAAGAAATCCATTTGAGACTCTTCCTTTTGGTGATTTGAAAACTGATTTGACAACAGCCAAAAATGTGCTGCTCCAGAAGCGTATCTGTGCTTTGCAAGCCCCGTTTCGGCGAATGCTCACTTGGTTAACTGATCCAAGCTGTTGCTCTGTTCCCCTTACCAATGAAGCCTTTGACTTCCTGTTGGAACACGGTGGAGACGGTGCAGTTGAGTTTGGGTTTGATGTTAATCACGAATTTAACCATGCAGGAGACGCCGGAGGCTCTCCAATCTTTTACTGGAAAACCCCTCTGGGTTACAAAACAATCTTGTCCCCAATCGCTTCATTTATTTTGGAGCGCATTAATCAGTACCAGTTTTCAACCAGAGGAGAGCGTTTGACAATTGATGAGGCAGTTCCGCTGATAATATGCAAGCGGCCAACTTGCCTCAGATTTGTTATCCCACGACGAAAAACAAAGGATTTTTGCAGTAGTTCCTGCCGAACTTTATATCATCAAAAAATAAAGGCCGAGGATCACGCAGCATATCAGCGTAAGTATAGAGAAATCTATAAAAAGCCTAAAGCCAGGACGAATTATTAGCCGTTCGCGAGCAATCGACTGCCCCGACCCTCTGAGCCCAAGCCAAGAGTCCTAACAAGAGTTTGAAGATATTTGGTGCTTTTCGCGGTGAAATCTGGCATAAGCCTGCTTAAATTAAGATTCGTTGATCTGCAAGGTTCTTTGAGGCTTCGGCGACTACAAAATCATCTACACTCGTTGCCGTCTTGCCGCCAACTCACGAAGTTGAGCATTTCCCAGAAGCCCGTTTGAACGAAGCCGCTTTGCGGCGGACGCCTTCGCGTGTCAGGGTGCGAGCAGTATGGGTGAGCCAATAAGGTAGGTCATCAGGAGATGACCTATGACCCACCTTCGCAAAATGATGCTCGAAGAACTCGAGCGCCGTAACTACGCTCAGACTACCATACACGCTTACATTCAGACCGTTGAAGATTTCGCGCGTTATTTCAAGCGCGCTCCTGACCAACTCGGTACAGAACACATTCGTGAGTACCAAGCCTATCTATTCCGCGAGAGGAAACTGGCCGCACGCACCGTCACGCAACGGCTGGCTGCACTGCGGTTCTTCTTCATCCAGACGATTAAGAAAGGATGGAGTGTGGCCGACACACCCTATCCTAAGGAAACGCGACACCTGCCCAGCATATTGAGCCCAGAAGAAGTTGCTCACCTCATCGATTCGTCCCAGACCCGGTTGCATCGCATTATATTGATGGCGCTCTATGGTACGGGGATGCGGCGCGCGGAGTTGGCTCGTTTGCAAATCTCCGACATCGACAGCCGACGCATGGTCATCCACATCCGGGGCGGGAAAGGTCGCCAGGACCGAGATGTCATGCTCAGTCCTATACTGCTGAACGCCTTGCGCGACTACTGGCGTGGGCTGAAGCGCAAACCTACAGACTGGTTATTCCCCGGCGGAAACGGGCACACTGCCAATCGCCCCATTACCCCTAAAACCATCTATTACGCCTGCCGTCAGGCTGCGCAGGCGGCTGGCCTCCAGAATCGGGTCCATCCCCACACCCTGCGTCACTGCTTCGCTACGCACTTGCTCGAAAACGGAGCTGACCTACGAACTATTCAACTGCTCCTGGGACATCACGATCTGAAAGAGACCACCATCTATCTCCATCTCTCACGGCGTCATCTCAACGCAACCGCGAGTCCTCTGGATTCGCTCAAGCTGAAAGGCAAGTCACTGCAGAACAAGTAGATGAACCGACCGCCGCTCGAACTGGCGGATCTGGTTCGTACCGCAGGACAATCTTTCATCGAGCATAGCCGCGGGTGGATTACCTGGCAACACATCAAAGTGCTGCGGGCCATTGCGCGCTGTCGCACGGCCGCCTTAGGCGGGCATCTCGATAAGTGCATCGACTGCGGCTACCGTCCTGCCATCTCCTACAACAGCTGCCGGGACCGGCACTGCCCGAAGTGTCAAGCCAACGCCCGCGATCGTTGGTTGCAAGCGCGTCGCCAGGAACTTCTCCCCACGCGCTACGTCCATGTTGTCTTCACCCTGCCTCATGAACTGGCGCCACTCGCCCTGCAAAACAAGAAGATCCTCTATCATCTCTTGCTGCAGGCCAGTGCGGAAACCCTCCTCGAAGTCGCTCGCGATCCCAAGCATCTGGGCGCCGAGATTGGCTTCTTTAGCGTGCTCCACACCTGGAATCAGAAGCTCGAACTTCACCCGCACGTGCATTGTGTGGTACCCGCCGGCGGATTGTCGCTTGATCGCAACCACTGGATCCAACCACGTTACTCCTTCTTCCTTCCCATCAAGGTGCTCAGCCGCGTCTTTCGCGGCAAATTTATCGCCGCCCTCCAACGCAGCTTCCGGCAAGGCAAGATTGGCTTCCATGGCAACCTCAAGCCCCTCGCTCACCCCAAAGCCTTCTCCGCCTGGTTGCGAACCCTATTCCGACACGACTGGCACGTCTACTGCAAACGCCCTTTCGGAGGTCCCGAGCACGCGTTGCAGTACTTAGGCCGCTACACCCATCGCGTCGCCATCTCCAATCATCGACTCATTTCCTTGGGCGAGCAGAAGGTCACCTTTCGTTGGCGCGACTCCGCTCACAACAACCAACAGAAGTTAATAACCCTGTCGCTGGATGAGTTCCTGCGCCGCTTCCTGTTGCACCTGCTGCCCAAAGGCTTCGTCCGCATTCGCCACTTTGGCTTCCTCGCCAACCGCCGACGCGCTACTCTCTTGCCACTTTGCTTTCAAGGACTCGACGCGGTACAGCCACCACGCACTGAGTCAGAAGCCTCCGATGCCCAGAAGCCGATCCCGGTTTGGGTCTGTCCCAAATGCGGCGGACTCATGGTGGTTGTCGAGAGACTTACCGCTGCCCAGCTCCAACTCCGTTCTCCACCTTGTCTCGCCGGAGCCGCTGCATGAAACTACAATTCCAACCTCCTTCACTCGGTGCGCCTCGCCGCCTACCGCCGTGGTGCGCCCTTCTTGCCTCCAAACCACCTGCCCGTTTCCAGCATCGGTTCAAAATATCGCCCCAGCCCCACGCAGACTACAACCAAACCAATCCTGCCCGCGCTTCTGTTAACTCCCGCAACTGCTCCGGGAGCCTTTCTCCTAACCCCAAAACCATTGAAAATACATAAACGCATCCCCGAGAGCGGCTCCCTTCAAACGGCTGTATCGGACGCGCCCCGCAGAACTCTCGAACCGACCTACCCACATACATGGGGCGCATCCGATACAGCACTAGCGTTTGTGGACAGCGCGACGTAGCGGCAAAGGGATCGACCGCGTCGTAAAAGCCCTGCGGGCCCAGCAACAGCACTCATTCGGCGAACTGTACGACCGCGACACCAACCGTTTCTTGACATATCTAGTGCCGTCGGCCAAAATGTCGCCGCGTCCACATATAATCAGGCGCTTGCAGCCGTGCGGTTTCTTTAACGAGCACGTGCTATCTTATGCTGACCGGGACCAATTTTATCCACGTCAGCCTAGACAAGAGTTAGACAGTCAGGCAGGAGTACAGATGCGAAAGCGGAACATGAAGAAGCAGAGGACGAGCGACACGTGGGTAGCGAAGGCTGTGGCCTTCGACTTCGACGGTACCCTCACAAAACAAGGATCGACGGGGAGCACTTGGGAGGCAATCTGGGAGCACTTGGGATACAACGCCAATGAGTGTGGCTTGCTGGCCAATCGGTTCTACAAGAAAGAAATCTCTCACTCCGAATGGTGCCGGCTCACCCTCGAAAAATTTAAAGCGCGAGACCTCAACTACGATGGGGTAATCAGTGTCGCTCGTGGCCTGCAGCTGGTCCAGGGGTTTGACGAGTGCATGGAGGAACTTCAACGGCTTAGTATTGCAACTTATCTCGTTTCAGGATCAATATGGGACGTAATTGCCGCTGTATTGGGTGACCGCATCCGCTACTTTCGACGGATCGAGGCAAACACGTTCGGATATATCGGAGCCGAAAAGCGACTTGGCACCATCACCGGTACGAAGTTCGACTTCAAAGGCAAAGGCGACTTTGTTAGGTGGGTGGCCAAGGATCTGCACGTGAAGACAGACAAAGTCCTGTTCGTCGGAAACGACATCAATGATATTCACGTCAAGGCAGTTGGCGCGCGTACTCTCTTGGTCAACCCACATCAAACCTCGGGCGCAGACGAGAGTGCGTGGAACCACTTCCTTCCTCATATGAATTCACTTCTCGAAATCCTACCTTTCGTAGACTCGGGGTGGGAAAAGCGGCGAGAGATGGCGGTGCTCCAGGAGTGGCAACAGGCGCAGCTCGCGCTGAAAGATATGAATGAACTCCGATTGGGGACGTTCTCGGTGCTTGGGAACTATCGCCGGTTTTCCAATGAGGATCGCTCTAAGTTGGTTGGCTTGGCAGACCGAATACGGAGGCCGCTGACCGAGAAATCGCATACCCGAGAGAACTTTCTTATCTACGCTTCACCCGGGAGTGGCAAGACATTCTTCATCGAGGAGTTGGCGAGGACTCTTGGATCAGGTATCACGTTCGTGCCGATCGATCTGAGCCGCGATGACCGTGAAGCGTGTGAAAAAAAGTTGGCTGCTGTGACCCAAGCGGCGCTGCCGTGCTTGTGCATGATCGATGAAGTGGATGGCCGGAAGGGTGAGGATTGGCCCTACGATGCAATCTACAAGAAGCTCGACCTGAACGAAGTCCTAGAGCGGCCGCCGGTGGTGTTTGTGCTGATCGGAAGTAGCGGGGGAACAGTGAGCAAGTTGGGTGAGATCATCCGGTCGAGATACAAGGGCAAGGATTTGATGGACCGAGTGCTCAAATCGGATCAGCATTGGGCGGAAATCCCGCCAATTGGAGTGGGGGATACGGTGTGTGTTTATGCCTCAAAGGTTCTGGAAGCGGCCGAGCAGGAGAGCAAGCCTATCAAAGATGTCCAAAAATTCGCGGCGTACTATGTAGTTCTGACAGGCCGTACTACTCGGCAGATCAAGCTGTTAGCCGACCAGGCTGTAAGGCGAGTGCCAAAGGGGCACACGCAGGTACTTTACGACAATCATTTTGAAGATGGCGACAAGAGCAACAGGGCCTTCTTGGATCAACACTCCGAAGTCGCCGCGGCGTTCGGGAGTCAGACATTTCGGATCAGCGAGTAGCTGCTGAGTACAGAACGAGCAGCCGACGATTGGATAGGCCCTGTGGGCCCAAGCCAGGAGGCCAAGGAGGGCGGAAGCGTAAACCGGAGCCTTTCAAAAATCTTTATCAAAACAATGACCGATCATCGTGCTTGTGCCAAAATTCGAAGGATGACAAAATGGTGCCTGTTCGGCGCTGGTTTCGCTGGCCGTCATGGCTCCCGGCTCACGAGAATTTGAACGGTCAACTCGGTGTAGTGAAAAATCATTCAACAATTTAGAAGCTCCCCCGCCCGTAAACCACATGCAGCACGCCCAAGGTGGAATAGGATTCTTAGGAGCTTGGTATTCAGGTGCGTTGGGTGGATGTGCCGTAAATGTGCCATCCCATGTGAGCCGCTATGCGCCAACGTGGCCTTTTTTGATACCGAAGTGCGATGCTTCCGTGCGGGCTTAGTTGAGGGTAAGATGCTGATTCTAAATATTGTTGCCGGGAGATTTCATATCTGGCGATCACTGATTGAAAATCAAAAGCCAAAAGCCAAAAGCCAAAAGCGAAGAGCCAACAGCCGAGATCAGTTCTTCAATCACAAATCAAAATTCAAAAATCACAAATGTGCGCGACGTGATTCGCGCAAAAGGATTTATCAACGATGCCTCAACTTTCCGCATCCAGCGCTATTGCGCTGCAATTGGAAGATGTAAACGACATCATTCCTCTGCTGGTTGAAGCGGCCCACTGCCTTGATGCCCGCATCAAGGACAACGGACGCTCTAACCGTGTCTCTACAAAATCCTTCCGCGTGCGCATTCAAACGGCGCTCACGGGAGCAGTTTCCAAAATCAACCTGGACGGCGGCTCGCTGCCTTCCGGCGGCTCGTCCCAGTGGGACCAGTTCGTGGTCACACCGCTGGCGTATGCCGTGCCCATTCAATACACCCGTCTGGCCGATCTGGTAGGCGAACCCAAGGACGTTGCCACAATCAATCCGGTGAGCAAGACGATTGCCGACGCTGCCATCTACATCCAGCGCATGCGCGACATCTTCCTGCAAACCAATGGTGATGGAAAACTGGCGACGGTAGATAGCTCCTATGCCGGAGGCGGCGCCAATCCCATCATTCTGGCCTCAGCCCCGTTTGGAGCGCGGCTGCTGCACCTGGGCCAGAAGGTCCATGTGTTCACCTCCAACTTCACTACGGATCGCGGAGCCTGCACCATCACCGGCATCGTGAATACGCTGGGCTCCACGCAGAGCATCACTGTGGATGTTGTGCCTGCGGGCGCCATTCCGGGTGACATCATCGTGGTGGACGGGCTGGCAACCGGAAATGATCCGTTCATCAACGGCATTCCGGTCTTCCACTCGACCTCGACCACGGGAACGCTGCTGGGCATCGCGCGCAGCAACAACTACGTGGTGGCGAACGGTGTGAACGCAGCCAACGCTTCCATCACCCTGCCTCTCCTCCGCTTGGCGCAAAACCAGATTGTGGTAGCGCTGGGAGAAGAAGGACTGAAGGGGCAAATCTGGCACACGCATCCGTCGCAGCTACAGGCGTATGAGGAGTTGGGATTCCAGCTTCAGTACGTCCCGCTCACAGACGGCAAGGCCAAGAATTTTGATGGCCTGTATCAGAAGATGACCATTGATGGCCGGGAGATCATCAACAACGTCCACGCCGACCAGACGCGCTGGGACCTGGTGAACATCAAGTCCTGGGGCAAGGTGAAGT
Organism: Candidatus Angelobacter sp.; assembly: GCA_036522115.1. Lineage (GTDB taxonomy): Bacteria > Acidobacteriota > Terriglobia > Terriglobales > Acidobacteriaceae > Angelobacter. Next base: position 31,583 of record DATDGL010000079.1, read on the forward strand.
GGGGCAACCCGCCATTCTGGTTCAAGAACCGTGGCGGTCAAACCGTGTTCCAGCAGTATGACATCACCAGTGGGAATCCGCAGGCCGTGGAGAAGAGCTACCTGGTGGATGCAATCCAGTTCTACGTGGACAACCCCAAGAGCTTGTCTTCAGTCACGAGCTGCAAGGTGCCGGCAGGGAACTAGGTAGAAAGCAGCCATTGGCTCTTAGCTCTTGGCCTTTGGCTAAAACCAAACCAACTCAGGGCCGCTCGCGAGGGCGGCCCTCTTATCCGTGATTTATGATTTGCGATTTTTGAATTTACTTTGCGCCCTCCGCGCCCTCTGCGGTGAACACTTTTGTTTTTCAATTGCTCAATTACCAGATTACCCAAACCGGGGTCCCCGACATGCGCGGTTTTCGCGTGATGGGGCGGGAGTTACCAAATCTTATTTATGCTTCGCGATGACATTCGTGGTACCCAACTCTGTCCTTCCGACATTGCCGACTACCTTCTAACCATCGGCGGCACCACGCCGTTTGGTGAACCGATGTGGCGGCTGGTGGTCGCCGGCAATGTAGTGTGGAAAGTTGCCGGAGGCAAAGTGTGGGATGAAGGACTCTCTATCTCAGAGCGCGGTGGGTTTAATTTTGTGGATGAAGATGGCTGGGGTCCCTATCGTAATAGGCCGATTCGGGATGAATCGGAGCGCCTGGTCGAGCGCCGGCGCTATCCACATCTGGAGGTAGAAGTCAAGACGCCCACGGACCAGGAATGGAACGCAGTAGCAGCCAAGCAGCAGCGAGAGATGGGCGGAACGTTCGATAAGGTGTTCTCGCCGGAAGCATATGGCGAGGGTGTCCGGCGGATGCATCGGAAGCGGAACGAAACCGCAGCACTCATGGCCCGGGTCAAGCCTGCCCCGTGGAGCGTCATCAACATGATGCCGTTTCCACTGAATGTGAATGGAGTTTTGCATAGCCATCTGGCCAGGCCGGACGGGAATCAGGTCGATGCGTGCCCGGTAGGATCGCCATATGTCCATTTTGTAATCAAGGATGTGCAGTACTCGATCAAGGATGAGGGCGCCGGCATGGACAACCTCGATAACTACACGCCAATGGCGTGGGATCCTTCGATTCTGGCACAGGATTACACCAATGAGTTTTTGACGAAGATGGGCTGTGGCGGCGTGATTACCTATGAAGGTGATCACAAGCCCGAATCTACTCCGGGCCTCAAACACAAGATGGACGAGGCGCGCAAAGAGCGTAACCGCTGGCTGCTGCGGAAGGTCCAGGAAGCTGAGGCGGACTGGGGAGACTCCAGTGGCCGAGGACGGAAGAATATCACTGAACTGCACCGCAAAGCCGCGGAGATTCTGCTATATGAAAAGATCCTGAAACAACAGCCGGAGTGGCTGCTGGTGGCATCTTCTGAAACAACGCCAGATCCATGCCCGGGCTGCGGTGAGATTGCAGACCGGAAAGCAGCCATCTGCAAGAACTGCCGTTACGTCTACAACCCGTTGGAAGCTTTCAAATCAACGCTAATCGAATATGGACACATCGCCATGGACCGTCTTTCCACGGAAGATTGGCAAGAAGCGAACAAGATCAAGGCGGACCGGGCGAGGGCAAAACGTCAGGGGCAGAGTGGGCAACGGGCTACTGGCGTGGGCGAAGAAAGCCAGGACTCCGGAGCAAACGAGACCGCTGGAGAGCCTCATGTGGATGTTCATGGGAAAGCGGAAGATCATCAGAAGGTTTCATGACTACTAACATCGCTAGAGATCAGAAATCCATATCTCGCCAGCCGTCATCTTCAGGAAAAGTGCGTAGCACATGCCCGTTCGGGCAACGCGCCGCAAAACTTCCACGTTCTTCTGGCCTCCTTCAATAATTCACCGCCTGCTATACGGCCACGAGTGGGCCGTTGAACTGCTATGTGAGTTTTGCAACCTGGTTCATCGCATGTCCACTGCGGTGACCTTGCGGTGACGTTGCCTGTGCCACCTAAAGCTAGGTCAAAATAAGGGCCGCTTCGGCGGCCATTTTTATTGGTGAATATTTATGGATCTAGGAACAGTTAAATCTCGAATCCGTTCGCTGGTTGATGATACCGACGCCAGCTATGCGACAGATGCGTTTCTTTTGCCGCTCATTAACCAGAAATATGAAGAGCTTTACAACCGCATGCTTTCAACCGGGGCGGAATTTGAGCGACGAGTTACCGAGATTCTCAATGTTCCGGCGCAGACGGCAGACCTCTCGGCTTATGCTCTGCCGGCTCAGCCGCTGGAACTGATGATTCAGCCACTCCAGTTCGAATGGAAGCAGACTGGACTTGATCCTACCAACTACAGAACTGCCGCGCTGGTGGACAAAGTCCGAGATGTAATTCCGGATCAACTTGTTGACGATTGGGAATGGCGGGCCGGAGTTATCTACTTCACGCCCTGCACGCTCAATGTGGACATCCGCATTCGGGGAGACTTCCTTTTTGCGGCGCTGTCTACTGACTCAGATGCAATTGCGGTGACCAGGAACTTCGGTCATGCGCTGGCTTACGGCACGGCTGCGCTGGTGGGAGCCGTCCGCGGAAATCAGGCGTGGGCGCAAGCTTACACCTTGTTGCAGGACAACGCTGTGGACGACGTCATGCAATATCTCACACGCAAAGACCAAGCCAAGATTCGTCGGGTTGGCCGAATGACGGCACGCAGAACGTCAAAACCGATTGCGCCACCAAGATAGGGAACAGGCCACAGGCAACAGGTCACAGATCAAAGCCAAAAGCCAAAAGCCAAAAGCCTTCCGAGCCAGCAGCTCAACCTCACAAATCAAAATCACAATTCACAAAATCAATTCAGTAACACAGGAGAAAAATACAAAATGGCAAACACAATGGCTGTTCAAGATGTTCAGGTTGGCGAGCGGGCCACGGTTTACATCCACAAGGTGACGCTCAGCGGTAACTACGTGCAGGCTTCCCGCGGCAACAATACTGGAGAAGTTCTGCTGCCCAATTTGGCAGGCAATCCTAATTTCCTTGCCAAACCCTCAGCCGCGCATTACGACCGAGCCTATCCGTTACAGGGTCCCGGCGGATTCTCTGCTGAGATCATCCCCGGAGCAGACGACACGCATTGGCTGCTCAAGGTGTATTCATCCGCAGGAACCGAGCATGCCGCGGCCGCGTATGAGGGAACCATCACCGGCGACCTGGATTTCCTGGTGGCCTTTGAAGCGAAGAACTACAGATGAACTTTGAAGGTTTTACTCCACACGAATTTGATCGCTGGTCAAGCCTGGTGGAGCAGGACGATCCGACTGCGCTGCCCCAGGGCGTGGCGGGAGTAGCCAGAAATGTCTCGTTCCGCCTGAGCAGCGTGCGGACTCGCGACGGCATAGCCTGGCAGTTCCAGACGCCAACCAAGGACCAACCGATTACCGGACTGGCATCGTTGATCAATCAGCAGCCCTCCGGGAGCACGCAGGTTCCTGTGATCCTGGACATGCTGGGCAGGATGTACGTGGAATCGCCGGCGGGATCGGCGACTCTGGTTCAGGTCACGAGTCCACAAGTCTCGCTGCCGCCAAACATCCACATGCAGGTAGCAGCGGCGTACAACCGAGGCTATCTTGCCTTCTCTGACATGAAAGTTGGGCTGGCGAATCCTGCTGTCTACGACTTGCCATCAGGCAATCTCGATCCGTACTCGATGCGGCCCGTGGGAGCCAGGTGGCAAGCCAACACAGCCTATCAAGCTGGAGAAGTAGTCACCCCCGCAACTGGCGGCACGGTTGGCAACGGCCATACCTACCGCTGCACCGTGGCTGGGATTTCTGGGAGCAGTAGTCCATCATTCCCAACCAATGAAGGCGGCACGGTAACCGACGGAGGAGTGACCTGGACAGAGACAACGCCGGTCATGGCGCAGAGCCTGGCTGATGCTACGGTGGGCATCATTACCAAGGCTCCCACCGTGACCCGGGCGGCTGGAGCAGGGACATTCGCCGCCAATAGAGATGTCTACATCGGCGTTACGCTAGTGAACGGGAACGGTGAAACGGTCCTCTCTACGATCTTTAGTTACACCGCCGGCACCTCAGCCAATGACCGGTTTGTGGTGACATCTCCTGTTCTGCCAACGTGGGTACAGCAGCTTACCGGCAGTGCGGCTGTAACCGGATACAACGTCTACGAAGCAGATGTTGCACATTCCGGAGCTGCGCCCGCAATATCGGCCTTCACCAAAGTCAATGGAGCACTCATCAGCATAGGCGCCAATCAAAACGTGGACACAACCGGAGCCGGGGCTGCTCCGCCCAACACCAACACAGCAGTGATCGTTCCAGCAGGCAATATCTGCTCCGGCCAGCGTTATGCGATCGTCCTGTTCAAGAATCGCAACGGATACATTACCGGCATGACTGAGGCATCGGTGCAGGGATTCAGTTCTCCTGGCAACGGTTTTCAAATCTACATGGCGCATGTCCCGCTGGGACCGGCGAACACTGCGGCTCGCATTGTCTGTTTCACCGTTTCCGGCGGCACTACGGTAGGCGACTACTTCTATATTCCGTCGCAGGACTCGGTGAGCGGGGTCATCATGACTTCCACAGTCATGAGTGACAATACAACGACCAGCGCAACCTTTAATTTCACTGATGTCTATCTGCTGAGCACAACCAAGGTCACAGACTTTTTCCGCAAAGTGCAGGCCCCGGCCTGCGTAGATATCTACTTTTCTGCATCTTTGAATCGCATGGTCCTCACCACTCCTACAGGGCACATGGTTTCACTGGCCGCCGATCCGGAGAGTTTTTATGGTGATACCAGCCCGGTCCAGCCCGGGCAACTGGACGGACAAAGTACCATCTGCTGGCGAGACTTTCAGGGTACGAGTTACTCGCTGAAAGAGCGGTCAGGCTACATTGTGGAAGTGAGCGCCACGGATCCATCAACCTGGCAGACAGTGAAGAAATGGGAAGGCGTTGGCCCGTGCGGGCCTCGCGCTGCGGCGGTGTGCAATGCATTTATGTGTTTCGCGCATCGCAGCGGTTTCTATGTTTTCTTTGGTGATGCTCCACAGCGCGTGAGCAAGGAAATCGGAAACCTTTCCACTTCTACATGGCGGCGCATCAACTGGGATTATCAGCACTTGATCTGGATCCACATTGATGAAGAATCCCAGGAAGTGCGAATTGGCGTCCCAGTGGATGGCAGCACGGTGCCGAATGTGGTGCTCAAGGTGAGCTATGAGGAATCGCCCAGTTTTGGCCCTCCGTTGTTCTTTTCCCATTTTGTGGGCAAGGAGATCTCCAGCGCTGAGTCGCGCAAGTGGTCTGTGGACGACATACCGGCCTTTGTTTGCGCGCGGGTGGAGAGAAAACTGGCGTCGCTGGCGAGCGGCGCCCGCACCAGCATGAGCGGGGCGGATTCGCTTACGCGCCAGTCGCAAATCATGTTTGGCTCCTCCAACCCTGATGGCGTAGTCAGCGCCATTGACTACGGAACCTACAGCGACGTTGGACCGAATGGCACTGCGGGCATTGACAGCGTGTATGAAGCGGTAGCGCCGGCGGAGTTGATGCGGGTGAACCAACTGGGCGGAATTTCCGTGAATGCTGTTGGCAATGGAGACCTGCAGGTATCCATTATTCTTGGCCGGCAGATTGCCACGGACAGGAGCAACAAGATTGACCTGGCGCCGATCAAGCTGGATGATTCGCAGGCAAAGCCTCCCAAGAGCGTTGGAGGGCGGGGCCAGAATGAAAGAATGCGTCCGCGGTTTTCCAACGGCAAGCAGCCAGGAGCTTGGTTCGATTTGAAATATGCGGTGCTCTATGCAAGGCCGGTGGCAAATAGCAAGTAACCAGCGAATAGGTTATAGGGAACAGGGAACAGAAAGAGCAAAACCCTTTACCACAGAGGACACGAAGGACACAGAGGACAAAGCGAAAAATAGCAAAACCTGTTTAGCCGCAGTACTGTTCACTTAACGAGGACGCGACAAAAGTTCGTCATCCCGACGGTTTACCCACGCGTTAGCGGGGGTAAATCGGAGGGACCTTGCGTTCAGCCATTAACTCAAAAGGTTCCGAAATCTCCTAAGTGAACAGTATTGTGTTTAGCCGCGAATCAACGCGAAATACGCGAATCAGAAGGGATTTGGCAATTGAGTAAGTGGGTAATTTGGTAATTGAAAAGCAAAACACCAATCACCAGAAACAGAATCAGAAACCAAAACCAAAGCCAAGAGCCAAAACTAGTAGCCAGCAGCTAGTAGCTCTCCAATCGCAGATCAGAAACCGTAAATCAAAACCATGAGCGACAGCTTAGATGGTTCCAGCATATCTGGGGCACTGCAAAGCAAGGGAGGGATGCGCCAGTGGATGCGGGCCGTCAATCGCAACTTGCTGCTGCATCGCAATAGGATCGGTGCGTTTCCGCTCAGCGGAATTGCCGGTGATGCCACGCTCACGGTGAAGACGCCGCCACCGCCGGTAAGCTTCAATGTGGTCGGCACGGATGGCCAGTTCCAGATCACGATCACCTTGCCGCAGGATGTGCAGCCGCCGTCCGTCACGCTCTTCCAGCAATCGATTCTCGCGGACAACAATCAACTGGATACGCCAATGGTCCATCAACTCCAGAGCGCGACTTCAGTTTTGTTTGATGAGGCCGGCAATGTGACTACTTACGGGCCGTTCAGTGAGCTGACGCAGACCTTTCAGCTTCCCAATCAGACGCTCTTCTGGCGCATTCGCAGTTCGTTTGATGGAAGCAACTGGAATGAGTGGCAAATTTATTCATCGCCGCTGTTCTGCGGCCCGGTTGGCGTTTCCTCCGGCTTCTTGCGCAGCACATCAGGGGCGCCGCGCATGGCGGCAAACAATACCAACAATGCCACGGTGGATTCGGTAGACAATGGAGATGGGACGGACACGATTCGCATCTATGGACCGGGCGGGGTTGGCTCCACATTCACCGAATACGACGGCCAGGGCAACCAGCATACGATTCCTTCAGGGACCATTGGCGGAGCTGCCCAGAGCACCTTTTATCAAGTTGTCTATTCGACGACAACCGGATTTCACGCTTTCCCCAATGCCACTCAGTACACCAGTTCAATCGCTGACCAGTATTACATCATCAGCGGCAGCCTGAAGACAGTTGCTTCAGGTGGCGCAGGCGGTCAAACTGGCGGCGGCGGATCGAGCGGTGGCGGTGGTGGAGTCGGCGGAGGCGGGAGGCAGATAGCACAGCTATGATTACAGTAGAAGAATTTTTTTTCCCCGAACAACAGTCAGTGCGGGTGGTCTTGCGTAATCCGTTGGGGCATGTCGTCCATGACATGACGCTGCCCCTGATCGTTACCGTGGAAAAGGACGGGCAATTTCAACATCTTCCTTTTGACGTGGACGGAAAAATCCAGGAACAGATCGACTTTCACTCTGCCAGACATCGAGCATTCATGGAGCAGGCCGCGAAACGTGGACACGTAAAGCCCGAGGATTGCGGATGCGGCGGGTGAATGCACAGAATAGGGAATAGGGCACAGATAGCAGGAAAGTTGCAGTAAAACCAAAATTCTCGAACACCTTACCACTGATCGTGCTGATTCACCACTGATCCCACTGATTGGTAGTGGGCTACTTTGGCTTTATGGTGACCATGCAGCTTCTCCTTGTCATTCTGAGCCGAAGCGTAGCGAAGGGGAAGAATCCCCCAACCGCATCCAGGAATCAAGCAGCATTCGACGTATTCATCTCACTCCCTGAACGTGCATGCGGTTTGACTTTTTGCCCACAAAATATCTTTGTTTGCGGTCAAAGTAGCCCACTACTCACTGATTCACTCCAAAGATTAATCCACTCATCGAAGAGCGATTCTAAGAAATGTCTACTTCTGCCGTAACTCCTCAGCCGGGATTTGAGCTGGAGCGCGAAGAAACTCCGGCTATCAGCCGCCGCCGGGATTCGAACTGGAAGAAAAGACCGACGGGGATTAGCTCCAGCCGCCTCCAGGGTTCCAACTGGAGGGGCCAACAGATTCAACTTGATTTCAGCCTTCTTGTAAGTCCAAATCCAAATGGAAGCATATGTCATGTAGAGTTCCTTCTCCACGGCTTCAAGCGGGGAATCCAGCGCGGAACGCCGGCGCAGAATTCCCGATAGTCAGCGCCAAATTTTCTGCGCAGAGCGGGCTCTTCATAGAGCAGAACGAATAGAAAGAATCCCAGCCAAACTGCGGCTCCATATTCGAGAACGCGAACACTGCCGAACAACAGTCCCTGACCGAAGATTAATGACGAAACCGCGACGTACATGGGGTTGCGCACGTAGCGATATAGCCCAGTGACTACAAGATGCTGCGGTGGAGCGACGGGAGCGGGCGTCCCGAGACCCTGAATAGCGAAACGGGCAAAGGAGTCAAGCAGGAGTGGAAGCCCGGCGGCCATCATTACTATGCCGACTACGCGGAACCCGGCGAAGCCCAGCAGGGCGGGATCGAAGCGCCAGCGAGAGATTCTCCAAGGGACATAAACCGCAACGGTCCCCGGCGCGAGAACCAGGAAGATGGCGGAGCCGATAATGGCTATAACGCGGCGCATGGGAAAGAACAGTAATTAGTATTTAGCAATTAGTATTCAGCTAGTGCAAGGTCAAGACAACAGAACCAAAATCCGCTAAAACCGTAAGGCAGAAACGGGTTTTCCAGTAGTTGCGGCCGAAAATGCATTCTCTGCTTTTCAATCACAAATCACAAATCAAAATCACAAATGAATAATGTTATATGGCGGGATGCAGTTCAGGCTGATCTTCCGAGCATTCTCGAACTATGGAATGAGCAGGAAGAACGCTTTGCCGAGAGTTCGGTTCGGGTAGATCGGCCACAACTTTTCTGGGAACAAAACGAAACCAGGCCTCCGGGCTGGCGCTACAGGCCTCCGATCATGCGCCTGCGCGTGGCGGAAAAGGATGGTCCGCCGCGGCGGATCGTCGGCTTCCGCTATGTGGAGGCAGTGCCTGAAGTTTGCCTGGTGACCGGAGATGAGGACGTGATGAAGACCCTGGGCAAGGAACTGACGGAGGAGTGTCATCTGTTCAAGTCTTTGGGGTTCAGGAGCGGATGGGGCCTGGTGCCGGAGAAGTTTGCCAAAGCGTTAGCGCGGTTCACCCGCTATTCGCCTGTGCGCCTGTGGAAGAACTTGCGGTTGATTGGCTGTGATTTCAGCGAACTCGGAGACTGAGACAGGAGCAATTGGCATTTGGCAATTAGCCGAAACAGCTACCACTGATAACGCTGATCCGGCTGATACCACTGGACCCTGCCTGAATCTTTTGATTACCAATTTATTAACTTAGCCAGAACCAGGGTCGTGTCCTTTGGATGAGCCTAAAAGAACTATATTCAACCCATGCACAGGAATACAAAAATGGGTGTACAATTTCTGCACTTGCCCAGAGTATTTGTTTCAATGCCGTTGTTACAACTTACAGATCGACAACTCAAGGGAATAATCCGCGAGGTGGTTGCCAATGCTCGCCAGAGGCAGGAGTTCTATCTTTGGCGGGCGACGCCTCTGGACCCGGTCCAGAAGGATGCCATGCGTTTGTTCTTTCCCAGCCAGGTGCTCGATGACGTCCGGGTTCTGGAGTTGAAAAGCGAGCGTGTTCCCAATCCTGCCTTTCAGAAGCGGGCCAAGGAGGGTGGGTTCAAGCTCATGCTGGACTCACCCATATGGCGGAAATTGCCCATCCCCGGCTGATCATCTTTCAGGAAAAGCCCTCGCCGCGCCTCCTCTTCCATGCTCTGGTTCACGTCATGCAGTATCAGGTTCTCGGCCTGGAGCGTTACCTGGAGCTGTACGTACGCGCCTTCATCAATACTGGACTCTATACCAGCGTGCCTCTGGAAGTGCAGGCCTTCCGTCTGGATCATCGTTACACCCAAGATCCGCACAGCACCTTTTCTGTGAGGTCTGAGGTTGAAGGATGGGTGGAGGCAGGGAAGTACTCAAGGGAAAGTGCAAACGACCTTCCACAGCCTCTCGCTGAACCGAAAAACGGAACCTGAATAGATCGAGATTGCAATAGTCCACGCAGGCCAAAAGCATTTTTGCGCTAGCGAAGCCTACGAATCCAAGAGTAAAACCACAGGCCTTCCACTGGTTACGCTGATGGTTGCTGATTAGCGCTGATTGAACACGTCTCCAATTGTGGCAATTGCGGCGATTTTGGCAGTTATGGCAATTGTGATTTCCTTGCCATGCTCCTGGTCACAATTTTAAAAATCAAAATTCAAAAATCTCCAATGAGGTAACCATGGGTCGTTCAGAATCGAAGCAAGTTACGCAACAGCAGATGCAGCAGTCGGCACAGGACCAGGCCAACGCACAGACGTCGTTGGCGGGTGAAAATGCCGCCATAGCCAACACCCAGAAAGCCATTGGGCAGTATGGAAGTTCCATCTGGAACACCTTCCGTCCGGGTGGGGAATTCAGTAAAAACATGACTACTCTGGCCACCAGCGCCAACTCCGGCGGGCAGAATTCCTATGAGGACTATTTGAACAACATGGCCACGCGCACCGGCAGTGGCAGCACGCCGCAGATGATCGCGGCTTCAGAACAGGCCAACCGGCAAGGCCGGAGAGATGTGGCCAACACCCTGGCTACAGACGAGAATGCGCGCATTGCCGCTCTGGAAAATGGCCTGGAGACGAAGGAAGGCATGCTCGCCCAGATACCGGGAATGTACGGCGGGGAGTATTCGTCGTCTTTGGGTGGGGCAGGGACGGCGGGTGGCAATGCCGCCAATGCCGCGAAGACGCCAGGGTTCTGGGACACGTTTTTACCGGCACTCGTGGGCGGAGCTGGGACAGCGGCGGCTGGTTACTTTAAACAATAATATACTTGCCGAATCCAGTTGGCCAAGTGGGTTCGTCAAGTACATTTTTACCCTAATTACTAAGTACTGAGGAGGTATCTATGTTTGAAGAAGAAAGTGAGCAGAACGAAACTCCATTCAATGGTCAACCTGCATTTCTATCACAATATGGGAATGCGTCAGCTTCCCTCCAACCAACCAGCGGAGATAACGGTGCTTTCCGGAACCTGGCGTTGCGACTTGATCCAGGTTCCGGGGTTGCATCTCGGATGCCTGTGGCGTTCTCGAGCGCTACTGCACCCGATCAAAATGCGCCTGCACAAGCTACGCCTTCGCAGGCTGCTGGCGCGCAAAATTCGCCTGGACAAACTGCGAGAGGACAAAACCCAACATCTTTGCCTCCCATTCAGCCGCGCGACGAACAGGGCAAAACGCTGCCCAAGTACCGCATGGGAGTTGGGCAACGGATTCTGGGAACGGTTGCCAATTTTGCCAACGGTTTTGCCCGGAATGGAGCATCGCCCATCTTTGTAGGGCCTGGGGCCTTGAACAATCGGTACTATCAGGATGAGGGGTTACGCCAGCAGCAAAACCGGCTAAAATCTCCCAATACGGTCCCTGCGCAGGACTCCGGAACCCCGCCTGAATCTGATGGAGGCGGACAAACAAGCAGTGATCCAGCGTCGATGACCGATGCCTACAATCATCCACAGCACACTCCGGCGCGCCGGAACTGGCGGACGATTCTGAGCGCTAAAGCACCCACGGAAACCCCGTACGCCTATAAGGCCTTTAATCACAAAACTGGTCAGCGTGTTGCCTCGAACGATGGCACTACTTGGCGTTTGATAGACAACTCCGGCGGCAAGATGGCCTGAGCACCCTGATCGGTAAATCGCCACCAGCTATTTCATAAGCGGATTTGTATCAGGGCACCACTTGAGCGCTTAGCCGGAGTGAGTCCGGATCGCGGGCGAGCGATGGCTGAGGAGTCGTGCCAAGCGCCCTTCAGGCCGCGTAAATACATTTGGAAACAAAACATTTCCGCTCTGCCGGCCTGTCCCGGCGCGCCTTCGAAGGCCGGCGCGCAGTTCCCGCTTTCGGCGCGGATCGCTTTAAAGACCGAGAAAAGCCGCAGAGCATTTGTGAGCAACAATTCCATCCGTTCGTTACCGAATCCAAAAAAATGTCTACTTCTCGTGTAATTCCTCCACCCGGATTTCAGCTTGAGCAAAACGATTCCGCAGCCGTCAAACCGCCCGCGGGATTCCAACTTGAAACCAATGATTCTTCAAATCAAAGAACGAAGGCTGCAAACGCGCAGCCACAAGGAATCGCTCCGCCATCCCAGGTCACACCGCCAGCCGGGTTCGAACTGGAAAAACCTGCAACGGCGGCGCACGGGCAGCAACCAGCAATGCCACCTCGACCCCACTCTGTGCGCGCCAATTCGCGGGACCTGCGCAGCGGTCGCTCGATCAAAAAGATAGGGGCCGGTCAACCGAAACAGACTGGCAGGCCTGTGCAGGACACGTCTCAATCTCTGGGCCTCGGCTCTTCGTCCAGAGAACTTGAGGCAGGTGAACGCATCCGCCAAATCCGAACGCCACAGCAGCAGCAAAGTGATGCAGTGTTCGATTCCATCATGCATCCTGAGAGGTATTATCCATCCTTCATTGAATCCCTGGCTCCGCGTATGCGGGAGGCTACGGCCAATCGCGTTGCGGCTGCTATCCGCGCCGGCTTGGAGCCACCTATGCCGTCGGAATCCACTGTCTTGGCCAGGCAGGCGTCAGGTATTCCAACGCTGGCTCCCCCTGCGGGGCCTGACTTCAAACATCCCGCCGGCATCAGCTACTGGACCAATCCACGCACCGGCCAGCGTGTTCCCCTTGATCCTGTGCCGGAGCAACAGGCAATTCCAATTCTGGATTCCTGGGTTGGATTGGAGCCGATGGCGACCGGGATTACTCGCATCAAAGAGAATTCTCCCTCAAAAACGTACTTCACGCTCGACGACAAAGGCCGATTGGTCCCGCACGTCGAATACGTCCCCGGGCAGGTGGCTACACCGGAGGCGATCTCCAGGCACAACCGGCAGCAGATGTTGGGCATGGCGGAAACGGTGCAGGGCGGAATGCAGGTAGCCTCGCCGCTCATGGTGGGCGCAGCCGCAACCGCACCTGTTAAGGCGGCATTGTGGCTCGGGGCTGGTTATGCCACTGAAGAGGCAGGCGGCGTTCTGCTTCATGGCCATGTGTCCCCGGAGGCAGAAAATCTGGCGCGGACGCTGCTGGTGATGGCTCCCGGAGCACTTGCCGGCTCGGGTGGTTTTAAGACCGGCAGTATAAGAAGCAGGGTCCTCCCGTTGACCCCTGAGACCTTTGAAACCTTCATCAAGCCCAGCCTGCGCCCAGGCTATGTTACGGACTTTGCTGAATTTCAGCTCCGAAACCCCGGTGTCACTCACATGACGGTTACACAATCCGGTGGCCGCGTCGGTGTGTCAGCGCTAGGCACAGAACAACAGATGCAGCCTCTCGCTTTTACTGCGGGCGGGGCCAGCTTGTTTGGCGGCAAACTCCGCGGAGGTGTTGGGTCAACTTCAGAAGCCTACGGTGGTGGTATCGGCATTGGAGATACAAGTCTGAACTTTCGCATCCCGCGTGGCCGTGGAGCCACTGAGACTACACCACTGGAAGCTGCTCAAACCATGCTGCGCTATGAACAGCGAGTTGGTAATTTGCCTGCTCCAAAACCTCAGCCTCCCGCAAATCCTCCGGCTTCTCCGCCTCTCGCTCCAAAAGCGATTCAGCAATTTGCGGCCGGCGTCGCAAGCCTGCCGGAGGCCCAGCGCGGCAATGCGATGGCCCAGGCCCATCAAGTGATGACGGCCTCCATGCTCAACAACATCGGCAAGCCCTTCCTGGGCCCCGACCACAAACTACACATCGTCAACAACCAGGCCGAGGCGCAAAAACTGGCGCTCGAATTTATCAATGATCAAGTCGACCTGCACGATAAGCGCCTGGCAGAAACGCATGCCGCTCTTCAGAAATCGTCAGAGAGCAAATCCGCGTCAATTCTGTCTGACCGCCAGCTCTCTCCGGGCCCGCACGCCGCTGCACGGCAAAGCGTGGAACCCGCCGCAGAATCTGTGCGTCCATCTTCGCCGGAGGATGTCGCCCGGATTAATCCAAATTTCAAACTGGATCCGGTGAATGCCAATCTGATGCGTTATGAAGTGATAGGACGAAAGGGGACTATCCCTCCTGTATTGGTTCTGGACCCAGTTGCCTATCAGGTTGTGGCCAAAGCCTATGGCAGGCCGGTAGACGGAGTGAATCTATCCATGAATCTGGCAGGCAAAATCATCGCCAGGATTCGTGAACAATCAGCCACTGAACCTTCCAGATTGATCAGGGGAAAACTGAACAGCCTCGCCCGCAAACTAGAGGAGGTTGCCACTCAACAAGAGGGTCTTTCTCTGGTGCGTGATTCTGGGCGGACAAAGGCTGAATTCAGGGCGGTTCAGGAGGAACTGGTTCACTCTGTCGGCCAGCGGCGTCCTGGAAAGGGAAGCATTGCAGCCGGAACGCCGCACGAAGCATTTGCCCAGGATCCCAGCCTCCACAAGATGGAGCCCCGAATGGCGGAGGAAGGAATCAATGACCACATCTCTCGCGTAGCTGAAGCCATCCTGGATGTGTGGGGGAATGAAGCTCCTGAACTCTCCCCAGAGGAGCAATCGGCGTTTGCGGAAAAATATTGGACTGAGCTAGGCAACAAGGCTGGGCATCAGGCTCTTGCTGATATCGCCGCAGTGTGGCAACACCTGCAGCAGTTGGCTGGGCAACGCTATAATTTAAACAATAACGCTATCAATGAGGTGATGAATGAAAAAGCCTTTGCGGCCCTCCAGCGAGTTATCGCCGGAAGAGTTGGCACGCCGGATCAAGGCATTCAAGGATCAAACCAACCCTCTTCTCAGGGAGTTTTTCCACAACATCGGGGACGGGAAGAAACGCAAGCAGATTCTGGAGAAAGTGAAGAACCTGGAACCGAACCCGGAGGAGTAGAAAGACCGCAAACCAAACACCTGAATGCAAGCGAGGTAAGCAATGGCAGAAACCAAAGAGCCCTCGCAGGAGTTGACGCCGCAGGAACACGCCCGCAGAGTCAAGCTGTTCAAGGAACAGACCAATCCCCTGATCCTGGAATTCCTCTACAATATCGCGGACGACGAGAAGGTCAAGGAGATTCTGGAGAGAGTCAAGAACCTCAAGGCCAATCTGGGTTCGGACCAGGAGAAGTAGAGAGACCACCCACCGTCGGCCAATCCGTCCTTCTTCCTAACGGCCGCCTCGCAACCATTCAACATGTCTCTCCCACAATGAATGTGGCAGTGGTGCGCCTACCCGACGGCGGGACGCGCACCATCAAGCTGTCACAAATTCGTGGGGTGCGGCCGAATCCGGCTGCCCCTCCAGCCATGGGCCGCAACATGACCGCCAATGCGCCCGCTGTGCGCAGAGTCCAGTCTCAAGCCAGCCCTGTTCCCGGTCAGGTTCCGGAAGTCAAAGTCAAGCAGGAGCCGCCGCAGGTGCAGGCTGCACTTGCGCAACCGCCCGCTCCAGTCAGTCCGGAAGAAGCCAGCCGGATCGGCCAGGCAGACGCGCAGACTGGCAGGCAAATTCTCCAGCCCAGCAACAGCCTGGTGCAAAACGAGCGCTTGGCCGCCGACTCAGCGCCTTACCTCACCACCAAACTTTCTCAAGCTGCGGCCTCAGTTCCCGGAGCCAGCTTTGATCGTCTGCGTCCGCAAAAGGGCTTGCAGCGCCTGCAAGAAAAGGTCGCGGATGGCAAGCCGCCCAGCACCATCGGCGATAACCTTGCCGCCCAGATCGTTGCCAATACAGTTGCCGCCAAAGATCAGCTTATTGCCCGTTTGCAAAAGCAGTTCCCCGTAATCAGCGTGGA
>DATDGL010000080.1:0-41270 GCA_036522115.1 Candidatus Angelobacter sp.
TCGCTAACGCTCAGCCGCCCGTCCACTGCTTTCTCAATCACTCTCATTCGCTGCAACTCCTTTTGGCTCAAGGTCACCATCCTGTGAGGGTGACATTTTTTCGTTGCAGATAAGGGGTGACATTATTTTGGAGCATCTACACAGCGCTACACCAACTTAAGCTTGTTTCCCGAGGATCGCGAACTGCCGTCTCCGGCTCAGGACAGTATCCAAGTCAAGGTGAGCCAGATGGAGCTACGGCGACCGCGGGCGTTTGGCAACTGTTGGCTGGGGTGTGAGCTATGGCGGCAATTGAAGCTGGATGAGTTTTGGGAAGAGCGGTTGGGAGAGAAGGGTGAAACGGGAGACGGTATCGTGGGCCAAGGTGTTGCAGTTATTGGTGGTGAATCGACTGATCGATCGCGGGAGCGAATTTCGCCTGCACCGGCAGTGGTTTGATCAAAGTGCCATGGGGGAGCTGTTGCAAACCGATTTTGCCGTGGCCGAAAAAGACCGGCTGTATCGTTGCCTGGATCGGATCTTGGAACACAAAAGTGCCTTATTTCAGCACCTGCGCGCGCGTTGGGAAGACCTGTTCCAAGCCCAGTTTGTGCTGCTCTAGCAGGCTGCTGAAAAAGGAACCAAGATGATAATCTCGGTCGTTTCGGCCAACGAGAAATCAACAACTTACAGGCTGGTTTGTACCAAAGTCGTTACTACAAATTGAGTTCTTCAGCAGCCTGCTAGGACTTGACCAGCACCTACATCGAGGGCTTAGGGGAGGAGATCGGGAAGGCCAAATATGGTTATAGCCGGGATCAGCGTTTCGACTGCAAGCAGTTGGTGATCGCACGGGTAATTACAGCGGAAGGGTATCCCCTGGCCTATGAGGTGATGAACGGCAACACGTCGGACCGAACCACCTTGCGCGGCTTCCTCGACAAAATCGAAACCCTGCACGGGCGTCTGCGTCGGGTGTGGGTGATGGACCGTGGGATTCCCACCGAAGCGGTATTGCAGGAGATGCGGACGTCGGAGCGAGAGATTTATTACCTGGTAGGAACGCCTCGGAGCCATGTGCGTAAGCACGAGAAGAAGTGGCTGGATCTGCCTTGGCAAAAAGTGCGGGAGACGGTGGAAGTGAAGCTGTTCAGCGAAGCCGGCGAATTATATGTGCTGGCTAAGAGCACCGGACGGCACGCCAAGGAACGGGCGATGCGGCGTAAGAAGTTGGCCCAACTCTTACGCAAGTTGCGCGCCATGCAACGCCGTGCCCCGCGTCGTGACCGACTGCTATTGCGCATCGGTGCAGCGCGCAAAGAGGCCGGCGGGGCTTCTCGTTTGCTGCAAATCGAACTGCCCGCCCAAGGGGAAACGGTAAGCCGGGCCACGTTTTCCTTCCGCGTGGACCAGGCCAAGCTGAAGGCCGCCGAACTCCAGGACGGTCACTATCTGCTGCGTTCCAATTTGCTAGGAGAGGATCCTGCGGTGTTATGGGAACGCTACATCCCATTGACGCAGATTGAAGCCGCCTTCAAAGCCATGAAAAGCGAACTGGGGATTCGTCCCATCTATCACCAGTTGGAGCATCGAGTCGAAGCTCATAGCTTGGTGGCCTTTCTGTCGTACTGCTTGTTCACCACCCTGCGCAATCGTCTCCGAGCCCTGGCGCCGGGACTCACGCCCACCGCAGTGTTGGAAAAACTCGCCACTTTGCAGATGTTGGATGTGTATTTACCCACCACCGACGGGCGCTGGCTGGTCATGCCACGCTTCACCCAACCGGAACCCGACCAAGCCGTGCTTCTGCACAAACTGAAACTGCAATTGCCGCAGCAACCACCGCCACGGATCAAAGCCCACATTCCAGAATTCCCCGCCCAAGCACTCAGTGTGTAGTGCCGACCTTTTGAATCGGCTCATTGAAAAATAAGGGCTTATCCAATTTTCATCTCCTTAATTGCGAAAGTCAGGCTAAAACAAAGAAGGCGAACAACCATAGGTGAAAATCTTCGCGAAAAAGCACGCTTCTCGCGAGTAGTTACCAAAAGTCCGGGGCTTCCACCGACCGATTAACTGCTGACCACCGCTTCTTCTTTTTTTCGCTGCGTGGCAAGCCAATGCAGCAGGGCGGCGCGGACCTCAGTGGAGAGATCTCTGAATTGAATTCCGTGCTGGCCTTCACTGTTGGACCAGGCAACGCGGCCGGAAAGTTCGGCTTCCTTGTCGGTTTCGGGAATGCAGAAAATAATGGATGCGGGCAGTCCAAAGCTCAACGGCTTATCGATCCCAACGGCTGCGCCACCGATGCTGATATTGAGCAGCGTGGCATCGAGCTGCTCACCGGCGCATTTCACCTTCACGGGAATACACAACTGGGCGCGGTAGTACCGCTCCTGCTCCGCGCGCAAAGCTTCGCCCTGGTTTTCCGCCTCGTCCTGGCGGTAAGTCTTGAGCTTACGGATCAGGGTGCGGCGTGAGATTCCCAGGGCCTGGGCGGCTTTACCCTGGTTCCCGCCAAATTTCTCCAGCGTCTGGAAAATCATCTGCCGCTCGACCTGGTTGAGATCGCCATTGATGGGCGCATGCCCATTGGTGGCAGCAGCCTCCGGCAAGCGCAGATCGGCGGCGCTGATTTCAACCTGAGGATTGCCGGCGTACATCACGGCATGAAAGATTGCATTTTTCAGTTCGCGCACGTTGCCGGGCCAGTGATAGGCGAGCATGGCCCTGATTGCATCGGAGGTGAAACGGGCTTCCGGATGGTGTTGCCCAAGCAAATGCTCGGCAATGCCCAAAAGGTCTTCTGTTCTCTCCCGCAAGGGCGGGATTGCCAGCGTGAACTGCGCCAGGCGATGGTACAGGTCGCGACGGAAGCGGCCGATGCGCACCAGTTCTTCCAGGTCCTGGTTGGTGGCGGCGACGATGCGCACATCCGCTGAAACTTTTTTGCTTCCGCCCAACCTGTAATACGGAAC
Organism: Candidatus Angelobacter sp.; assembly: GCA_036522115.1. GTDB lineage: Bacteria > Acidobacteriota > Terriglobia > Terriglobales > Acidobacteriaceae > Angelobacter. Next base: position 2,958 of record DATDGL010000080.1, read on the forward strand.
TCCGTCCAGCACACGCAGGAGCTTGACCTGGACTTTGAGATCCAGATCGCCAATTTCGTCCAGAAACAGGGTGCCCTTGTCGGCCAGTTCAAACAGCCCCGGCTTGAGCGCATCCGCACCGCTGAATGCGCCCTTTTCATAGCCGAAAAGCTCGCTCTCCACAAGGTGCTCCGGGATGGCAGCGCAATTGAGGTCGATCCAGGAATAGTTGCAGCGCAGGGAGTGCGCATGGATGGTCCGGGCGATCATTTCCTTTCCCGTACCCGTCTCGCCTACGATCAGGACGGCGGCCGGATGACGGGACACTTGCTCTGCCAGTTTCAGCACTCTTTTGAGTGGCTCGCTGCGCGCAATAAGGCCGTTCGAACTCCACGAATTGTGGGGTGTCGCTGGCAACCTAGCTCCTTCGGGGGAACTGCTGCAATCCTCTTAGCTATTTGCGAATCTGTGCTCTACCTGGGTGCGGTAATCATGAGCGCAGCCGCACGTACAGGCAAGCACGTAGTACAAAAGTGCCATTACTAAAGTCCCATTACTTTCGTCACCCAGGCTCCGGGGGATTGTTCAGCCACCTACTTGTATCGGGTTCGGGCTTCCTAATATCTGGACCTGACGGACGCAAGCTCGGCTGTGACAATATGGCTCAGCACACTGCATGAGGTGACAAAGTGTCGCAATCCAGCAACCATCGGGCAACCAAGATTAGAAAAAGCTTAGCTTCAAGTGCTGGCAAATGAACAGGTTACGTTTGTCCATACCCCTTCAGGTTTGGCACCCCATTTGCCGCTTGCTGGATTGGGAGAGGGGTAGTTCATGTCCAAACGGGCCTGGTTGTTCTTGATCCTGGTGTGCGCGCTGGGGGCGGTAGTAGGTGTGTACGGCTATTGGACGTGGAAAGTAGATCTAGATGTAGATAAGTTTGTCGCCTACGCGCTGATCGCTCTGCTGGCATCGCGGCTGCGGGTAAGCCTGCCGGAGATCACGGGCACCATCTCCGTGAATTTCCTGTTCATCTTGATTTGCATCGTTGAGCTGAATTTCAGTGAAACCCTGTTTGTCGGCTGCTCCGCCATCCTCATGCAATGCTTTGCCAAACGCAGCCGCTGGCCGCGTCCGGAACAGGTGATATTCAACCTGTGCAGCGCGGCGTTTGCCATCTGGGGCGCGTTCTTTATCTATCACGGTCCGCTGCACACGCTCGTCCACCTGAGTCCCGCGTTGCTGCTGATGCTTTCGGGATGCGTCTATTTCCTGCTGAATACGCTACCGGTGGCCACGATTATCAGCCTCACCGAACACAAATCCCTGCGCAAGGTCTGGTCCGATTGCTACTTCTGGTCGCTCCCCTATTATCTGGCGGGAGCAGCGGTGGCGGGCCTGGTGGGCTGGGTGAACCAGAAAGTGAGTTGGGAAACCACACTGCTGGCCCTGCCGGCAATGTTTGTGATTTATCGTTCCTATCGCCTATACGTAAGCAAGCTGCAAAACGAAAAGCGCCATGTAGAAGATATGGCCGGACTTCACCTGCGCACCATTGAGGCGCTGGCGCTGGCCATTGAAGCCAAGGACCAGACGACCCACGATCATCTCCGCCGGGTGCGTGTCTACGCCATTGAACTAGCCAAACGGCTCAAGATTGCGCCCAACGAGTTGGAGGCGCTTCGCGCCGCCGCGCTCTTGCACGACATCGGCAAACTGGCAGTGCCTGAACACATCATCTCCAAACCCGGCAGGCTGACTCCGGAAGAATTTGAAAAGATGAAGATCCATCCCGTGGTCGGGGCGGAAATTCTGGAACGGGTACAGTTCCCGTATCCGGTGGTCCCTATCGTGCGCCACCATCATGAAAAATGGGACGGCTCCGGCTACCCCGATGGGCTCAAGGGCGAGGAGATTCCCATGGGAGCACGGATTCTTTCCGCCGTGGACACCCTGGATGCAATGGCCACCGACCGACAATACCGGCCCGCGTTGCCGCTGGACGAAGCCATGGAGCGCGTGGTCCAGCTTTCCGGCAAAGCGTTCGATCCCCAGGTGGTGGAATTGCTGCACAAACACTATCGCGAGTTGGAAGAGATTGCCCGGTCGTCCACGCAGGAGCACGAGAAGCTTTCCACCACCAAGGTCACGGTGAAGCGTGGTTTGGCTCCTGCCGCCGGCTACGATGTCAACCCCACGCCAGAGTCCGACACGCAGGCGAATACATTCCTTTCCTCCATCGCCGCAGCCCGGCAGGAGGCACAGGCATTGTTCGAGCTAAGCCATGCTCTGGGCAATTCCCTGAGTCTCAGTGAGACCCTTTCCGTGCTGAGCGTGCGCCTGAAGAGGCTGGTTCCCTATGACGCCATCGCCACCTACATCCTGCGCGGAGAAGAGTTGGTGCCTGAATTTGTGAGCGGGGACAACTTTCGATTGCTGGCGTCGTTGCGCATCCCGATGGGTCAGGGAGTATCGGGCTGGGTGGCGCAGAACCGCAAGGCCCTGGTGAATGGTCCGCCTTACGTTGAACCGGGATACGTGAATGATCCGGTTAAATACACGCCGCTCCGGTCAGCCATCTCAGTGCCACTGGAAGGACTGCAGGGCGTGGTCGGCGTACTCACGCTCTATCATGCAGAGCGCGATGCCTACACCATGGACCATCGTCGCATCCTGCTTGCCATCAGTTCCAAGGTTGCACTCTCAGTAGAGAATGCACTGGCCTTCCAACAAGCCGAGAACTCAGCCACTACGGATTATTTGACCGAGCTTCCTAACGCACGTTCTCTGTTTCTGCACCTGGACCGCGAACTGGCGCGCAGCCGGCGCCTGAATACAACGCTCACGGTGATGGTTTGCGACCTGGATGGTTTCAAACAGATCAACGACCGCTTTGGCCACCTGGAGGGCAACCGCATCCTGCGCCACTTTGCCAAGAGCCTGCAGGGCTCCTGCCGCGAGTACGATTACGTGGCGCGCATGGGCGGAGATGAATTCGTGCTGGTGGCGCCGGGGCTGAGCAACTCTGCCGCCCAGATCCGCGGGATCTGCCTGAATGAACTGGCTAACCTGGCCGGACGAGAAGTCTGCGGCGCGGACCTGCTCTCAGTAAGCGTAGGCTGCTCATTCTATCCAGAGGACGGTGCGGACGCGGAAAAGCTTCTGGCAGAAGCCGACCGCCGCATGTACCTGCAAAAGCAAGGCAAGACAAGTGATTCGCTTTCACCGGCCCAGTCGATTCCGCCGATGCTGGACTCAATGGCGCCCTAGTGCTGCTGAAAAATTTCTCACAGGGGCTCCGCTCCAAAAACGGAGCGGCCCGCCGGCCTTGGGCAGAGAGGAAAAGACCGTGCTCTTAAGGCGTTTAACGCGGCCTGAAGGCCGCCCGGCACGACCGAGGTCGTGCCCTGGTACAGGTTCCCTTCCATCCAAGGGCCTTTCCAGTAACTTTTTACGTTCCTTTTCCCTGGCGTTGATTCGTCTAGTTGCGATCATGTTGCTGGCCAGCCTGCTGGGAGCCACTCTCATGCGGATTGCGCCCGGTTTCAGTTCCGACGAACAGCAGCTCAATACCAGCTTGTCCTCCCAGAGCATCCAGGCCATTCGCCAGGCGCGGCTGGCCGATTCGGACATCCCGCGTTACTACGGCAGATTTCTTGCCTCACTGGTGCGCGGTGACCTGGGTGTATCTCAATCCTTGAACCAGCCGGTGAAGGACCTCTTGTGGGAACGCCTCCCCGTAACGTTGAGGGGAATTGGCATTGCGCTGGGCCTCGCCTGGATATTAGGACTGCTGCTTGCCGTGACTGCGCAGTTGGTCAATTCCGGTTGGCTGGTATTTGTTACTGATTCGCTGAGCGGCACATTCATCTCTACGCCGGCGGCGGTGCTGGCGCTGGTGTTTGTGATTCTGCGCCTGCCTTCGGAACTGGCGGCAGCGTTGCTGGTGTTCCCCAAGATTTACCGTTATTGCCAGAACCTGTTACAGCAGAGCTATGGCCTTCCCCATGTGTTGACGGCGCGCGCCAAAGGCGCTGGCCCCTGGCGAGTTCTCACCTGGCATGTAGCACCAACGGCCTTGCCGCAGTTGCTGGCCCTGGTTGGCGTCTCCATCAGCATCGTGATTGGGGTGCTGCTTCCCATCGAGGTGATCTGTGATGTGCCGGGGATCGGCCAGTTAGCCTGGCAGGCAGCCCAGTCGCGTGACCTGCCGCTTCTGGTGAATCTGACGCTGGTGGTGGCCTTTGTGACCGTATGCGCCACCATGCTTTCTGATGCGGCCCGCCGCCGCTTCACCCATGGCTGGAGGAGTGCCGCGGCATGAAGGCGTTGCGCATTACAGCAGTTGTGCTGCTGGTGGCGGCCGGCGTGGCGGCCCTGGGCGCGAAGTACATTGCTCCCGCCGGTTATGAGCATCAGTTCCGCGAGGCTCCAGACGCCGCCCCTTCCGCGCAGCATCCGCTGGGCACAGATGAGTTAGGGCGCGATCGCTTCGCCCGCCTGCTGTATGGCATGCGCATCTCCTTCTTCCTGGCGCCTCTGGCTGCCGCAGTAGCCACCGCGCTGGCCGCTTTGCTGGGCGGCTTTGCCGGGTATTTCGGCGGCTGGACAGAACGCTGCCTGATGGTGCTGGTGGACCTGTTCCTGTGCATTCCCTGGCTCTTCCTGCTGATTACTGTGCGCGCTGTCCTGCCTTTGAATATCTCCCCTGAAGCTTCCGTAGTGGTAACCTTCACGCTCCTGGGATTGCTGGGCTGGGCCGCATCTGCCCGCGTGATCTGCGCGGGAACCAGGGACATGATGAAATCGGAATTCGTCTGGCTGGCGCGCGCCACCGGCTTTTCCGGCTTCAAGCTGGTGCGGTTGCACCTGCTGCCCAACCTGCGCGGCACCCTGCTGGCGCAGTTCTGGATCTCAATCCCGGTGTTCATCATTGCGGAAGCCAATTTGGGAGTACTGGGACTGGGAGTATCTGAGCCACTACCATCTCTTGGCAGTCTTTTGCGCGAGTTACAACATGTGGTTACGTTACGTCCGGAACCTTGGCAGTTCGTACCCCTTATTGTTCTGATTGTTGTAGTAAGCAGCTTCCAAACCTTGCTCAACAAACATGAGGTGCGCGCATGAAGCGATTCATTCTGGGATGGGTGTTGTTCGCTGCCACTTCCGCGCTTTGGGCGCAGAACGGCGGAGAGCTGCGTTTCTGTCTCACCGGTGAGCCCAAGACGCTGCACCCCCTGCTGGTGCAGGACAACCAGTCAGAAACCGTTTCTTATCTCACGGGCGGCGTGTTGCTGCGCGTGAATCGCATCACTCAGAAAGCGCAGCCGGAGCTGGCTACAGACTGGAAGCTCCTGGACGCGGGCAAGCGCATTCGCTTCAGGCTGCGTCCCGGCGCCCGCTATTCTGATGGGACCCCATTTTCTTCCGCCGACGTGGCCTACACCATGCAACAGCTCATGGATCCGGCGTTGCACAGCGCTGTGGGTGACGCTTTTCGCTCAGGGCAAGGTAAGGTGGTCACGCGCATCATCTCGCGCACGGAGATCGAAATCATTTTCCCGGCGCCGGTGGCCAACCTGGTAAACCTGTTCGACACGGTTCCTATTCTTTCCATGGCTTCGCCCTTAAAAGAGATGGCCACAGCAGGGCCGTTTTACATAGCGGAACACAAAACCGGCGCTTATCTCCTGCTCAAACGCAATCCTTATTACTGGAAGAAAGATGCAAATGGACATCAATTGCCCTATCTCGACGCCATTCGCCTGGAGATCGAGCAGAACCGGGAGATTGAAGCATTGCGCTTCCGCCGGGGGGAGATTCATCTCATCAACATCGTTTCTCCCGCGATCTACGATAAATTTTCCGCGCAGGACCGGTCGTTAGTCCGGGATGCCGGCCCTTCCGCCGACACGGAGCAACTCTGGTTCAATCAGACGCCGACTGCGCCTCTCCCGGCCTATAAGCTGGCATGGTTTGCCTCCACCAACTTTCGCCGGGCAATTTCTGAGGCAATCAATCGCGAAGACCTGGCGCGCATCGTTTTTCGCGGACATGCCAAGCCCGCAATCGGGATCATCTCGCCTGCGAACAAGCTCTGGTTCAACGAAAAGTTGAAACAGCATCCTTACGATACCGGCTCGGCCCTGCGCCGGCTACAGCAAGATGGATTTCACCTTGATAACGGCGTGCTTCGCGACAAAAGCGGAAACGCGGTGGAATTCTCCATCATTACCAACGCCGGCAACCTCGCGCGCGAGAGCATGGCCACGATGATCCAGGAGGACCTCAAGAAGATCGGGATCAAGGTGAATGTGGCCACGCTGGATTTTCCCACTATCATCGAGCGCATCACGCAGAAATTCAATTATGAGGCGTGTTTATTGGGCAACGTGAGTGGCGACCTGGATCCGAACTCGCAAATGAACATTTGGCTCAGCTCCTCAGAAAACCATCAATGGAATCCCAGCCAAAAGACGCCGGCCACGCCCTGGGAAGCGGAAATGGACACTCTGATGCGCGCCCAAGCGTCTTCCGGCGACGAACACAAGCGCAAGCAATATTGGGACCGCGTGCAAGAAATTGCCTGGGAGCAGGAGCCCTTCATCTATCTGGTGAACAAGGACGCCCTGGTAGCAGTGGCTTCCAGCGTGAAAAATGTCCAGCCCAGCGCGTTGCGTCCGCAGACGTTCTGGAACGTGGAGGAGCTGGAGCTGAAGTAGAGCTTATGTTACTTTCCACCCAACTCACCATCACCTACAAGGACAAGGCGCCGGTCTTGCAGGGACTGCGGCTGGAGCTGGAGCGTGGCCAGATTCTGGGCCTGGTTGGGCACAGCGGATGTGGAAAGAGTTCACTGGCCCTGGCCATTCTTGGACTATTGAGCATGAAAGGGGGCATGGCTTCCGGCTCGATTCTCTGGAACGGCCGCGAGTTGCTGGGAATGAAAGAGAGCGAATGGCGCAAGCTAAGGGGCAAGGAAATCTCATTTGTTCCCCAGAGCGCGATGTCGTCACTCAATCCGGCCTTGCGCATTGGGACGCAACTGGCAGAGGCCTGGAAACTGCACGAAAAAGGCCCCAGGCAGCAATGCCAGGAGGCGATCCTGCGCAGCCTGGAGAATGTGAGCTTACCCGCCACAGAAGAGTTCCTGCGTCGCTATCCCTCAGAGATCAGCGTGGGGCAGGCGCAACGAGTCCTGATTGCCATGGCCATTCTGCACCGGCCTGCGCTATTGATTGCGGACGAGCCCACCAGCGCGCTGGATGCCATAACCCAGTCGGAAATCCGCGCCCTGTTTTCCCAGCTCAACCGCAAGTTGGCCATGAGCATCCTCTTCATCTCGCATGACCTGCTGTTTGCGTCGTCGCTTTGCCATCGTATCGCCATCGTCAATGAAGGCCAGATTGCAGAGTGCAACACTCCTTACAATGTTTTCTTCCGCGCCACCCATGCATTTACCCAGAGACTGGTGGCTTCATTGCCTACCCCGCCGATGGCCCCTGAAACCCCGTGCGACAAAATGTCACCAGAGAGCTCTTTTCCGGTAAGCCTAAGTAAATACAGGAATTAGGCTGTTTCCTCCGAAAAAACTTTAGTACCCGCCGGACAAAGTGTCACCGGATATCCCATGGGAATCAAAGGGCAAGTCCTTTAAAACCAACAACTTGATATGTGCTGGAGTTGGCGCGGGGATTGCAACCAAGAGTGGCACTGGCAGTAACTCAGGATAAGCAGCTCAGGGTAAGTAACTTAGAGGAGAAGCGAGGTAAATCGTTATGGTTTCAAGAATGAGAACAATGGCCGTAGTAGCCGTCCTGGCGCTCATCGCGCTGGCCGGATTGCACCATGTCTCGCAGCAGGTTAGGAACACGGTTCGCATTGCAGCCTCAGCGGTCTGGGGTTCCTAAATTCCCTCTTGCTGTCCCCGGTTCAGCAGTTCACAGAAACGAAAAAGCAAGAAGGAACACGAGCGACTATGAAGCAAACGAAAACAACACGAAAAAGACTCCCGATCCTGGTAGTGGTAGTACTGGCGACGAGTCTATGCCTGGCGGCGCCCAGGAAACTCTCGCCGGAATTGAGCACCAAGCTGGCCAACCTGGCATCGGCACAGGCACAGCAGGCGCCCGGGGAACTTGTGGACGTGATCATCCAGTTCCGGCAAGGGACCACCGCACAAAACAACATCCAAAGAATGCAAGGGCTTGGGGCCTCCCACCGTAATGCCCTGGATGTGGTCAACGGAGGACTATACCGCATTCCGGCAAGCCTGCTGGCAAAGTTGGCCAACGACCCTGATGTGGCCTACGTCTCGCCCGACCGCAAGATCGTACACACCTCGATCTGGGACTACATATTGGACGCAAGCCAGGCGAGTGGAGCAATCCAAGCGGGATATGACGGCTCCGGCATCGGCATTGCGATCATCGACAGTGGCGTGCGCGCCAACCATCCTGACCTTCAGAATCTGCGCAACGGCAACTCGCGCGTGGTCTATAGCCAGAGCTTTGTCGCCGGCGACTCCAGCGTCGATGATGCCTTCGGACACGGAACCCATGTCGCCGGGCTGCTGGCAGGTAACGGCCAGGTTTCAGACGGAGACATGGTGGGACTAGCAGCCAATGCCAATCTCATCAACCTGCGTGTTCTGGATGCGACCGGAGCAGGCACGGACAGCGCAGTCATTGCCGCCATTCAGAGGGCCATTCAGCTCAAGAATACGTACAACATTCGCGTGATCAATCTTTCACTGGGCCGCAGAGTCTCCGAGAGCTACACACTCGATCCCGTGTGCCAGGCGGTGGAGCAGGCCTGGAAAGCCGGCATCGTGGTGGTGGTAGCCGCAGGAAACTATGGACGCGATAACACCATGAACACGAGCGGATATGGCACCGTCACGGTACCGGGCAATGATCCCTATGTCATCACCGTTGGCGCTACCAATACGCATTACACAGACATAACCAGTGATGACACGGTCACCAGCTACAGCTCAAAAGGGCCTACGCTCCTGGACCACGTGATCAAGCCTGACCTGGTTGCACCCGGGAACCGCGTGGTCTCACTGCTGGCGAACGGAAGCACGCTGGATCAGATGTCTCCGGCGGACGAAGTGCCTGCCAGCGCATACAACGCGTACGGCAGATCGTCCTATTTCTATATGAGCGGCACCAGCATGGCCACTCCCATTGTCAGCGGCACCGTGGCCCTGATGCTGCAACGGATTCCCAATCTATCGCCGGACCAGATCAAGATCCGTTTGATGAAGACTGCCAGCAAAACCTATCCGGCGCATGTCAATGCTACATCGACCACGGGGAGCTACTATAGCCTGCAAGACGATATCTTCACTGTGGGTGCGGGATATCTCAACACCTACGCAGCAGTGGCCAGTAATGAGCAACCCTCCGGCAACTCGCTTTCACCGGTGGCGGTACGCGATCTTACGGGTAATGTTCATGTGCAAGCTGACGGATCTTCGGCCTGGGCCAACAGCATTACCTGGGGAGAATCGATCGTCTGGGGCAACAACGTCTTGCAGTCAAACTCGCTGGTCTGGGGCAGTTCGATCGTCTGGGGAAGCGCTCTGAATATTGGTTACAGCATCATCTGGAGCGACTCCATCACCTGGGGCGACATCACGGATACATTCTCCGAATCGGCAGATTCGGACATCAACTGAAGCAGATCCAAAACCATTTTCAGGGACCAGAGAACCGTGAAGGACCTCTCCTCAACTTCGAAAGCTTTTATCACGCTGGTAGTGGCGGCAGGCGTGGCGGTGCTGACAGATGCGCTGTTGCACTGGAGGCCGGGGAATCTTACCCCATTTGCGGTGCTACTGACGTTGTCGGTCATCGCTTCCCGTCTGCGTGTGCCAATGCCGGGAGTGACGGGCACCATGTCCATGAACCTGCCCTTCATCCTGGTGGCCGTCGCCGCGACGGATACACCGGAAGCCCTGCTGGTTGGCTGCATTTCAACTGTGATGCAGTCTTTGCCCCAGAGCGGACGCAAGATCAATTCCATCCGGATTCTGTTCAATTTCTCCAACATGGCTCTGGCCGTAGGCGCCACTCGTCTGCTGTACACCTCCGAGGCGCTTGCTTCGGCCCTTAAGTCGCATCCGCTGCTGCTGGCCGTAGCAGCAGCGGGCTTTTTTGCCGTGAACTCGATACCTGTGGCGATGATCATTGCGCTCACAGAAGAGAAGAATGCAATGCGTGCCTGGGCAGCCATGTTCCAGCTCTCTTATCCATATTTTCTAGCCAGCGCAGCGATTGCGGGATTGGTTCTCACCACTTCCGGACAGCCAGGATGGCAGGCTCTTGTACTGTTGCTGCCGATCATGCTGGGCGTGTTCTACTCCTACCGGCGCTACTTTGCCGCAGTAACCAATGTGGCAGAAACCAAGAGCGCGCCCCAGGGAGCGACGGTCGCCACCGCTGCCTCATAGACTGTTGTGCGGGCGATTACCAGAATTTTGTTCTTGTTGCGCTTGCAGACAGCGTGATGCTCACCGAGAATTTGGTAATACCCCTTCTTCAACCTGCGCACCCGCAGCCAGCAGCGTTTCGATGGTGCGAACATAGTCGATCCCAGGACCACCATTGACGGCGGACCAGAGCGCCTGCCCAAATCCAGCGTGGTTTTAACGCGGGGATCAATTCAATTATGCGCAAGAGCCGGCGCCGGTTCTCGTTCTAAACTTATGCAGGAAGACCTTGCAAAGGAGAACTATGTCATTACGTCTGCCGCTGTGTTTGTCAGTGTTGGTTCTGCTGGTAGCGTTTAGCGCATCCATGGCCGCGCCCAGCCAGCAGGGGACCAACAATCCGGTGATTGGGCCCAGGTGGGAGTACAAGATGCTTAGACTTGACGGCCCCTCGTGTCTCTCTGAAACCCTGGTCACCGCACCGCTCAATGCGCTGGGCCAACAGGGCTGGGAATTGGTGACCTATGAAAGGCCTTTACCACCATTTCCAAAGGATGCCGAGGGCACCCTTCTGATCCGCCCTGCCGCAACCGGGCCCAGCCGCGACGTAGTCCCACAGACTGCGGATTCCTTTCAAGGCACAATCAGTATGAGGATGGGCCAGGCCCAGCAACAATCCGTGGGTTGCAACATGCTGCTGAAGCGACAGATCTATCCGCCGGGAAGGTAGAGTGTTTGTCGGGCAGGAACGTTTTTCTCTTTTGCATAGCAGAACTGCCAAATCTCATCCACTTCGACGCGATTTACTTTCAGGTTGCGGACAGATCTATTGTGGTACTCAGTGAAGGCGCATCCCAATTCTTCAAGGAGGTTGAAAATCGTATATGTTTGGCAACCCCTGCAATGCGAGATGTTGCGTTTACGGAGGTTCCTTCGACTAACACTGCGATAACTTGGGCCTGTTTGGTTGGCTTTAGCCGGTTCATGTTAGTTCCTTCAGATCACTCAGGTTCTGCAAGATAACAATATACTATATGACTTTACATCAGATAGTATCTGATCTAATATCAGATTACCAAGAGGGTGATTTGAATGATTTTTAAGGCGCCGGAACCTGGGAAATCGGAGCACACAGTCATTGAGCGCGTTCTCGAAATTCGCAAACAGATGCGGTTTATGCTGGCGACGCCTCGCAGATGGTCTGGACAGATGCGACGATTGACGCTAGCTCGTAATATTCGTGGATCAAACAGTATCGAGGGATATAAGGCTAGCGTCGAGGATGCCATCGCAGTTGTTGAGGGAGAGGAACCACTGGATACAAACAACGAAACTCGCATGGCACTAATCGGATATCGCAATGCCATGACGTATGTCTTGGAACTCTCCAAAGACCTTAATTTCAAATTTCACGAGGGTTACATTCGGAGTCTGCATTACATGATGCTGGCCCACGATTTGAATAAACACCCAGGCAATTGGCGACCGGGTTCCATCTTTGTACGTGACGAACAAAAGAATGAGATCGTTTATGAGGGGCCGGACAGAGAACACGTTGAAGGGCTAATGGAAGAACTGGTGGGCGATCTGAATGCTCCTTCAGATATTCCAGAGATCATTCGTGCGGCAATGGCCCATTTGAATTTGGTGATGATTCATCCGTTTTCAGATGGAAATGGCCGGATGGCTCGATGCGTTCAAACTCTCTTTTTGGCGAGACAGGGAATTTTGGAACCTGAGTTTTGCAGTGTTGAGGAGCATCTAGGGAAAATTCAGCAGGAGTACTATGACATCCTTGCAAAGGTTGGTGCTGGTTCGTACCATCCAGAGCGTGACGCTCGTCCATGGATACGATTCATGTTAAAAGCCCATTTCATTCAAGCATCGCGGGTTGTTTGGAGAATGAATATGATGAGCCGAATTTGGGAAGAGATGGAATTGGAAATGGGGAAGAGACAGTTGCCAGAACGTATGATCTTCGCGCTGGTGGATGCCTGTCTGAATATCAAGGTGAGGAATGCCAGCTACAGAACCATTGCACAAATATCAGAGAATCTGGCTAGCAGGGACTTGCAAACGCTTGTGAAAGAGAAACTGTTATTGGCAACGGGAGAAAATAGGGGCCGCCTTTACAGTGCCTCTCCAGAGTTACTGACGATCAGAGCGAAATTTTTTGAGCGTTTCAAGGCCGAAGACCCGTTCTCAATTCCTGAGCAAGAAGTGTTGCCTCTTGAGGTTAAGGGGCCTTAGTAGCTTCCCTGACAACATGAAAAGCGGCGGTAGTGGGTCAGTCTCGTTTCCACAGACCAGAGGAGGCGCTAAATGAGCCTCCCGTTCCAGCCGAACGAAACTGACGCACTACCCAGTCACAGTCACAGGCCAGATTGCCAATTGCCGCTGTCCTGGCATACACTGCTGAGTTTTGCTCATCTCTCCCACCAGTGAGGCACAGCTATGTTTTGGAAGAAAATAATGGTAGTAGCGTTCCTGGGAACCATCGCCGCAATGGCGCAGAGCCCGAGTTCAGCGGTGTCCGCCAGCGCTGATACAAGTTCCAAGCCGGTATCCCGGCCCAAGTCATTTGATTTGTCCGCCATGGACAAGACAGTGAATCCGTGCGAAGACTTTTATGAATACGCCTGCGGAACATGGCGGAAGAACAATCCCATTCCCTCCGACCAGGCGCGATGGGGCCGCTTCAACGAATTGGCGGAATACAACCGCCAGCTCCTGCACCAGATTCTGGAAAAGGCTTCCGCCAACGATCCCAAGCGCGACCCGGTGACGCAGAAAATCGGCGACATGTATGCCTCCTGCATGGACGAGGAGACGGTCAACTCCAAGGGCAGCGCTCCGATCAAGCCGTTGCTGGACCGGATCGCCGCGATCTCCAGCAAGGACCAATTTGTTGACACGATTGCCTCCCTGCACGCCAGCGGCATGAATGTCCTGTTCGGTTTCGGCGCGCAGCCCGATCTGCACAATGCCAGCGTGGAGGTGGCCGGCGTATTTCAGGGAGGGTTGGGACTGCCGGACCGCGACTATTACCTTAAGGAGGATCCCAAATCCAAGGAGACACGCGAGAAGTATCTGGTCCACGTGGCCAACATGCTGAAGCTGCTGGGCGATGATCCGGCGGCGGCGCAAAAAGAAGCTGAGACCGTCATGGCTATCGAGACCAAGCTGGCCAAGGCGGCTTTCGATCGCGTATCCATGCGCGATCCCAAAAACCGCGACCACAAAATGTCTATCCAGGATCTTGCCAGCCAGGCGCCCAACTTCCAGTTTGCACGCTTCTTTGCCTCCAGCGGCGCTCCGTCATTCAATGAAGTCAATGTGGTGCCGCCGGATTTCTTCCAGAAGGTGAGCGGCGACTTTGACTCTATTTCTCTGGACGACTGGAAGACTTACCTGAGATGGCATGTGGTACACGCCACCGCTACTGGTCTGTCCGAGCCCTTTGTCCAGGAAAACTTCAGCTTCTACGGAAAGTTCTTAAGCGGAACCAAGGAACTCCAGGCACGCTGGAAGCGTTGCGTACAGACTACCGACCAACTGCTGGGAGAAGCACTGGGCCAGCCCTACGTGAATGAAACCTTCGGGGCTGAAGGCAAGGCCCGCATGTTGAAGATGGTGGACGCGCTGGAGTCAGCCTTGGGAAGCGACATCCAGGATCTGCCATGGATGACCGCCGAAACCAAAAAGCAGGCGGAGACCAAGCTGAAAGCCATCACCAACAAGATCGGCTACCCGGACAATTGGCGAGATTACAGCACAGTCAAGATCGTGCGCGGCGATCTGGCGGGGAACATTCTCCGGGCGCGCATCTTTGAGACCCATCGCAACTGGAGCAAGATCGGCCACCCATTGGATAAGAAAGAATGGGGCATGACGCCTCCGACCGTGAATGCCTACTACAACGCGCCGGAAAACAATATCAACTTTCCCGCCGGCATCCTGCAGCCGCCGTTCTTCGATCGGAGTGAAGACGATGCGGTGAACTTCGGGGGGATCGGTGTGGTCATAGGCCACGAATTGACCCACGGGTTTGACGATCAAGGCAGCAAGTTCGACGCCAGCGGCAATCTCACAAATTGGTGGACCGATGCGGACCGCAAGGAATTTGACCAGCGCACCGGGTGCGTTGCCGATGAATACAGCTCATTTGTGGCGGTGGACGATGTGCACCTGAACGGCAGGCTGACCCTGGGCGAGAACACTGCCGATAATGGCGGAGCGCGCGTTGCCCTCCTGGCCCTTCACAATGAAATGGCCACGGAGAAGAATAAGGTCCCGGCCAAGAAGGATGGCTTTACGGCGGACCAGCGCTTCTTCCTGGGTTTTGCCCAAATCTGGTGTGAAAACCACACGGACGAAAGCGCACGGCTCCTGGCCAAAACCGATCCGCATTCACCCGGGCGCTTCCGCGTTCTCGGCACGCTGCAAAACAATCCCGATTTTGCCAAGGCTTTCGGATGCAAGGCAGGCCAGAAAATGGTCAGCGAAAATGCATGTCACGTGTGGTGAGAAGCAGCAGTGAGCTAAACCGGCAGATAGCAGTATCAACTAGCGGGGGCCTGTACCGGCGACGGTTGCAGGCCCCCGTCTTTTTGGGAATTGGAAAGCCGTCCGGCATTTTGTTGGCGGGGAGATGACTGGTTGTAGAATTCCTTCCAACTGAGAGGTACGTTGAAACCTTCTCACGGCAAAGGAGACTTATGATAGCAATGCTTAAATACTTGGGCCTGGCGCTGACGATGCAGCTTTGCTTCGCCCTTGCGGCGCTTGCCCAACTGCCTGCTCTTGCACCTCTGCCCGGAACAGGCAGCTTGTCCACGCCTGCCAACACCACGCAATTCACGTTCGTGCTTGCAGGCGACAATCGCCCTGCCCACAAGAAATGCCCCCAGCCGCCGACGCCGGGAAAGATATTTTCTGCAGTCAAGCAAATGAGTCCGGCTGCTGCGTTCGTCTTGTGGACCGGTGACACGATTTCCGGAAAACAGCCCGATAAACCCAAGACCATGGGCAAGCAGTATGAAGAATTTCTGGGGATCGCCACAACCGCCGGCGTGCCGGTATTCAACGCACCCGGGAACCATGAGATGGATGATGAGAACAATGCGCCTTCAACGCCGATGAAGAAACTGTACGAAAAATATATGAGCAGCACCTATGGTGGGTTCACGTATGGCAATTCCCGCTTTATTGCCCTCGACAGCGAGCACGAGCCTTCGAAATCAAAGCCGGCGGCCACAAACAAATCGAAATCTGAGGCTCCCGGAGCCATCAGCCAAAAGGAACTCGAGCTGCTGAAGGAGGACCTGGACGCCGACAAGAATCTGGCACACGTCTTTATCTTTATGCACCACCCGGTTGAACCGTACTCCGAGAAGGACGGGTTGGACGCGGAGAGCGTCAAGGCGCTGAAAAAGCTGTTCAAGAATTATTCCAACGTTTCTTATGTTGTCTCAGGGCACGAACACCTGTACTACAACTCGCAGGGTGACCCAAAAAAGAAGGTTGATCCTCCCAGCCGCAACGATCCATCCCAGCCGCCGTACTATCTGGTCAGCGGGGGAGCGGGAGCGCCGCTGAAGAAGAATACGCCAGGATCATTTTTCCACTACATGGTTTTTAATGTAGACGGCAACAAGGTCTCACCCACTTTGGTTCCGGTTGACTCAACAGACCCGTGCGACAAGTAGGGAGGGGCTATGCTCACGGCTGGCGAGAACCGTTGAGAATTGGGTCATTGAAAATCAAAAGGCCACTCTTCCGCTGCAAACAGGAATCTTCCAGATCAAATCAGCCGGCCCCACCGGCCCGACGTGCTACATTGCTTAAGCGCCAACCATGAGCCGGCTCTTTCTCATCCGTCACGGTCAAGCCTCATTTCTCGAGCAGAACTATGACAAACTTTCTACGATGGGAGAGACGCAATCGCACCTGTTAGGTGAATACTGGGGCCAGCGCCGGGTGGCTTTCCAACGAATCTACTCCGGGCCTCGCACTCGCCAGATGGAGACCGCCAGAATCGTGGGCGAGGAGTACAAAAAAGCGGGGCTTCCCTGGCCGGAAGCGCAGATTCTCCAGGAGTTCGATGAATATCAAGGAGAATGGGTGATGGAATCAAGCCTTGATGGCCTGGCGGGAAGCAATCCCCAGGTGCGTGAGCTGCAACAGGATTTTCTGAAGGCCAAGAGCTTGCAGGAAAAGCACAAGAGTTTTCAAAAGTTGTTTGAAGCGGTGATCGGCAAGTGGGTGAGTGGAGAGATCCAGGTTGAGGATGCAGAGCCATGGCCGGAATTTTGCGCGCGCGTGAATCGCGGCCTGGTGCAGGTTTGCGGCGGTAATGGCGGCAAAGAGAATATCGCCATCTTCAGCTCCGGCGGGCCCATCGGCGTGGCCCTGCAGCGCGCACTGGAGCTTTCTCCGGAGAACACGCTGAAAATAGCCTGGATGGCGCGCAATTGCTCGTTCAGCGAGTTTCTCTTTTCCGGCGACCGCTTTACCCTGAGTTCATTTAACGAGTTACCGCATTTGGATGATTCCTCTCTGGTTACATATCGATGAGGCGCAAATGGGGCCAGCCCGATGTCAAATGAAAGCATGAGCATTGGATTTGAAGACCGTGCAGCCGAGGTGCGCGCGGGAGAAGAGCTTGATCTGGCCCGCCTGGGGCCGTTTTTGCGCAGCCGCTTTCCTGAAAATGATGGACCGCTTACGGTGCAGCAATTTCCCAGCGGCCACTCCAACCTTACCTACTTTGTTTCCTTCGGAGGACGGGAGATGGTACTGCGCCGTCCTCCTTTTGGCAGCAAGGTCAAGTCGGCCCACGATATGGGGCGCGAATATCGCGTGCTCTCCAGGTTGCATTCGGTTTATCCCGCTCCGCGCGCTCTACTCTATTGTGACGACACTGAAGTCCTGGGCGCCCCTTTCTACCTGATGGAGCGTATTCACGGAATCATTCTTCGCCGGAAGATGCCGGCGGGCCTGCAAATCTCCGCTGAGAAAGCCCGGCAGTTGGACGAATCGTTCATTGACTCTCTGGCCCGCCTGCACAGCCTGGATTACGCGGCCATCGGCCTGGGCGACCTGGGCAAACCGGAAGGCTATCTGGAGCGGCAGGTGCGGGGGTGGATTGAGCGCTACCACGGCTCGAAGACCCACGACCTGCCGGAGGTCGAGCTTGTCTCCGCCTGGCTGAAAGGGCGCCTTCCCGCCCAGAGCGGCGCGGCGCTGATTCACAACGACTACAAGTTCGACAACATGGTGCTGGATGCGGACGATATCACGCAGGTCAAAGGAGTGCTCGATTGGGAGATGAGCACGCTGGGCGATCCCCTGTCCGATCTGGGCACCGCTATAGCGTATTGGATTGAGAAAGACGACCCGCCGGAGTTGCAGTCTGTCCACTGGGGACCAACTACTCTGCCCGGCAGCCTGAGGCGAAATCAGATGGTGCAGCGTTACGCGGAAAAGACGGGACGCGATGTCTCCAACATTGTCTACTACTACGTCTTTGCGCTATTCAAGACGGCGGTGATTACCCAGCAGATCTACTATCGCTATCATCACGGGCTCACCAAAGATGCACGGTTTGCCGCTCTGCTGGATGTGACTAAGGTGCTGCTGGGGACGGCGGCGAAGGCCGCCAACCAAAAAGATTTGTGAATTGTGATTTCTGATTTGTGATTTCAATTCGCCACACCCTCATGAGAATGCCCGCTAACGAAAGCGAAACGAGCGTTGCTGCATCTACTTTCGTTCGCGAGCCCGCGCTATACAGATCCATCGAAGTCTCTTTTCAATGTTTATTGACATGTTGTTAGAGGAATTTCATTTTCCTGATTGTGTGCCGTGCAATCATCAAATCTTCATCCGTAGGAATGACCCGCACCGTACAGTGACTATCGGGCGTGCTGATGATTGCCGCATTTTGTGCATTCTGCTCCGGACTTAACTGGATTCCCAGGAATGCGAGCCCGCGGCAAATCTCTTCGCGGACTGGGGCTGCCCGCTCCCCAATGCCTCCGGTAAATACCAGCATGTCCACCCCGTTCAGCACCGCGGCATATGCGCCGATAGATTTTCGTATTCCGTAGCAAAACATCCGGACGGCCTGGTCCGCCAACGGATCATGGCTGCGCTTTTCCAGCAGCGTTTTCATGTCACTGGACGAAGCAGATACTCCCAGCAAACCGGATTCACGATTGATCATCTTTTCCAGTTGTTCCGCGCCATATCCGGCGCGCAAGAGGTAGACCAGAATGCCGGGATCCAGATCGCCGCTGCGCGTGCTCATCATGAAACCGCCTGCGGGAGTAAGACCCATGCTGGTGTCCACCGGCTTTCCCTCGCGGACGGCGGCAATGCTGGCGCCATTTCCGAGATGCGCAATGATCACGCGTCCCCGGCCGGCAGGTCCCAGCGCATGCACAATAAACTCATAGGAGAGGCCATGGAAGCCGTAGTGCCGCACTCCAGCGTCCCAAAGGCTGCGCGGCAACGGCAGCCTGCGCGCCAACTCCGGCATTCCCGCATGAAAAGCGGTATCAAAGCACGCCACCTGCGGCAGGTCAGGGTAATGCCTGGCGATGGCATGAATCACCGCAACTTGCGACGGCAGGTGCAAAGGCGCGAGCGGAACCAGACGCTCAAGTTCCCCAAGCAACTGCGAATTGATTCGCTCCGGCTGCGTGTACCTTGGCCCGCCATGCACGATGCGATGCCCCGCAGCCTGGGGACGCGCAAGTTTTAGGTTGTCGAACGCGGCAAAGATTGCCGCGATGCACTCATGGGCTCCCGGGAGGGACTGCTGTTCATCCAGCAAGACTTTATCGCCAGCGCGCAACCACAGCCGCGCCTGCGCGCCAATGTTCTCCACAGCTCCTGACACGAGTCTCTGCTCAGACGAGTCTGAAATCCTGAACAGCGCAAACTTCAGAGAAGAAGACCCGCTGTTGAGACAGAGAATCGCCATAGTTGCCTACGCAGCTAAAAGCCGGCTTCCCACTTCCACTCGCGCACTTCCGGCATGTCTTCGCCATGCTCGCGAATGTATTGCCCATGTTCCGCCAGTTTTCTCTTAAAAAGCTGGATGGCCTCATCCGCTTTTCCCTTCAGGCGGGCGACACGGCCAATGGCGTCAATGGCCAGTTGAAAGCGGTCCATGTTATTGCGCACCACCATGTCAAAGGGCGTGGTGGTGGTGCCCTCTTCCTTGTAACCGCGCACGTGCAGGTTGTCATGGTTGTGCCTGCGATAGGCAAGGCGATGAATCAGCCAGGGATAGCCATGATAGGCAAAGATGGTGGGCTTGTCCGTGGTGAAGATGCGGTCGAAATCTTCATCGGCCAAGCCGTGCGGATGTTCGCTGGCCGGCTGCAGAGTCATCAGGTCAACAACATTCACGACTCTGATTTTCAATTGCGGCAGGTGCTTCCGCAGCAGGGAGGTGGCAGCCAGAATCTCCAGCGTAGAAATGTCCCCGGCGCAAGCCATGACCACGTCGGGGTCGCCCGCGTCATTGCTCGCCCACTCCCAGACTCCCACTCCTTGCGCGCAGTGGCGAATGGCGGACTCCATGTCCAACCACTGCAACTCGGGTTGTTTGCCGGCCACAATCACATTCACGTAGTTGCGCGAGCGCAGGCAATGATCGGCCACGGACAGCAGCGTGTTGGCGTCCGGCGGCAGATAAACCCGCACCACTTCCGGTTTCTTGTTGACCACGTGATCGATGAATCCGGGGTCCTGGTGGCTGAAGCCGTTGTGGTCCTGTCTCCACACATGCGAGGTCAGCAGGTAATTCAATGAGGCGATAGGCTTGCGCCAGGGGATATGCCGCGTGGCCTCCAGCCACTTGGCATGCTGGTTGAACATGGAGGTGACAATATGGATGAAGGCCTCATAAGAAGAAAAGAATCCGTGGCGTCCGGTCAGCAGATAACCTTCCAGCCATCCTTCGCACATGTGTTCGCTGAGCACCTCCATCACACGGCCGGTGGGGGAAACATTTTCGTCATAGGGAAAAACCTTGGCGGTGGAAACACGGTCCGTGACTTCAAATACGGCAGACAGCCGGTTGGAAGCCGTTTCATCCGGCCCCATGATGCGAAAATTGCGTGGGCCTTCATTCTCTTTCAGGATGTCTCGCAGAAAACAACCCAGGACACGCGTGGACTCGGCATATTCGGTTCCAGGGTTGGGCGCTTTTACGGCATACTGACGAAAATCCGGCAGCCGCAGGTCCTGAAGCAACAGGCCACCATTCGCGTGCGGATTCATTCCCATGCGCCGCGTCCCCGCGGGGGCGAGTTCCCCAAGCTCGGGAACCAGTTTTCCTTTCTTGTCAAAAAGTTCCTGAGGTTTGTAACTGCGCATCCACTGCTCAAGAATTTTGATGTGTTCGGGTTTTTTATCCAGATCAGTGACCGGGACCTGATGCGCGCGGAAGGTGCCTTCAATCTGGACTCCGTCAACTTTTTTGGGGCCAGTCCAGCCTTTCGGAGTTCGCAGGATAATCATGGGCCAGCACGGCCTGCGGGAAAAACCTTTTGTCCGGGCGTCTCTTTGAATGTTTTGTATCTCCGCCAAAACACGGTCCAGAGTGGCGGCCATGAGTTGGTGCATGGTTTCCGGATCGTCGCCTTCAACCAGGAAGGGCTGGTATCCGTAGCCCACAAAAAGGTCCGTGAGTTCTTCATTCGGAATTCGGGCCAACACTGTTGGTCCGGCAATCTTGTATCCGTTCAAATGAAGGATGGGAAGCACGGCGCCATCGCGCTCAGGGTTCAGAAATTTGTTGGAGTGCCAACTGGTGGCGCAAGGGCCAGTCTCAGCCTCGCCATCACCCACTACGCAGCAGACAAACAGGCCGGGATTATCAAATGCGGCGCCATATGCATGAAGCAACGAATATCCAAGCTCGCCGCCTTCGTGAATGGATCCCGGAGTGTCGGGCGAGGCATGGCTGGGAATTCCTCCCGGCCAGGAAAACTGCGTAAACAACCGCTTCATGCCTTCCTCGTCCTGCGTGATGTTGGGATACAACTCGGTGTAAGAGCCTTCCAGATATGTGTTAGCAACGATTCCGGGGCCACCGTGTCCCGGCCCGGCGATGTAGATGGCATCCAGATCGTGCGCCTTGATGAGGCGGTTCATGTGGACATAAATGAAGTTCAGCCCGGGCGTTGTTCCCCAGTGCCCGAGCAGGCGCGGCTTGATGTGCTCGATTTTCAGCGGCCCTTGCAACAGCGGGTTGCCGTGCAGATAAATTTGACCGACGGAGAGGTAATTGGCAGCTTGCCAATAGCGGTCCATTTTTGAGAGTTCTTGCGGGCCAAGAGGGCCTTCAACGGTTTTCACTTCAACCTGCATTTCGTCTCCGGCTTCCACGCGATTATTCGATATCTAGATTGTAATTAGATTCAAAGCGCAGCGCCGCGGAGATGAAATACCCTGGAACCTACAGGTAGTATCTGACCAGCCACTCAGCCACACAGATGGGCTTCTCTGAATTCTCTCCCTCGACCGTGACCGTGTACACGATCTCCAACCCTTCACCAAAATCCTTGATCGATTGCAGGGTAAAGCGTGCCCGGATGCGAACGCCGGCACGAAGCGGGGAGACAAAGCGCAGCCGGTTCAGGCCATAGTTAATGCCCATGCGCATTCCGCCTTTAATCTGCAGTACCTGAGGCATGAACTGCGGCAGCAGAGAAAGGGTAAGAAAGCCGTGAGCAATCGTGGTCTTGAACGGCGATTCGCGGCGGGCGCGATCTACGTCCACATGGATCCACTGGTGGTCGCCAGTAGCATCGGCAAACTGCTGGATGCGCTCCTGGGTCACGGGAAACCAGTCCGTGACGCCGATCTCCTGGCCAATATGGGAGTTCAATTCGTTGAGTGAGTCAATGGTAAGCATGGGTTGTGAGCATTTAAGTACTGGTTTTCTCCACCGCTTCGGGTCGAATGCTCTCTTGTCCTGCCCAGTATTTCTTGCGCAGCTCTTTTTTCAGAATTTTGCCCGTTCCTGTACGCGGCAAGACGGGGAGAAACTCCGCCGAGCGGGGGCATTTGTAATGAGCGATTCGCGAACGGCAGAAATCGAGCAATTCCTGCTCGCTCGCTTCTGCGCCCGGTTTTAACACCACCAGCGCCTTCGGCACCTCGCCCCAGCGTGGATCAGGCACAGGAATCACCGCAGCTTCGTAGACGCCCGGATGCGCCGCCAGCGTCTTCTCTATCTCCAGAGAAGAAATGTTCTCTCCGCCGCTTACTATAATGTCTTTGGCGCGATCCACAATCAGGATGTAACCATCTTCGTTCATCACGGCCATGTCCCCGGTATGGAACCAGCCGCCGCGCATAACCTCGGCAGTGGCCTCCGGCTGCCGCCAGTAACCTAGCATCACGCCATCACTGCGGGCAATGACCTCGCCAATGGATTGGCCGTCGGGAGGCACATCTCTTCCTTCGCCATCCACCACGCGAATTTCCACTCCTGGAATCGGATAACCGGTTGTTGCCTGGTTGGTATGACGATCGCGATCTGCCCACTGCTTGCCCGGCTTAGGCTGCGCGGTCGTCAGCACAGGCGAGGTTTCTGTAAGTCCGTAGCCGGAAAAACAGGTGCAACCCAGCTTCTCTTCCACTTCTCTGACCAGGGTGGGTGAAGAGGCAGCGCCGCCAATGGTGACGCGTTGCAGGCTGCTCAAGTCGTACTTGGGGCGATCAAGGCAGTTGACCAGCGCATTGGCCATGGTGGGAACCAGGCTGCAAGCCTGGACCCGTTCCTGTTGGATGAGGCGGAACACCTCAACCGGATCAAAACGATGAATCATGACATGCGTGGCGCCCACAAACGTCAATGAATGCGCTACTCCCCAGCCATTTGCATGAAACAGCGGAATGGTGTGCAGTTCCACCGTGTCCTTTGAGCTGCTGAAATTGATGGCGACATTCAACGCATGCAGATAAACATTTCGGTGGGTCAGCATCACGCCTTTGGGATTGGCGCTGGTGCCGCTGGTATAAAAAAGCTCCGCCAGGGAGTTTTCATCGAAGTCCATGATCTCGGCGCGATGCGCCGTGGATGCAGCCAGGAGCTGCTCGTAATTCCGTGGCGAAAGCCATCCATCCTGCGCCTCTGAATCGAGCGCAATGAATTTCTGCACCGTAGAAGCGCTTCCGCGAAGAGAATCCACCATCTGCAAAAATTGTTTCTCCAGGAAAAGCAGCCTGGCGCCGGAATCGTTCAGGATGAACGCCATTTCCGCCGGCGCCAGCCGGATATTCAAAGGCAGCAGCACCGCACCCGCCTCCAGCACTCCGTAGTAGGCCTCCAGCAGGCGATGGCAATTGCCACTCAGGAAAGCCACACGATCGCCGGGCTTGATCCCGGCCGCGATGATAGCGCCCGCAAGACGGCTGACCCGCTCTGCAAATTCTTCATAGGTAAAACGCTCGTCGCCACAAACGATTGCCGTCTTCCCCGGAAATTGCTGCCGCGCATAACGCAGGAAACGGATTGGGGTCAAAGGAATATTCATGATTTCAGTAGTTAGTACTCAGTATCAGCAGTTAGCAAAAGCCGGCCGATCACACCGACTATGGATCATGCTTTCACCGCCAGATTTGCCGGCCTCACAATCGCTCCCGCTTCCCACGGCGCTTTGATTACCGTACGCCACTCCAGCAAAGCTGGTCCAGGAGCGTTCAGCCACGGGGACAATTGCCGGCGCAAGCTGTCAAAATCTAAAACCCGTTGAGCGGCAATGCCGTTGGCCTCCGCCAGCACGCAGAAATCCGGGTTCTTAAGGTTGATTTCATGGGTATGCCCAAAGAGCGTCTTCTGCAGGAACCCGATGATTCCATAAGCATTGTCGTTGACCAAAAGTATTTTCACCGGCAAATCATATTGCGCAAGCGTAGCCAACTCGTGGGCAGTGTACTGGAATCCGCCATCACCGGCGATGCACACCACCCTGCCCTTGCGTCCCTGTTGCTGCGCGGCACATGCTGCCCCAATCGCCGCCGGCAGTCCATATCCCAGCGTTCCTGATCCTGTGGGGTATAGCCAGGAGCGCGGCCCCAGAACCGGAAAGAATGCGGAACACCAGTAGTTGAGAATTGACTGATCGTTCACCACCACGTCATCGCGATTCAGCGCCTCACGCAGCAACAACAATGCTTCATACGGGTCCGATCGCAGGGCTTTGAGCTTGTCATTCTCTTCTGCTCTTTTTGCCGCGACGTTGTACCATGCAGGCTTTTTCTGAAGCTCTGCGGCCAGGTTCCGGGTGATGCCGCTAATGTCTCCAATCAATCTGGCGGTAAAGGGAAGCTGCCACCCGGCATGGATCAAATCCTGCTCGATCTGGATATATTGCGCGGGAACTTTCAGCGTGTATCGTCCGGTATCAAACTCTGTAAAGCGAGCGCCGACGGAAATCAGCAAATCGCTTTCCAGCAGTAATTCCTGGGCAAGCCCCAGGCGTGAAATGCAGCCCATCCCCAGTGGATGATCATCTGCGATCACCCCTTTCCCGCTGGTGGTGGTCATGACCGGGGCCTGAAGCACCTCGGCCAATTTCTGCACAGACGCCGCGCAATCAACCGTCACGTCAGATCCAAGCACCAATACAGGCTTGCGGCTTTGTTCAATCTGCCCAATGGCCTTTCCCAGTTCCTCAGGAAACGGGAGCGCCAGTGGTTTCTCTAACTGTTGCCGGCCACCGGAAGCAACGGCAGCCGACACCAGCACATCATGAGGTATTTCTATAAACGCAGGCCCGCCGGCTTTTGCTGCAGCGGCAATTGCCTGCGGAATGGCGTCCGGCGAGGTAATGCGAGTTGCGAAGCGGGTAAGCGGTTTAAAGATCTCAAGCTGCTGCGGCGTCTCGTGCAGTGCTCCACAAATCTTGTCCAGCATCTGCACAGCCACATTCGTCCCAATCAGCACCAGCGCCGTGTTGGTTTTATAACTCTCCAGCAGCGGCGACACCGTGAAAAGATTCCCCGGCCCGGTTGAGGCAAACACCGCCGCGGCACGTCCGCTGGCGCGATAAAAACCATCTGCAGCAAACACCGCGGCTTGTTCGTGGCGCACAATCCAATGCCGGAACCCTGGCTCCTGCCGCAGCGCGTCATATAAACCGATGTTATGGATGCTGGGAATGCCAAAACCGGTGTTGATGCCGCAACGCAGAAGAGATTCAACCAGTACGCGGGCCGCCGTAACTTGGGGCGATGTGGGCTGGGCTGAGGACATTCGCTGAGGAACTACCGGCCATCAAAGCAATATCAGCAAGGCCGTGAATGGGCCAGGAGAACAAGAATTAAACACAAGACGACGGAGGCATGCCTCCGTCGTCATTGAAATCAGTTTTAGAACACCAGGCGCGCGCCCAGTTGCAATTGCCGCTTGGGTTGAGCGGATGTAAATGCAAGTGAAGCTGCGCCAGGGCTGGTAAGAGCAGGATTCACAAAGAACCCCTTCGAATTCGGGGCCACATTGGTGAACCCATTGAGCGTGGGAACTTCATTGTTCACGCTGGCAAAGTTCGTGTGGTTAGCAATGTTGAATCCTTCGGCAATGAACTGCAATTGCGCTCGCTCGCCCATTTTGAAGGCCTTGGTCAGGCGCATGTCAAAGTCATAATAGTTGGGTCCAAGGCCCGTATTACGGCCAATCCCCAGAGGACGATCATTCGTCGAATGGCGATCGCCGTTAATGTCCGTTCCTCCGGCCAGAATATTAAAGGGATGGCCGCTGTTGTACTTGAAAACCGGCGCAAACTGCCACCCTCCAAGCAACTGACCCTTCCCGGGAGCCTCAAGAACACTGGCTATCACAACTTTGTGGCGCTGGTCGAAATCAGAGAGACCACGCTCGCCCGCCAGGTTCAGGCTGTTTTGCGGTCCAAAATCACTGTTGAAATCGGTGGTCGTATCGTAAGCCTTGCTGAACGTGTAATTGGCCAGCAGGCTTACGTGATTGCTGAACCGCTTCTGCACTTCCAGGATCGCGCCCTCATACAGGGCAGAACCTTTGGAAGAATACTGATCTGCCTGAAGTATGAGTGGGTTGACGAAGCACGAAAATGGATTGGCCGCACACTGCGGCGCTGCCCAGTTCTGGAATGTAACTTGCTGTCCAGTGAAAGGCGATGTGGCCGTGGTAAACGGCGCGGGCAAGTCGTTGACATCCAGGGCGGTCGGCAAGCGCAGAGTATGGACGTAGATGCCGCTGAGGGACACAGAGAAGCCCTTGGCCACCTCGCCTTCAATTCCCAACGACGCCTGCTCCGAATATGGGCTCTGATAGTCAGGCTGGCCGCTAAAAACCACACTCAGCGGAGGCGGCGGGCCGACATTTGTGACACCGATGCCGAACTGCGTCAGGTTAGCCGGCGTGATGCAGGCTGCGTTCCCCGCGGTTGGGGTCGTACATTGGATCAATCCCTGCGAAAACAGCGTCTGGAAGATTACCGCTGAGTTCAGCGCAGGATTACCCGGTGCTCCGGTAAGCGGCACAAACACCTGGGCAATGGGCCTGATTCCATTCACGAAACCCAAGGTCTGCACCACATCCGCGATCTGACCATAGATGGGCGAATAGAAGATGCCCACGCCGCCGCGAATGGCTACTTTGTGGTCGCCAAACGGGTCCCACACAAAGGAGGCGCGCGGAGCGAAATTGTCCTTGTCTGAATTCAGTTGCCCATATTGAGAGTCCAATTCGTAGCGCAGGCCGAAGGTCAGATTAAAGTTCGGGGTAATCGCCCACTGGTCCTGCCAATAGGCAGAGGTAAACGGCCGGGGATAGCTATAGATGGGATTGCCGAAGCCCTGCTGGTAGAACTGTGGCAATCCGAGCGACGCCGATTGCAGACCATTGATGGCCGCAGGCAGCGTATTCGTCGGCAATCCGCACGCTGCCGGCACTTGCAGGCATGGACTCAAAATGCCGCCGGGCAGATTGCCGAACACAAATCTTCCGGGGAAGAAAGTATGAGATTCAGTGTGATTGCCGCGATAGAGGAACTCGCCCCCAAACTTCATGGTGTGATGCCCGCGGACCAGGGTCATATTGTCCGCAATGTCGGGACGCCGCATGATCGTGAGGCTGGGCAAAAAGATGTTGGTTCCCAGGTTGGCAAAGCCGGGAATGGCCAGGCCCACCTCGCCCGGCGTGTTCGGAATCACATTGAAGCCGGTGTAATTGAATTGGGCACGCAGTTCGTTCTGCGTTTTTGCGCTGAACTGATGGAACCACGCGGCCTGCGCCGTGTTATCGAATGCATGGATGGAGCTGCCGGCGGAAAAACCGACCAGCGATTGTACGTCCGGGTTTTGCTCATTGTCATGGGCAAAACTGTAGCGCAGATAGGCCTGGTTACTGTCGTTGAACACATGGTCCAGGCGGCCGGAGATGAAATATTCCCGCGTGTCGTACTTAAACAGTCCGCCGTTGCTCTCAAATTGGTTGACCAGGAAATTGCTGAGGGGGCTGGCGGCGGGATTCACAGTAAGGACATGGGTCAGGATTCCGGCGCAGGTTGCCGCAGGCAGAGCCGGCTGTCCGGTGAGGCAGGGCACCGGAGTGCCGCCCAGCCCCGCCAAGCCATTGATGATTCCCACCTGATTATTACCGGAAAACTGTCCGTTATCAGGCCGGAAAACACCGGTGTTGGTGACCAACGGCACGGCGTTTTGCGCGTTTTGGATGAGGCCCTCAGCCGATACAAAAGCGAACGTCTTGTCCTTGGAAATGGGGAAGCCGAGGCTGCCGCCAAATTGCTGACGGGTCAAGGTGTCCTTGGTGGGCGTGCCCTGCAAGTCCGTCGTCGGCGCACCGCCGGCGCCGAAGGGAGTAAATGCCTGTCCCGGCGCCAGCGCCTGGGTAAAGGCAAATGGGTTGGCCGCATCCAAGGCGTCATTGCGGAAGAAGCCGTAGGCGCTCCCATGAACCGTATTGGAGCCGCTCTTGGAAACAATATTGATGCTGGCGCCGCTGGCGCCGCCCAGGTCCGCGCCATAGTTGCTGCGATTGATCTGGAATTCCTGCACCGCATCCTGGCTGAGCGTCAGGCGCACGCCGCCGGAATCGTCATTGGCTTCGCCGCCATCTACCGTAACGCTGTTGCCGCGGCCGTTGCTGCCATAAAACGAAAGACCACTCTGCGGCGTCTGTTTGACGCGGAAATCCTGGTCGTCCGCCATCCGGGTTGAATCAGAGACTCCCGGCGCCAGCAAGGTGAAGGTCAGATAGTCGCGGCGGTTGATCGGCAGATCCTCGATCAACTGCTGATTAATGGTATCGGCCTGGTGCCCTCTCTCTGTATCCACCGCTGGCGCCTCCGTGGTGACTTCCACAGATTCGGCGCCGCCACTCACCTTCAGGTGAAGGTCCAGGGTGGTCGTCTGCCCCACGTTCACCACTACATTCTTTTGGAGGAAAGTCTGAAACCCGCCATGCTCGGCGCTGACCTCATAGACCGCCGGCAATAGCCCCGTCAGTTCATAATGGCCTGAGTTGTCTGAGGTTATGGAACGCTTGACGCCTCTCGCCACGTCGGTAGCCGTTACCGTCGCATTGGGAAGGACCGCGCCGGAAGGATCGATTACCGTGCCCGAGATGTCTCCGGAAGCGCCCGTACCTTGCGCGAATGCCAAGCCGCTGGCCAGCAGCAGAACAATGAACAGACACGCCACTATTTTGACTGACTTCATAAGTTCCTCCTTGGGGGGAAAGGGAATTTGAGCCGGCAGGTGAATCTCACAGCCCATCGCTTGAGCGATTGAATGAGTATTCATTCAGTGTTCACCGGAACTGCTCCCCGCCGTCTCCGAGGCTTTCCAACAGCCCGGTTACCTAGTGTTAAACGGCAGGAATTATCCTTCGAATCCATACACTTTGTCAAAGATGTGCTCCGAGAACCACTGTACATGGACGTTCGATTGGCACACCAGCGGCCTTGCCCCCATGCCGTTGTCGATCTGGATACCTATAGGAACCATAAATGCAGCTTATAGCGCCCCAGACCGGAATCCGTCGATGAGGGCTTAATCATCGGGCAAGATTATATCGCTACTGGAGTCCGAGGAAATAGTTTTTTTACTAATGAAATATTTTTCTTACTGTCAGTAAACAGAATTGTTTTCGCCTTCCGGGCAACGGGACCCCAGGTCTTCAGGCCCAGCGTAAAAGCCGGCGCCGAAGACGGCTTTTCCTGCGCCTGCTGCTTCGGCGGTATACTCATTTCCGCGCAGAAAGGCCTCCTGTTCTTGGCATCTCAACGTTCTGAACTCAAAGCTGAAGTCATCGCGCTCAAGCGAAAGCGCATTGTGGAGGCCGCACGCCGCCTCTTCTATGAAAAAGGGTATGAGCGCACCACCCTGGACGACATCGCCGAGCGCCTTCATGTAACCAAGCCCTTCATTTATTCCTATTACAAAAATAAAAACGAGTTGCTGCATGAGATTGCGCAGCAGTGCATTGATGAATGCCTGGAAGCACAGTCCCGCATCCTGGCCGGCAAGCTCTCAACCGCAGAGAAACTGGCAAGGATCGTCGAGGACGTGGCCGAGATCATCATTCATAACCAGGCAAATACGATCATCTATCTTCGGGAAGAGATGAACCTTGATTGGCATGTCGCCCAGAAGATCCGCGAGCAGCGCAATGAATTCGACCACCGCAACATGAAGTTGCTGCGCGAAGGCGCCCGTTCCGGGACGTTAAAAGTCGTGGATGAACGGGTCACGGCACGCTGCATCGGCGGCATTCTGGTGTGGTGCGCGCTCTGGTACCGCGACCTGGGGGTGCTCTCGGCGGCCGCTATCGCTCACCTGGTCAGCCAAAACGTGATGAGCATGGTCTCCTGCAGAGGAAGAAAACCACGCAAGAACAACCGCCGCTGAAGCATACAACCCTGGCAGGCCAATCACCAATAACCAAGTACTGTGGTTCGTCAAGCATTGTGAAGCACAGATAAGATTTGCAAATCTGAAAAAACAAGACTTTGACACCGGGATACTCGGGCTAGAATAGCGTGATCGGCGCACTTTTGCTGAAGATCCGGCATGGAGCATTTCAAAATGAGTTTTCAGCGACCCATTGCAGCCAGTTTCTTTTTGGCACTTGCCTGCTTAAATTTTTCCTCTGCCCAGGAGCAGCCCGGACGCGGAACGCAGCCGGAGTCCGGCACCGTACTCAAGACTACAACCCGCCTGGTAGTGGTGGACGTGGTTGCCACAAACTCCAAAGGGGAAGCTGTTCCCGATCTAAGTCTGCAGAACTTCAAATTGCTGGAGAACGGAAAAGAGCAGGAGATTCGCGTCTTTGATTTTCAGCATCCAGCCCAGTCTCAATCTCCTGTTTCGGCTGCCGACGCGGTCGCGCCTCCGGCAAAACTGCCATCCAACATTTTTACCAATGCGCCGACTTACAATCGTAGCAGCGCTTTGAATGTGGTCCTGCTGGACGGTTTGAACACCACAACTCCCCGGCAGGCTTTTACCCATGACGAACTGCTGCGCTTTTTGGGAAAATTCACCCCCAATGGCCCGGTGGCGATTTACGTTCTCGGCGAATCCCTCCGCCTGGTTCAGGATTTCACGGATGATCCCCAAATGCTCAAAAATGCGGCCTTACACCTGGACGACCGAGGCGGGGTCCTGCTGGACAACAAGACCGGAGGCCCGCCCGTAGTGATGCCCGCCATCGCCGGAAACCCGCTCGACGCGGCCCTGCGCGCCAGGGAGAAGGAGGCCAGGGAATTCTCCACCCTGGAGCAGATTGAAATCACTTTTGCCGCCTTGAATTCCATTGCCCGGTCTCTAGCTTCTTATCCCGGACGCAAGAACCTGATCTGGATTTCCGATGGATTTCCTTTCTACATTAATCCCCGGTCGGCCAGCGAAAGCTACTCGAAAACTTACGGAAGGCAGGTTTCCGCCACCGATAATGTCCTCATGAATTCACAGATCGCCATCTATCCCGTAGATGCCCACGCCATACAAGTGATTTCAAACTATGACATTGGAATCGGCAGTCTTAGAGACCTCGGAGTCACTGCTAAAACGGCAGGATCCGCATCCATGTGGTTTATGAGCCAGGACTTCACCGAGCGGCTGGCCGTACATTCCACCATGAACGACCTGGCTGAAGAAACCGGAGGCCTGGCTTTTTACAATACCAACAGTATTGAGTTGGCCCTGCGCACAGATTTAAGCGATGGCTCAACCTACTACACTCTCGGATATTACCCGCAGGACAAGAAATGGGATGGTAAGTTTCGCAAGATTCAAGTCAAGGCTGATCGCCCAGGAATCAAGCTGCGTTATCGATTGGGATATTACGCGCTGGAACCGGGGGCCCTCAGCGCTGGTCCGGGACAGCGTGAATCCGCGCTACACCAGGCCATCGATCTGAATTCACCCGTCTCCAGCGCCCTCCTTTTTCGTGCCGCAGTAATCGGCCCTTCAGAAAAGACGAAAAACAAACTCATGGTGAACTTTGGAGTCGACCCGCGCGCCATCAGCTTTGAAAAGTCCAGCGACGGCCTCCAGCATGCCAGCGTGGAATGCGCCGTCGAAGCCTATTCTGCCCAGGGCAAAGTTAAATCAGAGGCCACTACGGTTAACGCCGCCTTGCGGCCGGATGCCTTCGCCCACGTTCAACAAACATTCTTCCCCTGCCAGCAGGCGTTGGATTTGCCGCCAGGAACCTACAGATTGCGCCTGGGTGTAGTGGACCATCACACCGGACTTCTAGGCACCACCAACGCCACGGCCACTGTGCCGGAAGCAAGCGCTACGGCGCCGGGGCCAAAATGATCTTCCGGGTTTCCTCTACCAGCTCCTGGCCACCGCGGTAATGATCCTGGCCAGCGCATCCAGATCGCGAGTATCAATCACCTCCCCGGGGGAGTGCGAGTAACGCAACGGCCAGCCCAGCGCCACATCCGTAGAGCCATACTGTAGAAATGCAGATCCATCATTGCCGCCTCCGGTTACGCCATATTGAGCGGCAATGCGGTTGCTCTCGGCCAGCGAGAGAACTTTATCCACCAGCGCGCGCGGAACAACATTTGAGTTGTCCACGGCCCGCACCACAAAGCCCTGCCCCAGAAGAGCATCGGCAAAGCGTTTGGACTCAAGCGGCGAGTCGGCGCTGACAAACGTGTCCACGGCAAAAACGTAGTCGGGCACCTGGCCTTCTCCTGCCATGCGCCTGGCCACATCCGCTACGCCCACCAGTCCGATCTCTTCGCCTGTGGACCATACAAAGGTGACATCTCGATTCTTGAGGTTGGGCCCCAGCGCCCACACTGCGGAGATAAGCGCCGCACATCCCATGCGGTCATCAAAAGCGCGAGCACTGGCTCGCGTGCCCAGCAGCTTGTGGTATTGCTTGGGAACGGTCACAAAATCACCGGCTTTGATCCCGAGTTGCGCTACCTGCTCCGGATTACTTGCTCCCACATCCACGCGGAACTGCGTTCGCGGCCCGCGCGGCCATTTGAAATCCGCGCCATCCCATCCCTCAGGTAGTTCCAGCACGCCCGGATGGATGCCATTGCCGGAATGCACAAAGGCCGGATGTCCCATGAAGTAAGCCAGCACTCCGCCGCCTCTGACCTCCAGATCCAATCTCCCATCGGGTAATACTGAGTGCACCTCGAAGCCGATTTCGTCCTGGTGGGCCACCACCAGCACGCGTGGCTTGTTCGCTGCCGCTCCCCATCGCAGAATCAGGTTTCCCGAGCTATCAACTTGCGGCTTGGCCCATGCCGGAAGAAGGCTGGCGATGGTTTCACGCACATAGGCTTCGTGGCCACCGCTCACGCCATAAGTCTCAATCACCGACTTGAGGATGGCTTCATTGCCGGGCGCGCTTTGTAAATGCGCCGGCGGTTCAGGCTCCGCCAGCGGCTGCGCGGCAGCCTCTTCCAGCTTGTTTCCCTGGCCCTGAAGATAGTTCTCCAGCAGCGATGCCAGGTCGCTTGCATCATGACCATTGAGGACCTCCGCCGGCGTGGACGGCCACGCCGTCGCCACGCTCAGATGCGCAAACCGGCTGGGCAGAGGCGCTCGCGGGAGAGAGCCGCGCCGTGCGGGCGGGACAATAGACATGGAAAAGTCGGCGTGCAATGCGATGCCCTTCTCGCCGGCAAGCTGTTTGAGTTCGGCAGCCAGTCCTGTTAACTCTGCTTTTGGATCGGGCGCGACAACCAACACGCCACTGCCGGGCTTCTGCGTAAAACCAAAAGCACTCTCCACACCCGCTGCCTCCCCGGCGGGTGCAGCGCGGCGCATGAGCCGCCCAACATAGATCAGCTCGTCGGGCTTCAAGGATTGCAGCACGCGGTCCAGGCCCCGCGCTTCCGTCCATTGTTGCGCCACGAAAGCCACGGTCAGCGTGCCATGCAGCTTCTGTGGATCGATCTTGCGCAGCACCTCCACCAGAACTGCATCGCCAAAGCGGTCGCCGATAGCTACCGAAGTCCAATTCCCATTGGCCATCTGATACAAGTTGCGTTCAATGGCCAAAGGGCTCAATTGGTTGATCCCGGCGGCCCGCACCTGCTGCTCACTGGCCGCGCCCACGTCCACATACATGTTGTCCAGATCAGCAGGGCTTAGCGGACGCTGAACCTGAGGCTGCAAGTGAATGGAAAGACCGGCCACCGCGCCGGACCTCCATTTGCCTGGCCCTATGCCCACCTTCACCGGCTGCGCCGAATACAGTTCGTTGAATAACGGCAGAGCACCTCCCTGCGGCAGTCTCTGAAGCCTCAGGTAGCCGTCACTGGTGATCCCGCTCACCACGTATCCCGGTTCGTCCATGGGCGCTACGATCATCCGGTGCGGAGAACCAGTTCCCACCGTAACAATCACGTTGGCCATCTCGTCTGTCCTGGGCTTCAAGACCGCGAGGCGAGAGGCAATCTTCGCCGCCAGTTCCTGCTCATAGCCGGGAACCGCGGGTGTCTGCACAAAATCCCGCAGATCATCAGCGAAACTTCCTGAAACTTTTTGTGCAGGCGCAAACACTGCCAGCAGCAACGTCACAGCACACAACCAAAGTGATCTCATGAGCGCTCCAGCTAAGTTTTTGGGGAACAACAAGGTATCAGATTTGGCGGGAATTTGTGATAGCGAGATGATTGGCGATTTGTGCTTGCTCCTCTCGCAGTTTTGCGTGGGTCTCCCGATGACCCGATTTCTTCCAATTCACAAATCAGAATTCAAAAATCCTTCCCGCCGGCAGTGTTCCAAACGTATATCCATGATCGGCGCTCAACCGCGAAGCCAGGAATGCCTCCGCCATCGCAGACGGACTATGCCGGACCATCAAAGACGCTTGTAAGGCCAGCGCCAGCTTTTCCGCCAGCCTGCGCGCCTGACCTTCAGTATCCGCGCCGTTTGCGGTTTGTGCCAATTTGGATTCCAATTCTTGAGTCAATTGATCCAGGCGGGCATCTGCGCCCCTGCATTGCCGCAACTCCTGCACCAAGGCCGGGGCTGATTCCGGGTCTCTTGCCAATGCGCGCAAAATGTCCAGGCAGATCACGTTCCCGCACCCTTCCCAGATGGAGTTCAGCGGCGCCTCGCGGTACAGCCGCGGCATGATGGTTTCTTCCACGTAACCGTTCCCGCCCAGGCACTCCTGTGCCTCGCCCACCTGGACGCTGGCGCGCTTGCACAGCCAATATTTGGCAATCGCGGCGGTGATGCGGGCAAACGCCCGCTCCTGCACATCGGATTCGCGCGCGTCAAACGCGCCGGCCAGCCGCACCATAAGCAAGGTCGCAGCCTCCGACTCCAGCAGGAGATCAGCCAACACGTTGCGCATCAGCGGTTGCTCGATCAGCAGCTTTCCAAAAGCCTTGCGATGTTGCGCATGATGGATGGCTTGCGCTACCGCCTGGCGCATCAGGGCCGTCGAGCCTATCACGCAGTCCAGGCGCGTGTGGTGGACCATCTCAATAATGGCGTGAATGCCGCGGCCTTCCTCGCCCACCAGCCGCGCCCATGCCTGCCGGAACTCGACTTCCGCTGATGCATTGGAGCGATTTCCCATCTTGTTCTTCAGGCGCTGGATATAAAAATGATTGCGCTCTCCCGCGGGCGTCCAGCGTGGCAATAGGAAACACGACAAGCCCGCCTGCGCCTGCGCCAGAACCAGAAAGGCATCACACATTGGCGCCGAGCAAAACCATTTGTGCCCGGTAATCAGGTATTCCCGCGAGCGCCCCATGCGCTCCGCCCGCGTGGTATTGGACCGGACATCCGATCCGCCCTGCTTTTCCGTCATACCCATGCCCAGCAATACGCCCTTCTTCTCTCCTGCGGGGGCAAACCGCGGATCGTATTCCGAGGAAAGAATTCTTGGCTCCCATTCCTGCGCCAGCTCCGGTTCCGCGCGTAGCGCCGCAACCCCAGAGAAGGTCATGGAAATCGGGCAGGTATGTCCGGCCTCATTCTGCGCCGTGATCATCATCAGCGCGGCGCGAGCCACATGCGCGCCTTTTCTCTTCTCCATCCACGGCAGGCAATGGATGCGGTTGGCCATGGAGGTTCGCATCACGTTATGCCAGGAAGGATGAAACACCACCTCATCCCGCCGGTTGCCGAAGCGGTCATGCGTATGAAGCACCGGCTGGTTCTCATTGGCATCGAATCCCCAGCGCTGCGCCTCTTCCGTCCCCAGAAAACGCCCCAGCCCGGAAAGTTGCGGCCCCGCCCAACCCGCACCCGCCCGCTCCACCGCCTTCACCAGCGTGTGGTCTGTAAGAAAGAGGTTGTAATTGCTGAGCGATGGAACCTGGTTCAACGTCTCTTCAGGAGGCGCTTCAATGGCTGGGATAGCAGGGTCCATGGGTTGAATTATAGGAGCTATGGATTGTGATTTGTGGTTTTTCGCAAGAAGCATTTAGCAGCAATACCGTTCAGTTGAGAAATGAGGGTGTTGAGCGTTTAAGTTACACCGCTCGCCCTGCGGTTTTCTTGACGGCGAAATCAATAGCAGACAGAAGTTCTGCAGGAGCGTTGGAAATAACCACGTACTCCTGCCGAGGAAGGGACAAGAAGTCCCTGTCGCTGATGCACAGAATCGGTATCAGGAGCCGTTGTTTTCGCACCGCTGAGATCAATGCTCGTTTTTCATTTTCTGGAACCGTATGGCAGATCAAAAGAACATCGATTACGTCTGAATCAACCAGGACTAAAGCTTGATGCCGCGAATAAGCCTCTTCCACGGCATAACCTGCCTTACACAGCAGCAGAGAGCGAGAGGTCATCAGGCTGCGGTCGTGGCCGACAGAAAGTACCTGGGAAATGCAGGCCATGGGAACTACCTAACTAGCTTAGATTTAACAGTAGCACCCCGGCACCCACATATCTTCACGCCAATATGCGCCACCCCCCAGGCATTACATCTGTGCCTGCCAATTTGCGGTACGGCGCTTCCTAAAGATTAAAAGTCCCAAAGGATTCGAGGCATTAGTTTTCTTCCGATCACGGGCGACCTCTCCCGCCTGCTCCGGCGAGCCGTGGAGCGCGCCGTAGATCACCCGATTGCGCACACCCGGCCCGAGTGCTTGCTGTACGATTGTTCCCATGTTCCTCCCCACTCTGCTAGCTGGAAAGAAAATCCTCATTACCGGCGGTGCAACCGGCTTGGGAAAAAGCATGGGTAAGCGCTTCCTGGAACTTGGGGCCTCGCTTTATATCTGCGGCCGGAGGGAGCAGATGCTGGCCGATGCCGCCCTTGAGCTGCGAGCCGCTACTGGCGGCCCGGTCAAGACCTTTCCTTGCGACGTGCGCGATCCTGTACGGGTGGAAGCCATGATTGAGGCCTTCTGGCAGGATGGCCCTCTCGACATTCTGGTCAACAACGCCGCCGGCAATTTTCTGGCGCGGACGGAAGACCTTTCCAACGGCGCGTTTGAAGCCGTGATCGGCATTGTGCTCATGGGCACTCTCTATACCACCATGGCCTGCGCTCGCCGCTGGATCAAGCAAGGCCGCAAGGCCACCGTCCTCAACATCTCTACTACCTATGCCGAGACCGGCTCTCCCTACGTTGTGCCCTCTGCTATCGGCAAAGCCGGCGTCCTGGCCATGACGCGCAGCCTGGCTGTGGAATGGGGCAAGCGCGGCATCCGCTTTAATGCCCTGGCGCCCGGTCCGGTGCCCACGGAAGGCGCGTTCTCCCGCCTGATACCTATAAAGGACCTGGAGGTCCTGGCCAAAAAGCGCAATCCGCTGGGCCGCTTCGGCACTCACGAGGAGTTGGCTAATCTGGCAGCATTCCTGGTGAGCGATTACTCGGGCTACATCAACGGTGACTTCATCATGATGGACGGCGGCGAATGGCTTCAGGGAGCCTCAGAATTCAGCGCCATCGGCGACCTGCTGACTGAAGGGCAGTGGGAAGCGATGAAGCCGAAGAAGAAGCAGTCGAGTCAGTAAGGACTTACTTGCACGCCCGTTTTAGGTCAATCCTTGAAGCGTGGTATGGTTGACCGTCCCACTGATAAGGCTGAAGGAAATTCCCTATCAAAGGAGCATAATGCATGTCGACCCGAGTATTGAATCGCAGGGGCGCCCGCGAATTGACGCCTGAAGAAATCGATCAAATTCAAGGGGCCGCCAATTCTTGCCGGACCACTGCGTGTAACGTCTTTGGACATATTATTAATGCTGACGATACGCGGTGCGATTAGACCATCACTGCCTTGCAGGCAACTCAAATTTCAACCGGCCGGGTGGCGCTATGCAATGTGCCACCCGACATGGCCTGCAACCAGAAGCGCGCAATCACCACTATCTTGAACAATTGGTTGAGTTGCTACAAGGCGCAGCGGATG
>DATDGL010000081.1:0-34763 GCA_036522115.1 Candidatus Angelobacter sp.
TTTTATGAAGGCCAGAAGTCCCTGGACTGGTTTTTCGATAGCTGGATCAACGGCTCCTCGATACCGCAATTCTCCCTGGATAACCTCCGCATTGCCACCGGCACAGGAAAGGTGCTGGTGACCGGGACCATCCGCCAGGACAACGCAGCCAAAGACCTGGTAACCGCGGTGCCGGTCTACGCCGTGGACAAAGACGGCACCCAGCATTTTCTGGCATTCGTCTTTGCCGATGAGCCCAAAACCGAATTCCAACTAACAGCCCTCGCCGGAACCAAGGACCTACTGCTGGATCCGGAGAATACGATTTTTGAAGAGATAGGTGTTGGACTCGGGCCTCCATTTACCCGCTAAACAAGCAAAATTTATTCTTCGGGTGACCCGCCACCGGAAGCCTGGGAGGCGGCATGCGCGCGCTCCGGCCTCTTGAGCGTGAGATCACCCTGCACCACCAGAGGTTTCGGCTCGCCCTCCGGGCCACCGCCACCCATTTTTTTGAGCAGTGCTGAAATGCTGTCCGAACCGGCAGTAAAGATCAACGCAGTCACGATGGCATTCAGGGTGGTGTTGGTGGAGAATCCCAGACCCGCCAGCAGGCGTATGTCTCCGTAATATCCCAGCAGCAGGCCCAACGATCCGGCAAGAGCGATATAGATAAGGCGCTGGCGCTTCTTCAGTCGCTCAACATTCTGCTCGCCTTGGGCCTTACCGAGGGGCAGGAACAGCATCAACAGCGTTACCAGGCGATCAATGGCGAAGGACGCGACCAGGATGATGGTGATGGCCCTGGTTGGATCGAGGGTGGGCAGGGTGACGAATTCCGCCGCAGGAGGAGCAACGGTGATCTTGCTGATCACCACTTTGCTGCCGGGATCGGTGATTGCCACATCCTTGGCAGCAGCAATCGTTGTCTTGATGCTTACCTCGCAGGCGGCGGGCGGGTCGGTCGGGGTGAAAACCGATTTCGCCTCGCCTTGCTCATTGGTGGTCGCATCAGCCGGACTCACGTTACCGCAGTCGCTGTTGCTTTCGACCTGAAAACCAACTTTAACCTGCGGGTCTGCCTTGACCATGATCCAAACGGGTTTGCCCGATTGGATCTGCTCTGGAAGGAGGCGAACCGATTGCCCCCAGGCTGAGGAAACACCCACGCCGGCAATGAACAGCAGTCCTGTCGCTCGTTTAAAGTTCGTGATCATGACGATTCGTCCTCCCATCTTCTCCGACAGCCAGGCAGTCCTGGTTCCGCATTGAAATCAAAGCCATCTGAAAACGGCAACCGTCTGTTCATCTTTCACTGTCTCCAGCACGCCGGAGTATCTCTGGATGGCGCCGTTCCTCATCCGCAGCGTCACATTCCACGGGACTTTGCGAGAAGACCCGCCGGAGGCGGCGAAATATACAACTTTCACCTGATAGACGCCAGCGGCCGCCCTGGGAACAGTAATGTGCTCCGGGCCATCTTGAACGGTGTTGTCGAAGTCGAGGCTTGCTCCTGATTTCGCCTGAGGATTGCTGTACGAGCATTCTTCACCATCAGGTTGCAGCAGATGGAGATCAATGTCTCCCGGTCCGTCCCAAGTCAACTCGGTCCAGATGTCGGATGGCGGAATGGCTGCAACGATGGTAACGGCTTGTGAGCCGCCAAACCATCCAAATCCGCGAGGATCAGCCGAGGCTTGAATGCGGTTTGTGCCGGGAATGAGCCCAACGCGCGACCCAAATTTTCCGTGGTCCACAGTGACCCCTCGCACCAATCCATTCACGTCAAGGAAAATCCTTTGGATGTCCGGATTGCTTACACTCCCAGCAACATCAACGAACCGGCCCTGCATTGCAGAAACCGTACCGTTCTCACCAGGAACGGCGACGGTGGTGATCGAAGTAATTCGGGCCTGTCCGGGTGGCAGAAACAGGAACGCTGCCACAGCTACGATCACCAATGTGACCGCCGGCCCCAGCGGAGCAACCGCTGCCGCGACTGCATGCGCCACGCGGCGATGAGACTTCCTGCGACGCTCATCCAGTTGTGATTCGATGCCATCGAGGCGAAAGCTGCAATTCCACATTGGGGTCCCTCAGATAAAGACCAGGCTCTGGCTATCTGGCTCTATTTGGTAGTGATAAAAACTGCCTTAACGTTTCAAGTCTTTTTCAGAAGACGCAACCGAGGGCGGCTGCGCTCCACTCTTGCGTTAGAAAGATCCTCAGCTCTCTACTCCCGTCAGTTTTGCGGTTTCCAGCCACAAGCGTTGGGCATTGGCGTCGTTTTGGGCTTCTTTGCTGGGGGCGGCAGGACGGCATTTGTGGAAGTACTCGCCGGTCACACCGGCCACCTCGGGCGAAGATGCGAGATAAACCAGGGTTTCCGCGCCTTTCTCCGGGGAGAGCGCGAAATGCTTGGCTATGCGGACAACAACGGAGAACCATCCGCCGCTCTCATCGCCGAAGCGAGTCGCGACGAAACCGGGATGGAGGCTGTTGGCAGTGACTCCGGTTCCTGCGAGGCGTCGCGCCAGTTCGCGGGTGAAGAGGATGTTGCACAACTTGGAGCGGCCATAGACCTTGAATCCGCGAAAAGATCTGGACGACTGCAAGTCGTCGAAATCGAGCCTAGCCGATTCATGCGCGTCGGACGCGGTATTCACGATCCGCCCGCGCGCTGAAGCCACTTGCTCCCTGAGGCCGTGAGCCAGGACGAAATAGGAAACATGGTTCAGGGCGAAGGTTTGCTCCAGGCCGTCTTCCGTGAGCTGGCGGGAGCCGAACATGGCGCCGGCATTGTTAATCAACACGTCAATGTGCGGTTCGGCGGCGGCGATCTCTGCCGCTACCCTTTTCATCTCGCTGATACGGGAAAGATCGGCATAATGGATGGCGTGGGCAACGCCGGGAGCGAGATCACGCAGGCGGTTCATGGCAGCCTCGCCGCGTTCGCGGCTCCGCGCCACCTGAACGATGCGTACACCCATTGCGGCGAGCTTTTCCGCCGCTACCTGCCCGATGCCTGAGCTTGCGCCGGTAATGACAACAGTTTTGGCGTGCATGAAAAACAAATAGCAGTTAATTCAGTAATTAGCCAAGTCAAAAGCAAAAAGCAAAACCGGAAACTGCGGTGATCGCCGTGATCTTGAAAGCAAGCCCCAACTGTATCAGAGAATCGGGCGTCTCGTAAGTTTGCTAACCGCAGCGGCGCTGGGTTCTACTAGTACTGATGCAAAGAGCACTCCGTATCTTGGTGGACTCACAATCTCAGGCGTTGCGCTCCGGGCTTTTGCACCGAAGCGCGGTTCACGCGGAGAATTGGGTAATTTGGTAATTTAAAATCAAAATCCAAACCACAGCCCAGAGGCCAAAGGGACATCATAGGCGAAGCCCTTGGTTAGTTATTCCCTGACAGCAGAATGAGCCGGGCAGTTCGGTATAAACTCATGCGCTTGCCGCATTTGTTAAATTTTCTTAACATTCCACAATCCGAGGGACCCTCATGGGCAATCGATGGATGAAAATGGCTTGTTTCCTGACTATATTGGCGCTGGGATTTTTCTGGACGGTCGCGGCGCTTTCCGGACAATCAA
Organism: Candidatus Angelobacter sp.; assembly: GCA_036522115.1. Taxonomy (GTDB): domain Bacteria; phylum Acidobacteriota; class Terriglobia; order Terriglobales; family Acidobacteriaceae; genus Angelobacter. The sequence continues at coordinate 3,576 of DATDGL010000081.1, forward strand.
CGCAATCCAGCCAGCCGGCGCCGAGTGCGTCCGCTCCAAAAACGGCCGAGCAGGTGTACAAAAACATCCAGGTGCTCAAGGGAATTCCCGCGGACCAACTGGTCCCTACCATGACATTCATCACCGCCTCCCTGGGAGTGGACTGCGAGTTCTGCCACGCGGAGCAGCGCGAAAAAGATGACAAGAAGACCAAGCTGAAGGCGCGCGAGATGATCCAGATGCAAATGGCCATCAACAAGGAGAACTTCGAGGGGCGCAACCAGGTGACCTGCAACTCGTGCCACCAGGGACGGCACGAGCCCATCGCCATCCCCGTGATTGCGGACGAGGAACCAAAACCGGAAAAGCCTGAGACCGGGGCGAAGCCGGAAGAGGCCCCAACCGCCGACCAATTGATCAACAAGTACGTGCAGGCGCTGGGGGGCGCCGAAGTGCTGGAGAAAATTACCAGCCGCGTGGAGAAAGGCACTATCTCGATTGCCAATGGTCCGCAGTTTCCCATCGACCTGTTCGCCAAAGCGCCGAACCGGCGCATGTCCTACATGCACACGCCCAGGGGCGACAGCATCACCGCGTTCGACGGTACGACCGCCTGGTTAAGCAGTCCCGGAGCGCCTTTGAACAAGCTGGACCCGGCCAACAGCGAGGCCGTCAAGCTGGATGCGGAATTCAACTTTGCTCTGCACATCAAGCAGATTTTCACCCAACTGCACGTGGGACAACCGGAAAAAATCAGGTACCGCGAAGCCAATGTGATTCTGGCTTTGCAGCGCGGCCAGCCGCCCGTGCGTTTGTACTTCGACAAAGAGACCGGGTTGCTGGTGCGCCTGGTGCGCTACGTCGAGACTGCTCTCGGGAGACTCCCTACGCAGATCGATTATGCCGATTACCGTGATTTCGGCGGTGTAAAAATTCCTTACCGCTGGACCATTGCCCGGCCGCCGCGAGGGCGCTTCACCATCCAGGTTGACCAGGTACAGCAAAACGTCCCGATCGACGATGAGAAGTTCGCGGTCCCGATGTCGGCTTCGCCGCAGTAGTCAGCGTCCGTACACCAGAACGTGGAATGTACCCAGGATGGCTGGGCGCTGCGGGTGCGGACGTTCGGCAGTGGGGGCCGGCGGCGGACCGAAATCTGCCGTGTCCACAAAGAGGTTATGGGTCTTGGCATCCAGTCCCATGGTCTTTGCCCCGAACTCAGTCTTGACCGTCTCGACTTCGCTGAATTTATCGGGCGAGTCTTCATGGAAGACGTGGATCATCCCCTCGCGCGTGGAAGCGAAGATCAGGCCGGTTTCGGGATCGTAAGCGGCGGCATCCACTCCGGACGAGATGGGGAACGATTGGATGACCTTGCCCGAATCGGCATCCAGAACCACGAGGTTCTGAGGGTTGCGGCCGGCGCTGAACAAGCGACGGTGTTTCTGGTCCAGGGCAAGGGCGGTTGGGCCTCCGGCGGGCGCTACCGGCCAGCGCGACTTGATCTTGAGCGTGTGTGAATCAATAGCGACCAGCTCATTTTTGTCTTCCACATTCACGAAAACGGTTCCCTTGCCATCGGCAACAGCAAACTCCGGGCCGCCGCCCAGTTCAATGGCGCCGACAACCGTCCCGGTCTTGGCATCAATCACGGTGGAGCTGTTGGGATCGCCATTCATGGCAAAGACGCGTTTGGAGGCCGGATCGTAAACAATGCTGTCAGCGTCTTTATCGGCTTTTGCCTCGCCAATCACCTTGAGGGTCTTGAGATCGAAAATGATGACCTTGCCCTGGGCCCCATCGCTGATGAATCCGCGGTCAAACTCAGTGGCGACGGCAACGCCATGGTCCTGTTTCAATCCGGTAATGTTGCCGATGAGGGCGCCGCTATCGGCGTCCATGACCTTGATTTCCGTGCCATGGGAGAGGTAGACGCGGCGGGCAGACGAGTCAACCGAAATATAGTCGAAGTACTCGCGGGTACTGCCTTCAGCGGCGCCAAACGGATACTTCTTGAGCAGGTGGTAGCCGCCGGTCGCGGCCAAGGCAAGAGCAATGGCGCCGGGCAGCAGGAAAGCAATAGCAACGGCCATGCGTCTGATACTGGTAAGGGTCATCATGAAACCTCAGTGAAAGCAGTATTTAGTACTGAGTATTTAGTATTGAGCAAGATCAATGGCAAATGCAAACCCAGGCAAACACCCGACCACGGAGATAACCGCTAAGGCGGGCAGGCTGGGGACACGGAGAGGCGGAACTGCAATCCATGAGTCGCCATAGATAGTCGCAGATTACAAGGACGGGAACGGGTTGCCCGATAAACCGATTAGCTGGTTTTGGGTTTGGCCTTGAGTCTTACCTGGCCGTCCCGTACTTCCACCGAGTATTCGACGGTGGCGCAGCCGTATTCCTGGCGGATCTGGCTGGTCTTCTGGCGGACAAATTTGCGGAAGGAGGCCAGGGTACCTCCGCCACTCTCGCCGGCCTGGGCGCGGGCCTGGGCCAGCGCCTGAAAGAGCGCTTCCACCTTTTGCGGCTCCGCCTCGGCATCGCCACAGTCAATCCTGAAGCCGGCGGGCGGATGCTCATTACGATGACTGTCAGGATGTTTGAGAGCCGCCTCAGCTTCGTGTTGCTGGTCAGTACGCAGGCCCTGGATGCCGAGAACCGCATCCTGAGGCCGGCGGTAGCCCTCTTCCTTGATCTTGAGTTTCTGCTGCCAAAGGGCGGCAAACAAAGCGTATCGCTGCTGGATGGTATTGAAGCGGAATCGCTGGCCGGAATTCATGTTGGACCCATCCGAATGCTTGCGCAGCAGGTTCCGGACCTTCCACTCGGTCTCCGCCGGGGGCTTCTTGGAGCCTCCGCCAAAATACACGTCGTATTCGACCTTGAGCCGGCGGACAAACTCGTCAAGTTGGGTTAGATCGTCGTCAATGGCCACTGCCAGCAGCTCCCGGCCAACCTGGGTCGAGTTGGGGGTCAGATAGCCGGAATATACCATACGACAGAGCCGCCCGACAGCCGGAAATCCCTTTTAGATTTGCTCAAAAGACCTGCACTTCCGGCGGGCCTAAAGCCTAAATCCCGGATACAAAAAAAGAGGATGGTTGCGTGAGTGCTGAATTGCATCTAAAAAATTGTTATGGCTGACAAGAATTCGCCTACATCCAAGATCCGCATTCTCATCGCCGACGATCACGGCATTCTGCGGGAATCCCTGTCGGCGCTGCTCTCTACTCAGCCTGATTTCCAGGTAGAAGGTGGCGCCGCCAATGGCCAGGAAGCGCTTGCCCAGATGCAGCAATACCATCCGGACGTGCTGGTGCTGGATTTATTCATGCCTGGGAGCGACGGATTTGAAGTGTTGCGCACTCTGGACCGCGCAGGAAGCCAGGTGGCGGCGGTTGTGCTCACCGGCTCAGAGAGCGAACTGGACTACGCGCAAGTGGTCAAGCTCGGCGGTCGCGGGCTGGTGCTGAAGAGCGATGGCCCGGAACGATTGTTTGCCGCTATCCGCACCGTCGCCAATGGCGAACTGGCGTTCTCTGACGAACTGGCGCAACAGGTCCTGGCCACCATGACCGCGGAGACCAGGAGTTCCGCCCATGCGCTTACGCGGCTCTCCGAACGGGAGCGGCAAATTGCCTACTTTGTGGCCCGCGGCCTGAAGAACCGAGACATTGGGAAAGAACTGAACATCAGCGAGAATACGGTCAAACGCCACCTGCAGAGCATCTTCACCAAGACAGGGGCCCGCGACCGTCTGGAGTTGGCTGTGCTTGCCTTGAGCGAGGTGAGCAAGGCTGCGTAATCGGGTCACCCAGGAATTTGGTAGTCGGGTAATTGAGAGGCGTCGACGAACCCCTACGCTCTGGTTGCAGCCAGCCGCTATCTGCCCGTGCTGGCAGCCATTTTCTTGACCATGGCGATCACCAGCTTGCGATCACTATCATTCAAATTGGAAGAGTAGCGGCGTATCTGACTGAGGAAACGGACTTCTTCTTCCGTCAACGGAGGTAAATTCCTGGAATTGCCATTGGAATGATGGTCCGCGAAAAATTGTCCCAGAGGCACTTCCATTGCGCCGGCGATTTTTGCCAGAGTGTCCAATGATGGAATGGTGTGCCCATTCTCCACACGGGAGAGATAACAACGGAGCAGGCCGGTACGCTTCTCAATGTCTCCTTGCGACATGCCTTTTTGCAGCCGATAATTTCTTATGGTTTCGCCAATATTCATGGGAGTCAACAATCGAGTGAGCTACCAGGGGGTGCGTGAATAGTAATCAGTGCGAAAGGTTTGCGCAAGCACTATTTTTGCGAATAATTCACGCTGCATGGCTCCGCCACTTTCTCCATTAAAATCATTCAGTTCAGGATGCTCGAATGGGAACCACAATCGCAATTTGCACATTTGGGCGGGGAATAAAAGCGGGGCCACCCAGTTTAAGACATAATGGCAGCAGATCATTCGTGCTCTGACTCCTAGTGAAACTTGTTTGGCTCTGGACACAATCAGGATATCGGGTCATCGAAAAGGAACAAACGCTTTTTTTAGCTGGTTGATGTGGAATATCAGGAAAAGCTCGTACAATTCGAACGGCTGGTCCTGCGGCACATGGATTCAGCTTTCAACCTGGCGCGGTGGTTCACACGCAATGCGGACGACGCCAAAGACCTGGCGCAGGAGGCATTCCTGCGCGCCTTCAAAGCTTTTGACCGTTTTGAAGGCGAAGATGGACGGGTCTGGCTGTTGACCATTGTTCGCAATCTCTACTACACCTCAATCTCACGCAAATCCCAGGAGCAAACTTCTTTTGATGAAGAAATTCATTCGGCGCCGGAATTTTGCAGCAGTCCTGAGGTTCTACTGTTAAGAAACGCTGACGCTCAGGCGGTGCGTCAGGCGCTGGAGGAGTTGCCGCCACAATTCCGGGAGCCGCTGGTGCTGCGTGAACTGGAAGGGCTTTCTTACAAGGAGATCGCGACAATCATGGAGATGCCGCTGGGAACGGTCATGTCGCGACTGGCCCGCGCGCGGGACTATCTAAGGCAGACCTTGACCGCCGGCTTCAAGGGCAAAACCAGGCAGAAAGAAGGGCACAATGCAGTGTCAGGAAAGTAAGAAAATCCTGGACGCCTATGTCGATCATGAAGTGAACCTGATGCAGAGCGTGGCGCTGGAGGAGCACCTGGCGGAATGCGCGGATTGCAGCAAGAGCCTGGAGGGCCGTCGCGCACTCAAGAACACCATTCAAGATTCCAACCTGCGCTATACGGCGCCTCCGGAGCTGGTCACAGGAGTTCGCAAGTCATTGCGCTTTCCCCTGGAAACGACCGCAGACCGGAGATGGCAATGGTTCAAAGCCGCATTCGTGGGATTTGCCGCCGCGACCGCGCTCTGCGCGGTGATCGCGGCAGTGGTCGTGCACCAGTTACGCACTAGACCTGACCGGCAGTTAGCGGCCCTGGTGGTGGACGAACACATCCGATCCATGCTGGATGGGGCCAACCATCTGGTGGATGTGCCCTCCTCCAACCAGCATGTGGTCAAGCCCTGGTTCAACGGAAGGATCAACTTTTCTCCCAAGGTAACGGACTTCAGTGATAAAGGGTTTCCACTGGCCGGCGGACGGCTCGACTACCTGGAGGACCAGACCGTGGCCGCGCTGGTCTACAAACGTTACCAACACGTAATCAATGTTTTCATCTATCCCGCTGCCGGCAGCTCAGGTCAAAACATCTATCAGGAGCGCGGATACAACGTGATCTACTGGTCACGCGATGGCATGCAATATTGCGTGGTCTCTGATTTGAACCTGACTGAGTTGCAGCAATTTGCGGGAATGTTGAAAGAGTAGCATTCAGCGGGGCGCTACGCTGGGAGCGCAGGCCATAAAGGCCGTGTACGCAATCGGGTCATCGGAAGACCATGGCTTCATCCCATCAGCATTCCGCCGTTGACTTTCAACACATGGCCGGTGATATAGCCTGCCTCTTCTGAGGCGAGGAATTTCACGGCATGCGCGACGTCCATATCTGATCCGGCGCGGCCGAGAGGGATCATCTCATTGACCTTGGATTTCAGTTCCTGCGACAGGCCCTCCGTCATGGCAGTTTCGATGTAACCGGGCGCAACCGCATTGACGGTAATGTTGCGCGAGGCCACTTCGCGGGCCATGGACATGGTAAATCCGATTAATCCGGCCTTGGAGGCTGCATAATTGGCCTGTCCCACTTGTCCTGTCTGCCCAAAGACGCTGGTGATATTGATGATCCGGCCCCAGCGCTGTTTCAGCATAGAACTGATGGCCGCCTGCGTACACAAAAAGGCGCCGGTCAGATTGGTTTGCAGAACGGAGTCCCAGTCGGCGCGTTTCATGCGCAGCAGCAAGGTGTCGCGCGTGATTCCCGCGTTGTTGACCAGAACGTCAATCTTGCCGAAGCGCTCGATAGCAGCCTTCACCGCAGTTTTAATTTCGTCCTCATTGCTCACGTCCATGTGGAAGGTGGCAGCCTGGGCGCCTTTGCCTTGAATCTCCTGCGCCACTTGCGCCAGCTTCTCTTCATTGCGTGCAGCCAATGCGACGGCGGCTCCGCCTTCAGCCAGAGCCAGCGCGCAGGCACGCCCAATCCCTTGCGAAGCGCCAGTGACAAACGCAACCCGTCCTGCTACTCCTGCCATAAGTGTTGATCTCCGGAAGGAATGGTAAATCGTCGGTTACGTTGAAAGCCAATTCATGGAAATGTTAATGGGGAGTTCGAGCGATCTTTCCTCGTGGACGCAATCGGGTCATTCGTCATCGGAAGAAAAACCCAATGCCTGGCTGAGTTAAGCGGAGCATTTTCAGAAATAATGTGACGGCTCAAAATCGCGGCCCGAATGCGATTATGCGATGGATCAGGCGGTAGGGACCTCTCGCTTCCGCTTCGAGGCAAGCTCAAAAGACTGTTCGGCAACCTCATCGCGGAAGACGAGGCGCAAAATTGCAGGAGCTACCAGCGTGGTGACGCCGGTCATGAAGACCACCAGCGCGTAGGCCCTTTGAGTGACGACGTTCATCTGCAGACCTACAAGGGCCACGATCAAGCCGACTTCCCCGCGTGGTGTCATACCGATTCCCACCTTGAGGGCCGTCTTCCATCCAGAGCGGAGCACGGGAAGGCCGCAACCCACGAGCTTGGAAAGAAATGCCAGAGCGGAAATGACGAGCGCGGAAACGATCAGCTTGCGGTCGAATACATCCACGTTCAGGCGGGCGCCCATGGAAAAAAAGAAGAACGGCGCCAGAAATTCAGTGATGGCGGAGGCCCGGGGCAGCAGGTTCCAGCGCGGCGAGTATTCGGCCAGAGCCAATCCTGCAAAAAAGGCGCCGATGATGGCGGCCATCCCGACCTTGACCGCAGCGAAGGACAGACCCAGGCACATGGCGATGGCAAGAATCAGTGGCGCGTTCTGGGTGGACATCTTTTCCAATCCGGGTTCCAGCCTGCGCACCACGCGTGGGGCATAGAACACCATCAACAGGGCAAAGCCGACGGCCTCAAGGGAGGTGACAATCACCTGTACCCAGGCGGTCGAGGTGTTGGACACCAGGCCCATCACCACGCCCAGCAGGATCAGTCCCAGAATGTCATCAAAGACTGCGGCGCTGAGGATGATTCGGGCAGGCAAGGTTTGCAGCACGTGCATGTCTCCCAGGACACGCGCGGTAATGCCCACGCTGGTGGCCACCATGGCCACCGCGACAAAAACTGCTTCATGGGGAGAGTCATGGCGCATGACCATGTACCCGAAGCCCAGCACAAAAGGCAGGGTGATTCCCGCCAGGGCCACATAAAGGGAGGTGACGCCTACGCTGATCAGGTCTTTGGGGCTGGTCCCAAGCCCGACAGTAAAGAGCAAGAAGATGGCCCCGATCTGGGCGATGGCGTAAATGGCATCATCCAACCTGACCAGATTGGCCACGGAAGGTCCCATCAGGACGCCGGCGAGAATTTCCCCCAGCACCGCCGGCAGGTGCAATTGCTCAAAAACTTCACCTGAAAGTTTGGTCCAAACGAAGATGAAGAAGAGCTGAAAGAGGAATGGGTCAGCAGTATGCATAGACGTGATTGCATTCTTGAGGGCCCACTCAAGACCTTACCTTGTTTAAGATGCGCGGGGCCAGAGAAATCCAGAGTGGCTGCTGGAATTTATCGCGCACGCAACGGCGGCAGCCAGATGGGCATCCTAAGGTATTCAGGTCAATAAACCGGAGAACCATCCCGAAAAGAGACAGGGAAGCTCATGGCCACCGCACCTCAAATGCCGTTGAAGCGCGCGCGTTGGGCGCGTTCGCCGTTTTACTTCAACTCGGCTGCGCATTTGCTGCAGATTGGGCGGGAAAAAGCCACCTGCCTCAAGGAACTGCTGGAGGCGATCAAGACCTGTTCCGATGCCTCCATTTTCCAGCACACCTTCCAGACCCTGGAAGAACATCATTTCATCAAAGAGGGTTTTTCCAACGACTTTGCTCATTGGGCCTTCGCCGCCTGCAATGAAGTAGAGCTGGCGGAACGGCTGTCCGCGCTGGACGTCCGGGAATTTACCTCCATCCAGGCGCTGCGCGAGCAACTGGTGACGGTGATGGAGATTTACCTGCAAAAGAATCCCAGGGCCGCGACGCGGATGGCTATGGAGCCCTTTTACCTGATGGCCGCAGATCTGGTTGTGATCCCCACGCCTTACGTGGCGCGCAACCTGGAAGAATTTGCCAATGGCTTGCAGCAAGTGAGCATTCACAGCATTTATTACCACTTTATTGATGCGCGTTTGCGGCTCAAGCTGGACACCAACGACTTCTCCATATGGCTGGAGCAGGAATTGGATTTGCGCCAGGCGGGAGACCGCCTGAATCAGATTGATATTTACACTTCGACCCTGGAAGGCGTGCGCCGCAGCATTTTGAAGGTGATTGAGGGCGAGATGCACCGCGCATGATTCGGCAGCAGGACGGTTGAGAAAATTCTTGATGAAGAAGAGAGACGTGGAACAGAAGACGCCGGCACAGCAACCACCAGATGCCGCCAAGGTTGAGCAGGGGGACGGAGCTAAGGGAGGTCTCACTGAGGCGCCTCCAATGGCGCCCAAAGAGCGCCGATTGCGGCAGACGGAGCTGGCGCCGGAGTTCATCGAGCGCCGCAAGCATCCGCGCATCAGCACAACGCCGCCACCTCCAGCGGCGCCGCCCCGGCTTGACGATTACGCGCCTATCATCGGCAGGCCGGAGCTGGACGAGATTCGCTTTCTGGCCCGGCATCTCCGGGGCAAGACGGTCAAGATGGTGAACTCCACGGCGGTGGGCGGAGGCGTGGCGGAAATTCTCAACCGCCTGATTCCGCTCCTGAATGAACTGGAGATACCCACGCGCTGGGAGGTCATTACCGGCGGCAATGATTTCTTTGAGGTCACCAAGGGTTTCCACAATGCGCTCCATGGCGGCGAGTACAACCTGACCCAGCAGATTCGCGACATCTTCATGGCCTACAACGAGCAGAACCGCCAGCGCATGCAGTTCACTGAGGACCTGTTCGTCATCCATGATCCGCAGCCGGTAGGGCTGATTCAGTCCCGCAGCGATACCCGCGGCCGTTGGATCTGGCGTTGTCACATTGATCTTTCCAATCCGCATCCCGGAGTGTGGGATTTTCTCAAACCCATGGTGGAGCAGTACAACGCTGCCATTTTCTCCGCGCCTGCGTTCACCCGCCAGCTCTCCCCACCGCAATATCTTTTCTATCCTTCGATTGATCCGTTGTCAGAAAAAAACAAGGATCTGGAAGAGAGCTATATCAACAAAGTTTGTGATGACTTCGGCATTGACCGCTCGCGGCCCATCATCACGCAGATTTCACGATTTGATCGCTTGAAAGATCCGGTTGGAGTGATTGAGTCTTACAAGCTGGTGAAGAAATATGTGGACTGCCAGCTTGTCCTGGCGGGAGGCGGCGCGACGGACGATCCTGAGGGCGCGGCGGTCTTGCAGGAAGTAATGGAGGCTGCCGGAGACGATCCGGACATCATTGTCCTCAACCTGCCTCCATGGTCGGCCTTGGAGATCAATGCGCTGCAGCGAGCTTCAACTGTCATCGTGCAAAAATCACTGAAAGAGGGCTTCGGCCTGACCGTGACCGAGGGTTTGTGGAAGAAGAAGCCTGTGGTTGCCGGCGCCGTCGGCGGCATTCCTACGCAGATCATCCATAAACTCACCGGCGTGCTGGTCCACTCAGTGGAGGGATGCGCCTACCAGATTCGCTATCTGCTTACTCATCCTGAATTTGCGGCGGAATTGGGCAAGAATGGACGTGAGCATGCAAAGGAAAACTTTCTCATCACGGTAAATATGAAGCGCTGGCTGCTGTTGTTCCTGGTCCTGCTGGGTATGGCCAAGCCATCACCAGTGGCCCAGGGCTAGGTCGTTATGCCAGCGACTACGAGGATCTTGTTCTCGTTGCAACCTAGACTGATTGGTTCTCGGCGAGAATTTAGTAATTGAGTAATTTGGTAATTTGGTAATTTAAAATCAAAAGCAAAATCCAGACTACGCAAAGGGTGCCAATCCGGCTGTCCAGAGAAGAGAGAAGACGCTTACCGTCAATGTAGGCGAAGTACACCAGGCACTTGAACTTGGCCATCGGGCGCCTCTGGTCTTCCGCGACCCTCAAGTCACGCAGATTCCTTGATGAAAATGGATTGCGGCTTGTCTTGCAAACAGGTCCGCATTTCCAGCCGGAGCGCGAGGGTCACATTTTGTCCCCTGTTCCCTCTCCCCCCTTTCCTGTAACCTGTTTCTACAGCCATGCCTGAACCGACTACCACCAAGACAATATCCACGGAAAAGAACGGTGCAGCTTCCGCTCCGCAGGTAAACGTCTTCGCCGTGCATGGTGTTGATCCTGAAGTGCAGGCCTATGCCATGGCCAAGTATTCCCGCTCGGCGCTTTCCATGAAGGAATCGCTCAAGGAGATCAGCGAGCAGCGGACGGAACAGTTTCTCAATACCTTCTACTTTCAATACGGGCACCGCTCCATTGCCGACCTGGCACATCTGGCGTTTGCGGTGGAAAAGCTATCCATCCTGGCCGCCATTGTCCTGGTGGACGAGCAGCGCTGGGACGGACAGGAACGCTCCACGCGTTACCAGAACTTCAAAAAGAGCGGATACTGCGTGCCCGACTTCGGCAAGGACGAGAACCTCAAAGCCACTTACTGCGCCACTATGGATTTTCTCTTTGCCGAGTACGAGGTCTTCAGCCAGGAGATGCTGCGGTATTACACCGCTCAGGTGGCGTGTCCGCAGGAGATGGCGGAGGACGCCTATACTCGCGCTCTGCGTGCGCGGGCCTTCGATAACTCCCGGTATCTGCTCCCGCTGGGGACCAACACCTCACTGGGCCAGATCGTGAATGCGCGCACGCTGGAGTCGCAGATTGTCCGCCTGCTTTCCAGCCCGTACCAGGAAGTCCGCCGTCTGGGTGAGTTGTTCAAGCAGGCGGCACGCGAGCCCTCATTCAACGTCCAGGCCGAGTCGGTGCGCGGGTTGATTGAGGAGATCCGGGCCGCAAATCCCGGCCTGGGAGAGAAAGCCGGGCAACAACTCCTTCGTCCAATCAAGGTAGCGCCGACGTTGGTCAAGTATGCCAATGCCAACGAATATGAGATCCAGTCCCGCCAGGAACTGGCCCAGGCGGCAGCCGAAATGATGGGCGGAGCGCTGATGCAGCCTGCCCCGCCGGTCGACCTGGTGGAAGGCGAGCCTCTGGAGATTGAGATCCCCACGACGCTGCTCTATTCCGGTTGTCATTACTCTTACCGGCAGGTGCGGGAGAGAGTGCAATCGCTTACGGAAACGCAGCGTCAGGAAGTGGTGGATCTCGGGTTGCGTCACCGCGGACGTCATGATGAGCTATTGCGCGCCTTCCACTCCGGCCAGCAGTTCCGGTTTGATATTCTGATGGACGTTGGCGGCTTTCGCGATATGCACCGCCATCGCCGATGCACCCAGATCGAGCAGGGATTTACTGCAGAACATGGCTATGACGTTCCTCCAGACGTCCGCTCCGCCGGACTGGAAGCACGTTACCACCAGGCCATGCAAAGAGCTGTGGCCGAGCAAAACCGGCTGGCTTCCGCTGCCGACCCTCATGCCGGCCTGTACGCACTTCCGCTGGCCTTCCGCAAGCGCACACTCTTCAAGATGGATTTTGCCGAAGCACTGTACATTGCCGAAATGCGCACCACGGAAGCCGGGCATTTCTCCTATCGCAATGTTGCCTATGCCATGTACCAGGAAGTGGCCAGGAAACATCCAGCGCTGGCAAAGTACTTCCGGGTGACAAACGTGAATGAGCCGGTTGACCTGCTGAAGCGATGAAGTTCACCCGGAAGCGGTTCTTCATCGCTTTGGCGGCGGTGCTGATCGGCAATGCCATCTACTGGTTTCTGATGCCCTACCTGCCGCAGAAAGGGCAACACGTTCCAGACAAGCTGGACTGGGGCCTTTTAGTGGATTTCTGGATCTGCGTGTTGATTTACAACCTGCTTCTGTTGTTCATGCCAAAACGATAACGTTCAAAAATGAAATCCCAGCTCCCCCGTATAGGTCCGCGGGGTCACGTAATGCGTCCCGCTGAAGGTGGAGAAGAAGTTATACAACGCGGTTTTGTTGGCCAGGTTGATGACAGTGAAGCGGAGACTCCATTTGTAGTGATCACGGTTGAACAAATTGTCGTCACCCACACTGGCATCAAACAAGTTTCTTGGGGCGATTCGCTGAGGGTTATGGTCGTCATTTTCCGTCCCCACCCCCGGGATTTTGACAAAGATGGAACCCAACCCCGCTGCATCGCAGGTGGCAAGTGCGGGACCCGTGGGACTGGGAGCGGCAAGCTTGCCATCGCAGGTAAGTCCGGACTGAAACTCCTGGTCGGCAGTCAGAGGCAATCCAGTGAGGTTATTCACCAGGGCCACCTGGCCGCTGGGAATATTAGCTCCTCCTCCGTCTGCGATGGAGGTTGAACCGAAGCAGGTAGCGGTCGGCGCAGAACACGGTACGGCGCCGGCCACCATCCCGTTGTCATACCTCCAACTGAATCCCAACCACGGGCCGCGCCGGCCAAACTGATATTGCAGGTGGGTTGACTGGTTGAATTTTTCGTCGTGATCAATGCGGAAAACATTGGGTGCAGGCAAAAAGGTTATGCCGGCGACTTGCGGAGGGAAGAAACGCGCCGCAACCCCCGACATCACCATCAGAGCGCTGAAGCCGTGGTAGGTGGGCACGCTGGCGCGCACTGCATACCCGGTAATCTTCGAATTATGCCACTCGATGGGAAATGCGATGGGAGTTGCGGCCACCACGCCGAAGTCATAGCCGCCGTGAGTGTACTTCCAAAGATATTCACCGTCCAAGACCAGGTGTTTTCCGAACGCCTGCTCCAAGCCGGCATGGAATTCATTGCGCCAGCCAGGTGTAATCGATCCCAGGGTACAGGGGTTGTTGGGCGGTGGCACCAGGGCGGCGATGACCGGATTGCCGCATCCTGTGCTGGCAATGATCAGATTTTCGTTGAATGGGGACTCCAGGGTGCGCGCATAAGAAACGCGAAGCACGGTGTTTGTCTTCTTAACGTTATAGGCGACGCCGACGCGTGGCTCGGCCTGGCTTCCGCTGCTGAGGCCATTGTAGATGTCCCCGCGAATTCCGAGGTTGAAGGACCAATTTCCTTTGCTGATCGCATCCTGCACATAGAGTGCGGTTTCCTTTACGTCCGCGCGGCCATTGAAGGGGAACGGACTGCCTCCGCGCGTCAGATCGCTAGCGGCAAGGGTGGTGCACGGTGGGGCGATGGGATTGCCCAATGCATCCAGACAGGAGGTTCCGGGAATAGGTGCGCCGGTGATCGGATTCAACTGGTTGAATAAACCGAGAAATCCAGGATCCACAGTGCCGAGTTGGTCCGCTTCCCTCAGGAATGTGTGCTGGAAGGTGACTCCCGCTTTTATGTTGTGGATGCCTTTCACGTAGGAGATGTCCGATCGCAGACCTGCGTTCAAGAGGGACCGGCTCTGCCTGATGGTCTGCGCATCCAAGTCGGGAGAGAAGTCAGCGAAGGGGTCGGCGCTGGGCAGGAAATGGTATTGGTCTTTGCGGACGAACGCGCCTAACGTAAAGACTGCGTTGGAGCCGATCAGGTGAGTCCAGTTGGGCGCGATGTTAAAGGTCACAACCTGCGAGCGCTGATCTGTGGGACCAAGGGGGCTGCCATTCAGAGGATTGATAGCGACACCCGCGGCATTGCACGTGAACCCTGCACTGCAGGGGTGCAATTGCTGGTCGAAGGTGTTGGGGTTTTGAAACCAGGAACGTGAAAAGCCGAGGTTCAGGTGGATCGAATCGGCTTGCCTGAACTGGTAGTCCACGCGGTCAAACACGTTTTCTTCGTTGCCTTTATCGTGCAACACGGTCAACTCCGGCGCATCCAGGAAGCGGCCGGTATTCAAACCGCTGGCGGAGATGAAGTTTCCCAATGTCTGGTTACCGTAGGAGAGGTTGAAACCTGCCGTGGAGGAACCAAACGAACCATAGGATGCGGTCAAGCTGCCGTGAGGAGTGGTGACACCCAGCCCCGATTGAGTGGTGACCTTGATCACCAAACTGGTTTTTCCTCCAAACTCCGCCGGCGGCGCGCCGGAAATCACCTCCAGGGACTGGATGGAATCAATTGGGACCTGATTGGAAAATATCTTGCTTTGCTGGTCTGTGATGGGCTGGCCATCTACGGAAAACGAGTTCTCAGCATGGTCACCCAGACCGTGGAACAGCCCGTTCGAATCCGCAGCCACTCCGGGCGTCGCCTGCGTAACCAACGCGCTCACTGAGGAGCTTGTGCTCTCCAGGGGCATCTTGTCGAACAGGTTCTTGTCCACGTCAGTGTGAAAAGTAGGTTCGATTTCCAGCAGGTCCTTGGACTCCGATTCCACGGTAACAACCGTGGATGTGCTTCCCAAGGTCAGTGGAATCTCCAACGACACGGGAACACCGGAGCGCACGTCTACGTCTTCAGAGTGGGGCGCAAACGTATTGGCAGTTACCGTCATGTGGTAGGAGTTAAAGGGCACGTTGGTAAAACGAAAATCCCCTGCGCCGCCCGTGATTGTTTCCTGGTGGAACTTGCTCACCGGATTGGTTATTTCCACCTTGGCGCCCGGGATTATCGCGCCGGAAGAGTCTTTCACCACGCCTTGAATCGTTCCTGCGTTACCTTGCGCTTGCGCGTTATAGTCGAGCACAAAAACTGCAACAAACAGCCCTGTCAGAAATAGCAAGAAGCCTTTCAAAGAAATACGCATTCATTCCTCCAAAATAAGGACCGATGGGTTTTAGTCGAATGGGTTGGCGGAAAAGAAGGAACTACGCCAGCGGAGGAGGACGGGAGAAGAGCGCGAACGATGCGGCCACCAGTGGACGATGGGAATCGACGCTCAGACTAAGGAACGCGGTTGCTTGCAGTGAAAAGTCCAGTTGCACCGAATGGGCCAGACGCGCGAGGGAGTGCAACACCAGACAGATGGAGCAATGCTTGGGGGCGCCGGCCGGTTGATCGGCGTGAAAATGCAGGACCTGGGCCGTCGAAGCCACTGACACCAGCGCCAGGCACAGAACCACCAGCCATCGAACTGCGATGCCTGAACGCGCTTGCTTTTGCCAAATCACTTGCATTTCCAAACTCAGCTATTCTTACTTGGATGGCGCTTTATAGTCAATGTCAACCACAATCGGGAATCTGAACGTTGAATTGCCGATTTATCTCAATGACCACATTCAAAGGAGCGTGCCCTGAGCGTAATTGTCGCACTTTTCATCCCAAGACACGAAAAACTTTAGTATCAGGCCGTGGGGGGCCCCGGTAAAGCATTGGTTCACAAAAAACCTTTTGCATCATGAACAAATGACCATGACAGCACGGTCCACGTGCGCGCTGGACGGAGATTCCATGTGGAAAAACGCAACCAGGTCCCATTTTTGATTATGTTACCAAAGAGTAAACATCTTCCCGGCTTTACCCATCGGCATTCTCCAGCAAAGGTCAGGGGAAGAATGGCTTTGGGTTGGCTCTTGCTCGCAGCTACAGGCCGGAAGCTGCTTTTTGATCAATGTTTATGCCGGTTCCAGGAGGGCAATCCTCTCTGGCTGGGACCATTCGGAGGTTGGCCGCAAGAGTAGTCCGGGTTCCGGGTGGCGGACCACGCCAGCTTGATGCAGTTTCAAAAAAGAAACTGCAAGCGATCCGTCACTTTCAATTTCTACTGTAAATCCAACTGCGCAATCCATATAATTCTGGGTATTGCTCATCCCCCTCCGGCTGGCATTTTTCTGCTCCGGGAGCTATAAGGCCCCGCTTTTACATTTTTATTTTCTTGTTTGGAGAAGGTTTGGTGATCGAGTCAATTCAAAAAGTGGCGATTTTGTACGATGCCAGCCAGGCCGTCCTCTCCACATTTGATTTGGACGAGGTGCTCAACCGGATTCTTTCCATTGTTCGCGATTACTTCCAACTACAAAATGGCGGGGTGATGCTGCTGGACAAGAGCAAGCAGGAGCTCTACGTTCGCGCCCATTTCGGCCGCAATACTGAGGATTTAGGGTTTCGAGTAGCCGTAGGGCAGGGACTTACCGGGACGTCCGCCAAACTGAAGCGTCCTGTCTACGCGCCGGACGTCCGCAAGGACCCGCGCTATATCAATGCGGCCTCAGAGATCAAATCAGAGGTTGCCATTCCCCTCATGGTCCGTGATGAGGTGGTGGGAGTCCTGGACTTCGAGAGCGACCAGCTCGATTACTTCAAACCGGAGATCGTCGATCTGCTCACGTTGTTTTCCACCCAGGCTTCGCTGGCCCTGGAAAATGCCCGTCTGTATTCTCTGGAACGCCGCCGCGCCGAGCAACTTGAGGCCATCAACGCCGTGGCGAAACAGACTACCGCCGTGCTGGACCTGGATGAACTGCTCACCGTGGTGTGCCGCCTGCTTCTGGAGTGGTTTCGCATTGATCACGTCGCTGTGCTCCTGTGCGAGGGCGAGAATCTCCGAGTGCGCGCCTATGAGGGCCGCTTGACGCCCACAGTGCCCATGGGCGCCCTGTTGCCGGCGGGCACTGGACTGGTTTCGCGGGCCCTGACCCAAAGTCAAAGCGTCATTGAAAACGATGTGATGGCTGTGCCAGGTTATTTCACAGGCTTTACAGAAACCAGGTCGGAGATGTGCGTTCCTCTCATCTTCTTCGGCGAAAAGCTGGGAGTGCTGGCCCTGGACAGCGCCGCCAAAAATGCTTTTGACGAGGAAGACGTGCAGCCGCTTGAATCAGTGGCAGACATCTGCGCGGCCGCCATTCAAAACGCAAACTACTTTGACCGCATGCGTCAATTGGCCTACGTGGATGGTTTGACCGGCATTCATAATCGCCGCTATTTTGAAATGCGCATCAGCGAGGAGTTGGAGCGCGCCTCCCGCTTTCAGGGCCGCATGTCCGTGATCATGGTGGATATTGACCATTTCAAGAGATTGAACGATGAATTTGGACATCTGCTGGGCGACGAAGTGCTGCGGGGAGCGGCCGGCATTCTGAAGCAGCAGCTTCGCAAAGTTGACATGGTATGCCGCTACGGCGGGGAGGAGTTTGCTGTGGTGGTGCCGGAGACTACCGGGGAGAACGCAATGACAGTGGCTGAAAAATTGCGCCGCCAGGTTGAGTCCCATCCATTTCCCGGAGTGCCGCGGCCTGTAACGATCAGTTGCGGCGTCGCCGACTATCCTTTGCATGGCGTCACTCGCGATGAGGTAGTAGCGGCTGCGGATGCGGCACTCTATACCGCTAAACAGACCGGAAGAAACCGGGTAATAGCCGCCAGCCTCAAGAGAGAAACCCACGCTTCAAAACGATAAAGAACACCGCGGAACAAAACCTCATGGGTACGACATCAACTGCATTTTCCAAAGTAGTGGCCAGGCTCGCCAGTGTGGGAGTGGAACCGGCAAGCAACACTTTCCTGCAGGACTGCTTCAAGCAGTTCGGCGTTACCGTAGTGCCTGTGGGCGGAAACTTTGTCGAGGTCCTGGGAAGCCGGAAATTTGAGGCATGCGCGCTGCGCCTCTATGATCCGGATGCGGAAAAAATCCTGAGCGCTGCGCGCAATTCCGCCTCCAACCGGCGAATGGTGATTTACGGCATGGCCCGCAATACTGTCGAAGCCCTGCGCTATTCCTCGTTTGGCATCAATGCCATTTTTGACGAACCCCTGGAAAGGCACGGTGTATTGAGGGTGGTCCGTGCTACCCATTTGCTGGTCATCCACGAACTGCGCCGTTACGTCCGCGTCCCGGTGGTCACGGAAATCATGGTGGAAACCGGGGGGGCCAAAGGCGTGGTGGCAGCCAGCCTGGAGGTAAGCGCCGGTGGCATGTCTCTCTCCAGCCCATCGCCCATTCCCGCGCAAGATATGGTCCGGCTCGCGTTCGCGCTTCCAGGGACCAAGCCGATCAAGGTACGCGCCTCGGTTTGCTGGATGCGGCCCGACGAAAAGCTCTACGGCTTTCGTTTCGACAACACGGATGAGGCCCGTTCAGCCGTCAAGGCCTGGATAGACCAGTATCTGGAACTCGTGTAAGCTGAATCACACCTTGTTTATCTGCAAATAGGCTCTGCCAGTAGGAACATATGTACACCATAGAGTTGGCACAGGTCCGCAAAAGCTACGGCGATTTCATCGCCGTGAACGATCTTTCTTTCAACATCGAGCAGGGCTCGGTGTTCGGTCTGCTTGGCCCCAATGGCGCGGGCAAGACCAGCACCATTCGCATGATGATTGGAATCACGGCGCCGGATTCCGGTGAGGTCCGCGTTTTTGGACGGCCCTTCGAGCGCAAGTGCCTGGAAAACGTCGGCTACCTGCCGGAGGAACGGGGCCTGTACAAAAAGATGAAGATGCTGGACCAGCTTGTTTTCCTGGGAGAACTCCACGGAATGACTGCGCCTGCCGCGCGCCAGCAGTCCATCGAATGGTGCGAGAGGTTGGAAATCTCGGAAAAACTGGCCAGCAAGGTGGAAGAGTTGTCCAAAGGAATGCAGCAGAAAATCCAGTTCATTGCCGCCTTGTTGCATGATCCTGACTTCATCATCATGGATGAACCCTTCGCCGGTTTGGATCCAGTGAATTCAGACCTGTTAAAAAACGTCCTGCTGGACCTGAAGAAGAAAGGCAAGACCATCCTGTTTTCCACTCACCGGATGGACCAGGTAGAGAAGCTCTGCGAGTCCATTTGCCTGATCAATCGCGGTACGTCCGTCCTGCAAGGCAACCTGAAACAAGTGAAAGCGCAGTATGGCAAGAACACTGTGCAGATCCAGTATGAAGGCAATGGGAATTTTCTTCAGAATAACCCTCTGGTGCAGTCATTCCGCGACTACGGCAACCACGTGGACGTGCAACTGGCCAAGGACGCCGATCCGCAACAACTCCTGCGGGCCGCCATGGAACACTCGCGGGTGTACAAGTTTGAGCTGATGGAACCTCCGCTGGAGCAGATTTTCATTGATGTGGTGGGAAAAACCGATGCGTAATATTTTTCTGATTGCCAAGCGTGAATACCTGGAACGAGTTCGCACAAAATCGTTCATTGTGATGACCTTTCTCATTCCTGCCCTGATGCTCGGGGTCACAGTCCTGCCGACCTATCTCATGACCCACGGCTCCAGTGAAGCGAAACACATCACCGTGGTTGCTTCCGATAAGAAAACTGCGGACCTCATCCAGCAGGAACTAAGCAAAGCACGTGAAGAGGAGAAACAACCCGCTGCTGAATCCCCGGATGGCCTTGACCGCCCCCAGTCTGCGAACTTGAGTGTTGACGTGGATCTGGACACCTCCGATAAGGAGCACGCAACCCTCGTCGAGAAAGTGCAGCAGAAGCAATTGGATGGCGTGGTTTTTGCCACCAAGGAGGCGCTGGCCGCAAGGAAGGTGGCTTTTGTCACGCGCGATGTCTCCAGCTTCATCGGCAACGCGCAGGTCAAGGCCGGCATTAATCGCGCCGTGCACCTTGACCTCCTCAAGAGCAAAGGATTGAGTGAGGAGGAGATCAATAACGCGCTCCAATCCGTGGACCTGGAAACACAGTCACCTTCAGGCGCGGTCAATCCGATGAGGATGTTTTTCACTGCTTTTACCATGGTGATGGTGTTGTATATGGTCGTGCTCCTCTACGGCATCAACGTGATGCGGGCTATTCTCGATGAAAAAACCTCACGGATCATGGAGGTCATGCTCTCCATCGCGCGCGCAAAAGAGATGATGGCGGGCAAGATTCTGGGAGTGGGATCAGTAGCGCTTACGCAAATCCTGATCTGGACCGTGGTCGCGGGGGTCCTCTCTTCTACTGCGCTGATCGCAGGCGCCGGCATGCTGAAGGGCATTCTCTCCCCCACGCTATTGATCTACTTTGCGGTTTATTTCCTGCTGGGATTTGCGCTCTATAGCACCATGTATGCCGCTGTGGGGGCCATGGTGAACTCTGAACAGGAAGCCCAGCAGTTGCAATTCCTGGTGATGATGCCCATGATCCTGTCCATAGTCCTGATGGGCAGCATTCTGCAGGCCCCCGGTTCGAGCATTGCTGTTTGGGCGTCATTGTTCCCATTCACCTCCCCTTTGATCATGTTGGTGCGCGTCGCTGTCCAACCTCCTCCCGCATGGCAGATCGAGGTTTCCATCGGCCTGATGGTTGCCACCATCTACGGCATGGTGCTCCTGTGCAGCCGCATCTACCGCGTTGGCATCCTCATGTATGGGAAGAAACCGACTCTCCCCGAGATCATGAAATGGATCCGATACGCCTGATCACGAGAGTCAGGCAGGTAAAATCGGATTTGTGAGCCAGGCTGCACCAACCGAATTGGCGGGCGAGAACAAGGGTTCTCGCCCGTTTTCATTAGGGCAGCGGCTGCTCCTGTTCCTGATTTCCTGGACCGGCTATCTGCTGGTACGCCTGGTGGGGTCTACTCTGCGTTTTCAAATCACGCTGGAGGAAGGCAGCCTGGCCGACGGCGCGCGCCGCGCGCTGCCCGGCATTTACTGCTTCTGGCACCGCGCGATGATTCCCTCTGCCTATCATTTTCGCAATATGCAGATCGGCATCATGATCAGCCGCAGCTTTGATGGAGAATGCATCGCCCGGATTGTGGAGAAGCTGGGATTCCGTCCCGTGCGCGGCTCCAGCTCGCGCGGAGGCGCGGGCGCGCTCCTGGCCATGCGGCAGGAGATGGAATCAGGCCATCCGGCGGTGTTCACCGCGGATGGCCCGCGTGGACCGCTCTACGTGGTCAAGCCCGGCGCAGTGGCATTGGCCAAAAAATCCGGCTACAAAATTTGCTGTTTTCATGTTGCCGTCGAACGCGCCTGGCTGCTGAAGTCCTGGGACCGCATGATCGTTCCCAAACCTTTTTCCCGGGCCTCCTTCTATATCACCGGCCCGATTGCGGTACCGCCCGATGCCACTGATGAGGAGATGGAGGGATGGCGGCAGCAGGTCCAGGCGGCGCTGGACCGAGCGCGCCTGGGAGCAGAATCCAGGTTCGTTAAAGCACAGCCTGAACGCTCCCAAAGCACTAGCTGATGCGGTGGAGAAAGTGGTGGTTGCAGCAGCCATATAATCTTCACTGTGGATCCAACAGGACGAATTCTTGCCATTGACTACGGCTCACGCCGGATGGGCCTGGCCGTCTCCGATCTGCTGGGTATCACCGCGCAAGGAATTGACACCCTGCAACGAAAAAATAAGCGCACTGATTTTGCCTGCCTGGCGGACGTGCTGCGCGATTATAACGTCCGGGAAATCGTTCTGGGATATCCCCTGCGCATGAGTGGCGAAAAGGGAGCGCAGTCAGAAAAAGTAGAAGAATTTGCAGAAGAGCTTCGGCAAAAATTCAATCTGCCGGTCCATCTTTGGGATGAAAGGCTGACCTCCGCAGAAGCCCACCGCGTGTTGCGCGAAGCGGAACTCAGCATAGAGAAACGCGCGCGGGCTGTCGATCGCATGGCCGCCGTCCTCATCCTGCAATCTTTCCTGCAAGCACGCAGCATTGGCAACTGAGCCGCACCCACGGTACAAAAGGCCGGTGCACAATCGTACTGCGTGCAATCTGCATCCTCATAGGTATGAGCGTGGTAGCCGCTTTAGAATAAGAACCGGGGGTAGTATCCGGCTGGAACGCAACAACCAAAAAACATGTTCCGTTTTCTTCTCAAACTGCTGCTTGTGCTCCTGATCGTGGTTGCAGGCTTTCTGGCGTACGGCCTGTTACTTCCGGCCGGGCCGCAATCCCAACAACTGGTACAGCTCAAGCCCGGCTCCTCTGCCCGGCGCATTGCGGCGGACTTGAAACAGGCTGGAATCATAAGAAGCGAATACGCATTCCTTCTATGGCACTATCTGCACGGTGATAAAGCGCTCAAAGCCGGCGAATATTCCTTCGATCATCCCGCCGGGACCCGGGAAGTGTATGAGCGCATTGTGCGTGGGGACATCTACTTCCACACGGTTGTGGTTCCCGAAGGCTTCAACATGTTCGATATCGCCTCCGCCATTGAAGCGGCAGGTCTTGGGCGGCGCGATGACTTCCTGCAAATTGCACGCACCCAGACATCGCTGATAGCGGACCTTGATCCCCATGCTCCCAGCCTGGAAGGATATCTTTTCCCTGACACCTATCACTTCACCCGCACGCAATCGATGCATGACATGGCAGCGGCCATGGTCCATCGCTTCCGTCAGGCCGGCCACGACATCGGGATTAACGGCGACGTTCACAGCGTCGTAACCATGGCCAGCATTGTAGAAAAGGAGACAGCCGTTCCCGAAGAACGTCCGGAGGTTGCCAGCGTGTTCAAAAACCGGCTGGACCGGAACATGGTGCTTGCTACGGACCCAACCGTGATCTATGCCGCGTTGCTCAATAACCGCTATCGCGGAACTATTTATCAGTCAGACTTGCAGTTCAACTCGCCTTACAACACCTATAAGGTTACCGGCCTGCCTCCAGGACCCATCTGCAATCCTGGAAGAGATTCCCTGCGGGCAGCCATGCATCCGGCCAGCACGGATTACCTTTACTTTGTCAGCGATAATCAGGGCCATCATCGCTTTGCCCGCACCGAGCGGGAACACGCCGTCAACGTGGCCGCCTACCGGCGCGCTGTGGGACAGCAGGAGCGCTGAACGGCGAATCCCCCAAGTGTTACCGGTCGTTCCTAGTCGTTGAATGCCGTGGAATGACGGTTTTACCGAAGCCTCAGATATACTTATATTGCCCAGGGGAATCTAACTTTAATAGATGAATTTTCATAGAATGTTACGCATTTGTGTACTTGCACTGTTTGTAGTGCCATTGACCGGATGTCTTTTCCGCAACCATGAGGAGCGCAGACCGATTAGTACAGCCGCGCTTCGCGAAGCCTCGTCCGATCAGTTAATCGACTTCATCAATACCAACGCTGCGCGTCTGCAAAGTTTCAAGGCTGACGTAGACTACAACGTAACCGTCAGCAGGCAAAAGAAGGGCAAGGCCGACGAGTTTAAAGTCACCGAATACACTGAGGTCAGCGGATATCTCCTGGTGCGCAAACCGGAGATGCTGCGCATGATCGGCCTGGTTCCTGCCGTGCGCAGCACGTTGTTCGACATGGCCGGCAATTCCAAGGGATTTTCGCTCTCCATCCCACCGCAGAGCAAGTTCATTGTTGGCTCCAACGAGATTGTCAAGCCCTCTGTTCAACCCCTGGAAAACCTGCGCCCGCCGGCCATCTTTGACGCGCTGTTGCTGAAAGAAATTGATCCGCAGGCTGAAACGGCAGTACTGGAGCAGTCAAGCGAGTTGGTCAGGGATCCCAAAAACCACAAGGATTTGCAGCAGCAGGACTACGAAATTATCGTCCTCCGCAACGAAGGCAATCACGCCTACCTTTCGCGAAGGATTATGTTCAGCCGTGTCAATCTGCTCCCTGACAGGCAACTCATCTACAACCTTCAGGGCCAGGTTATTACTGACGCTTCCTACGAGAATTTCAAAGATTACAGCGGCATTTTCTTTCCTGAAACGGTACACATAAACCGGCCCGTTGAGGGCTATTCCATCCAGCTCACATTTACCAAGTTGACCTTTAACCAGCCGCTCAAGGATGAACAGTTTGTGCTGAACCAGCCGCCCGGCTCGAAAGTCATCAACCTGGACCAGAAGAGCGGCAACTCCGCCGCCCTGAACGGCCAGACTGCGGAAGAAACTCCCAAGCCCATGCACTGAACCCGCATGGCGCGGTTGCTACAATAAACGCATGAACAAGATGATCGTCGCCAACCTGGCGTACCGGCCGCTGCGGTCGCTCATCAGCATTATTGCCATCGCGGTCGAAGTTACTTTGATCCTGCTCATTGTCGGCCTGGCGACAGGCATGCTGAATGACAACAGAGAGCGGAACAGAGGAACTGGCGCTGACGTGATTGTGCGGCCCCCGGGTTCATCGGCCATCATCGGCCTGACCGGCGCACCCGTCTCCATCAAGGTGGCGGACAAACTCCGAGTTCAGCCCCACGTTGTCGCCGTCTCGCCGGTGGTGCTGCAGCTCATTTCCGGCGGCAGCGTTGAAGTGATCTACGGAATAGATTCCGCGTCTTTCGAAGCCGTCGGCGGGCCTTTGCATTATGTTGAAGGCGGCCCCTTCCAGGGGCCGGATGACATGCTGGTGGATGATTACTTTTCCGCCGGCAAGAACGTGCATGTGGGCGCAACGGTTGAAATTCTGAACCACAAATTCCGCGTTGCCGGGGTGGTCGCACATGGACGTGGCGCGCGCCGCTTCATTCCTATCGCGACCATGCAGGATTTGATTGGCGCCGAAGGTAAGGCTTCCATGTTCTACGTCAAATTGGACGATCCTGGGAATGCCGATGCAGTGGCCGAGCAGATCAAAGAGCTGCCGGGAATGTCCAATTACAGCGTGATGTCCATGCGCGAATGGCTCAGCCTCATGACCCCGGAACGGGTCCCGGGGTTATCGGCATTTATCAAAGTAGTAGTAGGGATTGCGGTAGTGATCGGCTTCATCGTTATTTTTCAATCCATGTATACCGCAGTGATGGAGCGGACGCGCGAGATCGGCATCCTCAAATCGCTGGGAGCGTCCAAGCTTTATATTGTGAGAGTCATTCTTCGGGAAACCCTGGTGCTGGCGATTGCGGGAATCATCGTGGGCATACTCGTCAGCTACGGCGCCCGGCCTTTCCTTCACTATAAATTTCCGACTTTGCCGGTTCAAATTACCCTGGGCTGGCTCACGCGGGCCACGGTGATTGCTGTGATCGGAGCAATGCTGGGCGCTATCTACCCCGCTTTCAAAGCCGCCCAAAAAGACCCTATTGATGCCCTGGCGTATGAGTAGGCCCAGCAGTCTGGTTGAGGTATTTTTACGATCCATCAACGCAATCGGCTGGAGTAAATCCCATGGTCTTCGTGCTCGACAACTACGACTCTTTCACCTACAACCTGGTCCAGTATCTGGGTGAACTGGGTGAGCAGGTGGAGGTCCGGCGGAACGATCAGGTCACCTGCGAAGAAATCGAAGAGCGCAGTCCCTCTCACATTCTGATATCGCCCGGACCATGTACTCCTCAAAAAGCGGGCATCAGCATAGATTTGCTCCGGTATTTTGCCGGTAAGAAGCCGGTCCTGGGCGTGTGTCTGGGACACCAGGCAATCGGGGCGGCTTTCGGGGGACGCGTAGTACGGGCAAGCAATGTCATGCACGGCAAGGTCAGCCAGGTTGAGCACGATGGCAACACCATCTTCCGCAACCTTCCAAGTCCCCTCACCGCCACTCGCTACCATTCCCTGATCGTCTCAGAAGAAGGCCTGCCTGAAGACTTGGAAGTGAGCGCGCGCACCTCAGAAGCTGATGGAACCACGGTCATCATGGGTTTGCGGCACAGGCGTTTTCCCATTGAAGGAGTGCAATTCCACCCGGAGAGCATTCTGACGGATTCGGGCAAGCTGCTGCTCAAGAATTTTCTGGCGCTCTGATCGCTAATTCCACGCTAGAATCTGAGTTAAACAGGCTGATCACAGAGTTTCCCTGAAGTTGTTGGCGGCTGCTGCTTGCAAGGCCAATAGGCGTCAGGAAAGCCGCTGCTGAAAATACCTGATCGCGGAGAAAGTTCGCCCGGCACCGGGAGACTTAAGAAGCGGACTTTTTTGGCTTTGTGCGTATCGTGCATAGACACATTCCAGCTCTTTTCCCGATGATGCTGCTCCTGCTGCTGTCTTCTGCGGCGGCAGCACAATCTCCGCCTGTGATCGGCGAACTGTTTGCGTCAGAGACCACCTCACACGGGCCGGTTCTGCTTGCGGGTACCGGTATGAGCGTAACCAGCGGCTCTCAGGTCTCCGCTGGTAAATCAGTGGCTACCCTGCGGCTGGAAAGAGGCGGCGAGGTGCGCATCTGCCCCAAGGCGGGCATCACCGTCAGTACTCTGCAAAATTATGGAGTGCAAAGCAGCCAGGAATTGATGCTGGCCATGGATGCTGGTTCCGTGGAGTTCGACTATCCGATCAATGATCTGGCAGATACTGTCATCACGCCGGACTTTAAACTGATGCTCGCCGGGCCTGGAGTTTTTCATTTCGCCTTGGGCGTGAGCAGCCAGGGAGACACCTGCATCAAACCACTGCGGGGCAACAGCTCCGGCATCATTGTTTCTGAGATGATCGGCACCGGAGTATATCAAGTGAAACCGGACGAAGCTGTTTTGTTTGCCGGAGGCAAGCTGAGCGGACCCACCGAACTGGTGGACGACTGTGGCTGCCCTAAGCCTCCTCCGGTGATGGTAGCCGAGGAGCGCAAACCGCCGCCCGCAGAACCTCCCGTGCCTGCGGCAACCTCCGGGTCCTTGGTCCAAGCTCCGATTGCGGTACCGCCCGCTTCCGAAGCTGCCCCTTCCACGCCTCCAAAAAAGGCTGCCGCCGCCCGCATGGAGGTAGAAGCACCCTTGGTCTTTCGCGGAGACCAGCCGGTACCTACGGCTTACGCTGTGGCGCGAATCAAATTTTCTTCGCTCCCCAACTTAAATTTAGCGCAGGAAAAGGAGAAGCCAAGCGTTCTAAAGCCAGGGAAGGGTGAGGTGTCGGCAAAAACAGGGGAGAAGAAGGGGTTTTTTGGCCGGATTAAGGGGTTTTTTGCATCTTTATTTCACAAGTAAGTTGTTGGTTTTTCTTGAATTAATTAAACTTAACAGAGCATCTGAGCATTTTGGAACTTTTGCGGCTCAGGGCCGTCTATACTGGTGATCATCATGTCTTTGCCGGAAGCGCACGACGATAAGAACCAGCAAAATCCTTTGGCTCCCCAGCAGGCGGAGCCTGTTGAGCAAGGCTCCGTGATCAAGTTCGCAAAAGGGCCTTCGCAGGACCCGGCTCTGCACACGCTCTTTGGAGGCGGCTACGGTATCTATCAGGTTCGCCCCGAGAATTTTGTACTGTCATTTCTGACTCACGCGTTGGCCATTGTCGCTGTGTTATGGCTGCTGCATTTTGGCGTTCAAACCATAAAGGCCCCGGAAAAGACAAAGTACAACACGGTCGAGTTGGCCCCTTACCTGCCCGTGCACGTAGGGAAGCAGGCGGGAGGTGGCGGCGGTGGTGGTGACGCCAGCAAACTCAAGGCTTCCGCAGGTACGCCTCCAAAAGCTTCCCTGCAACCGCAAATTGTTCCTCCGACTGTTGAGATCCCCAAAGTCCAGGCCAAGATCACGGCTACACCAACAATCGTTGCCGATCTCAAGTTTCCTCAGACCAACCAGGTAGGTGATCCGCTTTCCAAGCTCATGATTCCGTCCAACGGAACGGGAGTTGGCAGCGGGATTGGTTCCGGTTCAGGCGGTGGAATTGGCTCCGGCTCCGGTGGAGGATTGGGTGCCGGCTCGGGTGGGAACTTCGGCGGTGGCGTATTTCGCGTCGGAAATGGCGTTACCAAGCCGGAAGCTATCTATGCGCCAGACCCGGATTACTCTGATGAGGCCCGGAAGGCCAAATATCAAGGCACGGTGGTCCTTACGGTAATTGTGGGCGCTGATGGCCGGGTTCACAATGCCCAGGTTTCGCGCTCTCTGGGAATGGGCCTGGACGAGAAAGCCAAAGAGAAAGTAATGGCCTGGAAATTCAAGCCGGCTACCAAGGACTCCAAGCCGGTTGCCGTTGAAGTCAGCATCGAAGTTACCTTTAATCTCTATTGATCCGCACGCCAACCAGGCTATTCTCGCCATGCGCTCCTGGCTGAGCGCCTTCAACTTGGGCTGAGAGCTATGCGGAGACGCTGATTGTTCTTATTCTCGCGCTTCCTCAAGCTGGCCCTGCTCAAGCTTCTCCTGGCAAGCGATGCAGAAGCGGGTCCAGGGAACTGCTTCCAGCCTCTTGGCATTGATTTCATTCCCGCAGTTCACACATTCTCCAAACACACCTTCACGGATACGTTGCAGTGCAGTTTCCACCATTTGCAGGAGTTGGCGTTCGTTGTTGCTCTGTGAGAATAGGAACTCTTTGGTATACGAGCTGGCTGCACGGTCAGCGATGTCCTGAGCGGAATCCTGGTCCGCGATGCGGCCATCCTCTTCCGTCCGGCTCACGGTCTTGCGCAACGCCTGCTGCCGCTCTTCCAACTTCTTTTTGAACGATTCGAGCTTCTTCTTATCCATGTTCTGCGACAAATGATTAATCTTAGACGCCATATCCGGAACCGTCAAATCAGAATCAGTACAGGTAAGATGCCTTTCCTTTTCCGGACGGTTCTCGGTCTGAGCAGAATTTTGAGTTTAGCCCTCTGATTCTCTCGGCAGAAAAACAAAAAGCGGCCCGTTTAGGGACCGCTCTGAAAGAGGCAAGAGGGAAGGGGAAAGTCTCAGGAAAGGCGATGCAAGATGAAGTCGTGGCAAACGCCAGGACCTTCGAATTTGAAGAGACGACAATTTTGGAAGAGGGTTAAATCCATAAAGTTTGTATGGCCTCTTTGTGCTTGCCATGATTGAGAGCAACTCACAAGCCAAAGCTTCTTCCTGAGTTCTGAAAAGCACTGGATTTTCAAAGGTTATTATTTGTTTTCAATAGCTTGCAATTCAATGTCCAGAGAGCAAGGCAGGCTGAATGCCCCTCGGATGATGCAATTACAAGAAAATCGATGTGGTATTTAGATTCCACCTCTAGGCATGGCCATGCTTCGATTGTCCCTTGCCTTGCTCCTCCATCGCCTTCAGTTTGTTCAGGAGCGCCTTGTAGCTGACTCTCAGGATCTTGGCTGCCTGGCGTCGGTTCCAACGCGTCTGGGCGAGCACTCGCTCGATCGCTTCACGCTCTGCCTGCATCGCTGCCCGCCGGCCGATCTCCAGGAGCGACGGCATCTCGAATTCCACTCCGTTCCTCCCAGCTTCCGCCGTCGGGCTAAAAACAAGTGGGTTGGCCGGTTCGGCGCCACTCGCAGGCGGTGGTGACATGGATGAAACGATGGGCTTGTGCGTGGAAAGCTCGCGGATGATCTGCGCTTCATTGCCCACGATCACATACCGCTTCACCAGGTTCTCCAATTCACGAATGTTCCCGGGCCAGGCGTACTCCATCATGCGCGACACCGCGTATTCACTGAACATGGGCGGATGCTTGCTGTAATAATCGCTATAGCGAGTCAGGAAATATTCAAGAAAGACTGGGATCTCTTCCCGGCGTTCGCGCAGAGGTGGAATGTGGATGGTCACCACGTTCAAACGATAGAACAAGTCTTCGCGAAAAACGCCCTCTTCCACCGCACGTTCCAGCGGCTTGTTGGTCGCAGCCAGTACGCGTACGTCCACCTGGACGTCACGTTTTCCACCCAGTCGTGAGAATTCATGGTCCTGCAGCACATGAAGCAATTTGGCCTGCAAAGCCGGATGCATCTCACTGATTTCGTCCAGGAAAATCGTGCCATTGTTGGCCTGCTCAAATTTCCCCAGCTTCTGCCGCGTTGCGCCGGTGAATGCGCCCGGCTCATAGCCAAAGAGTTCGCTCTCCAGCAATTCATGTGGAATGGCCGCGCAATTTACCTTTACAAACGGTTTATCGCAGCGCGAAGACTCGGAATAGACCATCCGCGCCACCACTTCTTTGCCGGTTCCGCTCTCCCCGCGGATCAATACCGTGGCCGTGGTGTCCGCCACCTGCTCGATGGTCATTTTCACTTCCATCATTTTTGGGCTGGTGCCGAACAGCATGGTGAAATCGCTTTGCCGCCGAACTTGTTCCCGCAATTGCGATGATTCTGTGTACAAGTGCTGACTGCTGACTATTCTGCTGATCCGCAGATCGAGCTCCTTAGGATCAACTGGCTTGCTCATGTAATCGTCAGCGCCGGATTTAGACGCTTTAAAAATCGCCTCCGGATCCTTGTTAGCCGACACCACAATCACTGAAATCGAAGGCTTGATCTGCTTCAGCCGTTGCAGGATATCGGGGCCGGTCATGCCGTCTATGGAGGTATCCAATAACACCGTTGCTGGATCAAAAGTGCGGAAGATACGCAGGGCCTCTGGCCCGCTCGACGCCGAGCTTACGTCAAAATTGCGCCGTGCCAGATGCCCGGATAGAAACTGGGTCATGACCACGTCATCATCGACGATCAGGATCCGGGATTTTGGGTTCATTCCTGTGTCTCCAGGTGGCATGAGCTTGAAGCGAGAAGTACAGCGGGTGTGGCTTCGCCAGAGGCGTACGAGTATCCCTGCCAAAGGGATTCAAGTTCCCTTGGATATTGTACTCAGATTCCATTTTCAGGTATTTGGATGCCTACAAGGAACTTCTCGGAAGGATCGCCATGGCGGAGTGCCCAAAGCACACCAATACGCATAGTCTCTGTATTTTCAATAAGTTAAAAATAAAATACGAAGGTTCTGACCGTATCGATCTCTAGGAGTCTGTCGGGAATAGATTTGACGAAAAACACACAGCAGAATCACCAAAGTCGCTTGCCACAGAACTGTTTGCGCGTAAGATGCAGCTATGGCAAAGTGCTTTCGTCCCGACCACCTGAATCAAGACCTGCT
>DATDGL010000082.1:0-74821 GCA_036522115.1 Candidatus Angelobacter sp.
GATTCCGCCTCAATCATCACCCTGGCCAGCGCCTCCGTGCCGGAATAGCGCACCACGACGCGGCCGGCGCCATCAAGATCGTGCTGCGCTGCCTCAATGGCCGCCTGCACTGAAGGAATCTGCTCCAGCGGCAGCTTTTCCCGCACGCGCACGTTCTTAATGACCTGGGGAAAGACCTTCAAGTCAGCGACCAGATCAGCCAGTGGCCTGCCCGAGCGCGCAATTACTTCCAACACCATCAGCGCGGTCAGCAGGCCGTCGCTGGTGGTCGCCCTCTCGAAAAAAATGATGTGGCCGGACTGTTCACCGCCCAGAACAGCTTTGGATTGCTTCATCTCCTCCAGCACATATTTATCGCCCACGGGAGCGCGCAGCATGCGGATGCCATTCTGTCGCAAGGCCATCTCCAGTCCCATATTGGACATGGTAGTGGCCACCACGGTGTCATGCTTGAGCTTCCCCTGTCGCTTGAATTCACGCGCCAGCAGCAGCATGACCGCATCGCCGTTCACGACCTGCCCATGATGATCGGCCAACAGCGCGCGATCGGCATCACCGTCAAAGCAAATACCCAGATTGGCATTGCGCGCCGGCACTTCTCGCGCCACCACCTCAGGGTGCAACGCTCCGCATTGCTGGTTGATGTTGCGACCGTCAGGCGAGCAATGAATGAACTCAGCCGGAATGCCGCATTGCTGGAAGATCTCCGGAGCCAGGACGCCGGCTGCTCCATTGGCGCAGTCCACCACCACTTTAAGCCGGCCGGCTCCAGGAATCGAGTGGACCATCCATTTCACGTAAGCGCGGCGCAACTCGCCATCGCCGGGAAGAGATGCATTCGCCGGAAGCGTTGCCGCTTTTGTGCGGCCGGCATTGATCTGGACAAAGATTTCTTTTTCTATCTCCAGTTCAATCTCGTCCGCAAGCTTGTATCCATCGTGGCCAAACACCTTGATGCCGTTATCTCGCCAGGGATTGTGGGACGCTGAGATCACCACGCCGGCGGAGAAATTCTGAGTGTGAGTTAGATAGGCGATCCCGGGAGTGGTGATTACACCCGCGCTGGCGGTCTCTGCTCCGGAGTCGCGCACGCCGGCAGAAAGAGTATCGGCAATCCATGAACTGGACTCACGCGTGTCCTGGCCAATTACCAGTCGCCTCGGTCCAGCGGGAAGATGATGGCCCAGGGCGCAGCCGATTGCATATACAGTCGCTTGATCCAGCGGATATTCGCCCGCGATGCCGCGAATTCCGTCTGTGCCGAACAATTTTCGCAACGGGTATCCTTCCACGCCTGGGTCGCTATAGACAGGACTGACCACCTGACTCGCAGTTTAGCAAAAATCATCATGGCGCATATTGACGCTTTGCTTACAAGCATCCATCCTGCTCTCATTATATTCCTATAGGACGATTCGCAGCTCACGCCAACCGCAGAGCATTAGCTCACGGCAGGGCGGTTGGTGGGGGCTGCGGTCTTTTAGATTTTGTCGTGGCGCTTCGAGGTAAACTAAAAAGGGCATAGTCGGCTTCGCTCTTTTCTTCCTCGTTGTCCTGTCGCTGCACTCCACGCCGTCTGGCTACATTCCTCCCTCCAGTGATTCAGAGGACATTTACAAACCTCCTCCTGTGGTGCGCGTTGACTGGCGTGGGACCAGTTCGGAAGGCAATTTTTTCTGGACTGCCGCAAATTTCCGGTTCTCCGCGCGCGCGTTAATGCCATCCAGTATCACGTTGACGCCCGCAGCTCCCATGGCTTCCATCGGCTGACGCACTGTGGTCAGCGAAGGCACAAACAGTGCCGATGTCGCCACATCGTCAAAGCCGATGACCGAGCACTGTTCCGGAACTTTGACTCCGGCTTTGGTCAGGGCGCGCATGGCGCCTAGCGCCGTCATGTCGTCATAAGCCATCAACGCGGTGAAAGAGCGCTTGCGCTTGAGCAATTCCTCCGTCATCTTGTAAGCATCTTCAACGCCTTGGTTCGGACTGTGCTGGTCCGGCAAGTCAATAGTCAGCTTTTGGTCCAGTTCCAGTCCCGTATCCTGGGCGAACTTCTGGATTCCCTTCCAGCGCTTCCTGCTCGACATCAGCGCCTTGGGCCCGCGCACAAATGCTATCTTCCTATGCCCCAGCACGTGCAGATGCGCCAATGCCGCGTAAGCACCGCCCTCGTCATCCACCGTGACCGAACTGATGGATTTTGATTCCAACTCCCGCCCAATGATGACCGTGGGGATCTCCGATTTTTCCAGGTCGGCCAGCAGGTTGATGTCAATTAATACCCAGTTCGCCAGAATGATCAGCGCTTCCACCCGCCGCTCCAGCAGCATCTCCAGGTAGCGCTCGAACCGGCTGCGCTCGTTATGAGCGTCCGTAAGGATGGGCAAATAGGAGGCCTGGTAAAGAGTGTTCTCAATGCCGCGCAGGATCAAAGTGCAGTATGGATCGGTGACATCAAAAACCATCAGGCCCACAGTGTGGTTGCGCTTGCTGCGCAGCGATTTGGCAAAAATGTTGGGATGATAGCCCAGCTTCTTTGCCGCTTTCTGGATCCGGTTCTTGGTGGGCGCAGGAATGTAGCGGGCCAGCGGAGCATTGTTTAACACAATGGAAACGGTGGTGGCGGAGAACCCACTCTCTTCGGCCACATCGCGAATGGTTGCTGCCGCTCTGGGTTGGCGGTTTGAATACGGCATCCCGTAGCCCCCTTTTTTGCAGGCAAGATTATAAACAGCCGGGCCTCAACAGTCTGAATCCAGCGCCTCCGCGAACTTCTCACGGTCTTGTCAATCAAGATGCGTTTATTGAAACGATTCTATATAATTATGCCGCCATTCGCCAGTTCGTTGTCGCCGGGCCGGTTGGGTCCCGGATTTTGATCTGCGGTCAGCACGGATAAATCAAATGGAGTCTTTCTCCATCGGCGTAGATTTGGGCGGCACCAACATGCGCATTGCCGCCATGGATCGCAGCGGGCGGCGCCTTGCCACCATCTGCACGGATACCCAGGTGAGCCGTGGGCGTGACCTGGTTATTGGCGAGATGTGTGAAGCCATCCGCAAGCTGGTTGAAAAATTCTCCGCGCAGCACCCATTCGCGGGGGTCGGTGTTGGCGTCCCGGGAATTATCGATCTGGAAGCCGGCGCCGTTTGCGCCGCGCCCAATCTGCCTGATTGGGCCAACTATCCGGTGAAGGCGGAGATTCAACAGCGCCTGGGCACAGCGGTCATTCTGGAAAATGACGCTAATTGTGCCGCGCTGGGTGAGAAGTGGCTGGGCGCGGGACTCGATGCCAATGGCCTCTGCATGGTGACGCTGGG
Organism: Candidatus Angelobacter sp.; assembly: GCA_036522115.1. GTDB lineage: Bacteria > Acidobacteriota > Terriglobia > Terriglobales > Acidobacteriaceae > Angelobacter. The sequence goes on from DATDGL010000082.1 coordinate 3,324, forward strand.
AACAGGCGTGGGCGGGGCCTTCATCTTCAACGGTGAGATATGGCATGGAATGATGGGAATGGCGGGCGAGATCGGACACATGACGGTGACACCCGACGGCCCTTCCTGCGGATGCGGCAATCGCGGATGCCTGGAACAATTCGCCTCGGCCACAGCCATCAAGCGCATGGCGATGGAAGCTGTGGCCGCCGCCCAGGCCCCGGAACTCGCGCGCGCCATGGACGCCAACCCTGAATTCAGCTCCAAGATGATCTATCAATGTGCATTGCAGGGTGATCCCGCCGCCCAGTACATCTTTGATACCGTGGGCTGGGCCCTGGGAGTGGTGCTCTCCAGCCTGGTAGACGCCCTCAATTTGCCTTTATACCTGATTGGCGGGGGCGTGGGCGGCGCATGGCAGGCCTTTTCTCCTGCGCTATTCCGGGAATTGCGCCGCCGCTCCATCGTCTTCCGCGCCAGCGATCCCGCAGAAAATCGCCCCGGCAAAAAGAAAACCATTGTCACCCCTGCCTCCCTCGGAAGTGATGCCGGCTTGATCGGGGCCGCGAGGCTGCCTTTGTTGCAGGCCCTCACCCATCGGATAACTACTTAAATTTAGGTAAATTTAGGCCTCTAATTAGCTACTGCACGCGTGTCTTCCAAAAACTGTAGGTCTCGTCTTGGGCCAATACGGGAAAAAATATTGAGAAATCAGGCGCTACCCTCTTGACAAGCCCTACTGAAGGGAACAAAATTTCATGCCATGTTTATGAAACCGTTTCAACAAACAACAATGAAACGATTTAATAAAGGGATTTGGGCTTAGTGGGTGCATCCGCGCTGCCGGTACAACTGACAGCGAAATTCATGGGGAGGCTACATGCCGCGTCTTCGCTGGTTCTTTTCAAGATTGTGCGCAAACTCCAACTCCATTTCCAATGGAAGCAGAGTTGGGCAACGTAAACACGAGTGGGCGCGGTTCGCGCTCATTTTTTTGCTGGGTGCAGTTTTCACGCTGGCGGCAGGCCTGCAACCGGCGCAGGCGCAGGAAGACACGGGAGCCATCGTCGGCGCCGTCGTTGACCAGAGCAGCGCTGCAGTGAAGGGCGCCGCGGTCACGGTCAAGGATGTGGACCGTGGCACGTCTTTGAATACCACAACCAATGACACTGGCGCATTCGACTTCCCGCGCGTTCCCGTGGGGAACTACGAAGTCAGGGTGTCCGCTCCAGGGTTCCAAACAGCCCGCCAACCAAAATTCGCGCTGGTCCTGAACCAAACCGCTCGTTTCGATATTCAACTCAAGGTGGGCCAGACCAGTGAGACCGTGGAGATCACGGCCTCTGCTCCCCTCCTGGAGACGGACAACAGCTTGCTCAGCAGCCTGATCGATGCTCGCGTGGCCGCGGACCTGCCTCTCTCCACGCACAACACCAATCAGCTTACGCTGATTGCTGCTCCCGGAGTGGTTACACCCAACCTTTTTGGGTTCCAGGCCGCACAGAATACTTTCGGCACAGGGAGGCCATACGTGAATGGCGCCCGAGAGCAGGAAAACAATTTTGTCCTGGACGGCATGGACAACAACCAGCCTGACAATAATGATGTCGGATTTGTGCCTGCTCCGGAAGCCGTGCAGGAATTTAATCTGATTACCGGGAATGCTCCCGCGGACTTCGGCAATTACCTGGGCGGCGTGGTGAACGTAACTCTGAAGTCGGGGACCAACAGCTTCCACGGCGGCCTTTACGAGTATCTGCGGCGTGGAGGCCTGAACGCTAATAGCTGGTCTAACAACTTAAATGGCATACCCCGGCCAGGATTGCGCTACGACGATTTCGGCGCCACCTTCGGCGGTCCTATTGTCAAAGAGAAGCTGTTTTTCTTTGCCGACTACCAGGAATCGCTCTTCAGCCAGCCGGCCACCGTCAGCCAGCTTCAGACCATTCCGTTGGCCGAGCGCGGCGGTGATTTTGGGGCCCTTTGCACGGCCGGATTCAATGGAGCAGGTATCTGCGCCAATCCCGCGCAACAGATCTACGATCCGGCCTCCAGCGCCAACCCTGCCACGCGCACTCCTTTCGCGTTCAACCGGATTTCCACTGGCAGGTTCAGCAACGCCGCCAACAACATCATCTCCTCGCCGTTTTATCCTGGGGCCCAATTGGCCAACAACATTTCCCAATTCCGCACCAACGCTTTCCAGGGAGACCTGAAGATAGATTTCGTTCCTTCAGAAAAAGATCACGTGATGGGCCGCTGGTCGCAACAGTTTGTCACGGCGCCCAATAGCAACAGTATCCAGTTGCTGGGCGATTCCTCGCGCACCTTCCCGCTGAAGAATTTTGTGGTGGATGAAACCCACACCTTCTCTGCCGCCCTGGTGAATGATGCCCGGGCAGGCTTCGCCTATTTCCCCGTGACCGAAGGGTTTTCCAATCCCACGGGAGTCAACCTGCCGGCGGCGTTTGGAATAGCAGGCGTGTCAGCTACTTTCCTGCCCGCGCTTGTTTTCAACGGCCCCGGATTGCAGCCTGGAACCATCGGAAACAATGATCTGGTGCAGTCCTTCCACGATACTACCTTGCAATTCGAAGACACCGTCTTCTGGACGCAAGGCAAGCATCAGTTCCATTTTGGGTTCCAGAGCTATCACTACATCATGAATGATCTGTATCCCGGCAATGCCGGCCTGGCCGGCCAATTCACATTTAGCGGGCAATTTACCGGCAACACCGGCAGCACGGGAGGCAGTCCGGTAGCGGACTTTCTGCTGGGATTGCCCGAAGACGTCCAGCAGGGCAACGGTGGCGGAGGCAATAAGTACCTGCGCAACAGCCTGTACGGGTTTTTCGCCCAGGACAACTGGCGCGTCACCAACCATCTGACCTTGAACCTGGGGCTGCGCTACGAACTGACCACAGCGCGCGCCACCAACAATGGGCAGGATGTGAACTTTAATTTGATCACCGGGGCGCCAACAGTCGGGTCTGGCTACAACACCTATACCGGCATTGACAACCTCCAGCCCCGCCTGGGCTTTGCCTGGCAACCAAATTGGGGATTCGCCAGGAACACCGTAGTTCGCGGCGCTTATGGCATCTCCACCTTCATGGAAGCCAACGGAGTCAACAATCTTCCCTACCAGAACCCGCCATTTGTGCAAGCCCATGAAGTCTCGTTCTTCGGGCAGACGCAGCCCAATAGCACGCTGGACCAGGGTTTCAGCAACTTCCCGGCATCAGCCTGCACCGTAGCATCGCTCCAGACGCTGTCACCCGCCTGCCTTCAGGGGGCCACGCTCCACTTGACTGACCCCAACCTGCAGCCCGCGGTTGACCAGCAATGGAACCTGAGCATCGAACACCAGCTTGGCAGGAACACTGTGTTCAAAGTTGGTTATGTGGGCAACAAGATTGACCACATGTCGGATATCTTTATCTACAACCAACTGGTTCTGAACCCGAACGGCACCACATCGCCAGGTCCCTTTGCCCAGCCTCTCATCAACTGCTGCGGCGCCGGCAATTCCCCAACCATCCGCTTCAATGGTTCCAGCGGCATCCAGCGCTATAACGCTCTGCAGATCTCGATGGAACAGCGGGAGTGGAAGGGCTTTCAATATCGCGCGAACTATACCTGGTCCAAGTGCATGAGCAACAGCCTGGGCTATTTTGGTCCTTTCGGCGATGAGGAAGGGCTGCCCGGCACCACCAGTCAGACGGGCTTCTCGTTCTTCTTCCAGAACGCCTATAACCCCCTGGGCGACTATGGGCGCTGCATCGCTGATGTGGCCAGTTTGTTCAACGGCTATCTGGTTTACGACCTCCCGTTCGGCAAAGGCAAGATGTTCGGTGGCGGAGCCAGCGACCTTGTGAACAACATCATTGGCGGATGGACGCTGGGTTCTGATTTCACTCTCCACAGCGGCTTCGCTGTTACCGCGTTAGGAGCGGATGCGTCGGGCACAAACTCAGCTTCGCCGCGCGCGAATTGCCCATCCGGTGTTTCTCAATCCGGTAACGGCCAGATTGTGCCGGTCGGCGGCGGTCAGCTTGGCCTTCAGTTCTGGAATCCTCTTTCAGCCCTTCCGGGAGTGCCGGGAACGTTCGGAACCTGTGCCATCGGATCATTCCGCGGTCCGGGGCTCGCAACCGCCGACCTTAACCTGGCCAAGCGCTTCGCTCTGGGCGAGAACACCAGCCTTCAGGCTATGGCGCAGTTCATCAACGTGACCAACACGCCAATCATGGGCAGGCCTAACTTCTCCCAAGGTTCGACGTTCGGCGTCATCACTTCTTCGAACCCTGGCCGCCAGATCCAGTTCGGTTTGAAGCTTAACTTCTGATCGGCTGCGTTGCTGATTGGATCAACCAGCAGGGCCGTTATTCAACCAGATAACGGTCCTGCATTCCGCCCGGATATCGGGGAATCTGTGGATTTAGGATTGAACCATCAATCCAGCGGTCCGGCAGGTTCTCCACGCACCCAGCGAGTATGCAGAGGAGCTTGCACCAGATCGCATCTTCTAACCACGGAAGCGTCGGGATTTAAGAAAGCCGCCAAGGAGAACAGATGCCACTGCATGCACTCGATTGGGCTGTCATTGTCGGATACCTGCTGATCAATCTGCTGATCGGCATCTATTACCGCCGCCGCGCAGGCGGAAACACCGAAGAATTCTTCGTCTCCGGACGCAACGTCTCCTGGTGGCTGGCCGGCACCTCCATGGTGGCCACCACCTTCGCCGCAGATACTCCATTGTTTGTCAGCGGCGTAGTCGCCGCGCAGGGCATTTCCGGGAACTGGATCTGGTGGAGCTTCTGCATCGGCGGCATGATGACGGTCTTCTATTTCGCCCGCTATTGGCGGCGGGCTGAAATCATCACCGATGTCGAGCTCACGGAAATCCGTTATGGTGGCAGGCCGGCAGCTTTTTTGCGTGGGTTCAAGGCCATCTATCTCGGCCTGCTCATGAACTGCCTCATTCTGGGCTGGGTGACCAATGCCATGGTGAGTATCATTACCGTTCTCCTGGGTCCAATGATTCAGCAGGGGCGCGTGATTCAACTCACTCTGGGCAGCCACACCTTGTTGCACTACACGCTCGGCGATCCCTCTCACACCGCGCTGCTCATCTGCATCTTCATTCTGATTCCGTTTACCGGAATCTATACCGCCATTGGCGGCCTGTGGGGAGTGCTGGTCACGGATTTATTTCAATTTGTCCTGAAGATGGGCATGGTGGTTGTGCTGGCCTGGGTAGCGGTGGCCAAGATCGGCGGCATGGCGGCCCTGAAGCTGCAACTCCATTCCATCGGGCCGGTTCATCCAACCACTACTCCAGCCTCGAACCCATTGGCTTTCCTGCCTGATTTCCATCTGGGCTGGACGACAGATGCGCCCTGGACTCTGCCGATTATCGCTTTTGTGGTCTACCTGGGTGTGCAATGGTGGTCAGCGTGGTATCCGGGTGCAGAACCGGGCGGCGGCGGCTATGTGGCCCAGCGCATGTTCAGCGCTAAAGATGAAAAGAACTCGCTCGGCGCCACCCTCTGGTTCAACCTTGCCCACTATGCCTTGCGCCCCTGGCCCTGGATTATTACCGGCCTGGTGGCCATGGCGGCTTATTCCACTCATGGAGGCCTGCATCCCAGCGCAGCTTTTGACGCCAATCCTCAACAAGGTTACGTCATGGTCCTGCGCGACTACCTGCCTGCCGGCCTGCGCGGCATCATGGTCGCAGCCTTCCTGGCTGCCTTCATGTCCACCATGGGTACGCAGCTCAATTGGGGTGTCTCCTACCTGGTGAATGATCTGTATCGCCGTTTCCTGGCCCGGCAGAAGAGCGAACGGCATTACGTGCTTGCCGGCAGGGTCTTCACCATTCTCCTGGTGCTGATCAGCGGCTATGTCGCAAGTCAACTCAGATCCATCAGCCAGGGCTGGCACATCGTGTTGAACTTAGGCATCGGTACGGGAGCGGTTTACATCCTGCGCTGGTACTGGTGGCGCATCAATGCCTGGAGTGAAATCGTAGCCATGAGCGTCGCCGCGACCGTAGCTTTGCTCCTGAAATTCAAATTCCCGCTGTCCGGCAGTGAAACCATTGTCGACGCCAAGACCGCCCTGATTACCGCCGCCTGCACCACCGTGGCCTGGGTCGCCGCTACTTTCCTCACTCCGGCCGAATCTCAGGAAAAGCTGCTCTCGTTCTACCGCCGGGTGCATCCCTCAGTTTACGGCTGGCGTCACATTGCCCGGCTGTCGCCTGAGCTTCCGCAAGTGCGCGATTTCGGCAGTAACGCTTTCGATTGGATTCTGGGTTGCGTGATGGTCTACTCCTCGCTCTTTGGCATTGGCAAGCTGGTGTTTCAGGAATGGCTGCCGGGTCTGGTGCTGCTTTGCCTGGCCGCGCTCGCGGGTTATTTGATCTTCTGGGACCTTTCCCGCAGAGGATGGGAAACATACTCGGGCGCGCAAAAGTCCGGTGGAGCGCGGCTTCCATCCGAATCCAAGGCGCAGGGCACCCTGGCGAATTAGGACATGGGAATGCGATCGGTAACGGCTCGATTCGACATGAACGCAAAAGGTACTCAACTCGCATCCAAAGACGGATTTCCGCACTTCATGCTGAAAGAAATTTACGACCAGCCTGATGCGGTCCGCACCATGATCGAGGGCTGCCTGGACGCCTCCGGAAACGTGGTCCTGCCCAACTTTGCCATACCGGCGGAAGACATTCGCCGTTTTTCAAAAATCACCATTGCCGCCAGCGGCTCCAGCAGGCATGCAGGCCTGGTGGGTGAATTCATGCTGGAGCGGATGACGGGACTGCCGGTGAAAGTTGATTTTGCCAGCCAGTACTGCTACCGCGATCCTGTAGTCGGCCCCAATGAGCTCACCATTTTCATCTCCCAATCCGGCACGACCATTGATACCCTCGCCGCGCTGCATGAGGCCAGGAGAAAGGGATCAAAATCACTGGCCATCTGCAATGTAGCGGACACGCCGCTCACGCGCGATGCCGATGCCACGTTACTGACCTACGCCGGAGACGAGATCGCCATTGCGGCGACCAAGAGTTTTACCACCCAACTCACGGCTTTGTTTTTGCTCTCCGCTTGCTTCGCGCAAATACGCGGCAAAACCCAGGCTGCCGAATCGGCCATTCGAGAACTGAAGGACTTGCCGGAGCTGCTCAGCCGCGTCCTGGCCGCCGATGCCGCATGCCGCTCTTTCGCCGAGACCTTCAGCCAGTACAAGGACTTCATTTATGTGGGACGCGATATCGACTATCCCATCGCGCTGGAAGGGGCTCTCAAGCTCAAGGAAACCTCCTATATCCATGCGGAAGGCTATCCCACCGGCGAACTCAAGCACGGTCCCACCGCCTTGATCAATGAGAATCTGCCCATCGTCGTCCTGGCCCCTCAAGATCACAATGATGTGGAGTCTGTGCTGCGCTATGGCAAAAGCCTTTCCAGCCTGCGCGAATTTGCCGAGAGAAATATCCCCCTGCTGGCCGTCGCCACCGAACAAGATCATGTAGTGCCAAAAATCACGCCGTTTGTTGTTCCGGTGCCACACGCCCCCGTGCTTCTCCAGCCGATTATCGAGGTTGTCCCCCTCCAGTTCCTCGCCTACCACATTGCCGTCCTGCGTGGACACAATGTTGACCAGCCACGGAACCTGTCAAAATCGGTGGTAGTGGAGTAATCAAACCCGCAACGGCTCAATATTCCCACGCGCGCCGAAAATCCTTAAGCTGCCAATCTGGCCTTGTCTTTGTCGGTTAATGAACGTTGAGCCAAGAGCCACGGGCCAAAAGGCAAGCGCAGGATTTGCTGACAACCAAATACTAATTACTAAATACTGCTCTTCTGCTGTACACTGACGGCATCTCCTGGGGCCCTGCAGTTTGCTACTTCGCCATGCAGGAACGGTATTCAACTTTGCGCCTTTTGCGCACGGCCTTTTGCCGTTGCACGCCCGTTCTGCTCGCGTGCCTGCTGCTCTGCGCTGCGGGAGCGCAAGAGGAGACTCTGCATTCGCTGCGAATCAGCGTTCACGATCAAGACCAAAGGCCTGTTGTCGGCGCCAGCATCACCATTAAAATCAATGGCAAAGCCCTGCGCTCCGTCAAAACCGATGAGCACGGCGAAGCGACCGTATCCGGCCTGCCACGAGCTTCATTTGAACTGGACATAAGCAAAGAAGGTTTTGAACCTTTGCACCGGGAAATTGTTCCCGCCAAAGACGAGTCCTCCATCGCAGCCGAGGCGGCTTTGGTTCCCAAGCTGCAAACACGCCAGACCGTGGATGTTAAGGGATCAGAAACCCTGGACCAGGGCGGCTCCTCATCCCAGAATGTAGACCGGCGCCAGGCGAAAGAGAGCACTGTGCGCCCGCCCACCGTGGCCGATGCCCTCCCCTTGCTCGCAGGCGTTGTGCGCGGGCCTCAGGGACTCAGCATCGCCGGGGCCGGCGAAAAACATACCGCGCTCCTGGTCAATTCTGTTGACGACACCGATCCCGCCACCGGGGAATTCGGTTTGACCATACCCATTGACGCCATTGACAACCTGAGCGTCACTTCTACGCCGTATCTGGCGCAATACGGCGGCTTCAGCGGTGCAGTTGTCTCCACCGTCACTCGCGGTGGAAGCGATAAGTGGAATTTTGAGGTGAATGATCCCTTTCCCGAGTTCCGCATCCGCAGTTGGCACATGCAGGGATTGCGCTCGGTTTCCCCCCATGTGAATTTCAGCGGCCCTTTACTGCACAAGAAACTGTATTTTGCTGAAGCCACTGAGGTCACCATTGATAAAAACCCGCTGCTGGTCCTCCCTTTTCCCTTCAATGAAACCAAGACCACCTCAGTAAACTCCTTCAGCCAAATGGACCTGGTGGTGTCGCCGTCGCACACCCTCACCGGGACCTTTCATATTGCGCCTGAGACCATCAAGTTTGATGGCCTGAACTTCTTCAATCCTCAGCCGGTTACTCCCAACCTGGAGTTGAGATCTAGCGCTCTGGCCGTAACCGACCGGCTGGGAGTTGGCGGCGGGATATTACAAAGCACCTTTGCCAGCGAAGGTTTCAAGCTGGGCGTGAGCGGGCAAGGCACAGCGGAGATGGTCATTACTCCGGTGGGCAATCAGGGAAACTATTTCAGCGGACAGTCACGGCAATCATCCCGGCTTGAGTGGCTCGAAAATTATTCTCTCAAGCCGCTTCAGTTCAATGGCGTGCACAGCATCCAGTTCGGCGCCACAGCCTCGCACAGCGAAGATTCTGGCGGCTTCTTTGCCCGTCCGGTGCTGATTCAGGATGCCAACGGCGCACTGCTCAGGCGCATCGACTTCACCGGTGGCCAGCCCTTCAGCCGCTCAGACCTGGATCTGGCCGCCTTTGGCGAAGACCACTGGGCTGTGGGGCACAGCCTGTCCCTGGATTCCGGTATACGCGTCGAGCAGCAGGGAATCACCGCCACCCGCCGTCTTGCTCCTCGCTTCGGCTTTGTCTGGTTGCCGCCGCTCGGTGGAAAGAAAACTACCATCCGCGGAGGAACTGGCGTCTTCTATGATCACGTGCCGCTGGATGTCTATGCCTTCCAGAACTATCCCCGGCAGGTGGTGACCACCTTCGATCCGTCGGGAGCAATCATCAGTGGTCCCACTACCTTCTTCAACGTCATTATGGCCTCCGACCATAACTACGCCACCGTGCATCGCCGGAATCGCGCGGGCAACTTTGCTCCTTACAGCATTGGCTCCAGCCTGGAAATCGAGCACACCATCGCCCCCATTTTGAAGGTGAGCGCCAAGTACAGCGTGCGAAATTCGCACGGCCTGGTCACGGTTTCTCCCGGAGTGCTCAAGAACGGCCTGGACGCCTTGATCGAAAGAGACGCTGGCAACGCGCAATATCATGAATTCGCTCTTACCACGAGCGTGGGCAAAGAGAACGGCCGTAGAGTGTTCTTCTCTTATACTCGCAGCTCCTCGCGCGGTGATCTGAATGAATCCGGCGATTACGTAGGCAACCTGCCATTTCCCATTGTGCGGCCAAATTTCTTCAGTAATCTGGCCGGCGATGTTCCCAATCGCATCCTGGTCTGGGGCGAATCCAACCTGCCCTGGAAGATGCGCGTTGTTCCCCTGGTGGAATTCCACACCGGCTTCCCTTACTTCATCACCGATGCCTACCAGAACCTGGTTGGCCTTCCTGATTCCAACGCCACGCGCTTCCCCACCTACTTCTCCTTTGACGCCAGGCTGGCCAAGGATTTCGCCGTCACCTCCAAGTACACCGCGCGGATCTCAGTGCGCGGTCTCGACCTGACCAATCATTTCAATCCGCTGGCCGTCCGCTCTAACACCGGTGACCCGCTCTTCGGCAACTTCTTCGGCAATTACGGCCGCCGCTTCCGCCTGGACTTCGACGTGTTGTTCTAAGTCCTCTTTAGTGCTTGATGGATCCTGAAAGTGCAGACCCGACCTAGAGCAATGCAGGCCTGTGACCGCCTGTGATGGCTCCATCAGCAGCAGTTAATATTGGAGCGCAAAATGCTAAGTTCGTAGGTGCTGAATTGTGGAATTTTAAGATAAAGATACCAAAATGGAACTCCCCAAAAAATATTTGGCCATTGCTCGTAACGTTTTCGATATATTGTGCACTTGTCAGTATGAATATACTTTTGGGCAAAGGCGCAGAAGCTCTGGGACCCATCTACATAGCCTAAGGAGGCGGGCAAAAATGACAGCAAGGCCGATTTTCACCGTAGTTTTGCTGCTGAGTCTGTTGGCTCTGAGTCAGAATCCAGGCACGAATTCTGCGACGCAAGGCCAGCAACGGGCCGCTTCAGTGGGGCTGGCCGTGCCAACCTATCAAGCGGACTTCACACCGGTCATCGCAAACGGAGTACACCTTATCTCCTGGGACAACGGCCATTTGGTCAGCTTCGGTGCAGGGGAGATGAGAGAGCCGGTTACGCTCTACGCCAAAACCGGCAAATGGCTCTTCGAGAAATGGCCATCATTTGAAGGAGCCATGAAAATCTACGGGCAGGACGCTGCGGTTACTAGCACAGGCGCTGTGGTCCTTTCAGTATCAGCTGTAAGTCCCGACGGGGCGGTCGCGGACATGATTGTCGAAATGGGAAGGGATGGTATTCGGCGCGTCATTCGAACGTCTCCTTTCTATGCGCTTAGAGTGTGCACCACAGCGGAAGGAACGGTTTGGGCCTACGGCAAGGAGTATACGGACGATCGAAGAGGTGAGCGTCGAATCCATTACCCTATGCTCAGGGAATACAGCTTTGAGAAGGGAGAGCTTAGATCGGACTTGGACCGCGCTACGCTCCACGTACCCAAGGGAGTTCCCGTTGACGGGGGAAAACGCGAATTCCAAATGCGGTGTGGCTCGGGCAAAGTGATTCTCGTCAGCGGCCCGACGAATGAACTTATGGAGTATGACCTTTCTGCCAGCAAGCTGGGCCGCTGGCCGATAACTCCTCTGCCGGAAGGGTTCTACATTAACGGGGCCGCAATCACAGCATCCGGTGAAATCTATGCCAGCGCCTTCCGGCCAGGGCAAAATGCCCTAACCAGCATGTTGCACCTGCACGTAAATCCTTTGGGCGTAGCTGAATGGACTGCCCTCACCACGGTCCCCTCTGGCGGAAAATTCTTCGTCCTCCTCGGAAACGACGGTGAGGATCTGGTGTATTCGCGAGGGCGCAGCACCCCCACTCTGTTTTGGTCTGCGGCTACAAAAAGTGAGGCGACAAGGTGACGTCTGTAACAGCAATCTTGAAATTTTTTCGATCCCTGCTACCCAAACTTCTGTTAGCCCTCGCCGTTGCGAGCCTTGCAATTGCGGCTCCCACAAACACAAACCACTTACCAATGATCACAGCCTCGGGACAGCAGATCGTATCCATTTTTGATGGACTCGATCCTAATCCACAAATCAGAGATAGTCTCGTACTTAGCATTAACCCTTTATTGTCCGCAGCTCTGCCAAAGATTAAAGGTCCGAATATCGGAAAGCTACTTGGAATCGGGCCAACGGCAAATGCTTCCACCTGCCCAACCGGAGGAGTCTGTGCTAGCCCGGGCACACAAAGCATCGCTGGGCAGCATTGCGTCGATAACTTTGGTTGTGATGTCGATGTTAGCAATATCGGGCCCAGCTTGAACCCGGAGTCAGGAGTGATGGAGGTTTACGACTGTGAGCAATGCTGTGTTGACTGGGTCACGTGCAACATCGACTTGGGTGGCCCCGGCGGCGATCCGTGCCTGGGCAGTGGGGGCGGGGAGACACCGGGAACGGGCAACGGGCCTGACCCTACCTGTAGCCCTATCATCATTGATACCAGCGGCAAGGGATTTCATCTCACCTCGGCTGCTGCCGGCGTGCATTTCGACATGAGCGGTACAGGCCACAAGACCCACATTGCCTGGACAGAGGCAGAGTGGGGAAACGCCTTTCTCGCCCTCGACCGCAACGGCAATGGGGTGATTGACAACGGTACAGAGTTGTTCGGCAATTTCACCGCCCAGCCGTAGTCCGCGAATCCCAACGGTTTTCTGGCCCTGGCCGAGTTCGATAAACCCGAGAACGGTGGCAACGGAGACGGGATCATTGATGAACGCGACGCCGTCTTTTCTCATCTGCTGCTGTGGATTGATGAGAACCACGACGGCATTTCACAGCCGAACGAACTTCACAGTCTGCCATCGTTAGGAGTGACCTCGATCAGCCTGAACTACCATTTGTCCCGCCGGACAGATGCGTTTGGCAACGTGTTCCATTATCGCGCCAAGGTAGACCCGGAGAATCCACAAGACAGATCAGAAGTCGGTGCCACGGCTTATGATGTCTTTCTGACAGCCACACCAAAGTAAATTAACATCTCCGCAATGTAGGACACGATCCGGTTTCATCAAGAGCCACGAGCCCAAGGCTCACGCCCGCATCTGGCGCGGGCGCTTGCGCTTGACATATAAATGAAAATGAATTTCAATTTCATTTTCAATTAGAACGCTCATGCTTAGGCTGGTAGCACATTTTGGTGGTCGCATTGCAGCAGGAACGTGGTTCGCGCTCTGGGCATTGCTGCTCCCGGTCTTCTTCGTCCGCTCTGGCCACGCCCAGGACAGTCCCTACATTGTGACCTACGATCATTACCTGGAAGAGCCGGGGAATCTCGAGGTGGAGTACTTTTCCACTTTTGGCACGCAGCGTGGCGGCAACGATTTTCACGCCTTCTGGGTCGAACTCGAGTACGGGGTCAAAGCGTGGTATACCACGGAACTCTACCTCGACGGACAGACCACCTTCGGTGACAGCACTATCTTTACGGGATTTCGCTGGGAGAATCGCATCCGTCCACTCCAGCATGAGCATTTTGTGAACCCGGTGCTCTACATCGAGTACGAGCAGATCAATGAGGGAGACAGGATCATCAAGGAAATTGAAGGTCACGATGTTGAGTCCGATCACAGCGAAGCCAATGCCCGCACCCGCCGGATCCTCAATCATGAACTGGAGTTCAAGCTGCTGCTCTCCAGGACATTCAACGGCTGGAATATTGCGCTCAATCCCATTGCCGCCAAAAACCTGTCACCCAGCAACCCGTGGGAATTTGGGTATGCGCTCGGCGTGGGCCGTCCGCTGGCGCTCAAGGCTTCTGCCCAAAAATGCAACTTCTGCCGTGAGAATTTTATTGCCGGTGTGGAGATGTACGGAGGGCTAGGCGATACTCAAACTTTCGGCTTGCGTGAGACCTCGCATTATCTTGCTCCGGTCATGGCATGGAACGTTCCTTCCGGATGGACTCTCCGCCTCTCTCCCGGGTTCGGCTTGAACGACAACAGCCATCGCTTGCTCCTGCGCTGGGGGCTGTCGCGCGAGTTTGCCGGTTTCGGCGATGCCGTCAGCCGGCTTTTTGGGAGGCGCCCATGAACCACTACAGGCTGCGGTGCGGTTGGCCCGGAGTTCTATTTGTATCCGTATGGCTGCTGGTGTTTGCAGTCTGCTGTTCGCTGGCGTTTGCGCAGAGCGCAAACAACGCTCCGGCAGAGGCTGGGCCGGCCACTCATTACTCTTATGCCGAATTGGAGAAAGCTCCCGAGAATGCCCGGATGCGGAGCAATCCCCTGGAGGGCGATTCCAATGCCGTCGCAGCAGGCAGAAAACTCTTTGGACAACATTGCGCGCTCTGCCATGGAAAGACGGGCGATGGAGGAAGAAAGGGCCCCAGTCTCCGCGCCCCGGAAGTGCGCGACGCCACTCCGGGAATGCTCTTCTGGATTTTGACCGAAGGGGTTGTGCGCCGTGGTATGCCCGTCTGGTCCAAACTTCCTGAACAGCAGCGCTGGCAAATCGTCTGTTATCTCAAAAGTCTGGATTAAAGTCTGGATTTATGTGTCCGGCTGCCTCGACCGAAAAACTGATCTCGACGCCATGGGACAAAGCACGGCCTTTCTACAGAAGCCCTGCAACCTGGCTGCCATGACTCGGAAGATCAGGGAAATCCTTGAGTCTTTAGAGACCGTTCCTCAGCCTCCCATATAAAGCACATGAACGTAGGTGCCCAGTCTCACGTTGTAAGCCAGGTACCAGCCGGGATCGTCCGGGTCATCGTAGAGGACGATGTCGTCTCTGTCCCAGTACCAGTCATTGACAAAGCCGATGTCCACCGGGGAAACGCTGAAGTAAAAGCCGCCGAACCAGAAGCGGGCGGGACCGCCTCCTTCGACTCTCCAGACGTGGCTACGGCCTAACTCGCCGGGGAAGCGTCCGTGTTCCCACGGATGGTCCAGGTGATAACGCGGGTTATTTCGTCCGTCATTGTGACCGACCCACTGGTCGTTTGAGGCGTGGACGTGCGGCGCCTCGGGATGGCCAGGCCGGTCGTTGAATTTGCGATTGTCCGGTTGAGGCTGGTTCTGTCCACCGCGTTCCGGCCCAGGATGCACCTCAGGACCTTGATGTGCCGCTGGCGCGGCGTGCCTGGAGGGTGGCGGGCCCTTCGCCGGGATATGGCCGCCACCAACCTCTTGCCGCCCTCCACCACGCTGGTCGCCGCCCCGCCGCTCCTGCGCAATCACAAACATTGACATCGCGAGCAATGCTATGAGAACCCCAATCATTCTTTTCATAACTGACCTCTGAAAAAAAATTGTATAGACAAAGCTGCACAATCAGATGCCATTCTGTTGTTAAGAGTTGTGAAGATGTTTTACGGCCACGTCGAAACCCGAAATTGGTTCCGGCATTGTGTGGCCGGAATCGGCGGAAACCCAGGATTTGAAGTCCGGGGGAAGCTTGGTTTTTGAACTTGATTTTGACTTTGCTGACTACTAACTACCAATTACTTCTTTTAAACTGTTTCCGTGGCCCACGATCCGGTTGAGCTCGAGATTTTCAAGAACATCTTTCATTCCATTGCTGAGGAGATGGGGGCCGCGCTCAGGCGCACCGCCTTCTCACCCAACATCAAGGAGCGCCGCGACTACTCTTGCGCTGTCTTCAATGCCGGAGGAGAAGTCCTGGCCATGGGCGATCACATGCCTGTGCATCTAGGCTCCATGCCCATGTCTGTGCGCGCCGCTGTGGATCAATTACAGTTGGCTCCCGGCGATGTCGCGATTCTCAATGATCCCTTCTGCGGTGGCACCCATTTGCCGGACATCACTCTGGTCGCGCCGGTTTTCCTCAAAAACAAAAAATCTCGCAGGCCGTCGTTTTTTGTCGCCTCGCGCGCCCACCACGCCGATGTCGGCGGGGCGTATGCCGGATCGATGGGAATCTGTCGCGAAATCTATCAGGAAGGTGTGCGCATCCCGCCCATCAAGTTGTTGCAGGCCGGCAGGCCCCAGCAGGATGTGCTGCGCCTCCTGCTGAATAACGTCCGCACTCCCCAGGAGCGCGAGGGTGACCTGAACGCCCAGATTGCCGCCTGCCACACCGGGGCAGTCCGGCTGCATGAAATCGTAGATCGGTACGGAATGCCTCGGGTGCAGCGCGTGATGCAGGAATTGCAGGACTACTCGGAGAAGATCATGCGCGCCTTCCTCTCCCGCGTGCCTCCCGGTTGCTATGCGGCGGAAGATTTTCTCGATGATGACGGCGCGGGCTCCGGCCCCGTCCGCATCGCCGTCACTCTGACCTTCCGGAAAACTTCCGTAAACCAGCCGCTGGTCACAGTTGATTTCACCGGCAGCTCCCCCCAGGTGGCGGGCAGTATCAATGCCGTGGAAGCCATCACCTACTCCGCCTGTTTTTATATCTTCCGCTGCCTTTTAGCGGAAGACGTTCCCGCAACTGCCGGCTTGATGCGTCCCGTGCGGCTGATTGCGCCGCTCGGCACGGTGGTGAATGCGCGTCCACCCGCTGCCGTCGCCGGCGGCAACGTGGAAACGTCGCAACGCATTGTCGATGTCCTGCTGCGCGCGCTGGCCCAGGCCGTGCCCCGCCGCGTGCCCGCAGGATCATCCGGCACCATGAACAACCTGACCATCGGCGGCGCCGACCCGCGCACCGCCGAGCCTTTTGCCTATTACGAAACCATTGCCGGAGGCATGGGCGCTCGCCCTGATCGTCACGGTGTCAGCGGTGTCCACACTCACATGACCAACTCCTTGAATACTCCGGCCGAAGCTCTGGAATACGCCTATCCCCTGCGTGTGACCGCCTATTCGCTGCGCAAAGGCAGTGGTGGTGCAGGAAGATTCAGGGGGGGCGACGGAATCGTCCGCGAGATCGAATTGCTCACCGATGCCGAAGTCACTCTTCTGGCCGACCGTCGCAGTCGCGGACCCTACGGATTGAATGGCGGCAGCGATGGCGCTGCCGGAAAAACTGAAGTCGTCCACGCCGATGGTAAGCGCGAATCCCTGCCCGGCAAAGTAAGTGTCCGCCTGAAAAAAGGCGACCACATCAGGATCGAATCTCCTGGAGGTGGGGGCTGGGGTCAATGAAATTGACCCCAGCCTGATAATCGCATCGGACTGCGATTTTGAGCGGTCACATCATTTCTGAAAATCCACGCAATCACTCAACGCTTCATCATCAAGACATGACCGGCTTGCCGGGCATGTGGAGAGACCTTGCCTTTTGCTTCTCACTTGAATTGGAATCAGCCGGCGTATTGGGTTTTTCTTCCGCTGTCCCGATCAATTTACTTCTCGCCGCTGGCACCGGCGGAAGCAGAACGTCTCTTCTTGGGCGGATCGGGTTTTTTCAATCCCAAAGCGATGTCGGCCAGTTCCAGCAGACGCGAACCGGTAGGTGTAGCGCTGCGATCGTTCCACGCTCGATCGCCGTTTTCACCTTTTAAATTCGATTTCGGCGCAATCCACAGATCTTCAGCCTTCAGCTTGATAGTTGCTTTCTTGGAGTTCTTGTTTTTCGCACGCAAAGACGCATTCCTCCGGGAAACAAAAATGGCGCACAACTTATCTACTTGGATTTACTTCCAGCTATAACCCTGGGGGATAGGGGTAAGTTGATAAAATTATCACCCTAAGCCGAGCTAAGAATCCACCCCAAAAAGAGCAATCCATTTGACCAACCTTGCGCTTCTTGCTAAACTCATGTTTTATAACCACTTAGGCCATCCCAAGAAGGTTCTTCAAAAAAAGTGCAAAGTTACACCCGCCATCAACTGAAGGAAGATAAGTTTGCCAAGGGCACCCAGGAAGCGGTGCATTGGGCGACCGAGCATCGGCGGCTGCTGATCGGGTCAATCTCTGTGCTCGTTGTTGCCGCAATTCTCATTACCGGCTTTCTTGCCTGGAACAGTCACAAAACTGAGCAGGCCAACATCGCGCTCAGCAAGGCCCTGCAGACATTTTCTACACCGCTGCGGCCTCCCGGCACTCCTCCCGATCCCTCCATCAAAACCTTTTCCAGCATCGCCGAGCGCGGCAAGCAGGCGGAGACGGAGCTCCAGGCTGTTGCTGATCAGTTCCCGCACACCAAGCCGGGAAAAATGGCCGGATATCTTGCCGGCACAGCAGCCATCCAGGCCGGGGATAACGCTCCCGCGGAGCGCTTGCTCAAATCCGCTGCCGATGATGGCGATAAAAACATTGCCTCCCTGGGCAAGTTGGCGCTGGCCAATTTCTATCGCACCGGCAACCGCTCCATCGATGCGGCAAAACTTTATAAGGAACTGATTGATAATCCGACGGACATGGTTTCCAAAGGCCAGGCCCAGCTTGAGCTGGCACAGTTGTACGAGAGCACGGACCCCAAGGAAGCCGCAAATATTTACCAGCAGATCCAGAAAGATGATCCCAAGTCCGCCGCCGCCCGCATAGCGGCCAACAAGCTGGCGGCCGCCGCGAAATAAGGAGCAAGACCAGCGCTCAACCTCAGGGCGGCTGCTCTGTTACATACTGAACTACCAGAACAGAATTCTCGTAATCGCCTGCATAAGGGTCTAACTACTGCTTCTCCCGGCAAACCCTGCACCGTTAGTCGCATCTTCTTAGAGAGTACAGAAAAAACCTTTCAGGTAATCACAAGCAGGAGCATGCGAATATGAAGTCCTTTTGGGCAGGTTTAGGAATTGGAATTGGTTTGGGGATACTCTTTGCCCCCATGAGCGGAGAGGAAACACGCAACAATCTGACGCAACGCGCCAGTGATCTGGCCGATTCGGCTCGTGGCCTGGTCGACCAGGGCCGTGAGCGCGTTCGTTCCACCATGTCGTCTATCCGTGGCCAGGCTGACCGCTTCACCGGCGGACAGGAAGCCACCGGCACCGAAACCGGCCGCAACCCCTAACGATCACCAACAACCGTTTCAGTCGTAGAAAGCGGCGGCCACGGGGCCGCCGACTTTGACCTTACCGTCTACGTTCCAGCCGCCTCATAGCATCCGATCTGATTTGACAGTCCTTATTCACCGCCATTATCCTGATTTCTGTATTCCTGTTCCCCAACGCGTTAGACTCCGCTACCGCAGTATTTCCGGGGTGACCCTATGTTCATAAAAATAAAGGATCTTGAACTCCGGAAAATTGAATTTGACCAGAATCTTGAGCCCGGGCTCATCGACATGGGAGCGGACATTCAGCAGAAAAGTCCGTTCCATGCCTGGGGCCGGGCGGAGTTGATCCGGGAAAACCGGGGAGCGCGAAATGTGGTCGAAGACATCCGCTTGGTGGGCAGTTTCTCCACCCAGGTGGAGTTGCGTTGCGCCCGCTGTCTGGACGCCGTGAAGCGCGATGTCAGGGAGTCATTCGATCTCATCTACCGTCCGCTAGGAGTGGATGCCAGGGGCGAAGAAAGTTCGATTAGTCTTGCCGAGACTGAAATCGGGTACTATCAAGGCGACGGGTTGCTGCTGGAAGACGTTCTTAAGGAACAGGCGCTGCTGGCGCTCCCGGTCAAACAGATCTGTTCCACCGAATGCAGGGGACTGTGTCCGCAATGCGGCCGCAATCTGAACATGGAAGACTGCGATTGCGTGGCCACCATGTCTGACCCGCGCTGGGCTGCCTTGGAAGACATCCGTAAGAAAATGGAACACTAATTAAAATCCGGCTTTCGGGCCGGTACTGAAAGGTTTTTTAAAAATGCCAAATCCAAAACGGCGGCACTCCAAAGCTCGTACTTCCAGGCGCCGCGCTCACGATCATCTGACCTCTGCCTCGCTTTCCGAATGTCCCAACTGTCATGAAAAAGGAAGACTGCCGCATCGTGTTTGCCCGCACTGCGGACACTATAAGGGCCGCGAAGTTGTGGAGACCAAGGAAACCAGCTAGGCTTGATCGCCAGCAATGCAAACTGTCATCGCAGTCGACGCAATGGGTTCTGACCGCGCCCCCAGGCCGGAATTAGAAGGGGTCTTACTCGCCGCCCGTCACTACGGAGTCAAGATCCTGCTGGTGGGCCCTGAAGAGCAGCTCAAACGGGAACTGGCTGCCCATCCCGCCGCCCATCATGTTCCTATAGAAATCGTCAACGCCACGGAAGTCATCAGCATGCGCGAGAAGGCCGCCCATGCTGTCCGCTCCAAGCGTGATTCCACCATGCGCGTTGGCCTGCGCTTGGTGCGCGACAAACTGGCCTCAGGATTTGTCACCGCCGGCCATACCGGCGCCGCCATGGCCACCGCCAAAATGATGCTGGGGGTGCTGCCGGGCGTGGACCGTCCGGCCCTTGCCGCCGTTTTCCCTACTGCCGCAGGCAAGCCCGCCATCCTGGTGGACGTTGGCGCCAACGTGGACTGCAAACCCCAGAACCTCGCCCAGTTTGCTGTGATGGGAGAGATCTACTGTCGTGCCGTTTTCGGCGTCACCAAACCCAGCGTAGGACTCCTCTCCATTGGCGAAGAAGAAATCAAGGGCAACGACCTCACCCGCCAGGCTTTCGCCCTGATCAAGGACTTGGGATTGAACTTCCTGGGCAATGTCGAGGGCCGCGATCTCTACAACGGGCGCGTGGACGTAATTGTCTGCGATGGCTTTGTCGGTAACGTCGCCCTGAAGATCTCGGAAGGGCTGGCCGCCGCGGTTCGCTTCCTCCTCAAGGAGTCCCTTAAATCTACGATTACCTCCCAGGTGGGCGCCCTCCTTTCACGCAAGGCCTTCGTCGATTTTCGCAAGCGCATCGACGATTCCGAATATGGCGGCGCTCCTCTGCTGGGGCTGAAGGGCGTGGCCATCGTCGGGCATGGCTCCTCCAACGCCAATGCCATTAAGAACGCCATCCGCGTGGCCAAGCAGCTCGCCGAATCCGGCGTCAACGCCCGCATGGAGCGTGAGCTCTCCCTCAATCATTCAGACGTATCGCCGCAGGCTGCGGCCCAGAGCTGAGTATGGGCCTCCCGCAAATCGCCTTCCTTTTTCCCGGCCAGGGTTCACAGGCAGTCGGCATGGGAAGAGATCTCGCGCAACTCTATCCCGTGGCCCGTCACACATTTCAGGAAGCCGATGAGGCTTTGGGCTTCTCCATCTCTCAGCTCTGCTTCGCAGGCCCGGAGGAGAGACTCAAGATGACGGAGATTACCCAGCCTGCCTTGCTCGCCGTCAGCACAGCCGTTTGCCGCGTCTTGCAGGAGAAGGGCATCGTTCCCCAGTTTGTGGCCGGTCACAGCCTGGGCGAGTATTCCGCCCATGTGGCCGCCGCCACCGTTTCATTTGCCCACGCTCTGCGGGCCGTCCACAACCGTGGCCGGTACATGCAGGAAGCCGTACCCGCTGGCCAGGGAGCCATGGCCGCAGTTCTGGGTCTTTCTCTGGAACCGTTGCAGCAGGTCTGCCAGGACGCTGCGCAGGGAGAGGTTGTTTCCCCGGCAAACATCAATTCGCCGGATCAGATTGTGATTTCAGGCCACAAAGCCGCGGTAGAACGGGCCACTGAACTGGCCAAACAGCGTGGCGCCAGGAAGGCCGTCCTGCTGCAAGTGAGCGCTCCCTTTCATTGCCCGCTGATGCAGCCTGCCCAGGACCGTCTCGCCCAGGATCTGCAACAGCTCAAGTTCAGCGGTCCTGAAGTTCCTGTGGTGGCCAACTTCGACGCTCAGCCCAAAACCACCGCCGAACCATCACGCCAGGCATTGGTCCGCCAGGTGACCGGAGCAGTCCGATGGCTGGAGTGCGTGCAGTATCTCATTCATCAGGGCGTGACAACCTTCATTGAAGTGGGTACCGGCAAAGTCCTCTCAGGCCTCATGCGCCAGATCGACCGCTCCCGGACCGCCATGAACGTAGGCGATGAAGCATCGTTGCAGAAGGCAACGAACCTGTTCGAAGCCGCCTCGACAAACTAAGATCAATTTAGGTAGGACTGCACTGGCCAGACAAAAACTCATTCCAATTGCTTCCTTCACCGGCACTGCACTCTGTTCTCCGGAGAGAAGCCGATGGTTTTGGTTTGCTTCTCTACCCAAAGATCCACATCGTCCTTCGGGTCGGCGCGATTGTTGATCTTGACTACCACAATCACTCCTGTAGGTGACTTAAAAGCTTTTTTCGGTGGCTCCGTCATGCACTCGATGGAGTGTGTGGTGATCACGCCGTACTCGCTGCTGGGGCCCCAGTCAAGCAGGAACTGGCTGAGCGTGTATTTGTCGTAGCTGTTGGCATGCTTCTTCCAGTCGGGATCGGCATTCCAAATACCGTACGCCTGCTCAAAATTCTTCGCTTCGATGGCCTGGAAAAAATGATTGATGACGCCTCGCGCCCGCCAGTAGGGGTACTCGTAGTACACTGCAATCGCCGCGATCACCACCACCACCGCGGCCAGAATCAACCACATCAGCCGCCGCCTGGGCCGCGGGTCATATTCCTTGGCATCCAGCAATCCCATCGAATTTCTCCTCTACAGCGTCCGCTAGAAGAGCAACCTACAAAATATAAACACTCCCAAAGCAAAAATACAAAGACCATTCATAACCGTGTCGTGCACGCAGTTGCCCTTCGGCTTGCAGCTATTGACACCGCTGAACTGCCATGGGTTCCCGGCTGCCGCATGCGGCGCTCGATGCCCCGATCGCTTCTCACCTGTGTTTCCCTTTGCTGGGTTCTGGAGAAACAAACATGGCGGCCGAGATAAAGTCCAGCACCGCTGCCCGCCGGGCCGCAATTCGCTCCCGCGAAAACGGGTCGCCCGAACTCATCAACTGCTGCGCCGGAATGCTGACAAAATAGTAGATAATCACGCCAAATATTGAGGTCACCGTCTGCGGCGGGTCGCAGGGACGGAATTCACCGGCCTTGCAGCCCTCTTCGATCAGCCGGGTCAGCTTGGTGTAGATGGGACGGCCATAGCGCTCCACAATCCGGCTGCCCAGCGTGTTCACGTCGCGGCCAATGCGCATGAACTCCCGTTGCAGCACTCGCGGAAACAAAGGCGAGTCTCCCATGAAATCAAAATGGGTCTGGAGATAGAGCAGCAGCTTCTGGCGTGGACTCAGGCCGCTGCGGTCCAGCACCGCTGCCACCTGCGTGGAAAGGCCGGCAAACACCTGCTCCAGCACCGCTTCATAGATGCCCTCCTTGTCTTTGAAGTAGTAGTAGAGCAGCGCCTTATTGACTCCGGCATTGCGGGCAATTTCGTCCGTGCGCGCGCCCGCCACCCCTTTGTGCGCAAACTCCTCCAGCGCGGCCTTCAAAATGGCCGCCCGCGTCTTCTCCGGCTCGCCCCGCGAGCCGATCTTGCTGGTCTTGGAATCACTCGCAGCCATAGACTGGTTTTTAAATTAATTAACCGGTTAGTTAGATTATGCCCCAAGTACTAACTCGGAACAAAGCACTCGTTGATCTTTCTTCATGGCTTCCTCCTGGTTGACTTGATCGATCGAAAACCACCATATGAAAAAGCTCTCGGCTGATGGCCGTAAAGCCCACATACTTTGGACAATTGTCGTAACCAAAAGACAACGAGACAGGCGAACCAATGACTGTCGAAAGCCCGCTGCGGCGAACGGAATTACTGGGCCCACCGCGTGCGCTGGGTAAGCAACAAAACAAGATTCGAGCCCCAGAAGGGGCCGAACGGCTTCGTTTTGCATTCGACGGTGGAAACAATTGCTCGTGGGGATCTTTTGATTTTTGCTTGTGGCTCGCTCCGCCGCGCCTCCTGTTGCTTTTTTGCGTTTTTCGGCCATTTTCGCAAAAAAAGTGCTGTCACTCTGACAGCATTGTGACAGCACTTGATTGACTCCTGCTTCTGCGGATGCAATCCTGAAACTGTAAGAAGGCTGTGCCCCCAGGGGCCACCAGCCAGAAATACTTGTTCTTTGACAACTGAATATTTGATGCGTTCAGAGGCGTGAACGCAGTGGGAGAAGTGTTGTCAGCGCTGGCGAAACAGACGCAGTGCTGCGCGAAGAAATCCGCAGCGCCGCCGACTGTCATTCCAGGTCGAGGCTGAAGTTTCGCCGAGCGAGGAAACTGGATCTCTTCTTCCTGTGCATTGCCGCGCGGGGAGATGTGTGTGCGGCCCACGGTGTTCCGATTCCTGGCCGCTAGGAATCGCGGAACCAGACCGGCTTTTGCAAATCGGGGTTGTTTTGGGGTTGGCTCTTGAGCTGGATTGGTAGCTACCGCATCGGCGCCGACCCCTGAGAAAACCATGGAAAGCACCCGAGGCGAAAATTGAAAAAAAACGCTTTTGTATACTGTATCCCTACTCTATCCACACTGCATGCAGCGCAACCGACAGGGCTGGCCGGGTGGTGTAGAAATGGTAGCGCTACAAAAACCCCTCCCGCTACGGTTGCCGCTACGCAGATTCCCTTTAGTTTTCAATTACTTAGAGGAAATGTAGCGGCGCAGCGGCAAAAAGGCCGCCTTTTCTAAGGCCTGACACCTTGTTCCGTTCCGATTGTTCCGTTCCGAACCCGAATGAAGCGGCAGCAAACTTGCGATCACGAGTTTTGGTTTTGAGCCAACGGCCAGAAGTAGCGGCCAAAGCCTAATCCCGGTCCGGACGGGTGTCGCGGTCTCTGCGGCCCTTCTTCCTCGCCCGTTTGCGCGCCAGGGCTTGCTTGAGCCGGCGTCGCTCTCCCGGCTTCAGGTAATAGGAATGCCGTTTCACATCCTTGATGATCTCTTCAGTCTGCACCTTGCGCTTGAACCGCCGCAGCGCATTCTCCAGCGGTTCGCCTTCCTGCAATCGAACTTCTGCCAATCTGGCCTCCAGCCTGTCCTAAACAGGCATACCGTACAAGCTTACATGACATTTGGGCCCCTTGTCCCGGAATCCTTGCCGTTTCTTCGCGGAGGGTGCAAAACCAACCACCCGGCCCGGTCCGAGACCCTTCCGGGGCCCTGATTTGGCTCACGCGGTTGGCCCGACTTCCTGTAGAATGAAGGTATGTCGGCACAAAATGATCCAAAACTTGAATTACTCAACAAAACCGCGGATTTCTACCGTCGCTC
This sequence comes from Candidatus Angelobacter sp., assembly GCA_036522115.1. Lineage (GTDB taxonomy): Bacteria > Acidobacteriota > Terriglobia > Terriglobales > Acidobacteriaceae > Angelobacter. Next base: position 28,216 of record DATDGL010000082.1, read on the forward strand.
CCTGGCAGATTACGCTGGATTCGCGAAAACAGAACTCAAGCCCCGCACCAAGAAGCAGCTCGAAAAGCGTTTAGAAACCATTCTCAAAGAGATTGACGCCTTTAAGCCTGCTGTGCAGGGCGCTTAAACGTAGGTACTCGAATCCCTCCGGCCGCGTGAATCAAGAAGTTTCCGCTGAACAGTGGCGCCTGCAAGCCTGTGATGTGAAACTCTCCGCGACTGGTCTTGTGTCCCGTCATACGAAAGGTATTTTTTGGCCCGCCATAACTACGAACCGAAAGAGAGCACCCTGGATTCGACCCCAGCGGACAAGCTGTACTTGCCGCAGGTTGAGACGAGCGGTATTGCCGGCAAGGATCTTCATTCCTCTGAAGATTACGACGATATGGTCGCCACGGTGGAAACCGAGGGCATTGATCTGTCTGCCGAAGGCAAGATGCCTTCCGAGCGGCGGAAGAGTCTGTTTCGTGATCCTGACGATCCGGCGGAAGAGGAAGCCGCGCCTGCCACCGATGTTCTGGCCACCACCAATGATCCCATACGGCTGTATCTGCGCGAGATGGGCGCCGTCCCTTTGCTCACGCGCCAGGGTGAGATTGAAATCGCCAAACGCTTCGAGCGTGGTCATTTCCGCACCCTCAAGGCGCTGTCGCGCAGTTCCGTGGTCATCCAGGAGATGATCTCCATCGGTGCCGATCTGGAACGAGGTGTTCGTTCCATCAAAGAGGTTGTGGTGTTTGGGGAAGAAGAGGTGAGTGACGATGTTGTCGCCGATCGCCTGGCCTCCACCATCACCCAGATTCGGGAAATCGCAAGCCATTACGGCAAGGTGCGTGCCCTGCAGGAGAAGCTCAAGGGAATCAATCGCAGGAAACGCCCCAGGGCGTATCAGCGCACTCTCTGGATGATCGCCCGCAAGCGGGTGACAATTTCACGGATCATCCGCGGATTCAAGTATGTCTATCCCGAGCGCAAGCGCCTGATTGAGCGGGTGACCGCCGTCGCCGATACCATGCGTTCTCTGGACGCCCAGATTCGCGACCTGGAAAAAAAATGCGCCAGGACCGGCGACTCCCGTCTGTCCTCCGAGTACAAGCGCCAGCGCAAGAATTACGTGAACGATCTGCATGAGCTTGAGCGCGCGGCTGGCGCCCGCTTCCAGGAACTGTGCCGTACCCAGCGCGAGATCGTTCAGGGCAATGTGGATGCCGAGTACGCCAAGCGGGAACTGGTGGAGGCGAACCTTCGTCTTGTCGTTTCCATTGTGAAAAAGTACACCAATCGCGGGATGCAATTCCTGGATCTGATTCAGGAAGGCAACATGGGCCTGATGAAAGCCGTGGACAAGTTTGACTATCACCGCGGGTACAAATTCTCGACCTACGCCACGTGGTGGATCCGGCAGGCCGTCACCCGCGCCATTGCCGATCAGGCGCGCACCATTCGCGTTCCCGTGCACATGATTGAGGTTATCAACAAGCTGGTCCGCGCCACGCGTCAATTGGTGCAGGAACTCGGCCATGGCCCCACCGCCGAGCAGATCGCCCAGCGCATGGACGTTCCCGTCGCCAAGGTGCGCCGGGCGCAGAAGATTGCCCAGCAGCCAATCTCGCTCGAAACCCCCCTGGGAGAAGATGACGGCACGCGTCTGGTGGACTTCCTTCGTGACACCACCGGCCTCTCTCCCGCGGAAGCCATGATCCGCGTGAACATGCAGGATAAGACGGCGGAACTGCTGCGCACGCTGAATGCGCGCGAGGAGAAGGTCATCAGAATGCGATTTGGCCTGGAAGACGGCTCCGAGCATACCCTGGAGGAGGTGGGCCAGAGATTTGAGGTGACTCGCGAACGTATCCGGCAGATTGAAGCCAAGGCGCTGCGCAAGCTGCGCCATCCTTCCCGTTCAGGACGGATCAGGGCCTTTCTGTCCGACGACCTCAAGCGAGGCTAACGCGAATCGCTGCCCGGTTCGTGCCTCAGCTCAGCCAAAGCAGTCTGCGCGGCTTTAGTGTAGTATTGGAGATGCGAGTTGTCCTCGACTCAGATAGACACGTTTCTTCCGCTTCATCCTGCCTATTTCTGCTGAGAACAGCCAAATCCAACCCATTAACATCAACGAGGAGTCACAAGTGAAAAAGATCTACGTAGGAAACTTTTCTTTCAGTATGACAGAGCAGGAGCTGCGGTCATTGTTCGAGCCCTTTGGAGCCGTGGAGAGCGCTATGGTCGCCACCGATCGCGACACCGGGAGATCACGTGGCTTTGGCTTTGTTTCCATGACCAACGATGAGGAAGCTGAAAAAGCCATGGCGGCTTTGAACGGCAAGGACTCAGGCGGGCGGGCGCTGACCGTGAATGAGGCGCGGCCGCAATCTCAGCACGGCGGGTTCCGCAAAGACGGCGGCGGTGGCCGGGGTCGCGACGGGGGATATGGCCGTCAGCGTCGAGAGCCACGCTGGTGAATTTGAACGGGCTGGTTACACGCATCCGCATGTCAGCGGACCGTCCCAATAGCATCCTGATGGAGACCGTTGTCTGCGACCAGTGCGGCCAACGGTTTGCCATCCATCATGATCCTGCTCGTCAGAACGTAGACGTTGCCACAAAGCAGGCCACATGGGTCAAGGACAACCTCGTTTGGGACCACATCCAGGAACGCAAGCACCATGGCACAATGGAGTTGCCGTGGCTGCAATAAGATCGGGACGTGGATCCGCCAATGATGTATAATTAAGAAAGCTTTAGATTTGCGGTTGTAGGGCTCTTTTGATCGAGATCTGGTCGGGGCCGCCCAGCCTTCAGTACCTCCGAGTTTATCTACGGCGAAAATTCAAAACATAATCGGCATGAGATCACTTTGCCCTGACGTCTGTGTGACGTCCAGCCAACAACCGCCGCCGATCCAAGAAAGCAAACACAATTGTCCGCATTTACTGAACTCCCGATTTCCACTTATTTGCAATCCCGGCTCAGCGCCGCTGGATTCATCAACCCTACTGAGGTGCAGACAGCATCCATTCCTCACATTGTGCGCGGCGAGGATGTTGTTGTAACCGCCCAGACTGGCACCGGCAAGACACTCGCTTTCCTGCTGCCCCTGATGGACAAACTGCTCCACTCTGCGGAAAAACGCCCCGGAGCACTGGTTCTGGTACCCACCCGCGAACTGGCAGAACAGATTGCCAGGCAATACGAGCAGTTGCGAGGCAAGAACCTTCCTGCGGCTGCGCTGGTGATGGGCGGCACATCGGAACGGGCCCAATTACACGCCGTGCGCTCTGGGGCGCAACTGATCGTTGCTACCCCCGGCAGGCTCGAGGATCTGGTGCAGAGGAAACTCATTGCGCTGGATGGGATAAAAACCCTCGTGCTGGATGAAGTAGACCGCATGCTGGATATGGGATTCATCCCTGCAGTCCGCCGGATTGCCGCCAGGTTGCCGAAGTCGCGCCAGACTCTGTGCTTCTCAGCCACGCTGGAGCCGTCTGTAGCCCACCTGATTTTTGATTACACGCGTGATGCGGTCCGCCTTGCCTTCGGTTCACCGCAAAAACCATCGGAAGCGGTCCATCTCACCGCCTATGAGGTCCAGGCTGACCAGAAGCTCGCGTTGTTGAAGCGCCTGCTCGGCGATGAGAGTGGGCGTTCGCTGGTTTTTGTTCGCACCAAGAGAGCTACAGAGCGGCTGGCCGACAAATTGAAACGCCACGGAATGAAGGTCAGCGTCCTCCATGGAGACAGAACGCAGCCGCAACGGACCCTTGCGCTTTCCGCTTTTCAGCAAGGCAAGTCGCAGGTGCTCGTGGCCACGGACATTGCCTCCCGGGGCATTCACGTCGATGACGTGGCCCAGGTGATCAATTACGATCTGCCGGCCATACCGGAAGACTTCATCCATCGCGCGGGACGCACAGGACGAGCCGGCGCTAAAGGCAAGGCCGCAATTTTCTTCTCCACAATCGAGCGTTCCGATTTAGCCAAACTGGAACGTACTCTGCAACTCAAGATGCGGCGCGGACACGTTGAAGCTGACCTTGGCCGGGAAGAAGGCTTTGGGCCGGTGGATGTTTCTTCTCTTATGCCCATTCCCGTCAGGGCCGGATCCACGGTGCTGCGATTGCCGGGAGAAGTGCTTCAGCGATACGGGCATGAGATGTAGGACGAAAGTAACCTCCTGAATCGAGCGGCGCGGAAATCATTACACAAGTATTACAGCGTGAATGCGGCGCGGCGTTTACCCTTGAGAATCAGACATAGTGGAAGGAATTGATTCATGGGGATTTTCAGGAACGATAAGACTTTTGCGCAACCTCTGGTTTGGGTTACCACCTTTTTTATGGTCGTCTTTCATCTTGGGGCTTTGGCGGCCGTATTTTTCTTTAGCTGGAAAGCATTGATTCTTGCGCTGGTCTTCTGGTGGATTGCCGGTAGCCTTGGAATTGGCGTCGGCTACCACCGCCTTCTTACTCATCGAGGATTTAAGACACCCAAATGGCTGGAATATTTTCTGACCGTATGCGGCACTCTGGCTTTGGAAGGCGGCCCGATTTTCTGGGTGGCTACCCATCGTGTGCACCACCAGAATACTGACAAGGAGGGTGACCCGCACTCGCCCCGTGACGGTGGCTTCTGGGCCCACATGGGCTGGATTCTCACTGGCCGGACAATGCACAACAAGTCCGCGGATCTCCTGCCTTATGTTCCTGACCTGCGCAAGAACAAATTCCATATGTGGATCAGCCAATGGCACTGGGTGCCTATTACCACGCTCGGCATCGTCATTTTTATTCTCGGTGGATGGCAATATGTGTTATGGGGCATCTTCCTTCGCACCGTGGTCGGCCTCCACTCCACCTGGCTTGTGAACTCAGCCACTCACATGTGGGGTTCGCAGCGCTTCTCCACCGGCGATACCTCCAAGAACAGTCTATGGGTGGCGCTGCTGACGTTTGGAGAAGGCTGGCACAATAACCATCATGCTAATCCCCAATCGTCCCGTCATGGTCTGGCATGGTATGAACTCGATTTCAACTGGTACGCAGTTTCCGCGTTGAGACTGGTTGGCCTGGCCTGGGACGTGAAGGTGCCCAAACTCCTTCTCGGCCGGACACCCTAGCGTTTGGACCGTGGGCATTTCCGGTTCAGGAAAGGGGACTGTTTGTTAGAATTTAAGTTTGCCCTCTCAACTCCCTGATGCCTGAAACCATGCTTGCCGTCGTGAAACCGGAGGCTGCCCCGGGCGCGGAAGTCCGTCAGGTGCCTTTGCCGCAGATTGGCCCGGACGATGTACTGGTCAAAGTCAAGGTGGCATCGGTTTGCGGCACCGATCTGCACATCTACAACTGGGACCAGTGGGCGCAGAACCGCATCAAGCCTCCCTTGATCCCCGGCCATGAATTCTGCGGCAACGTAGTGGCTATAGGAAAGAATGTCACTACGGTCAAAGAGGACGACTTTGTTTCCGCCGAGATGCATGTGGCCTGCGGCAAGTGTTATCAGTGCCGCACCGGGCAAAGCCATATCTGCCGCTACGTGAAGATCATTGGCGTGGACGCCAATGGCGCCTTTGCCGAGTACGTAAAGATTCCCGAGTCCAACATCTGGAAGATCGATCCCGGCATTCCCGCCGACTACGCCACCGTGCTTGACCCCCTGGGCAACGCGGTGCATACCGTGCTGGCTGGTGAAATTGCCGCCAAGACAGTTGCTGTAGTGGGCTGCGGCCCCATCGGTCTCTTTTGCATCGCCGTAGCCCGGGCCTGTGGCGCCACCCAGATTTTCGCCCTGGAAGTCAATGAGCATAGGCGCAAGTTGGCGGAAAAAATGAAGGCGGATTTCGTCCTTGACCCCGCTAAAGACAACGTCTACGAAAAAATCATGCAAGCCACAGATGGGCTGGGTGTAGAGGTAATGCTGGAAATGTCCGGCAAGTCCGATGCCATCAGGCTGGGCTTCAAGATCCTGCGGTTGGGCGGACGAGTCTCCCTCCTGGGCATTCCATCCAAGCCGGTTGAGTTCAACCTGGCTGAGGATTTCATTTTCAAGGGAGCAACGGTGCAGGGCGTCAATGGCCGGTTGATGTACAAGACCTGGTACCAGATGACGGCGCTGCTCAAAGCCGGCAAACTGGATCTCTCACCCGTAATTACCGATCGCATGGCCATGGCCGATTTCAGCAAAGGCTTGGAGCGCCTGAAGACTGGGGAATCGAGCAAGATCCTGCTTTATCCCAATGGAGTGAGATAGATTTTTGATTTGTGAGTTTTGATTTTGTGCTTCAGAGTAGTGGTCGACTTGGGACGGATTTGCAATCACAATTCAGAAATCAAAAATCTTTGAAGGTTTCTACATCATGTCTACGACTACCATCTCCCGACCGCAGCTTGCTTATCTCACCGACCAGCTTAACGACCTGAAACAACGCGGCACGCATTTCAAGTTGCGCGTGCTGGAAGAACCGCAGGCGCCGGAATGCACCTTCGATGGCAAGCGGGTAATCAATCTGGCGTCGAATAATTACCTCGGCCTGACGACCCATCCCAAGCTGCGAGAAGCGGCGCTGGCGGCCATCCACAAATTTGGCGTCGGCTCCGGGGCGGTGCGTACCGTTTCCGGCACCATGACCATCCACATAGAACTGGAAGAAAAGATCGCTCGCTTCAAGAACGTGGAAGCCTGCGTGGTGTTCCAGTCAGGATTTACGGCAAATTCAGGCACCGTCTCTGCCCTTCTGGGCAAGGGTGACTTCATTATTTCCGACGAGTTGAACCATGCCAGCATCATTGACGGCGCACGGCTCTCTCGCGCCACCATCAAGGTTTTTCGCCACAAAGATATTGCTCATGCTGAAGAGCTGTTGAAAGAAGTGGCGGGCGAACCCGGCCACAAGCTGATCATTACTGACGGTGTCTTCTCCATGGACGGCGACATCGGTCCACTACCGGCGTTATGCGATCTGGCGGAAAAATACGGCGCCATCATGATGGTGGACGATGCCCACTCTTCCGGCGTACTGGGGCGCAACGGGCGCGGCACCGTTGACCATTTCAACGTGCACGGGCGCGTAGACGTGCAGGTGGGAACTCTTTCCAAGGCCATTGGCGCCTTGGGCGGATACGTCTGCGGCACCCGCGAGCTGATTGATTTTCTCTACCATCGAGGACGGCCGTTCTTGTTCTCCACTTCGCATCCACCATCTGTGGCCGCAACCTGCATTGCTGCATTTGAGGTGCTGGAGCAGGAACCGCAGCTCATGGAAAAACTCTGGGACAATACGCGGTTTTTCAAGAAGGAGCTGGGGAACCTGGGATTCAACATTGGCGGCAAGACGACTCCCGTGAGTGAGACACCGATCACGCCGATCATGGTGGGCGAAGGACGCCTGGCAATGGAGTTCAGCCGCGAGTTGTTCAAAGAGGGCGTGTTCACTCCGGGGATTGCCTATCCCACGGTGGCGGAAGGCAAAGCGCGTCTGCGCACCATCATGACCGCCACCCATACCAAAGACCAACTCAGCAAGTCACTGGAGATCCTGAAGAGAGTGGGAAAGAGGATGGGAATTCTTTCCTGATTGCTAAAATTGCCATAATCGCCGGAATTGCCAAAATTGAAAGGACAAGCTGTCGGCGATCTGTTGATCTTCTCTCTATCGTGGTGGACTTTCAAAGACTAACTAACGCGCCGCCTACGATCGTTGCCACAACTTTCCCTTGAAGTTGCCAGCCATCAAAGGGTGAATTCTTTGATTTTGATTGGGACTCGGCAGCGTGGAAGGTCCATTTCTTTGCGGGATCGAAGATGGTCACATCTGCATGTGAACCTTCAGCCAGAGTGCCTCGGCCTTCCAGGCCCATGAGGCGGGCAGGATTCACGGTCAACAATTCAACGATCTTCTTGAGCGGAATCTTGTGGCGTACGTGCAGCACTGAGATGCACAAGCCTAACGCCGTCTCCAAACCGGTAATTCCAAAAGGCGCACGGTCAAATTCAGCATTCTTTTCGTGATGCGCGTGCGGCGCGTGGTCCGTGGCGACGCAGTCCACCGTGCCGTCAGCCAGGCCGGCAAGAAGAGCTCCCCGGTCCGAGCCAGAGCGCAGCGGCGGATTCATTTTGAAGTTGGTGTTATAGTCGGCTACGTCTTCGTCCAGCAATGTGAAGTGATGTGGCGTAACTTCGCACGTCACGTGAATCCCTGACTGCTTCGCCTTTTTCACCGCTTCCAGGGCTTCGCCAGTGGAGACATGAGCAACGTGCAGATGTCCCTTGGTTTCCGCAGCCAGACGGATGTCGCGCCGGACAATCGACCATTCCGCCTCTCCCGGCCAGCCACGCAAGCCCAGGCGAAAGGCTGTTGGGCTGGTGTTCATGCAGGAGTCACGGGTCATACGGGTATCTTCAGCGTGCTGCACCACCGGAAGGTTCAGTTGAGCGGCAGCGGCCAGCGCCCGGCGCATGATCTCCTCTTCCAGGATGGGCTTGCCGTCATCTGATACCCCCACAGCTCCAGCGCGTTTAAGCGCGGCAAAATCCGTAAGCTGCCGGCCCAGGCTGCCGACGGTTGCCGCAGCGATGGGAAAAACATTGACATGAGGGCCGCGTTCCGGGTCCTGCATCCAGCGGGTGATGGCGGGAGAGTCGTTGATGGGTGAGGTATTGGGCATGGGGCAGACGCTGGTGAATCCGCCCGCAGCGGCCGCCATAGTTCCACTGGCGACAGTCTCTTTGTAGGACTGCCCCGGTTCGCGCAGATGAACGTGCACATCAATGAAGCCGGGAGTGACGATCAATCCCTTGGCGTCGAAAACGCCGGCAGCGTGGCCTTTGATTTTGCCGGGAGGAGCGACTTGGACAATACGGCCTTCTGCGATCAAAACATCGGCGGGACCATCGAGATCTTGCGATGGATCGAGGATGTGGCCGTTTTTTATAGCAGTCAGCATTCAGTATGGACCCACGCAAAACAAGTTTAGCCGCAGATTTGCGCAGATGAACGCAGATAAGTTCAGGTTCATCAGACTACTCCTGTGCAAATAGCCAGCAGGGCCATTCTTACATACACTCCATTCTGCACCTGTTCTTCCACCACGGATTGGGGCGAGTCGGCTACTTCGCTCTGGATTTCCATGCCTCGAATCATGGGGCCGGGATGCATCACCAGGGCATCCTTCTTGGCCAGCTCGAGCAACTCAGTAGTGAGCTGGTAGTGAGCTACATAGCGTTCAACGTCAATATCCAGCCCGACCAGGCGCTCTTTCTGGACGCGCAGCATCATGACAACATCGGCATTGCCGGTAGCTTCCTCCAGGCGGCGAGTAATTCTCACCCGTGGAGAAAGAGTCAGCGCAACTTCCGGAAGAAACTCGAGGGGGCCGCAAAGGACAATCTCAGCGCCAAACTTGGAAAGTAAATGGATATTGGAGCGGGCCACGCGGCTGTGCTGGATGTCACCGATCATGGCCACCCTGAGTCCTTTCAGAGTCTTGCGGTGGCGCAGAATGGTATAAGCGTCCAGAAGGCCCTGAGAAGGATGCTCATGCATGCCGTCGCCGGCGTTGATAACGGGTACGTGCAGATTGCGGGCCAGCACCTGGGGCGCGCCCGATGATGGATGGCGAATCACGATGCAATCCGCTCCCAGCGCCTGAAGGGTTTTGCCCGTATCTACCAGGGACTCGCCTTTCTCAATGCTGGAAGCAGAAGCGCTGATCACGGAGGTATGCGTGCCCAACAGCTTGGCCGCGAACTCAAATGAGACCCTGGTGCGGGTGGAAGCTTCGTAGAAGAGGAGAGCAATACGCTTTCCGCGAAGCAACGGGCGGGGCGGGCGCATGTGCAGTTTGCGGGCAAGATCCAGAATAAAAGTAATTTCTTTTGCGCTGAGATGCTCGAGGTCTAGCACGGAGCGAGGACGGGACATTTAGGCTACGATACTTTCTCCACCAGCACGACTTGCTCTTCCTTATCCACTTCATTGAGCCGTACTTCGATGATCTCGTTGGCGGTGGTCTGGACGGTCCGGCCGATAAAGGCAGCTTCAACCGGCAACTCTCGGTGTCCGCGATCAATCAACACGCAAAGCTGCACCCGGCGCGGGCGGCCGTGATCAAACAGGGCGTCCATGGCCCCGCGTGTCGTGCGGCCGGTATACAGCACGTCATCCACCATGATCACGTTCTTATTCGCAATCTCCACTCCCAGCGGCGTGGTCTTCTGAATTATCGGGCTGACGCCCACGGTGGAGAGGTCATCGCGATAAAGGGTGATATCCAGTGTTCCGGTGGGAATCGGCTTTTTCTCAATCTTTTCGATCAGCTTTGCCAGACGATTGGCCAGCGGCACCCCCCGCCGCTTGATCCCAACCAGCACCAGGTCTTCGATTCCATTGTTCTTCTCCACGATTTCATGGGCCAGACGGACCAGAGTGCGGTCAATCTCTGAGGCGGACATAATCCGTCCCTTTTCGTGAAGGTTGGGCATGCGGGATGAAGATTCAGTCTTCATACTGCATCGCATGATAGCCGATTCATCGGCGGATTGCCAAAGTCCACGGCAAGCCCGGCTAGATTGCCAGGATTGTTAGGTTGGTGAAACCAATCCTACCGGCGGTCTCTATGGGCAGAGAAGGAGACTGTCACGGCGCCGATGAAGCTGGAGACTATCAAGAAAATCGCCAACCCAACAAGCATAGAGAAGATAACAAGAACCACGTACCCCTGGCTGGTCATCATCCAATGCACCATACGCTGAAACAGGGGGTCGCTAATACTGCCGAGTTGCTTTTGCAGCATCTGCATGATTTGCTGGCGTTGCTCTTCGTGAAAAAGCGTTGTCGCAAGAGTTGTAGTCACCACAAAGCTAACAAGGCCGTTAAACGCTCCCATTTTTGCTCCCTGGGAAGCCCTGAGCGGGCCTTGATGCTCGCGGCCATAACGTCCGACGGCAAAGACGATGGAAGCAACAAAAAACAGGAGGCCGAGCGGAAGAAACAGAGCAATGCCCACACCCGCGACCAGCGACAACCCCAGCGCGATTCGCCGGTATTTATTCCACTGAATTGCGCCTGTCTGATTGGGGCTCTTGGGCATTGCCGCTGGAGGAACCAGGTCGGGGGTACTGGGAGGCTGCTGTGGCGTAGAAGGCTCGTCCGCCGGAGCCTGGGGGGCGGCAACTCTGATTTGCGGCGCGGCGCACGAAGGACAAAAAGGAGATCCTTGTTCCAGGGAAGCCCCGCACCGATCGCAGGATGACTGCATGCACTTAGTATAGCTGTCCTGGCTGAAGGCCTACTCGGGATCGCCGCCGTTCACAACAGTTCCTTACGGTGGACGAGGGTGTGGCTGGTTGCGGGTTTGGCCACCGATTGGCCTATCGGTCCGGATGAGCCACCGCCCATGCAGCAGGTGAGCCAGATTGCATCTTGGGTACAGAGCGCTAGATCGTATCTTTGTCGTCGCCCTCGTGGGCGCGGACGTAAACCAGAGTAAATTCCGCCCCCTGGCCACGGGGTTTCACGGCGACCACATGTTGATCGTTCTCAGTTCCTACCTTGAGCTCTTTTTCATAGTCACTTCCGGAGCCGTCGCAGGAGACAGGCGAATTACCGTGATGATGGCCATTAAAGTTGGAGCCGCCACCATTGCATTGAATGACTTTGCCGAACTTGCCCATAGGGTTCTGGTAAAAATCGAGCACTTTGCCCGGGGCGTCGTCCGTTTCGAATGTTCTGACGACGACCTTGACCCCCGCCCATGGACTGGAAACATCCACGTTGGCGTTGTCGTCATTGTCGCCATGTCTTCCGGCAGGATGCGCACCAGGATAGAGGGGCAGGCCAAGGTCTTTTGTATTTACCTGGCCTTCATGGACGCTAACGGAGCCAAAGGGACTGCGAACGTCCACGTTCTTGTCAGAGCCATCGCTGTTTTTGCTGACGTGGACGGAGCAGCCGGTCAGGGCAATGGCGCTCGCCAAACTCAACAATACAAGCACAAACTTGCGATTCTGTTTCAGGTTCATAAATCCTCCTTCATTGAGGCGGTTGCTGCCGGTTTTTGAATCCCGGCGCCGCGAGGGCCATAGCCAGGAATGGTCACCGGCAAGTGGCCTTGAATCGGTATCTCGCCAAATAATGCGCGAGCAACCGCGATTTCCGAGGTCGGCACAGGAGAATAGGCACACATATAATTCTCTACCTGCGGAAAGTCCTTTGCAAGGTAGGGTGAGCCAAAGGACACCACCACGGTTTTATCCCGGCTGTTGTCCAGAATAGATTGCAACAGGGCCGCTGGGGTTTGGGCCAACCCAATGCTGTTGACGACCCCTGCGGCTGTTTTCACCTTCTTACCTGCGGTGGGAACCACATAGACGGCAACAATGACCTTTTCGGCGGCGTTCACCGCATTTTCCACCACCGGGGCCATAGAGCCTGCAATTCGGGAATCAATGTAGATGACCTTAGCGTCAGGGACACGCCGCCGCAGCTCACGCTCGAACTGACGTCCATAATCCGTGCGTATATCGTCAGTGAGTATCACGCAGACCACACTGCTCCCCTGGCTTTCTACCTTTGCATACGCAGGATCAGTGGGAGAAGTTCGATGATTTTTCGTAAAAGGAAGAACGTGGCCGTTTTCCCGTACCAGGGTGATGGAGGCATTCGCCATATTCTGGGCCAGATCCAGGCTTTGCGGCTTAGCCACGATGACTGGAATGCTGTTAAGATCCACCAATCGCGCCTTATTCAGGCCCACGCTGGCCTTGGCGCGCAGGATCTTCAAGACGGAATCGTTGATCCGGCTTTCCGGCAACTCCCCCTGGCGGACGGCACTCAGCAGTCCTTTGTAAGCGCCCTCCAGATCGGAAGGCAGCAGCAACATATCATTGCCGGCCTTGACTGCGTCCACGGCTGCGTGTCCTGCAGCAGAGTTGCCCGGCGGGTACAGGCGGGTAAGCCCCCCCATTTCCATGGCGTCTGTGACCACCAGTCCCGTAAATGCAAGTTGATGATGCAGAAGTTCGCCGACGATCGCCGGGGAGGTGGTGGCCACTTTGCCGGGATCCGGCTCGAGCGCAGGCACAGTCACATGGGCCACCATAACCGAATCGACTCCGGCGGCAATGGCAGCACGAAAGGGCACAAGATCAATTTGCTTTATCTGATCGCGGCTGCGATTTACCGCAGCCAATCCCAGATGGGAGTCCGTGGCCGTATCGCCATGTCCGGGAAAATGCTTGGCCGTGGTCAGCATGCCTTGCTGGCGGGCCCCGCGAATATAGGCGGCCACCAATTGGGAGACCTGGTCTGGATCTTCACCGAAAGCGCGCGTGTTGATGATGGGATTTTCAGGATTGGAATTCACATCCGCCACAGGAAAAAAGTTCCATTCCACGCCGATGGCACGCGACTCTTCACCCACAATCTTGCCAAACTTTTCGGCGAACTCCGGCTTTCCAGCCGCTCCAAAGGCCATGGCATGAGGGAAAGTGGTGACTCCGGTCAGTCTCATGGAAAGCCCGCGTTCAAAATCAGCGCCAACAATCAACGGCACCTTGACGTCATGCTGGAGCTGGTTGATGAGCATGGCAGCCTCGTAAGGGCCGGTTTTGTAGAGAAAAGGGCCTTCGGCGGGAACCGTAAGCAGGATTGAGCCAAGATGGTAGCGCGCAATCTGATCGTGCAATTTCAGATAATCGGGGCTTTGCAGGTCCATGAACTGACCCAGCACACGGATCATGATCATCTGGCCGATTTTCTCTTCCAGGGAGAGTTTCTTCAGCGTCTTTTTGGCCCAGCGTTCGCCATCACGATCCAGATGAACTGGAGCCGGGTGCTGGAAGTCTCCGGCGACAACCGGGTGACAGAACGCTGATAGCAGCGCTCCGAAAAGGAGCAGCTTGGGGCGCATGAGAGAAAACATAGCAGAAAGAAAGGCTCTTGGCTTGAGACGCTTGATTTTTGGCTTGTTAGCCCTTGGCTAGTGAGACGCCGGGCTTCCGTTCTGGGCCGCCATTGGATTGATTGCGGCCAGATTTTTCAGGATACTTTGTTCCTGGTCAGAAAAGGAGTTCTTGAAATCCTGTGAGTCAAATGTCAGTTGCCGTTGCTCAGGAGACATTCGCACCAGCTTGCGCAGCTCCTTATGCACTTCGATCCTTCGCGGTGCGGGTAGCGTCTGGATTTGCTGGTTGGCCGTTCGAACCTGGTTGCGCTGTTCGGGAGTGAGCCGGTCCCAGTACTGCATACGCCGGATGGCAGCTTCGCGTTGCTTAGGGGGAAGACTATTAAATTTGCGCAGGCGCTCCTTCAACTCGGCCTGGCGTTGAGGAGAGAGGGGCTTGAACATCGGATCATTTTCAAGCGCCTTTTCCTGCTGATCTGGAGGAAGATCTTTGTGGGCCTGGAGCCAGTCTCCCAGCCTGCCTGGGCCTTTCTGGCCGCCATTCTTCTGCTGATGAGGGGTATTTCCACCGCCAGCCGGATGCTGTCCGGCCAGCGGCAGGGTCAATAAGCTAGCAAGAATGAGAATACCAACGGCCCTGGCCCCAATCACTTCTTCCCCCCAACTAATCCACTACATCTTCTGACGGAGCACCACTCAGCTCATCCAGCAGGTCAGTATTCACATACAGGTCATGGTTTTTGTCGAGCGATTCCAGATCAGTTACCGCGCCCACCGAGGGAGGTTCAGGCGGCCGCTGAACGCCCATGTACACCGCGCCTCCAATCACCAGCACTGCGGCCATGGCGGTAGCCAGCCAGGGTTGGCGCACCCAGCCCAGCCACCCTTCAGGTTGTTTGCCCTGTTCTTCCCTTACATGCGCCTGAAGTCGCGTAAGAAAATAAGGGGTTGGCTCAGGGGCCTCCCACTCATCCAGAAGTGACATGGTCTTACGCAGCGACTGCAATTCTTCAGTACAGGCACTACACTCCTTCACATGAGCTGCTACTGCAGGGTCGGCCTGACCTTCAGTAAGCAACTCGATCAAATTTTCTCGAACATCTTGGCAGTTCATACAAAATCCTTCAGCCGCTCACGCAACGTTTCATACGCCCGGAACAGCAGTGACTTAGTGGCTGATTCACTTAACTTCAATATGCTTGCAATCTCGCGGTAATCCATGCCGTCGTACTTATGCATGAGGACGGCCGCGCGTTGTTTCTCCGGCAATGCCAACACATGTTTCTTGATGGCCGCCAGCCGCTCGCTACGCAGAATCTGTTGCTCCGCGTTGAGAGTGACATCGGCCACATCAGGAGTTGTGCCGGACTCCTCATCCGGCTCATCCAGACTGACCACTTTCCCGCTGCGCTCCACTTTGTGGTCGCGAGCGTGATTGACAGCCAGGTTGGTGGCGATGCGATAAAGCCAGGTCGTAAACTTGGCCTCCGCCGCATAGCTTTTGCGCGAGCGATAAACCCGCAGGAAAACCTCTTGAGCCAACTCCTCCGCAAGCGCCTGGTTATGGCACATGCGGTACATGAAAGCAATCATCGGCCGGTGAAACTTGTTGGCCAGATATTCGAAAGCAGCGTTGTCATCGCTGCCGGCGCGAAGCATAACTTCAGCGTCACTGAGCGAATCGTATAGCATCTGGCCTGCCGCCATCTTCGGAATAGCCTTTACCTCACCGGTAAGTGCGGGCATAAACAACCCCGATTTTAGGGCCACGCTGCTCACACCGGCTTAAACCCTTTAGGTTACAAAAAGTTGCAGGAATCCAGAGGAGTCAGGAACTGCAGCCCTATCGTGAGAGTTTATTCCATCCCGGCGGTTTCGTGTATGGTGAAAGTTAAGGAAAGTTAAGAGCAAATTCATGCTCCGCAGAAGGCCCTCCCATGGCATTCTGTTAAAATGAAAACCTCCACTGGAACGAGTCTCTGAGCGGGTACGGGCGCTTAACTCAGCGGTAGAGTGCCATCTTCACACGGTGGAAGTCATAGGTTCGAATCCTATAGCGCCCACCATTCCCCTCAAACCCTGGTTACCGGGAAATTACCTTCCTCCGCCTTTCCTGGAGTGTCAAAAGGCCCACGGATGGGGGTCAAAACCGGCCCAGGATGGCCGGGAAGGGCCTAACAGCCCGCTATTCGACTTCCTGGCTTGGATCCCAGGTGATGGAAGCGCCGGAGCCTTCCTGGACCTGGCCTGAGAGGCCGCCTTCAAGGGCATCCGGGTCGCCCCCGGCCAGTTCGATTTTGCGGCGCTGAGTCTCTCGAATCTGCATCAGGACTGCAGCTTCCATCTCCAGATACTGCTCTTCTGTGATCTCACCGCTATCAAGCTGCACCTGCAGTAGAAGAAGCTGCTCCTTCAGCGGAGTGTCATCCGCCCATTGCTCTTCCGCCACCTTGAGCAAGGTGCGCATGATGAAATTCCACCCACTGAAGGGCGCGAGCAAAAGGTCGTCAATCAGCAGCATCAGCTGGAACTACCTCTCTCCAGTTTAAGACGAATATTGACGAAATTGTAGGGCGGCCAGGGGCCGGTGTATTTAAAGTTCACCCGGTCACCGAATTTCTGGGCAACTTTGTTCACGGCAGCATCGAACTCAGGCTCGCGCTCTTTCTGGATCAGGAAGGCAGCATTCAGGATCATCTTGTCGCCGATGGGTTTGTTGTCACGCGAGGCGACACATACGCTGCGCAGGCCGTCATAGATCTCGCGAACGTAGTTGGCCGCCAGTTCTGCCAGTGCCTTGTCAATCATGCGGCCGAGCTGCATGCGGGCAAAATAGGTGGATTGCAGGTGCTTTCGGGTAAGTTCCTGGTGAAAGCGGTGGATCTCATCGTGCTCGCGCTTGAATTCTTCAATGATGCGATCACGGTCCCAGGTGACTCGCAATCCAAACTCCAGCTTGCCGGTCATCTGTTTGAGCACGTCCTTTAACGACGGATAAATACTTTTCAGCACCTCGCGGATGTCATCGTCCGTACGGAAGACCGTACCAAAGCTCATGGGGATGATGGTGTAGTTCTTCATCACCGACTCGATGACGTGTTCGTGGGCAAGAGCATTATCGCGCGTGGGATCAAAGATGAAGACCGGAGTACGGCTGACTACAGCGGCAATATCTCCGTGATGGACGGTGTAGACATCCTCACTCACGCCGCCGATGCTGCTGCGACCAAAGGCAACGGGCGTCCTGGACTCAATCACTCCGTACACGTAGCGGCCTTCCTGTTGCAGTGGACGCGGCAGGGCCTCAATCTTTGACGGGACCGGCTGGCGCACGACGTCGAGCAGCGCTGTCGCGCTGCTCTCGGCCTTTGTGGATGTCTTGCGGCTTGGCCTCTTTCTCTCCGCTAGTTTTCTGCTTAGGCTCATGGTTTCTCCTCAACATGTCGGAGGTTGTCGCCAAAAACTCGTCTATCTCAATCGGCTTGAACATGACCTTGATATTGTTGATCTGGGCCTCGTCCGCGGTTTCCAGAGTGGCATAGCCAGTCAGGAGGGCAGCCGGAAGCTCGGGGTCACGTTGTCTTGCAGCCGTGATCACTTCAAAGCCGGTATGTTGCTCCTCCAGCGAATAATCGCACAAAACAGCCTGGAAATCCTGTTTCTCCATGGCCGCGATCGCTTCCCGCGAGGTGCTGCACGCGGTGACCGCGTATCCTTGCTGCTCCAGGATCAGGCGGTAAGTCAACAATACAGAAGCCTCGTCATCCACCACCAGGATGCGATATTTACCGGTTTCGCTCACATTTTTACAACGGGCAAATCAATCTTGAAGACCGTACCTTTGCCCAGTTTGCTCTTCACAGAGAGCTTGCCTCCGTGATTCTGAATAATCCCTTTGACGATCCACAGACCCAAGCCAGTGCCTTTTTCCCCTTTGGTGGTGACAAACGGTTCAAAAATGGAACGAATCATCTCCTGGGGGATTCCTGTGCCGGTATCAGCAATCACGATGCGCACCCAGCCCTGCAGACCGTCCGGATTAGGAAGATGCCTGGAACGTATGATTAATTTACCTCCATGGGGCATGGCATCTTTAGAATTGATCACCAGGTTGGAAAGCACCTGGCGTATCTGGTCTGCGGCAATCACCGCGTCCGGCAACACGCCCAGGTCGGTCTCCATTTCCACATTGGAGCGCTGAAGCTGGCGGCTCAACAGCAACAACGTGTCTTCAATGATTACATTCACGTTGACCGGCTTGACCTGTTCGGTGTTGCGGTATAGACCCAGCATCTGGCGGACGATGCGGGCCACGCGCTCGGTTTCTGATTTCAGGATGTTATAGACGGGCGAAGCACTGTCCGGCACAGAGCCGGCCAGAAGGTAAATTGCGTTCTTGATGGCCTCCATGGGGTTGTTGACCTCATGGGCAATAGTGGCCGCCAGCCTCCCGGTCGCGGCAAACTTTTCGATTTCCAGAATGCGGCGTTCAACCTTGAGTTGCTCCACTTTGCGCACCGCTGTCAAATCGCGCAATACAGTCACGGTGTAGGAGACTTGTCCGAGCTCGTCAAAAATCTTACCCGAACGGGCGTCATACTCAATTTCCTGCCGCATGGCCGGGTTATAGAGTCTGACTGGGGCGTTTTCGCGGTCGGCAAATGAATAGGTAAAGTTGCTGATGTAGGCGCCAAGCTGAGTCTGGTTCTTGAATTGCACCGCGTCCCGCGGCACGTCAAAAGCGGCGCCAAATAATTCCTGCGCCAGAGGGTCTACCAGGACAATCTTGACTTCCCTATCGCAGACCACGATTGGATCGCCCACGTTCTCAATGATCAGATTCAAGCGATCGCGGTCCTGGCGCACTACCTCTTCGGCTTCGCGCAACTTATCGTAGTTGCTGCGCAACTCCTGGTCAGCACGGCGCAGGTCGGTGACATCGCGCATCACAGTCACAGTGCCGATCTGAATACCATCCGGCCCGTAGGTTGGGGCAGAGACAGCTTCAAACAGCATCTCCTCACCCTCAATGGCGTCCACCAGCGTGAGGTCGCGGTGTGAATCTGATCCGGACACCAACATGGACGAAAGCGCAGCGGAAAACAGCAGGTTGTTCAGCTCTACCGCGCGCACCAGACCTTCCGTCATTTCGTCCGGCACCCTGAAAAAGCGCTCCGCAGCTTTGTTCTGCATAATCACGCGATGCTGCGTGTCCGTGAGGATCACGGGATCGGCCATGCTTTGCATGACCGTGCCCATCTGCGCAATGGTGATCTCCATATCACGCATGCGGTTGTAGTAATGCTCCACCTTGAACAGCCGCGAAAGATAGCGGTTGGCCAGCTCAATCAATTCACCAAGCTCAGCGATGGCCGGCGCGGAAACCTGCCGCGGAACCTCCACGATGAGAGCAGCCGTGTAGGCCCGCATGTCACAGGTGGAGCAAACCTGCTCTTCAATGCGGATTTTCTTTTCGCGATGAAAGTTCTGGACCGCCAGACAGGTTGCCGTGCGGATGCGATCAGCCTCCCAGCAGAGATTGCGGTTGGAATAGAGAATAGGATGAATGTAGAGCGGCCGGTTATGAAGATTGGTCTTGTTCAAGACTGTGGGACGCGTGGTGTGCAGGGCTGTGACTAACTGGTGGTCAGACATCCACAAGGCGGTCGTGAACTTATCCAACTGTTGCCGGGGCCACTTCAGAGCAGCGGCGGGAGTGATGTCTCCGCTGTCAAAATTAACATCCACAGCCATGGCCCGGGGGAAGCCGAGGGCGATGATCTCCTCCAGCAGCAGTGGAAAAATTTCTTCCGAGCGCTCTGCCTCAAGCAGACGAAGGGCAGCCGGGCGGCGTTGTCTGGTTGCACGCCGCCCATTGATTTCTTCAGGCTGGAACCGCAGCTCGGCGGTAGCCATACGCATCCTCAAAGATCCTTACCGGCGCCGACGCGCTGGCCGTGGTGGTGCTGTCACCGGCTCTTGTTCCGCCGCGCCTTCAGCCAACTGCGGACGGGAGACAAGACCAGTAAGACCGACAGCGTCAGCATACTTCAGGTAAGTATCGATGGACGCAACTACAACGCGGGCTTCTACCGTAATCAGATCAATACCAACAAGAGAGATTCGGACCCAAGCGTCGATGACTATGCCTTTGTCTAATACCCGGTCCAATACGTCAATCAGACTTGAACCACCGGATACTCGTTCAACGGCCATTGCGGGCCTCCTTGAGTAAAGTCAACTCTATTTTGCCTTTTGGCGACTTGCTTTCCCACCTCTCCGTGGTTGAGTCTTGGCGCGCGGGACCGGGCCCGGCAGAGCGACCCGTCTTCCTGCAGACTCAGGTGACGAAGTGGTCAAATTCGGATCATACTTCCACCAGTTCAGGCCTATCTGCTCTGCTTTGTCCACAGAGCAAACCAGCAACCGGATGCGGATGGTCAATAACTCCACATTAGCCAGAGAAATACGGATATCGCCGGCAATCACGAGCCCCTTGTCCAGCACGCGGTCGAGAATGTCAACAAGGTTGGTTGTCCCGGAAACAGTTGGAACTCTTTGCATTTGTTATCTCAGGAAACAAACGAGAGCAGATCGCCCTTGGGGTGGAAATTCAGCGCGACCCACGTCACGCATCCTAACTATCACCCAGCACAACTGTCAACCCTTCTATAACCAACTTAAGTGCGCCGGTTTGTTTAACTTACAAGCGGGGGATACCGACTCACTGCGTTCAGATGCAAGCTGCTGCGGGTTAGTTGCCGGGCAGTATGAAGATTTTTCACGGTCCCATCTTATTTATCTTTATCCAAAAGATTGCCTAAGGGGCCTAGTTCGAGGTTAAGGTCCTGTGGGCGAAGGCCGAAAACCGCCGCGATTTCATTGATTTTGGATTCCAGCTTCATCAAGGCCAAGCCCATCTCTTCGATTTTGGCGTCATCCAGAGACCCGCCTTCCATGCGGCGGATGGCCTGCCTTTCCAGCAGGCGGCGAAGCAACTCAATCAGGCTTAAAACCAGCCGGGCCAGGCCTTGCTCAATGTTTTCCGGCGAACAATCAATGCGATCGATGGCGCCCGCGCCGACGGACTTCAATTCCCGGTTCAACTCGGAAACCGCATTGGCAATCTCCTCCGGAGAGATCTTGCGGACTCCTGTCATCTTTGGCCTGCAATCTGCGGCGCCTTGACGGAGTCGCTTAGAAATTCAGCCGCCGGCCATGGGCCGCTGAAGCGACGGGCAAAACGTTCGGGAACAGGAAGCTTCTGGACGATAGAACGAAACACCTCCTCATTGCCCCGTTCCACCAGAATAAAGATGCGCCCACCGTTTTTTGACTCCCTTATACGTATTTCTTTACCGATGTCCTGCAAAGCCTCGCTCAGGCTTTGCACGAATTCTTCCGCCAGCCGCAGCAGTTCCGCTTTTCTTTCCAGATATTCCTTTCCCGAGGGCCTCGGCCCGGCTTGCGGTGCAAAATAAAGCACACATTCCATTTGCACCAGGTTTTGCAGGCGCTCCAAATCCACGATAAAACCCGCATGATGAGCGACAAGGAAGTCAGCGAGAGCCTGAGGGTCTTCAAAAACAGAAAGCAGACGGAAGGGCACCACGGCTCCCTGGGCGAACATATGGCTGACGACCCCGTGAAACTCCACTGCATAGCGTTGAAGAGCAGTATCGTCAAATGGCCATTCGACCTGCGAATAAAGAAGGCCCAGGCCGTCTAGAGCGAGTTCCTGCACGGCTGCGCCATTCACGCCGGAGGGGGACAGGGAGACTCCGGGGCGGCGCAAGTACGCGCAGTAGGCGAGAATTTTTGTCATCGCAGCTTTCCCCTGGCCTCATCCGCAGCCAGATTTCTCAGCGCGGTTTCCACCGAGGTAAGGACCACATTCAATCCCAGATAGACCAGATCCACACCAGCCAGGGACAAGACGAGCGAGCCATGAATCACAACGCCTGCGTTCAACACATGGTCGAGGATATCGAGAAGAGAGACATCTTCATCGGAGGTCCCGGTGAGAGCTACGGCTTCAAAATCATTCTGCATCGGAAACAAAAGAATACGGGGGCCAGGGCCCATTCACTTCGATGCGGCGTGACCCGCTCCATTTCTTCACAAAATCCTGCAAGGACTGGTCCCACTGTTTGCGCCTGCGGCGTGGGACCAGAAACGTGGCCAGCCAGAGCAGATCAGGCTGCACACCGCTGATCTTACCGCTGGGAGCGGAGTCTGTGGCTATCCTGGACAGCTTGGCGGCGAATTCCCGCAGTCCGGAATCGTCGCGTTCCGGGCGGCGCTTCAACCGGGACGCTTTATGCTGCAGATATTCTTTGCCTGAGCGGATCTCCTCCGGCGGTTGAGGCGCAGGCTGCCGTTCTGCGAAAACTTTCACCCCCCATTCGTCGGCATCGGAAATCCGTTGAAACACCTTTTCCAGTGCAGTTTTCCTCCCTTGAACATTTTTCAGCAATGCTTGCTCGCCGGAAAAAACAGTGCCGAAGCGCGCGGGAATGACTGTTCCCTTTCTGGCAATTTCTGCCACTACTTGCTGGTGACGGACACCGTGGAGCGCCAGCCACTCCAGGTTTTCCCGGTTGCGATCGATCTCACGGGAAAATCCATCGCGATCTACGGCGGAGACCCAGCAAACAAACTTTCCGCACTCGACGCATCGCACCGGGCGCAAACCATCGATGCCAGGACTTGCCACCTTCGCCGCTTTGAACCTGGAGGAAGGCGTAATCCCGTAGAGATACAGCGCCGGTTCGTCCGCTAGTCCGCGATTTGCCATAATTCACTGGTGAATTTCTTCAGCGCGGCGGGGCCGGCGATCTCTGCCGGAAGTTCTGGCGCAAGGAAAATCTGGTACCGCCGATATTTTTTCTTGAGCGTTTGCAATGTGGCCAACTGCCAGGCCCGTGCGCGCCGACAGTGCTTGCAGCGGGCATTCTGCTCTGAAATCAGCACCCGGTTGACGAACAAGGAATCCACCTTGATGCCAATTTCCTCGACCGCCTTCAGCAGGCGCACAGTTTGATGGTCCGGAACCGGCTCTGGCAGCATTACCGCCCATATCCGGCTCTGCTGCGGATCTTTCATGATTCCGATCAGCTTTCGGACTTCCTGCCCCAGAGAGGCCAATTCCACGGCAACATCCTGGGCGAGGGCTAGTGTACGGTGCCCGGCCAGGCTTTTCAACAACAGGCGCGACCACATCTGGATGCGCTCAGGCATCCGTAGAAGCTCCAGTGCATGTCCGGTGGGGGCCATATCAATGAACACTTTGCCGGTGCGCGCCTGCATGAGATCGAGAATGCGGAAGATGGCAAATACCTCATCCACGCCGGGAGGAACAATATCGATCAGCGCGGCGAAAATCTGTTTCTCGAAGGTAAGATCTACGTGCAATCCATCAGATTCCATGCTCAATTCTGAATTCAGTTTTTGCGTAATCCGAGCTGCCCAGTGACGGAATGCGGAGACGGAATCAACCTCCATGGCGTAGAACTGTGGATCATCCAGCACGGAGGTGCGATCATCGCCAACTGGCTTCTGAAAGACGTCATCAAGGGAAGGAGCCGGATCCGTGGAGCAAACCGTCACCGAGGTTCCTGGTTCGGCCGCCCTTAGATGAAATGCCAAAGCAGCCGTGGTGGTGGTTTTTCCTACGCCACCTTTACCTACGGTGAAAGACAGTTGCGCCTCGGCAACCGGCCAAGCCACCTTTTTCATTTTGAGCGAACCCTTCGCTGGTGGAGGCGGGTCGGCGTTCAGGCCAGAGAGACGATTTTCAAACACTGCTTTTCCAAAGCGGCGAAGAAGGTCCACTCCCAGGACCGGGTTCCCCGAATCAGGCCCAGTCAACCGAGGAATACGGGGGAATCTGCGTTGCAAAAACTGCGCGGCACGGCGGGCCGCTTGCGCTCGATGATCGCAGCGAGGACAGTTCCTGGCTTCCTTGACCGCCCGGTTCAGGATAATGGCGCCAAGCCGCATCTCAGGCGCGGATTCGCCCAGCAAGTCCAGTGAGCGAATGGCTTGATTGAGGGAAAAGGTCTCAGTTGAGGTCACCAGGAAAATCTCGGCGTGCTGGGAAGAAAAGGCATCGCGGAGTTGCCTTAGGATGCCTTCCCAACGCGCAAGAAATGAATGCGCTGGCGCATTTACATGGCCTCCGAAGCGTTCAGCCAAAAGCGCGTCGCGGCTTGAGGCCACGTTCAGAAAAATGAGGAAACGCTGAAAATGTGAGGGCAGCTCAAACAGCCGAATCGTGTGCCCGAATGGCGCGGTGTCCACCACAATGTGATCGTAGCGACCGTTTTCCAGCAGCCCCTGAATGGCCAACAGGCCAGCCACCTCAGCCATGCCTGGCAAGGTGGTATCCAGCAGGGGAGCAATTTCATCCTTGGAAAAGAAGGTGCCGCTTTCCAAAATGCCGAGGATCGCATCCCGATTCCCTGACAGAAATTTGTGAAATTCCCTGTCCGCATCGACCTGCCAGGCAAAAAAATTTCCTTTGCCGGCAGCAACTCGCCTGGCTGCCGCTTTCAGCGGGATTTGGAGCATGTCTGCCAGCGAATGGGCGGGATCGGTTGACATGAGCAGCACGGTTTCGCGCGGCTTGCGCGCAGCCAGATGCAGCGCGTAGGCGCAAGCTACCGTTGTCTTTCCCACACCCCCCTTGCCGACAACAAAAGTCAACCGTGACATTTGGTTCCCTGTGCTACTGTGCCACAAATCCTCTTTCTCCGGAAACGGCTTGTTGATGAGACAGATGAAGACGCAGCCGGGGGCGGCTGCGCTCCCGATTACTTTTTTGGGCGCTTGTTTTACCATCTGCCCTCCAAAGCCATATAAGTTCCACTACTGATTGCAAGACATTTGCAAATTCCGGCGATTCTGGCAATGATGACAATGATGACGACTGCGCTCAAGCCCACGATATTGCGAGCAGCGAATCTTGAAAATATTCCATGGCTGGTGCATGGCTTCAGCACGCGCAGCAACGGAACCAGCAAATCCTACGGTGGCAAGAGCTTGAATTTGGGATTTACCAAAGAAGATGCGCGAGAATCCGTGGAAACCAACCGCAGCTTTTTTTTGCAGGCTGTGGGAGCGGCCGATCGAGGCAAACCCTGGCCATTGATTTCCCTCAGGCAGATCCATTCTGATGTGATTCATGTCGTCAGTTCGCCCAAGCCGGCCCGGCTGGTGGGCGATGGATTGATAACTAACCTCCCCTGGGTTGCGCTCGGCATCCTGACGGCTGACTGCTTTCCGGTGCTGCTGGTGGACACCAGGAACAAAGCAGTGGGCGCCTTCCATGCAGGATGGCGCGGAACAGTCCAGCGAATCGCTGAAAAGGGAGTGGGGGTGATGAGGCGCGAATACGGCACGCGTCCGGAGGACCTGCGGGCGGCGATTGGTCCAGGCATCCACAAGTGCTGTTATGCAATTGGCGAAGAGGTAAGAAGCCAGTTCGAATCGCAATTTGATTACGCGGGCGAACTCTTCCACGAACAATACTCACCCGATCCCATTCGCGAGAAGTATCCGCTCTTATTTCTGAACGCCCGGCCGCCTGGACACGGTGACACTGCGACCAGGATGTATCTCGACATTATGGAAGCCAACCAGCGTCAGTTGCTGAAGGTTGGAGTTCCGGAGGAACAGATTTCAGTGCTGGCCCAATGCACATCCTGCGACACGCGCAAGTTTTTCTCTCATCGCGCAGAGAGAGGACAGACCGGCCGGATGATGGCGCTGATTGGAATTAAAAGCTGAATGGGACTTAAGGTTGCGCTCCCTCCGGTGACGGAGATGGCGGCTGGGGTGTCTCCGGTAACCCGGCGGCGGCAGCGGCCGCGTGGTTGATGAGGTCTTTGAGCTCTTTGCTGGGCTTGAAGTAGGGAATCTTCTTTGCAGGAACTTCAACCCGGGCGCCAGTCTTGGGATTGCGTCCCACTCTGGGACGGCGTTGCCGGGTGCGAAAGCTGCCAAAGCCACGAATCTCAATCTTGTCACCCGCCCGCAGCGAACGCACGACGCTGTCAAAGATAGTCTCTACAATAATTTCGCTGTCCTTGCGTGTAAGCTCGGCAAGACGCGATACCTCTTCGATCAGATCGGCTTTGGTCATAGTAGTCCTTATTCCTACCCGAAATAGACCTTTGGGTCAAGAAACTTTGGAATTTCTGAAAAAGAGTCTAACACTGATTCTGGGGAACAATAACCTGTGTGTGCTGCCAGGGCTTGCCCAAAATCGGGCGCCTGCCTTAAATCAAAGAAGAGTGGAGCGCAGCCGCCCCCGGCTGCGGGTTTATTCATGCCAGCACCATTGGTACTCACCTGGAAGTTTGGAGAGCCCCGCGGTGATAGGATTGCCGATGATGTAGAGCTTCCGCTGGTCAAAGCCCTCAGGAGTACGAACAAACCGATCAAAGGATTCAGGAAGCCAAAGCGCACCTTTCCTGCGCAGCAATTTGTTGACGCTATGAGCAGCGGCTCCCTTAATTGCGTTCATGATGTTTGCAAGCGGATAGTATTCGTCATTTTCTTTCTGTAAGGGGGTGAACAACATATGGACATGGTCAGGCATTATCACAACGGCATGCAGATGAATCTTTTTTCCATTCTCGAAAAGACAATGTTCAAGGACCAGGGAGCGGGCATCTGGTGGTAAAACGAACTCGTCTTTGGTGCTGAAGTTAACGAAGTAAACACACCCAGGCTTTTCCCAATGTGGCAGGTTTCTTCGATAAAAGCTCATACCAAAACTAATCCGGGACCGCAGCCGCCCCGGCTGCGGGGCTTGTTCTTGAGTTAGCATTGAATGACGGTACTCTCTTAATTGCATAACTCGCAAAAAAACAAAAGTCAAAACCGAAGACGCAGCCGGGGGGCGGCTGCGGTCCTGAGT
The DNA here is from genome assembly GCA_036522115.1 of Candidatus Angelobacter sp. Classification (GTDB taxonomy): domain Bacteria; phylum Acidobacteriota; class Terriglobia; order Terriglobales; family Acidobacteriaceae; genus Angelobacter. The sequence continues at coordinate 55,039 of DATDGL010000082.1, forward strand.
TATTTTTTTAGTCTAAACTTGCGTAAAGCCCGTTGAGAATTTTGGCGCATCGCCCGTAATCATCACTCGCTTTAACCTTTTGCCCACCCTAACAACGAACTCCATTGGAACCCTAGTTACTACCACCGTATGAGCAGTTTGAACTTCACCATTAATCCTTACTGCACCAGCTTTCAGCTTCCGCTGACCGTCAGTAGCTGACTCAGCCAGTCCAGCTAAATACAACATCTTATCCAGTCTTACAAAAGGAATTGAAGGACCAACAAAGTCGTGTGGTTGAAAATCAGGTTTCACGTGCGAGTAATCGAGCACTCTGAGGTCATATTTGTTTTGCTCAACTACAAGCTTCAACAGTGCAGTCTCCACATTCTCCGGTACTTCGTCCTTCTGAAACTGCTTGCCCCAGTTCTCATCCGCGGCCCGTGCGGCTTCAGCGGAATGGAAGTCTTGAACGATCCGCCGGGCAAGCGCTTTCTTGAGTTCCATAGGATGTTGCCCGCCCGTGGAAACATCCGACTTCATCTGCTCAATGGCGCTGGTGCTCACGTCTGTCAACAGCTCGTAGTATCTCCACATCAGCGCGTCAGAAATGGACATTACTTTGCCGTAAATCTCCTGCGGAGGCTCGTTGATGCCGATGTAGTTCCCGTAGGACTTGGACATCTTTTGCACGCCGTCTGTACCTTCCAGGATCGGCGTCATGAGAACGATCTGTGACGGCTGCTCGTAATCCCGCTGGAGCACGCGCCCCATCAGCAGGTTGAATTTCTGGTCTGTGCCGCCGAGTTCCACGTCGGCCTGAAGAGCGACGGAGTCATAGCCTTGCGCTATCGAGTAGACGAGCTCATGCAGTGCGATGGGTTTCTCCTCCTGAAAGCGTTTGTGAAACTCTTCGCGCTCCAGCATTTGCGATACCGTGAATTTGGCCAGCAGCCGAATAAAATCCTCCGCGGAAAATTTCGAGAACCATCGCGAATTGAAATCAATTACTGTTTTTTGCGGATCAAGAATCTTGAATACCTGCGCCTTGTAAGTCTCGGCGTTGCGCTCGATGTCTTGGCGTGTCAATGGGGGCCGGGTCACGGTGCGACCGGTGGGATCGCCAATCATGCCCGTAAAGTCCCCTATCATGAAGATGGCGGTATGGCCCAGGTCCTGGAAATGCTTCAGCTTACGCATGAGTACCGTATGGCCGACGTGCAGATCGGGCGCCGTGGGATCGAACCCGGCTTTCACGCGCAGGGGCTTGCCGGTCTCGCGGGATTGCTCCAACCGCTCGCGCAGCTCTGCCTCGCGGATGATCTCCGCCGCGCCTTTCTTGATGTATGCGAGTTGCTCTTCAACAGGAGGGAAGTTGGCCATCAGCGTTTGATTATAGGGTCTAGCGCCCGCTTGAACCGAATCCGCCGCCCTTGCGCCTGGAATCCTTGAGCTCGTCTACAACCTCGACTTCAGACGTCAGAACCGGGTAGGGAATCAGATTCGCAATCTTGTCGCCGGCATGGATTTCGGCAGGCACGTCGCCCAGGTTCTCCATCAGCACGCGGACTTCGCCGCGATATCCGGCGTCAATCACCCCGCCGGTTATGGCCAGTCGCCGTGCCGCCATAGAGGACTTATCACGCAGCAATGCGCCCATCGGTTCGCCGGAAGCAGAGCTGCATTCAACCGCAATGCCAGTGGAGATCACTGCATGGCCGCGAGCGGGAATAGCAAGCGTGACGGCAGAATAGACGTCATAGCCCAAATCTTCCCCCGGATGGGCCACAGTCGGAGCTTTGGCCAGCGGGCTAAGCAATTTGACTCGAAGCATGTCTATTTCTTTCGCACCACTCTCCGGCCTTGCACTTCGCATTGGCCCGAGGTCAACAGGCGCAGGGCCTCCGTATAAGCAATGTGTTCCTGCTCCAGAATGCGGGCCGAGAGCGTGTAGACGTCATCATCTTCCAGCACTGGAACTGTTTTCTGAAGAATGATGGCGCCGTGGTCCAAGTGCTCGTCCACAAAATGAACGGTGCAGCCGGAAACTTTCACGCCGTATTCCAAGGCCTGCCTCTGCGCATCCAGGCCGGGAAATGCGGGCAGCAATGAAGGATGAATATTGAGAATGCGGCCGGGAAACGCGCGAACAAATTCAGGCGAGAGCAGACGCATGTATCCGGCCAGGCAAACCAGGTCCACGTGGGCCTCCCGAAGGGCGGCGATGACTTCCGCATCATGTTCCTCGCGGATGCGGCCCTTGGAAGGGATCAAGCTGGCATTCAGGCCTCGCCTCCGCGCAGATTCAAGGCCCGGAGCATCCGCGCGATTGGAGATGACGATGGCAATCTCCGCGTCCAGGCGCCTGGCTTGAATGGAATCCGCAATGGCCTCAAAGTTCGAGCCACGACCGGAGAGGAGGATGCCTAGTTTTCTTGGTGGAGTCATGCTAGGCGTACGTAACCTTGCGATCGCCCTTGATGATGCGGCCGATGAGGTAACTTTTTTCACCGCATTTTTCAATCAGCGATTCTACTCGCTTGTATTTTTTGGCGGGCACCACCAGTACCATCCCGATTCCCATGTTGAAGGTGCGCAACATTTCATCCGGCGGCACATTCCCAATACTTTGCAGATGACTGAACACTGGCGGCATCGGCCAGGCGCCCAACTCCACCACGGCAGCGGCCCCCTTGGGAAGCACTCGGGGAAGATTGTCAGTGATTCCGCCGCCGGTGATGTGGGCCATGGCATGCACCAGGCCTGCGGAGACCAGCCGCCGAACCTGCGGCCAATAGCTCTTGTGGGTCCGCATGAGTTCATTGCCGACCTTGTTCTTAATCTCGTTCACGTAGGTTTCCGGCGTATAGTGAGCAATTTCAAAAAACAGCTTGCGCGCCAGGGAATAACCGTTGGTATGCAGGCCGTTGGAGGGCAGCCCCACCAGGACATCGCCGGCCTCAACCTCACTGCCGCTGATGATCTGGCTGCGGTCTAAAATGCCGACAACGAAGCCGGCGAGATCATACTCTCCACTGGGATAGAATCCCGGCATCTGGGCCGTCTCGCCGCCGATCAAGGCACAATTATTGTGGCGGCAGGCATCGGCAATTCCCTCCACCACTTTTTCCACGACGCTGGGATCAAGCACACCGGTAGCCAGATAATCCATGAAGAAAAGCGGCGTTGCCCCCTGCACGGCGATGTCATTGACGCAGTGGTTGACCAGATCAGCACCCACGGTGTGATGCAAGTCCATCATGAACGCCACTTTCAGCTTGGTGCCCACGCCGTCCACACTGGAAACCAGCACCGGATCACGGAATTTCTTCTTATCGACGGCGAACAGGCCGCCGAATCCGCCGATCTCGCCGATTACGCCCCTGGTGAAGGTGCGATGGGCCAGGTACTTGATGCGCTGTTTGGCGCGGTCCGCGCGGTCGATGTCAACTCCGCTGTCGGCGTAGGTTATGGACTTGGCTTTCAAAATTTTGAGATCCGTTTCTGTGATAGGGGGATCGAAGTGAAGGTATTTTAGCACCGACTGTGCTTTTTTAGTTCAGTGGCCTTTATGAACTGCGCTCACGGCGCGGCGATGATGCCGTAAGTTCTTTTCCCACCGAATCAAGCACGCCATTGATAAACTGCACTGATTCCGGTGATGAGAATTTGCGCGCGATTTCCAGGGCCTCATTGATGATCACAGGTCGGGGCGTGGACGGATAGGCCAGCAGCTCAGCCACGCTGCAACGCAGCAGGTTGCGGTCCACCGCCGCCATTCTCTCCATGCGCCAATGCTGGGCGTGCTTCTGGATGAGGTCATCTATTTCCTGGCGGCGCTCGGAGGCCACGCGAAAAAGATCTTCGGCGAAGCCGCGGGTTTCTGAATCAAGAGCAGCACGTTCGCTCCAGAAAGTCTTGCTTACTTCTTCCGGCGTTTGCTTGCCCATGTCTCCCTGGAAGAGCATCTGCAAACAAAGCTCACGTGATTTGCGCCGCGTGCCCATCTTACTCAGCCTTGCCTTTACTCTTCCCTCGGGATGCGCGGCCGGTTTTTCGTTTCAGGCTGATCATCTCCACCGCGGAGAGAGCGGCCTCAAAGCCCTTGTTGCCGGACTTCAGACCGGCGCGATCCAGTGCCTGTTCGAGATTTTCACACGTAAGCACGCCGTAGGTGTGAGGCACACCGGTTTCCTGCGCCGATTGTCCGATTCCGCGTGTGACCTCAGTGGCAATGTGTTCATAATGGTCGGTCTCGCCGCGAATCAGGCAACCGAGGGGGATGATGCCGTCAAACTTTCCGGTTTCTGCGAGAGTGCGTGCCTGAGAGGGGACCTCGAAGGAGCCAGGGACGCGCACGACTGTGATGTCTTTCTCATGACAGCCGGTACGCCGCAGGGCATCCAGCGCGCCTTGCAGCAGGCGTTCCGTGATGAATGAATTCCATCGGCTTACCACGATGGCCAGCCGCATGCCTGCGGAATTGAGTTCGCCTTCCACCGCATCCGCACGAGGCTGATTATGTTGCCAGAAGGCAAAATGCATTCCCTTGGAAGGCTTGATCACCAGCACGCGTGAGTTCCAGCCGGTTTCTTCAATATCAGCCGCGAATTTGATTTTCTGTTTCCTCAGAAGGTCACGAATGGTATCCAGGTCGGTGACCTCAATCCAGATGTCTGCACCCAGAGATTGTTCCCCTTCGACAAACTCTAGAGTGCCAACAGGTCCATGGAACGGCGCCCCCCGGCCCTTTGCGCTCTTCCATTCCTTGCCAGCCTTAAGCCCGAGCGTCTTGAAGAGAGCAACCAAGGCATCGAATTCCTTAGCATTCTTTGTGGCGCGGACTGTGGTGATGGTTTTGATCACAATTCAAAACTAGAACTTCTGTGGCACTGGATTGTTAGGGTCAGCGTAATCGTAAAAGCCTTTTCCGGTCTTGCGTCCGTACCATCCGGCCATCACCAGGCGTTTCAGCAGAGGCGGCGAGGCGAAGCGGCGTTCCTTGAACTCATCGAACATCACGTGGGTAATGTAGTACGTGGTGTCCAGGCCGACAAAATCCAGCAGGGTAAATGGCCCCATGGGGTAGCCGCAGCCCAGCTTCATGGCATTGTCAATGTCGGGAATCGAGCCCACGCCCTCTTCATAGGCGCGAACGGCATCCAGCAGGTAAGGAACCAGCAGGCGATTGACAATGAATCCAGTCTTATCGCTGGTGCGGACAGGAACTTTGCCCAGGCTCTTGCCAAATTGATAGGCGGATTCAAAAGCCTGCTCACTGGTGGCAATCGTGCGAACCACCTCCACCAGCTTCATCAGCGGCACAGGATTGAAAAAGTGCAGGCCGACAAAACGGTCCGGTCGCTTGGTGGCGGCAGCGACTTCCGTAATGGAGATGGAAGAAGTGTTGCTGGCAAAGATGGCATCTTTTTTTACTATGCTCTCCAGTGCCGCAAAGGTCTTCTTCTTCTCCTCTACGTTCTCAATAATAGCTTCAATGATGATGTCGCAGTCAGCCAGGCTTGCAGAATTTGTTGTTCCCTTGAGGCGGCCACGAACCGTTTCCACCGGCTCCTTCAGATTGCCCTTCTCGGCAAACTTGGCCAGCGACTTCTCGATTCCGGAGAAGCCTTTATCCAGAAACCTTTGCTCCTGCTCCAAAACCGTGACGTCATAACCGGCAACGGCGCTGACCTGGGCAATACCGGACCCCATCAGCCCACAACCCAACACTCCAACTTTCTTGATAGTCATCTTGCTCCTTACTGGTTTAACCACAAAGGACACGAAGGGTCAGGGAAGGTGTGCTTTTATCTAGTGTTCCTTCGTTTCCTTGGTGGTTGATCTGTTTACCGCTGTAGATTCTCCACGATCATCGCTATTCCCTGGCCACCGCCAATGCAGGCTGTCGCCAGGCCGTATTTGCCCTTCCGGCGACGCAACTCGTACAGCAACGTGATCACCAGCCGCGTTCCTGTAGCGCCCAGCGGGTGTCCTAAAGCGATTGCGCCGCCATTCACGTTGACCTTGCTGCGGTCCAGTCCCAGTTCTTTCTCCACCGCCAGATATTGGCCGGCAAAGGCCTCATTGACCTCGACCAAGTCCATCTCTTCCAGCTTCAGTCCTGCTTTTTTCAGTGCCAGGCGCGAGGCTGGCACCGGGCCGCTGCCCATGATCTTCGGATCAACTCCGGCGATGCCCCAACTTACGATCCTTCCTATCGGTTTTACACCGCGCCGTTCGGCCTCCGCGAGCGGCATCATCACTACGGCCGCGCCGCCATCCACAATCCCACTGGCATTTCCCGCGGTCACAGTCCCGTTCTTGCCGAATACAGGCTTAAGCTTGGCCAGTCCCTCCATCGTGGTCTCGGGCCGCAGATGGTCGTCTTTATCAAACATCTCACCCGTAGGCTCGCCCTTTTTGTTCTTGAGGGCGACAGGGGTGATCTCCTCCTGAAGGCGGCAGGCTTTTTGTGCCGCTCCGGCTTTCTGTTGCGACTGGAGCGCAAATTCATCCATGTTTTGGCGCGTGATTCCTTGTTGCTCCGCGTAAAGTTCGGCGGTGTTGGCCATGTAGAGGCCGCAATAGGTGTCCAGCAGAGCAACCATAAGCGAGTCTTCCAGCTTGCCTTCGCCCAGGCCAAAGCCGTTGCGAGCGCCGCGAATCACGTGTGGCGCCTGCGACATGGATTCCATTCCCCCGGCAAGTGCGGTGGTTGCTTCCCCAAGCTGGATCATCTGCGCGGCGCTGACAATGGCCTGCATGCCTGAGCCGCACAGGCGGTTGACGGTGAGTGCCGGGACCTCGATTGGCAGGCCAGCCTTCAGCGCGACGTGGCGGGCCCCGTAGAGCGCGTCGCCGGAGGTCTGCTGGGCATTGCCGAAGACCGCGTGTTGAAATTCCTTGGGATCCATGCCGGACCGCCGGATGGCTTCCTGGCTGGCCACGGCGGCCAGATCTATGGCGGTAAAGTCGCGTAGCTTGCCGCAATAGCGGCCCATCGGCGTCCGCGCACTGCTGATGATGGCGATTTCTGGAGCTTGTGAATTCATAGGAAAACCTGTAAGAGGAGTTGGAACCAACTGGGCAAACATTTGAGTTTATCAGTGCGGTGGAACCGGGAGCAACGCAAGGTTGTGTCGGCATGGAGGAGGTCCGTTCGCTACTTTGGTAGAGAAATATAGTGCTATCGCAGAACGGCTCGTGTCCGCAAATGAGCTATGATGGAAGCTGGAGGGTTTCCCAGTGTCCCATAATGCACAATGAGGGTTCACCTTGTAAATCCCAGTGACACTTCCTTTGGCACAGCCGTGATTACTCCGCGCTGGCTTTATGTTTTGGCAGCAGCCACCCCGTCCTCTTTCAGCGACCCCATCATCTGTGATGAAACCTTGGAGCATTTAGACCCACTGAACATTGCGGCCGGTGACGTGGTTGGAATAGGTATTCACACCGGTAATGCCTTGCGTGGCTACCGACTGGGACGCGAAGTGCGCGAACGGGGCGCCACAGTAATCTTCGGTGGCATTCATGCCACCTTATACCCGGAGGAAGCATTTGAGCGAGGTGGAGCACACGCGGTAGTAAGAGGCGATGGCGATCAGGCATGGGGAGAGGCGCTCACAGATTGTCGCAATGGCACGCCGCGGCGGATCTACGAAGGCGGCCGAGTCAGCGCCGAACAGTTTAAGCCCGCGCGCTGGAACCTCTTGCCCCAGGGCCGGTACATGTGGGCTTCGGTTCAGACTGTCCGGGGATGTCCCAAGCATTGCTCGTTCTGCTCGGTGTGGCGTACAGATGGCCAGAAACCCAGGCAAAGGACATCTGACTCCGTGATCGAAGAAATTGTCGAGCTGCGACGACTGGGCTATCGTTTCATAGCCCTGGCCGATGACAATTTCTACCCGGTCTCACTTTCTGACATGCAATTGGCGGAGCGTCAGAACAACCTTCCCAGACTCACGGAATTGAAAGCAATTCGAAGCGAACGTTTTGAGCTGATGTCGCGATTGGCAGCGCTGCCCAAGGATATGGTTTTCTTCACCCAGATCACCATGGAGGCGGCGGAAGATCCCCAGTTTCTCGATGCCATGCGCGCGGCCCATATCATGGGCGCGCTGGTGGGAGTAGAAGCCGTTACTCCCGCGGGGCTGAAGACCGTCTATAAAGACTTCAACTGTTCCGGAGAGAGCCTGGTCCGGCGGTTGCAGGAATTCAGGAATCATGACATTCATGTTTTGGGCTCGTTCATTTTTGGATTAGCGTCCGACCGGCCAGAGACATTTGGATTGACCCTGGATGTGGCACATAGAGCCGGCCTGACCTTTGCCCAATTCGTCATGCTCACTCCCTTTCCGGGTACGGTCGACTTCGAGCGATGGGAAAAGGCACAACCCCTGGAGGCGCAAGTACACGGAGTGCCGATCACGCGCTATTGGCTTACTCCTCCCGAGGTTCGGCCGAAGATGTTCATGCCGCATCCGGTTATGAGCTCGGAAGAAATGCGGCAGCGAACACAGTGGGTTTGGGACAACTTCTACAACATGAGTTCGATTTGGAAGCGCTCCCGCTGCACACCTTCCCTGAAAGCGCGCCTGGCATTCATTTTCATCTCAAAGCTGTACCGGCAAATGTACGCCAGCACCGGAATCGCCACAGACAGCGCGCGCCGTAACAAGGCCAGCAACTGGGCGCGTTGGCTGGCTAAGCCGTGCCGCCGGCTGTTCATCGCCAAACCTATGCCTGAATTGGAAGTGCCGGCCGCAGTTGTAGCGAAATCTTTGGGACCCTGGAGCATCGGAGAGAATTTGCAATGACTAAGATTGGATTTGTCGCTCGAGGGAGAGCAGAGGGTCGAATTTGTTTGCGGGCGCTGCTCCGGGCAGGTAATTAAACGGGCGGAAAAGCAATACGTCCGGCGACATCCATACGTGATGGAATGTAAGAAATGTGGTCAGGTGTCTGGCGGCTGGAGACGAATGAAGAGCGAGACCGGTTTTTGAGAGAAATGCCATCCTCATGACCTGTTTATGATTCTCACTCAGCGATGAATCTACGGGCCCGTTGTAATCCCGGCCCACCTTGTCACTTCTTCACCCACAGCCAGTCGCCGTTCATCCGAGAGCTTCTGGCGGTTCTAAAGCCATGGGCAAATGAGCCGCGCTTAGAAGTTCATGCGTATGCCCAATTGAATTTCTCTTTTGGGAAAGTCTGCCGTAAATCCCAGAGGCTGACTGGGTAGAAGCTGTGCACTGCCGTGGACGCTGAACGGAGGGGCAAAGGCTGGTCCCACCTCGTCGTTCACCTTGGAATAGTTCGTTTGGTTCAGAAGATTGAATGCATCGGCTGTGAATTGCAGGCTGCTGCGTTCGCCGATCCTGAAGCGCCGCGCCAGCCGCAGGTCAAGATTGGCATAGCTTGGACCGACTCCGGTGTTCCGTCCCGCTCCCGGCGGACGGTCGGCAAAGCTCGTGCGGTCGCCATTCACATCAGTCCCGGCGTAGAGATTGAATGGATGCGAACTGCGGTACTCGAGCAGCGGCGCCAGCTCAAACCCGCCAAAGATCGCCGAACGGAAAGGACTGTCCACCACCGCGGCGAAAACGACTCTATGACGCTGATCAAAGGAAGAAAGGGAACGCTCGGCGGATGCCTGCACCTGGTTATTCGCCCAATAAGTGAGGTCCGGGGAATCATCCATGGATTTGCTGTAGGTGTAGTTCGCCATCACGGTGAAATGGTGGCTGAACCGTTTCTTCAGCTCCAGCGTTCCTCCCTGGTACAAAGAACCGGCTGAAGATGAAAACATGTTGTTGTTGAAGAGCAACAGGTTGGCAAAACATGGATTGTTGACCGGTACCTGGCATTGTGGAGCACCCCAGTTCTGGAAGGGCAAACCATTCGTGCCCGGCACATTGGCTGTCACTGGCGCTCCCGGCAGGACATTCACGTCCGTTGTGCGAGCCAGATGCAGCGTGTGAACGTAAATGTAGTTGGCGGCGGCTGACCACCCGGGAGCCAATTCCCGTTCTACGCCAAGCGATGCTTGTTCAGAATATGGATTCCGGAAGTCAGGCGCCGTGTTGAAGGTAATGGCATAAGGAGGCAGCGCGCCAGAATTGCTGACCGCAATGCCGAAGGGCGCCAGATCTGTCGGCGTAATACATCCCGCCGCGCCCGGCGCCGGCTGGCCGCACAGAAGTTTGCCCTGCGCAAACAACGTTTGGAAGATGGCTCCTGAATTCACTGCCGGATTTCCCGGCAGGCCGTTCAAGGGAACAATGAATGAGGTGGTCAGACGGCTGTTGTTAAAGTTCCCGTATTGCTTGGTGATGGTGTCCACCTGGAGGATGATCGGCGCATAGTAAATACCAAAGCCTCCGCGCACCACTGTCTTGTGGTCCTTGAATGGGTCCCAGGCAAAGGAAATGCGGGGAGCCACATCAGCATACGAGGTATGAATGAAGGCGCGCTGGTCCACCTCGTAGCGAATGCCCATGTGAAGGCTGAAATTCGAGCGGATGGCCCAGTCATCCTGAAAATAGGCGCTGGTCCAGGGCATCATGGTAGTTACAGTCGGGCTCCCAAAGCCCTGGATATAGGCCTGCGGCAGTCCCAGGCTGAATGACTGCAATGAATTGATTGTCGCCGGCGATGCGCTCAGCCCGCACGCTGCCGGAACCTGAAGGCAAGGACTCAGGATTCCGCCCGGCAATTCTCCAAAGCTGAATTCCCCACCCATAAAACCGTAATTCGCCGTCCGGTTGCCGCGCAGGATTTCATCGGCGCCGATTTGCAGGCTGTGGCGCCCCATCATCCAGAGCAGATTGTCGGCAAACTCGTAGTCCCTCTCCGTGGAAATATTGGGAAGAAGCAGGTTTTGTCCTATATCGCCAAAGCCGGAAAAAGCGAGATTCGGCTGCCCCTGAGTGTTGGGCATAAGGTTGTATTGATTGATGTTCCACTGTGATCGCAGTTCGTTCACCATGTTCGCATTGAACGTATGCAGCCAGGACGCCTGGAGTGAACTGGTCCACTGTAATTCAGAGAAATCATTGGTGAACCCGGACAGAGACTCGATGCTCGGATCGCTTTCCTGGAGGTGCGCGGCAATGTATCTCAGGGAGCCCTGGTTCCTGTCATTGAACTGATGGTCCAGCCGCACCGATCCCTGATGTGAAGTAATGGGAAAGGGCAAGAGACCGCCATTCGTTTCAAACTGGTTGACAAGAAACTGATTCAACGGGTTGACGGCGGGATTAATCGTGAGGACGTTTTGCAGTATCCCTGCGCACGTAGCCGCCGGCAGCGCTGGCTGTCCTGTCAGGCAGGGCACAGGCGTTCCTCCCAGGAACACAAGACCGCTGAGAATGCTCTGTTGGCCGCTGTTGGGAGCAAAAATGTTGCTGTTGGTCAGCAGAGGGACCGCCGCCTGCTTGTCCTGCAAAAGACCTTCATAAGCCATAAACAGAAAGGTCTTGTCTTTCTTCAAAGGCAAACCGATGGTAGCGCCAAATTGCTGGCGGCTCAGCGAGTTCTTGACCGGCTGTCCCAACGCATCGAGGGAAAATGGCTGGCTCGGAGTCAGCGCCTGGTTGAAAGCAAAAGGATCACGCGCATCCAGGGCATCGTTGCGGAAAAAACTGTAGAGCGATCCCCGGACCTGGTTGGTGCCCGACTTGGTCACGATGTTGACCGAGCCGGCATTCGCTCCTCCCAGAGCTGCTGAATAGTTGGCGCGATTGATTTGAAACTCCTGTACTGCGTCCTGGCTCACATTCGTCATCACAAATTGCGAATAGCCGTTGAAGCTGCTGCCGTCTACCGTGACATCGTTGCCTCGCCCGTTGCTCCCGTAGAACGAAAGTCCCGATTGCGGCACCTCTTTGGCGCGCAGGTCGCGGTCATCGGCAATCGTTACAGATTCGCTGACTCCCGGAGTGAGCGCGCTGAAAGTCAGGTAGTCGCGACGGTCGATTGGCAGGCTGTTGATATATCGCTGATCTAACGTGCTCGCCTGCGAGGTTCGCTCCACATCCACAATGGGCGAGGAGTCCGGGTCCGCCCGCACTTCCACCTCGTGGGAAACAGTCGAGAGTTGCAGTTGAAAGTCCACGATCGCCGTTTCACCCAGGATCACGGTTACATCATTCCGCACCCCGGGCGCAAAACCCTGGTTGGTTGCGGTCACGGTGTAAACAGAGGGCGGCAAGCCGGTGAAGCGATAGTGACCGGTGTCATCGGTCGCAGTGCTGTGCTGGATTCCTTTGGCGGTTTCGACTGCGACGACCGAAGCATTTGCGACGGCAGCGCCGGTTGGGTCAACAACTGTTCCCTTGAGGTCACCCGAGGTGCCCACACCCTGCCCGTAAGCCAGGCTTGCCAGCAAGAACAGGCACAGAATTTTAACCATCAGCAAACATGTTGCCTTCATACCTTCTCCTTGACTATTCAGTATTCTCTGGAGCGTTGGCTTAAAATCCGCGTCAAGTCAGCGTCGATAGTTCACGAAAGCCCCGGGCATAAACCTTGGAATACTCTAATGTTTTGCTAGTATGAGTTTGCGTCGGTAAAAGAATCCAGTTCCTTTAGTAACAACAATGTGTAACCGCCGATAGATTTCACTCTTTGTAATGTTGTTCGGCCTTTAATGAGGAGGGAATGAAGCAGCAAATCTTCTAAAGATAAAACCGCCCTGGCGAGCGGCTTTGATGGTGAAAAATTAGATTTCTTAAAGAAGCTATTTGGCCTGAGTGAGACGTTGATTGACTTCATCCCAGTTCACAACGTTCCACCAGGCTTTCAGGTAATCAGCACGGCGGTTCTGGTACTTCAGGTAATAAGCGTGTTCCCACACGTCGTTGCCCAGAATGGGGAAATCGCCGTTGCTCAGGGGATTGTCCTGGTTGGGAGTCGCAGTCACTTTGAACTCTCCGCCCTTGGCGCGCACCAGCCACGCCCAGCCGCTGCCAAACTGCCCCAGGCCTGCCTTTTCAAAAGACTCCTTGAATTTGTCGAAGCCGCCCAGGGAATTCTTAATGACATCGGCTATGGCCCCAGTGGGAGCTCCGCCCTTGTTCGGTCCCATGATTTGCCAGAACATGGAGTGGTTCACATGGCCGCCGCCGTTGTTGCGCACTGCGCCGCGAATGTCTTCCGGCACCGCGCTCAGGTTGCGGATCAGATCTTCGGCACTCTTGGTTCCCCACTCAGGATGTTTTTCCACGGCTGCATTCAGGTTGGTGACATACGCAGCATGGTGCTTGTCATGATGCAGGTGCATTGTTTGGTCGTCAATATGAGGTTCAAGCGCGTTATACGCGTAGGGCAAAGGAGGGACTTCGTAAGCCATTTCACTCACCTTTCTTTTCTCTAATTTAAGACTGCTTGGTTCGCTCCCTGGGATGTTTGCGTTCTCTGTTGTTCTGCCTTTGCAGTTGATCTTGCTTTTGCTAATTACCAACTGCAACCAATTGCTGACAGCGAATGGCTAAAACGACGCGAACGCCAGTTCGAGTAAAGTTTTCTGCTCCATCTCATGCGCGGTGTGCGAGCCGGTGGCCGGACTGGAGGAAGGCGAACGCTTCACCGAGCGCAGCGTGTTACCACGTGTCAGACGCTCAATGTTAGGCGTCAAAAAACTTAGCGCTCCCTGGTTCGCCGGCTCTTCCTGCACCCAGAGAAACTCGCGCGCATGACTGTGCTGGGCAATAGCGGCTTCCAGTTCCGCTTCAGGGACCGGAAAGAGCTGCTCGACAAAGAGGATCGCCGTACGACTGCCGCCTCGCCGTTTGCGCTCCCGCCTCAGTTCATGGCCGATCTTACCGGTGCAGAAAATGATCCTCTCGCCGTTGCTGATCTCCGGGTCCTGGATCACGGTCTGGAAGCTGCCGGTGCTCAAATAGCTCAAGGGACTTCCTGCATCCGGATGCCGCAGCATCCCTTTCGGCGTGAAAACAATCAGCGGCTTGCGCCAGCGGCGTAGTGCCTGCCGGCGCAGCAGATGAAAATATTGGCCGGCGGTGGATGGCTGGCAGACCTGAATGTTGTCCTTCGCAGCTAGCTGGAGATAGCGTTCAATGCGGCCGCTGGAATGCTCCGGCCCCTGGCCCTCATACCCGTGCGGCAACAGCATCACCAGCCCGGAAAGCAGTCCCCACTTGTCCTCGCCCGCCACAATGAATTGATCGATGATGACCTGAGCGCCGTTCGCAAAATCGCCGAACTGTGCCTCCCAAAGCACCAGCGCATCCGGATAATCGCGGCTGAAACCATATTCAAATCCCAGTACTGCTGCTTCTGAAAGGATGGAATTGTAGGCTTGGAACCATGCTTGCTTGGGAGAAAGATGACACAGCGGCACATATTCCTGTTCATTCTCGATATCAATCAGCACCGAGTGACGATGATTGAACGTGCCGCGGCGGCTGTCCTGACCCGACAGGCGGATTGGAATTCCCTCCACCAGAAGCGACCCGAACGCCAGCGCTTCCGCCATGCCGTAATCCAGAGGCAACTTTCCGGTTCCCATTTTCTGGCGCTGCTCCAGCAGTTTTTTGACTTTGGGATGAATCGCAAAATCATCGGGATAGCTGGTAAGCCCCGCCGTGAGCTGGCGCAGCTTTTCTTCCGCGACTGCGGTCGGCACTTCATAATCCGTCCGGTAACGGCCGCCTGCGTAGCCGTCCCAGTAAAAAGGCAAGCGCCGCAAAGGCGGCTTCTTCTGCATCTCCGCTGCCTTTTTGAACGCAGGGTCCACTTCCTGGCGAAATGCCGCTTCCATCGCGCGTGTATCAATGTCATGTTTCTGCGCGTACGTCTGATACAAGGGCGGATGTGCATTGATCTTGCGATACAAGAGCGGTTGGGTGATGGTGGGGTCATCCACCTCACTGTGGCCATGGCGGCGGTATCCCACCAGATTGATCACTACGTCGCTCCCAAAATGATAGCGATATTCAATCACCATCCGGGCTACGCGCAGAACGGCTTCAGGATCTTCCGAGTTCACATGGAAAATGGGGACTGATTGGCGCTTCGCCAGGTCGGAAGCGAATCGCGCCGTGTGCAACTCGCCGGGATTGGTGGTGAAGCCAATCAAATTGTTCACAATCACGTGGACTCCACCGCCCACATTGAAACCTTTCAGCCCGGAATAATTCAGCGTCTCCGCCCAGATTCCCTGGCCGGCAAAGGCGGCATCCCCGTGCATGATGATGGGCAGGACCTCGCTGGTTCCGGTCTCGCCTGCACGCGTCTGTTTGGCACAGCAACGGCCCAGCGCTACCGGATCCACCGCCTCCAGGTGACTGGGATTCGATACCAGGTGCATGCCCAAGGTCTTTCCATTGCGCGTGTGATATTCACCGGTAGCTCCCTGGTGATACTTCACGTCACCGCCACCCAGGATGCTGCGCGGATCAACGTCCTCAAAGCCCGCAAGAATATTCTCCGGAGGAATTCCCACCGTGAGTGTCATCACCGCCAGACGGCCGCGATGGCTCATAGCCATTACGCAGGTATGGGCCCCGAGATCGGCGCCCGTTTCCAGCAGCACATCCAGCAAGGGAATGAGCGCGGTGTTGCCCTCGCCTGAATAGCGCTTGGTACCCAGATAGCGGGTCTGGAGGATTTGCTCGAAAACATCAGCCTCCAGCAGGCGCTCGGTGAGCCAGTGATGGTCCACTGAAAGCGGTTGTGGGGCTTCCATGTGCTCCTGGATCCACTCCCGCCGATCCGGCTCGGCAATGTGCATGAAATCAGCGCCGATGCTGCCGCAATAGAGCCTTCGGGCCTCCTCTGCAACGGGTCCGTTAACTCTAAGCTCTGCAGCTCCGCGGCCAACCGGATCGCCAAACGGGTTAATGCTGGCCTCCAGGTAGCCCCAACGGCGGAAGATGTCGAAAACTCTTTCCCGTTCGATAGATTCAAGTTCGCTGGTTTGAAGCTCTGCGCTGCTCATGTGCTTTGGTTCCGGAAGACAGGACTGCCCTGCAAGATCCTGACGAGATGCCTGACCTTTGAGCATATCACTGACGGCGGCAGTGGGTCATGCCAGGGTATAAGGTCTCCATAAGGTCTCTCTCCCCAAATAAAAACGTCCTGCAAGAATCACTTCTTGCAGGACGCTTTTGGCAGCCCTCCCCCAGAACTGCCTTACCACCGTCCTAAAGTGTACTCGGCCACTGTCCTTTAGTCCATAGTACTTAGGTAACCCGAAAGGTCTTTTGGGGCCTGTGAAAATCCGGATTTGGGCCGGCCAGGATGTTGATCAACGCCCGATTTCTTCTGGAATCTTCTTGCTCCTGCTCTCATCTAATCTTCTGTTAGGATGATAAGTTCGTGACCTGTCTGCGGTTACGCAGGCTTTCCGTGGAACAGGCAATTTCACATAACGGGAAAGGCTAATTTCATGGCAACCGACGCGAAGGAAAAATATTCGCCATCAGCACAGGCTGCAGGCGCAACAGGCTTACTTGAAGTAACAGACGGTAATTTTGATCAAGCTGTTCTCAAAAGCGATCAGCCGGTCATGGTGGATTTCTGGGCTACCTGGTGCGGTCCCTGCAAAGCGCTGGCGCCCATCGTCGATGAAGTGGCCGCAGCTTACAACGGCAAAGTCAAAGTCGGCAAAATGGATGTGGACAGCAATCCTGCCACCCCCCAGCGTTACGGAGTACGCGGAATTCCCACGCTCCTTATTTTCAAGAACGGCAAGGTGCAGGAGCAGATTGTCGGCTATGTGCAGCGCGACGTCATCGAAAAGGCCCTCAACAAGCATCTGACCGCCTGAATACGTTTCTGCAACAAAGCCCGGGCCGATGCCGGGCTTTTGTCTTGGCCTTCTCCCGGAATGCGTACATCGGCGTTCCCCTGAAGATGCACTCCCCATGGTTGCCAACTCCATGCAAAAAGCTTCCCAGGCGTTTGGATTTTGGGCTGGAAAACTGCACAGAATCTACGCTAAATAAGCGCTCCTTTGGCATGCTGGAAAGAAGGTTTTGAGTTCAAGAAATTCCAGCTTCACCGGGGTGTTTTGCGTGACCTGGCTGACTCCACCATCTCAGCCAGCAGGGTGCGGGCCAGATCGTGGTACTGCCTCCATGCCTTCCACACGGAGTTGGCCCACGCCTGCACCGCCTCTCGATGACTGATCAGCTCACTCGCGCCGTGGACAGCTTCGATAGTGATCTCGCCGCGCGGTTCCACAAAAGATGGCCGCGTTCTCCGGTCGGATCCATCCAGCCCTGTGTGGACCGCGCGCATCATGTCCGGCTCTCTGTTGAATTCCATCGCGCAACACAGCCCTGTGAGATGTGCGGCAAACGATTTGAATGACGCGCAGTACCGCTCCGGATGTTGAAGCGAATAGCAGTCCACAGCCGTGCGATGAACGCTGAAATACAAGGCATCACTGAAATGCCGGGCCAGCACCTCGTCAAACAGCTTTTGGCACTCCTCACGTCCGCCAACCGGCGCGCCACAATCGGGACACTTCTCCCCCATCCCAATCCCTTCTCAACAATTTTCCTGAATAGAAATGATGGCATGCGATTGCACCCCCCACAAGGCCGTGATGAAATCGTAGGGCCATCAATTGTTCAGTACTTCCGCAGCACCCCAATCACTCTACCCTGCACCTGCACGGATTTCGCGGCGACGATGATGGGGTCCATCTCGCTGTTGGAGGGCTGAAGGCGAATTTTTACGCCTTCCCGGTAGAGACGCTTCAAAGTGGCGTCGGTGCCATCCACCAGCGCCACTACGATTTCTCCATCGCGCGCGGTGTTGGCTTTCTCCACCAGGACGTAATCGCCATCCACGATGTGTTCGTCCTTCATGCTCTGGCCTTTCACCTGAAGCACGAATACATCCTTGGAGCGGGTGATATCGCCCAGGGAGATGGTCTCACCCTGCTGCACCGCCTCAATCGGCTGGCCGGCGGCAATGCGGCCCAGCAGCGGAAGAGCGAACTCCGGCGGCGCTGGCTTGGGTTGCCTGCGCAGCAATCCGCGCGCCGGCAGCACATCAATTGAGCGGCTGCGGTTGTAGTCGCGCTTGAGCAGGCCTTTACGTTCCAGATTGGAGACGTGTTTGTGCACCGTCGCCAGCGAACTCAGGCCCAGCCCGGCGCCGATCTCTTCGAATGAAGGCGAGTATCCATGCTGCTGCACAAAGTCATGGATAAAGTCGTAAACTTCGCGTTGTCGCTTGGTAATTGCCATCGCCTTTCATTTGAGCGAATAAAAGGCGAACTGTCAATAACTCTTTTTATACCCCTGCCGTTGATGCAAACCAGGGGTTCAGCGGACCTTCTATTTCGCCTTCTTTTTCCCTTTCTTCCCTTTCTTCGCCTTCGTAGTTTTCTTGGGTTTTTTAGCTTTCTTAGCCTTCCCTTTCTTCTTGGGTTGGCTGGGAGTTACGGCATCCGTAATTTGGCTGTTCACTGCTGTGGGAAAAGCCATGCGAGTTATCGTCCTCCTTTGAAGCTTGATGGGGCCTTACTTTGTGGCTACAGCCATCCCGGCCAGAATTTCGTCCACGGTCTGGATGGCGCGGTCAATCTCTTCCATGGTGTTGTAGAAATGCGGGGAGAAGCGTACACCTGCTTTGGGCCGGAAGTCCACCAGCACATCGCGCTTCAACAATTCTTGGCAGACTTCCTGGGAGTTGGGCATATCAATGGCCACGGTGCCGCCCCGGCGTTCGGGATCGCGCGGCGCATTCACCTTCCACCCGCGCTGGTCGGCCAGTTCCACTAGCCGCGCCGTCATCTTTTTGGATTTTTGCCGAATGCGGTCTACGCCAGCTTCGCGGATGATCTTGAGCCCGGGCAGCGCGGTGTAAAACCCGGGCACGTTGGATGTTCCCTGCATAAAACGAAACGGCGGCTCGCTGTATTTGTTGGCGCCGATCTCGAATGAAAAAGGATGCTCGTGGGCAAACCATCCGGTCAGTTTGGGCTCCAGTTTCTTTCCCAGATCAGGACGCACGTAAAGATACGAAGTGCCTGCGCCGCCGCACAGCCATTTGAGCACGCCGCCCACAGCGAAATCCGCATTCAAGGCCTGGATGTCTACCGGAACCGTGCCCAGGGACTGGAAGCAGTCCAGTACCACATAAGCGCCGACGCGATGCGCCTTCTCAATGATGGCTTTGGCATCCTTGATATAGGCGCTGCGAAAAACCACATGCGAGATGGGCACCAGCAAGGTGTGCTCATCAATGGCGTCGAGCATGCGCTCCGTAGGGACGTGAATGCCATCGTCCGTCCTCACCATGTGCACGCGCGCGCCGCGCGACTGCTGCGCCTCCCAGAAATACATGATCGAGGGGAAGTTCATGTCGCTGTAGACGATCTTGTTGCGTGGCCCGCTGAAATCAAAGCAACTGGCCACCACCGCCTGGCAACCGGTCACGTTGAGCTGCAGGCTCACAGAGCCGGAAGGCGCGTTCATGATTGCGCCAATTTCATCTCCCACCTCTCGCGCCATCTCCCACCATTTCTCTTCCCAGGCACACACGCCACGTGTGGCCCAGATGTCGCAGAACTCGCGCGTGGAATCGTACACACCGCGGGGCATGGCCCCCAGCGAGTTGCTGATCATGTAGGTAGTGCGTTGCAGGATAGGAAATTCGTCGCGGTAGCGAAGCAGATCGTCAGCCATAACCACCTATTCTGCCTGAATTTGGAGCTAGAGGAAAGCTTGGTGGAATCTGTGTAGATGCTCCAAAATAATGTCACCCCTTATCTGCAACGAAAAAATGTCACCCTCACAGGATGGTGACCTTGAGCCAAAAG
>DATDGL010000083.1:0-18093 GCA_036522115.1 Candidatus Angelobacter sp.
CGCTTCGGCTCAGAGGCTGTGACTTTTTGGGTTTTCGCTAAAAAGCCATGCTGAAAACAAAGTACTTGCACGGCAAAAATTCGCGATTTTTTAAAAAAGTCACATCCTCTCAGAATGACAAGGAGAAGCTGCATGGTCACCGTAAAGCCAAAGTAGCCCACTACCGCAATCTGCGAGGCCACTGCGCTGGGAGCGCAGCCGATCTTCGGGACACGCGTGAACTCTGCTCTGCGTGGATTTAAACTAGAATCTCACCGTGAGCCCTGACAATAAAGCCGTCGCCACCATTTTCTACGAGACAGCCGACCTCATGGAGGTGCGCAATGATGACTCATTCCGCATCCGCTCCTACCGCCGCGCGGCTGAAGCCATCGAAGGCCTGGAAAAACAACTGTCTGAGATCTATCAGGACGAAAAGTTGCTGCTGGAGATCCCGGGTATCGGCAAGAGCATGGCGGCGAACATCCGTGAAATCTTTACCCGAGGCAAGCTGACCGCTCATGAAGAGCTGCTGCAGAAATATCGTCCTTCCATGCTGGAGCTGCTCAAGATTCAGGGACTGGGACCCAAAACCATCGCGCTCATCTGGGATGCATTTCAGGTTTGTGATGTGGAAGGAGTGGCCAAACTGGCGCAGGAAGGCAAATTACGTGAACTGCCCCGGCTGAGCGAGAAGACGGAACAGAAGATCCTCAAAGCCATTGAAAGCTACCGGCAAGTCACGGGCCGCTTTCATCTGGATGTGGCGGACGACATTGCAAAAAAGATGATCGACCTGCTGAAAGGCTTGCCGGGAGTGGATAAGGTCACGCCTGCCGGCTCACTGCGCCGAGGAAGAGAAACGGTTGGCGATCTGGACCTGCTGATTACGGGCAAGTGCTGCGCCCATGATGCGCAGCGCCGCAAGGTGCAGGATGCGATCCTGGAATTTCCCGGCATTCTTGAAGTATTGGCCAAGGGCGAAAACAAAGTCAGTTTCAAGCTGCGCAGCGGCATGCAGGTGGATGTGCGCCTACTCCCGCCGGAATCGTTTGGCGCGGCACTTCAGTATTTCACCGGCTCCAAGAACCACAACGTCTCTTTGCGCCAGCGAGCGCTACGCATGGGGTACACCTTGAATGAGTATGGCCTGGTGCGCATGGAGGACAATAAAAGCGTGGCCGCGAAGAGCGAGGAGGAAATTTATAAGAAGCTCGGCTTGGCTTTTATTCCTCCGGAGCTGCGGGAAAACTCGGGTGAATTGGAAGCGGCAGAAAAGAATGAGCTGCCCCAACTGGTCACGGAAGCTGATCTCCAGGGCGATGTTCACATGCACACCGTGGCCACGGATGGCCGCTGCTCCATTGAAGAGATGGCGATTGCGGCACGTGATCGTGGATATAAATACATGGCGATCACGGACCACTCCAAGAACCTGGCCTTTGCCAATGGCCTGGACGATAAGCGCGCCGAAGAGCACATAAGAAAAATCCGCCAGGCAGCCAAAGAGATAACCGGCATTGTGGTCTTTGCCGGCATTGAGGTGGACATTCTGGCCGAAGGCGACCTCGACCTGTCCGACTCCGTTCTGGAACAGATGGATGTGGTGATTGCCAGCGTTCACTCCCATTTTCAGCAGGAGCCGCAACAGATGACTGACCGCCTCCTCCGCGCCATCAGCAATCCCAACGTGTCCTTGATCGGGCATCCGACAGGAAGATTGCTGCTGCGCCGTGAAGGCTTCAATTTTGATTGCGAGAAGGTTTTTGCCGCCGCCGCGCAGGCCGGAGTAGCCATGGAGCACAATGCCTATCCTGACCGGCTCGATCTGCGCGACCAGCACCTGCGCCTGGCCAAGTCAAAAGGCGTGAAGTTCGTGATCAATACTGACGCCCATCACACCGCGCACCTGGAGAAAATTCGCTTTGGCATTCTCCAGCTCCGGCGGGCGTGGCTGACAAAGAATGACATCCTGAATACGCTGCCGCCCGCAACCTTTGCCCAAGCCATGCGCCGAGGGCGTCCTGTGCTGGTGGAAATCCAATGACGGGTGAAATGCCGTCGGCTATAATATCTTTATAGGAACTAGGCGTGAACACTAGAACAAAAAACCCTTTAATGATTTGGGACACACTGCTCAAGACTGTCTCGACGCACAGGTTCTTCCTAGGACTTCCTGCGGTTACACTTCTGGTCTTCGCATTGATGCGGGTTTTTGGCAGTAAGGAAGTTAAGGATCTTATTGACTTCTTCACATTCAGAAAATGACGATGACACGCCAGCAATCTTTTTTGTGGGGTGCTTTCGGCTCTATTCTTCCTGAAATTCTGCATTTTTTTAAGATAGCGGCTGCTGGAGACGCATTACCGCATCTCAATTGGAGTCTTTATATCGGTCTTCTCATCATATTTGTGATTTCTTGCGGGTTCTTCTGCGTAGCCTGGAAACCAGAAAATGAATTCAAGGCGATTTGGGTTGGATGTTCGGTTCCGGCTCTTGTGGCTACGCTCATTCGCGCAGTTCCGGCGGTTCCCAGCGGGAATTGAGAAACAAATGGACCTTCCAGACTGTGGTTTTTCCCCAATCCGGCATCTCACAATAGTATGTTGAGGAGCAGCTCTATGCCTGAGAACGCTAGTCCGGTCCCGCCCGCGTCCAAAAAACCAACCTCCCCGAAGCCTGCATCGGATGCCGGCCACATTCCGATGACGGAGGAGATGGACAGCGCCAAGTGGACCCTGCCTCCGGTAGTGCCTGTCTTGATTGCCGTGGCGGCGGTAGCGGTTGTGCTTGCGGTAGTTGTCTTCAGCAATTTGCCCAAACCTTATTCCAACGGAAACATCACCAAGGTGCTGGCCGTTGAGAATGCTGACAACGTGCTGGTGGCCATTCACCTGAATATCAACAATGCAAAGAAAGATGACTACCTGTGGATTAAGGAAATCACTTCTGAGCTGCAAACCGCTGATGGCCAGAAATACACTGATACCGCCGCTCCCGCAGTTGATCTGGACCATTACCTGGAGGCAGCCCCGCCGTTGGCTGAGGGAAGAATTGCTCCCTTGCGCGACGAGATGAAGATTCCCGCCCGCAAATCCCAAGCGGGTATGCTGATCTTTGCTTTTCCCGTCTCCAAAGCCGCCTTCGACGCCCGTAAATCCCTCACTGTCCGCGTCGATTTTCATGATCACTCATCTTTGGTGATGAAGTAGTACCGCACGCGCCCCCGATGATTTCGCAAGCAACTTTAGAATTTACATCTTTCACACTAAAAGACAGCTTGACATAGAATCTGCTCTGTGCAGAATAGTGTTTACGAAAAATGCTGCGGTCAGGGCATTTTTTAAAGACCGTACGAATCGAACGGACGTTCGTTTGGTTAATTCCTCATCCCTCTATGGAGGACTTATGGCGCGCTTTCGCCTCGTCGCTTTGTTTGTTTCTGTCATTCTGGCTTCATTCACTTCCGTGTCCGCACCGGCGCAGGTTTCAATCGCCCAGGCGCAATTGAACGGAACGGTGCGGGACCAGACCGGCAGCCTGATCCCGAACGCCAACATTACCTTGCACGATATCAATACCAACCGTGTCTACACGACCCATTCCAACAACTCAGGCTATTACATGCTGGCCAGCGTGGCGCCCGGGAACTATGAATTGACTGCGGAAGCCTCCGGCTTCGGCAAGTACAAGCAGACGGGAATTGTCCTGACCGTGGGACAGGAAGCCACCATAGATATTGGGATGAAAGTCGCTCAAGCCAGCGAGGAACTCACGGTCACGGCGGAGGCGCCCGTGATTGAGCCCGCGCGGACGGAAGTGAGCCAGGTGATTGCCACCGAGCAGATCCAAAGCCTGCCTATCAGCGGGCGCTTGTTTACAGATTTCGCGCTGCTCAGCCCCGGCGTTACCACCGGCCGCATCAGCCTGCAATCCACCTTCACTGACCCCTCGGTCACCCGCATATCCTTTGGGGGCCAGCGTGACTTGAACAACAGCGTGACCGTGGATGGCGCGGACAACATCAATACCGCCACCGGCTCGCAGCGGGCCACGCCTTCGCAGGAGGCGGTCAGCGAGTTTCGCGTGGTGAACAACAGCTTTGGCGCCGAGTACGGAAGGGCGCTGGGCGGCATTGTGAACATCGTCACCAAGTCTGGAACCAATCAGTTCCACGGCTCCATCTACGACTACCTTCAGAACAATGCTGTCGATGCCAAGTCCATTCTTACTCTGCCCGGCTTTGATACGCTGCGCCAGAACCAGTTTGGCGCAACCCTGGGCGGCCCACTGCAAAAAGACAAGACATTCTTCTTTCTCAATTATGAAGGGCAGCGCCGCGGGCAATCGCCCACGTATCCCGGTCTATTGGTGGCGAACCTGGCGGCCATCAACGCGGTCAAGGCCAGCTATGGCCTGGCCCCGGAGAGCCTTGGAGTCCTGGCCACAGCGGATGTGGACAATGGGTTTGTGAAACTGGATCATCAAATCAATGACAAGAACCGGATCTCCGCCCGTTATTCCATCCAGAAAGCAACTGATCTCAATATGCTGGTTGGACAGACGCTGGACGGAGGCGGCATCGGCGCGCCGAGCAGCGGACGCAACGGTATCTTGCGCGACCAGTCCATCGTCGGCACCTGGACCTCGACCCTGAATGCCAATCAGGTCAATGACATGCTGCTGCAATGGGCGCAGCGCAATTACGGTTTCCCTGGTGTGACCGGACAGCCGAATCTGGACATTCCTAACATCCTGCTGTTCGGCCACAACTTCGGCGCCTTTGATCGTTACGACGAGAAGCGGACCCAATTCACTGATACCTTGTCCTGGTCTCACGGCAAGCATTTCATGAAGTTCGGATTTGATACGAACTATATCCAGAATTTTGTGATCAATCCTGGCTTTACTCCGGCACGCATTATTTTCCCCAGTGTGGGTGACTTCCTGGCTTCTGGCAAAGCAGGATGGGGCAGCACACCTTGTCCGCCGCCGCTGGTCGGGCTGGTAGCGCCATGTATCGCTGCTTTCTTCTGGGGCGCGCCCATTGGTCCGGGACCATTCAATCCCAACGCGGCCTCGCCTTCACTGCCTACGACCTGGCAGAATGCCTTCCAGCCTGGGTTGATCGGTGATTTTTCTTTCAACCTGAACCACAGCTACTACGGCTTCTTTGCCCAGGACCAGTGGCATCTGACTCCCAAACTCACCGTGAACTATGGGCTGCGCTACGACTTTGAGACCGGCCTGGGCTTCTTTATTAATCCCTACCACAAGGAATTCCAGCCGCGAGTTGGGATGGCGTATTCGCCGGACTCCAAGACCGTGATCCGGGCCGGCTATGGGATCTTCAACGATAAATACAATCTCACGTTCTTCTTTGTGCCCTCGCAGCAGCGGCCACCAGTCATTCCCGGCTTGCCTACCAATAACAACCAGACCACCGGCCAATGGATCCTGAACAGTATGTTCCTGCCCACGCCTTGCGTGCTTGCCGGCTGCCCCACTCCTCCGCCAGGCGCGCCGTTGCCTCCGGGAACCGTGCCGCCTCCTCTGCTGACCTCGGCGTTTGAGAACCTGATCAACAACGGCTCGTTCCCCAATAACTCACTGTTCGTGCAGGGTGGGACCATGGTGGACCGTCATCTCGTACCGCCTTATTCCGAGCAGGCCAGTCTGGAGATTGACCGTCAATTCGGTAAGGGGCTCACCATCGACCTGGGATATCTGTTCGTCGCCGGACATCACCTGGTACGGCCTATAGATTTGAATGTGGGTCCGCCGATCGGCACGGAAACCGGAACCGGCAAGCTCATCTACAACTTTGCCATCAACGATCCCAATATTCCCGCGCCTCCGGGTGGCTCTCCCGGGACAAACGGGATCTTTTATTTCACTGATTCAACTGGAAACTCGGTTTACCACGGGTTGACGCTGCAAGTCATCGAGAAGGCCAGCAAATATTTTTCATTGAACGCAAATTACACCTTCTCGCACACACTTGACGATGGAACGTTTGTGACCTTTGTCAGCACGCCGCAGTCGAACGCGGCGCGAGACCTGGAAAGGGCCAATTCCAACCAGGACGCGCGGCACCGCTTTGTTGCCAACTTTACCGCTGACGCGCCGCAACAGTGGAAGCTGCTGCGCAACTTCGAGCTGAGCAGCATTGTGACGCTGCAATCAGCGCGGCCGTTTACTTTGTTTGTGGGCTTTGACGCGAATAACGACGGCAATCCGGTCACCGATCGCGTCGGCAATTCGCCGCGCAATTCCTATCGTGGTGACAGCCTCCAGACCGTGGACGTGCGTCTCTCTCGCGCTATTCACATGAATGAGCGGCTACAGTTGCATCTCTCCATGGATGCCTTCAATTTGTTTAACCGCGCCAACGTGGATGAAGTGTTTTCCGTCTACGGAGCGCCGGATTTTGTCGGGCCAATTCCAACTCACTTCGGCGACGGCATCACTGGTCCCAGCGGCCAGGTGGGCGCACCCCGAACGGTCTTCAACCCGCGTCAATTGCAGTTCGCGGCCAAGTTTACCTTCTGACGGAACCAGCAGTCGTCATCCTGGAGCACGCCCGGCTTGTCCGGGCATGTTTCACGATTTGTCCTCGCTCCCGCAATTACCAGGTTTCCCGGTATCGCGAGCGGCTGGAAGCTAGTGGCTTTTCTCCACAAACAGCTCCGGGAACTGCTGCCGGAGCGCCTCAATTTTAGGACGATCGCAAACCTGGATGTAAGGATCGTTCGGATTCTTGAGCGCATAGTCCTGGTGGTAATCCTCGGCGCGATAGAACGCTTTCAACGGGACAATCTGGGTCACGATTGGTCCTGAGAAAACCTTTGCCGCATCAAGCTGCGCCACGTAGGCGTTGGCGATGCGTTCCTGGTCCGGGTTTCCATAGAAAATTGCCGAACGGTAGGAAGGTCCAACATCAGGGCCCTGGCGATTGCGCGTGGTTGGATCATGGGCCACGGAAAAGAAGATGCGAAGGAGTTGTCCGTATGTGATCCGCGAGGGATCGTACACAACTTCGATGGACTCTGCGTGTCCCGTGGTCTCGGTTGTCACCTGATCGTAGGTGGCAGTTGCTGCCGAGCCGCCGGAGTAACCCACCGTGGTAGCAGTAACGCCCTTGACCCGCTCGAAGACTGCCTGTGTACCCCAGAAGCACCCTCCGGCAAACACGGCAGTCTGTTGGCCGCTGCTCTTGGCGAGCGGAACGTCAACATTGGCGGGAGGAACCGGGCCCCTGGGCGCTGCTTTGGCAGTGCAGCCCAACAAGCTCACTGCCAGCGTAAGTATCATAAGCGAACGAAACAAAGGTATCGACATTGCTCTCTTAATTGTAGATGAATACGGCCCCGCTCTTGATGCAGGAAAAAATAAGACTTGGGCCAAACCGCGGTGGGAGTGGACTCTTTAGAACCCGCGAAAATCGCGGCCACATAAATTTTGGCCTTTAGGCCCAATACCGTTCAGTTATGAGATTTCGGAACCTTGAGTTAACGGCTGAACGCAAGGTCCCTCCGATTTACCCCCGCTAACGCGTGGGTAAACTCTCGGGATGACGAACTTTTTTTCGCGCCCTGGTTAAGTGAACAGTATTGCCTTTAGGCCCCGGATTTTGACATTCTGGCGCTTCGAACGTTGAACCATTTTTTGACACACGCTCTAGTGGGTTACCAGCAATTTCGCGAAACTTGTATAATTCTTCGGGCAGTCTGGAAGTGAAACATGCGATCAAGATTTTTTGCCGGTTTTCTGGGAATTTTATTGATGACAGCGGGTCTGGCACAGGCGAAGGAAGTTCGAGCAACCATCGTCTATGACGATATTGCTACGGAGATCAATCCCGCCGACCAGCAGCCTAACCAGCTTTGGATTTCAACCGGTGATCTCACGCGCTCCACACATTTTGAGGTGAAGCCGCAGGGTGTCTGCCGGGAGGAACTGTGTTTCCCTATCCCGAAAGCGAGAAAGCAGGAGTTTTTGCGGGAATCCTCCGGTAAAAACTGGTTCAACCTGCTGGCCTTTGCCCAACTGGTGCATCAGCCGGTCGCTCATGACGAAGGGCTCGCTACCTGGTACTTCGGACTACGCTCCGACCAGCGACAGACGCTCACGGCGCTGGAAGCGCCGAATTTTACATTGCCGGACATGGACGGCAAAATGCATTCGCTCTCCGATTTTCGTGGCAAGAAGGTCTTTCTGGTGACTTGGGCCTCGTGGTGAGGGTGCCGCTTTGACTTGCCAGGCTGGCAAGCACTGTACCAGCAGTTGAAGGACAAGAACTTCGAGATCATCTCCGTGGCCCAGGATACCGGCGGCATCAAGGATGCCGGTCCGTGGATCACTGCCGCCAAACCTACATTGACTGCGTTGATTGATGAGAAGCATCTGGTTTCCAAACTCTACAATATGGTCAACGTCCCCACCGGCGTCTGGATCAACGAACAGGGAAAGATTGTTCGTCCCAACGAAGTCGCATTCGTGGATGACCGGTTCAAGGTATTTACCGGAATGGACTCTGCTCCCTATCTGAACGCCCTCAAAGATTGGGTGGACAAGGGAGAAAAGAGCCAGTACGCGATGAGCGAAGACCAGCTCAAGCAGAAGCTAAGCTCGCAGGATCCCAATATAGCCCTGGCGGCGGCCGAGTTCGGTCTGGGTGAGCAACTCTACAAGGCCGGTCGGTCAGCAGAAGCCATCCCCCATTTTAAGGAAGCGCAGCGCCTGAACCCCAAGAGCTGGAATTACAAGCGTCAGGCCTACGCCCTGGGCGACGCCAAACGCGACTACGGAACTACCTTTAAAGATGAGGTGGAAAAGAGCGGCGGAAGCAAGGTGTATTACACGCCGCCAGACCTGCCGGGAGAAGCCATAAAGGGTACAAAGGACCACCAAAAGTAAGATTTGGCCGCGAATACACTCACATCAAGTAGAAAAACCCAGGCTACCGGTTTTCAAATTTTCGCAATCCTGAACTACTTGGTGACGACTGCTTCCTCTGTGAGCACGTGCTCCAGCTTGTGAATGGAGTTTTTCAACCCTGACAGGCCGGAGAATTTTTCTGTGCTGCTCTGCAAATCGGAGGCCAGTTGATTTGCCAGTTGGGACGCCGTGTGAATGCGTTCCGCAATGACTGAAGATCCGAGGTCACGCAAGTCACCATCCATCCAGCATTGAACCAGCCAACTGGTCTTGCTGACCTTCTCCACGGCGTCCCGAAACTCGGCAACCACCCGCCGGTCAACCATTCCGGCGCTCAACAGTTGTTCCAACCTGCTGAGTTCCCCTGTAATTCTTGCCACCTGGGCTGAGACTTGTTTGCCAAAGGCGTCGTTCGCTTGCTTGATTGCTACTTCTGTCATCTGCTCTCCTGACTACCCTGAGCGTCCATGTACTATTGAATGTAGGGTACTAGACCCTTAGTGCGAAGGAAAGATTACGGAAGTAACCGACCCAGTTTGGGAATCCAAATTGAAAACGTGGTAGATGCTTTGAGAATCAGGGTGGTATTTGATCTTTGTTTTGTGAATTTACCTCAACCCCGCAAAGCGGGAGCACTCGGTTTTTTGGGCCAAACTCGACCCCCGAAGTGGGGAAGAGGTCCCTACATTTCTCGACAACTGTGCGTCTTCCAGAGATGGGTTCATGCCCCGGTTGAGATGAGCCAAGGGCCAAAGGCCAGTAGTCCAAAGCCAAACTCTGCCAGAATCCAAAGGCGCCTGCAAATGTTCCATTGGCTGAATGCTAAATGCTGAGTGCTGAGGGCTTTATGTTATAAAAGTCCGTTTCCTCTGAAGGGAGATGTCCATGCACCGTGCCCTCCGTTTATTTGCTGTAGTCTTTTGCCTTGGAGCCGCGCTCCTGGCCTTCGCGCAGAAACGCTCCATCACAGAAAAGGACCTGTTCCAGTTCAACTGGATCGGTGACCCGCAGATCTCTCCCGATGGCTCGCGTGTCGCCTTTGTGAAGGTCACAGTCAACGAAAAAAAGGATGGATACGACACAACCTTGTGGAGCGTCTCAATCAACGGAGATGCGCCACCGCAGCGCATGACCAGCGGCAACCACGACTCCTCTCCGCGCTGGTCTCCCGATGGCAAATGGCTGGCCTTTCTGCGCACGCCGGAACCACCGGCCGGCGCACCGGGCGCCGGTGGCGGCGGAGCCAGGCCTTCAGGGCCGCAGATTTACATGCTGCCCGTGAGCGGCGGCGAGTCCTGGAAGGTGACGGATCTGCCTCGCGGAGCCGGCACGGCTGTGTGGTCGCCGGACAGCAAGATGATCGCCTTTGTGAGCACGACTTCGCTTGACGATCTGGCCAAACAGCACCGGGAAAGATCCAGGCCTGGGGAGAAGACCGCTGAAAAAGAGGAAAAGAAGGATTCGACTCCGGAGAACAGAGAGGCGTCCCGGGCGTCCGCAACGGGCGCAGAGTCGGAGCACGAGAGCGATGTTCGCGTCATTACACGCGCCGTCTACCGCACCAACGGCGGAGGCTACGCCGATACCAGACATCCACAGCACCTGTGGGTGGTTGCCGCTCCCCAGAACTCGGAACAGACGGTCCAACCCAAACAG
This sequence comes from Candidatus Angelobacter sp., assembly GCA_036522115.1. GTDB lineage: Bacteria > Acidobacteriota > Terriglobia > Terriglobales > Acidobacteriaceae > Angelobacter. Next base: position 10,576 of record DATDGL010000083.1, read on the forward strand.
CTTACCAGTGGGCGATTTCAGGAGAACAATCCAATCTGGTCCAAGGATGGCAGTGAGATTTACTTCGAAACCGAACGTGTGCTGGAGCCCTATTACGAACTGCCGCAGACTGACATCTATTCCGTTCCTTCCACAGGCGGTGAGTCCACCAAACTCTTAACCATAAACATGGGAGCCAGGGCCCTCTCGCTGAGTCCCGATGGAAAGCGCATGGCGTTCTGTGCCTCCGTCAATGAGCCCGTGCAATCCTTTACCGAGCCGGATCTGTGGGTGGTCGATCTTTCTTCGGGCGCCAGGCCGCGCAACCTCACCGCCAAATACGATTTCGATATGTGCAGCGGAGTAGGAGGAGATCAGGGCACTCCGCGTGCCGGAGGATCAGAGCAGGTGATCTGGTCGGCCAATGGCGACAGCTTGTTTGCCCTCTCCGCCCGAGAAGGCAAAGCCAACCTGGTGCGGGTGGAGATCAGCTCCGGCAATGTCACAGAAATTACTCACGGCAATCAGGCGGTGGAGAGATATCGCGCCACCAGCGATGGCTCCAAATTTGTGTTGTTGATTTCCACTCCCGTGAATATCGGTGACCTGTTTTTCCTGGATCCCGGCCGCTCGGGTTCACAACCCGCGCAAATCACGCGCATTAATGACAAGCTGTTCTCCCAGCTCAACCTCACGCCACCCGAAGAAATCTGGTACTCGAGCTTTGACGGAAAGCGAATTCAAACGTGGGTCCAGAAGCCACCCGATTTTGACCCCGGGAAAAAATATCCGCTCATCCTGGATATTCACGGAGGCCCTCACGCCGCCTACGGCTACGTCTTCGACCACGAATTTCAATGGATGGCCGCCAAGGGATATGTGGTGCTGTATCCGAATCCGCGCGGCAGCACCTCCTACGGGCAGGAGTTCAGCAACATCATTCAATACCACTATCCCGGCGACGACTTCCGCGATCTGATGCTGGGTGTGGATGAAGTGATTAAGCGGGGATACATTGATCCCAAAAAACTGGGTGTCACCGGAGGCAGTGGCGGAGGCGTGCTGACAGACTGGGTTATCGGCCATACGGACCGCTTTGCCGCAGCAGTGGCCCAGCGCGACATCGCCAGTTGGGCCGCGTGGTGGTACAGCGCGGACTTTACTTTGTTTCACCCATCCTGGTTCAAGGCGCCGCCCTTCCAGGATCCTCAGGATTATGTGGCTCGGTCACCCATTACTTACATTCAGAACGTGAAGACTCCATTGATGCTGGTGCTGGGCGAAGCCGATTATCGCACTCCGCCGGAGACAGGCGGCGAAGAGATGTTCCGGGCGCTCAAGTTCCTCAAGCGTCCTACAGTCATGGTCAGATTTCCCGGAGAATCACATGAGCTTTCCCGCTCCGGTCAGCCTTGGCACCGGATTGAGCGCTTGCAGCACATCGTGGGATGGTTTGATAAATACCTGATGGGCATGCACAAACCTGAATACGATGACGTCATCGGAAGCGAAATCAGCGTGAAAACTGACTCTGACGAATAAAGGAGAAGATTAAAGCATCTTCATGGCTCGGGTCACCCCAGCCATTCAGGCCTTCGACGACCAAAATACAGGGCAGCAATCAGCGGCCTTTATGAACTGCGCTCCCAGCGCAGCCACCTCGCTGGACGTCTTTTGACCAAAGTGCCTTTCCTATTGGTTACGAAGGGGGTAAATGCATTAAAAATCTCTAATTTTTTTCTGGACATTTTTGCCAGACTCCATAATAATAAGCGGCGAATTAAGGCCCCGTCGTAGTTCCCGGTTGAAAGCCGCGTGGGGGGAAGTGGTTTTGGCCAGCCGGTAAACAAGCAGTTCAGGGGCGTACGACGGACCGACACTATTAAAAGATAAACAGGGGGAGAAGGGAACGAGGGGCGGGAAAAGACAAACGAAGCGCTAGAGCACAACAGACGTAAGCGAACGCCTTTCGGATCTCATGACGAGCGACCAGCCTGCCGGGTTACCGGCAGGCTGGTCGCTTTTTGTTGTTTTCTGGTTAACAATCCGTGAAGAGTTGATGAAATAGTTATCCTCCCTGTTGAAATCCGGTGGAAAACGCGGGATATTGTGAATGCAGCGGAAGTGGTGCATCTGTTTCTGCTTTGCTTGCAAGGGTCTGCGCATGAAAGTTCGTCTTAAACGGCTTACCAGAACCACTGGCGTGCAGCAATTCACTCGCCCGACGACCATGCAGGTTGCGGCCCTTTGTTATCGCCAGACCGGTTTCTCAGTCGAATTTCTTCTGGTCAACACCAGTGCAGGAAAGTGGACCTTCCCCAAAGGAAGGATTGCGCCGGAAATGTCACTCTGCGAAGCTGCGGAGCAGGAGGCGCTGGAAGAAGCCGGGGCAATTGGGACCATCGAGGAGAGTTGCCTGGGCCATTACACGGACCTAAAGCGCGCGCTGGGACACGACAATCGCAGCCGTGAAATCCTGATTGCCGCCTATCTGCTGAAAGTCGCAACCATGTCTGTGCCGCACGAGCCCGGCAGAAATCCCACCTGGTTTACCTCCGGCCAGGCCAAGCAGCGGCTGAGTGAGCAGCGGGCCGCAAAATATTTCCATGAAATCGCCCGGATTGTCGACGCGGCAGAAATGATCATCCAACGTTCTGCTCTCGCTCCAGGCCGTACGGCCACGTACGGCATTTACCGTGAGGATGATTTCGGACGGGACTCTGAGAATCTCGACAGCATAGATTGATCTCATCTGCCGCTTCCTGCGTTTCTTCGTTTTGACCTAAATCCGCGGTGACTACTAAAGGCAGCGTAAATAAATAAAGGTACCATGCTACCTTTCTCAATGCATGCGGCGAGGTTTGATGACATAGTTCCATTCGCCGTGAAATTGATCCGGATAAAGATTGACCTGCTTCATTTCCTCTGGGGTCACCTTGCGACCCGTAGGATATTTGCGACGATCCAGCCGACAGGTTACGGTCAGGCCTTTTGCCGTCGTGGTTTTGGCAATCAGATGCACAATCGTTTCGTAGTCCCGCAGGGGCTCACCTCGCCAGTTCGATGAAATAAAGGAAAACAGACGGTGCTCGATTTTATTCCATTTGCTGGTACCGGGAGGGAAATGACACACCGCCAAGGTCAAACCCGATTCATCGGCAAACTTCTGCAATTCTACTTTCCACAAGCGCAAGCGCCAGCCATTACTTCCCCCACCATCGGCCGTAATCAGGAGCTTGGTGGCCTTGGGATAAAGACGTCTTCCTTCGTGTCGCCACCAACCCCGGATCGAAGCCACGGCAAAAGCACCAGTATCATGATCGATCCCGATGTTCACAAACCCGGCGTTGTGCCCAATATCGTAAATGCCATAAAGATAGGCCCGAGGCACGCTGGGGCTGGGAAAATCATGCCCCAGCACTGGGCGGGGCTGCTTGCTCGGTCGCCATTGCTGGCCAGCGTTGTGGTAAGGGTTTATAACAAAATAAATATTACAAATCTCCCGGGTTGTTAGACCACATTCTTCTGTGGTGATAGTGTGTAGTTCCAGTCGGGATGAAAAGAATGCCCTCCTAAGTTCAGTTGTTGCATTTGTTGGGTTGAGACCTTTTGCCCGATTTCGTAAGTGCCAGTGTCGAGGAGCGCTTTCACTTGTAGGCCGCTCCGGGTGCGAGTGTTTCCGATTAAGTTCACCACAGCTTCGTAGCTTACCAAAGGCCGGCCTCGCCAGTTCATGCTGATGAAAGAAAACAGCCGGTGCTCGATCTTGTTCCATTTGCTGGTCCCGGGAGGATAGTGACATACGGTGATGGGCGCTCCGATGGTATTGGCCAGTTGTTGGAGATGCAGTTTCCAGGAGCGCGAACGGTTGCCGTTGCTGCCACCCGCATCCGCACAAATCAGCAGGCGGGCAGCCTTCGGATAAGTTTTTCTTCCCAACATCTGCCACCAGCGGCGGATGCTGGCCACGGCGAATTCCGCTGTGTCATGGGTAATGCCGACATTGACCAGAGCCCGGTCTTCCGCTACGTCATAGGTGCCATACGGGATCGCTTTGCCTTTGCCTAACTGTGGAAAATCATGGACCAGCACTGGGTCAGCTTCTCCCTTGGGCCGCCACCGTCGTCCAGAATTGCCAAACGCTCCCACCAACTCTTTCTTCTTGGTGTCTACAGAGAGCACCGGATCGCCGCTCCGCCCAAAGGAGTTGACCTGCCGATTGATATACCGAAACTGTGCATCCCGATCCCCATGCTGCGGGCCTTCCACACTCTTGACATTGCCTTGCAGCGAGTACCCCATCTGCCGCAAATACCGGCTTACCGTCATGGCACTCACCGGGTGTCCTTGTCGGCTTAACTCCTCGGCCATGAGGCGAGTCGATTTACTGGTCCATTTCAACCAACTCATGGGGTCTCCGGCTGTGGTTTCTTCTACAATCTTGCGCAATAACTGCTGGATCTTGGGATCGACCACTTCGGCCCGTTTCCGTCCCCCTCCCTCCCGGCGAATCCGGCCCCCAGACGATAGCTGCCCCAAGGGCTTCCCCCGCAACTCCTGCAGGCCACGGTAGATCGTAGGTCGCGACATCCCCGTCAACTGCGCTACCTTGCTGATCCCACCCCTTCCCAATTGCAAGGCCCGCTCGGCCGCAAACAGTCGTGCTTGGAATTCGTTTAGCGTGCCCAGCACCTTCAACCAGCGCCGGTCGGCTTCGCCTATCCTGGAATCCGCACCCATACGGGAATAGTCTCGCATGAATGACAGATTGCCATACTTTCAAATATCCGCCACTTCTATTTGAAGAAAAGTGTCTAGAATGTAATATTTATTTTGTTACAACCCCTAATTGCCGATCAGTTCTTTCTTTTTGGTATCGACCGAGATGACCGGACAGCCGCCCGCCAAATAGCGCTTCACGGCGCTGTTGATGTGCCGGAACTGGGCATCGCGATCGGGATGATCCCCACCCTCCTCGGTTTTACGGTTACTCTGCAAGCTGTAGTTCAGATCGTGCAGGATGTGCGCCACTTTGGTGTGGCTGACAGGATGCTTGCCTTGGGTCAGAGCCGCAGCCAGCCTACGCGTACTTTTACACGTCCACCGCAGCGGCGATTCGGGATCACCCCGTGTGGTCTCCTCGATCATGGTCTCCAATTTAGCTGCCAATTGCGGGTCGCAGACCGTAAGCGGCTTGCGGCCTGCACCTGGACGCCGAATACGACCTTGCCAGGTCGTTCCTTCTTCAATTTCGCGGATTCCCTTGCGGATGGCCTTGCGCGACAACCCACACGCCCGGCACACCAGACTTATGCCGCCATAGCCGAGTGACTGGGCTTCACTAGCGGCCACAAGGCGACGCGCACGTTCGTCCAGCAAGGGCCAGACGGTGCGAAGCTTGATTCTCAACTGGGCCAGCGTGTTCAACTATCCAGAAGCATAACGCTGAAATCCCCTTTGTCTCCTTAGCAATGTTGATACCTTTATTTATTTACACGGCCTTTACTACTGGAAAATCATAGAAAGAATCCTCCCCACAGATCCACTGGGCGTCTCCACTTCGAGAATCGCTGCCAGCGTGGGAGCAACATCGTTCACGGTCACCGGCTGGTAATAAACACCGCTGTGGATTCCCGGACCGTAGAAGATGAGCGGCACGTGGCTGTCATAACTGAACGGAGCAGCGTGCGTAGTCCCCTGCGCGGCGAACATGTAATACGGCTCCGGTATCACCATGAGATCGCCTGACCGTGGTTCATAGAAGCCGAGCTGGGCTGCCCGCCCGACAAAGTCTCCGGAAGCAGCGCCCTCGCCGTGCAGCAATGCATCGCTGGTGTAGACGCGGGCAATATGTGGAATGGTGCGCGCCACGTCGGCCGCCACCTGCCGCACCTCAGCAGCATCGGCATTGTTCTTCTTCACTGTTTCGTAGTTCAGAAAGAAGTAGCCGTAACTTTCCGCGACGAACCAATCGCCCTGGCCGAACCGGGCTGAAAGCGCGTTGCCCAGCGCTTGCGCGATGGCAGCTGAATCCAGCCGTCCTCCCGGCATTTTGCGCGCTTGATTCACCTCCGGCACCGGAGCCACGCCGTGGTCTGCCGTGAACACCACCAACGTATTCCCCGCTCCGATTTTGGCGTCAATAAAGTCGAGCAGTTTGCCCAGGAGAATATCTGTGCGAATGGAAATGTCACGGACTTCAGGCGCGTCCGGTCCTACAGCATGGCCTACGTAGTCATTGGAGGAAAGACTCAGCGCCAGGACGTCCGTTCCGTCATGCGTCCCCAGGCCCTCATGTTCGATTGCCTTCTCGGCAAAATCTTCCAGAAGTTCGTTGCCGAAAGGCGTGGCCTCAATCGAGCCGCAGAAACGAATCTCACCTCCTGCCGCCATGGAACAGAATGGTTTGTCCCCCGCTTTGGCGTCGATCGCTGACCACGCCACGCCCAGGTATTTCCGGATCGGTCCATCCTGATTGACCTGATTCACCCACCCCGGCAGTTCTTTCATGTAATAACTGCTGCTGACGAAATGGTTGGAATCGTTGTCAAACCAGTAAGCCGCGTCTGCCATGTGTCCGGAAGGCAAGATGGAGCCGCGGTCTTTGATGGAAATGCCAATCACCTTGCGGCTTCTGCCCGCCATCTTGAGTTCGTCGCTCACCGTGCTTACCAGCAGACGATTGGGCGAAGATCCCTTGGTCTTGGGAACGCCGCCCAGAAGGAGAGTTGTTTCATCAGAAACGCTGGTGACAGTGTGGTTGGTGCTGCGGTCGAACCACTCGTTGCCGACGATTCCACTCACGGAAGGCGTGGCCCCGCTCATGAAGGTTGAATGGCCCACGGCGGTGACCGTAGGCAGATGAATGTAGTGAGCGTCCGCGAACACGGCTCCGTGTTCCAGCAAGCGCGCCAGGCCGGCATGATAGTCAGCGCGGAAACGGAGGGTGTAGTCATAGCGGAACTGGTCGACCACCACAGCCAGTACCAGTTTGGGCTTCTTGTCCGCGGCCAGACATGGCGCCAGCAAACACAGTAAAACCAGAACTCGGAAAACTCCGCGAATCCTCTTCATCTGTCTACATTCTCCTGAAGCAAGGTGCCGGAAATTATCGCACGCTGGCAAAGGCTATATAACGTGAGTGTCGAGATTTTACCCAGCCGTAATAAACGGAGGATTTTGAGGCTGTCCCCAGTTTTCCTGATTTCCTGCGTGATAATGCTAAGAATTTTAATGAAATTTTAATATTCGGATTGGGCTCATTGAAGATTGCTAAACAAACCAGCAGCTTGGCGGGGTTTTCGTGTCCAGATTTTGGTTTTGATTTTCAAATTACCAAATTACAAGGGTCGAAAATCACCAAGACGAAACAGATTCAAATCGTATAGACGGTGCTCAGCACCGTCTCGTGCGCCTGAAAGCGCACATGGTCAGAGAGGTGAAAGTCCTCTTCAGGTATACGCTCTCCGGCCTGTAACTGAAAGTAACTGCGTCGCTGCAAAGCGAGGTGGGAAGCAACTGGAAGTGAAGTGCCCGTCC